>DIVF01000006.1 GCA_002423285.1 Micavibrio sp. UBA6139 | reverse complement strand
CAGCCCCCTGTCCGTTGCACGTGGTACTGGGTCTACGCATAGCGGCGTTCATCACTGGATGCATCAACGTGTCACCGCGATTTCCAATCTGGGTCTGATGATCTGGCTGGTGTGGTCGGTCACGCATATGGGCGTTGTTGATTACGCAACATTCACCGCTTGGCTGGCACAGCCGCTGAATGCGGTTTTGATGATTCTGGCGGTCATTTCGACATTCTACCATGCGTCCTTGGGCACACAGGTGATTGTTGAGGATTACATCCATAACGAAGGTTTCAAACTGGTGAAGCTGATTGCGATGAAGTTGTTTTTCTTCGCGGCGGCAATTGCTTGTATCTTTTCCATCCTTAAAATTGCGTTTGCTGGCTAGGGCTTCCCATGACACAGAATTATCAAATTATCGATCACGAATATGACGTCATTGTTGTTGGTGCGGGCGGTGCAGGTTTGCGCGCCACATTCGGCATGGCGGAAAAGGGGCTGCGCACAGCCTGTATTTCCAAAGTCTTCCCGACACGCTCCCACACCGTGGCGGCGCAGGGCGGTATCTCGGCGGCCCTTGGCAACATGGGTGAAGATGATTGGCGCTTTCACTTTTATGACACCATCAAGGGGTCGGATTGGTTGGGCGACCAGGACGCGATTGAATATATGTGTAAAGAGGCCATTCCGGCCATTATCGAACTGGAACATTACGGCGTTCCGTTCAGCCGCACAGCAGACGGTAAAATTTACCAACGCGCTTTCGGCGGCATGACCACCCATTACGGCAAGGGCACGGCACAGCGCACTTGCGCGGCGGCTGACCGGACAGGCCATGCGATTTTGCATACGCTGTATCAGCAGGCCCTGAAACATAACGCTGAATTCTTCATTGAATATATCGCGCTTGATCTGATCATGGGTGATAACGGCGAATGCTTGGGTGTGATGGCGTGGAATTTGATGGATGGCACCATCCACCGCTTCCGTGGTCATCAAACCGTGCTGGCAACGGGCGGTTATGGCCGTGCTTACTTCTCTTGCACATCCGCGCACACCTGCACCGGTGATGGCGGGGCAATGGCTCTGCGTGCTGGCATTCCATTACAGGATATGGAATTTGTTCAGTTCCACCCAACGGGCGTTTATGGCGCCGGATGCCTGATTACAGAAGGTGTTCGTGGTGAGGGCGGTTACCTGACCAACTCCGAAGGCGAACGGTTTATGGAGCGTTACGCGCCATCCGCCAAGGATCTGGCATCACGCGATGTTGTATCCCGTTCCATGACGATTGAAATTCGCGAAGGTCGCGGCGTCGGCGAACATAAAGATCATATTCACCTGCACCTTGAACATCTGGACCCGGATATCATCCATTCGCGTCTGCCCGGCATTGCCGAAACAGCGCGCGTGTTTGCCGGTGTTGATGTAACCAAGGACCCAATTCCGGTCCTGCCAACCGTTCACTACAATATGGGCGGTATCCCAACCAATGTTCACACCGAAGTATTGAACCCAACCGCAGAAGATCCGAACCGTGTGGTGAAGGGTCTGATGGCGATTGGTGAAGCGGCTTGCGTTTCTGTTCATGGCGCGAACCGTCTTGGTTCTAATTCGCTTCTCGATCTGGTCGTCTTTGGCCGCGCCGCTGCGATCCGCGCTGCGGAAACCGTCACCCCGGGGCAAAAGCATAAGCCACTGGGGCGTGATACGGGCGATAAAGCACTGGCGCGTTTTGATCATTACCGCAATGCATCGGGCAAAACCACAACGGCACAATTGCGCAATAAAATGCAGCGGACCATGCAAAACCATGCCGCCGTGTTCCGTACCGGTGAAACGCTGGAAGAGGGCCGCAAGCTGGTTCAGGAATGTTTTGCTGAATTGGCCGATATTGGCGTGTCCGACCGTTCGTTGATTTTCAACACCGATCTGGTTGAAACGCTGGAGCTTGATAACTTGCTCTATCAATGCGTTCCAACGATTGAAGGCGCATGCAATCGTGAAGAAAGCCGTGGCGCACAGGCGCGGGAAGATTTCCCGGACCGTGATGACGTTAAATGGCTGAAACACACCTTGGCATGGGTTGATGATAAGGGGCAGGCAACGCTTGGTTACCGCCCGGTTATTCTGACCACCTTGACCGATGAAGTTGAAGCCGTTCCACCGAAAGCACGGGTTTACTGATTCCATGCTGAAGCATGTTGTCGAAGCGTATTCGCCGATCAGTTATGAAGAAGCCTTGTTCACCGCAATGGACAAGGCTTCTGCCTTTTTATCGGGCCGCCAAAGTGACGCGCATGTTGCAATTAAATCTTTGAATCATTCCGAAGCGCAAGGGTATCACGCGGTTTTAGAAATCACGCTGGTGCCGATTTCACTGCGCGATAACATGCATATTACCGGGCAATTTAAAGAAACCGCTCATGCCTTGGTGCGCAATTACCGCCTGATGTTAAAGGCCGAACACGATCATATGCAGCATGTTTTGGAAGATCATTTCGCGAAGACGCACGGACCGTTAATCCACCGCGATATTCCCGACGCCATTTTGGTGCCATTGCACGACGCGGAAATTGAAAACCATATGCTTGAACAAGCGTTGAATCCAAGACGGGGTCATCACCACAATCCTGACGATCCTGAGCCCGAATAGGGTCACAGGGTCCAAGGGGGCAATCGCCCCCTTGAAAACCCCTTTAAACTTTTACTTCGTCAGATTTTAAAACACCCGCCGTGGCGTAATCGTGTTTTGCCATGTCGGACAGGATGATTTTTACGTGCTCGGGCGTGACGCTAACGGATTCGCAAACGGCGGCGGTGACCTTTTCAACAAGTGCGCGTTTTTGTTCGATGCTGCGGCCTTCAATCAGGTGGATTTGAATGATTGGCATTTTAGAAATTCTCTCTTTGTTTAAATTAAGCTGACTTGTCCCAGACCGGGCCCCATGCGGGGTTTATCAACCGTCCATCGGGACGGGCGAGGGCGTGGATGGCTGCGACATCTTCATGACTTAGCACAAAATCAAAAATATCGAAATTGCTCTTGATATGGGCAACGCTTGCGGCCTTGGGAATGGCGGCGACATCGCCGTGCTGCAACAACCAGCGCAGGATGATCTGGCTGATAGACTTGCCGTGTTTCTTGGCCAATGCATCTAGTGTTGGATCATCCATGATCTTGCCACGGGCCAGCGGGGAATAGGCGGTTAAGAACATGTCGTGTGACCGGGTGAAATCTAAAACCGGCTTTTGGGAAAGGTATGGGTGGTACTCCACTTGATTATTGACCAGTGGTGCACCGATGATCTCAACCGCTTCGCGCAATTGCGCCACGGTGAAATTAGAGACACCGATCAAGCGGGTCTTGCCGGCATCTTGCACTGATTTCAAGGCCTGTAATTGTTCGGCAAAAGGCACATCTGTCATTGGCCAGTGGATCAGCAGCAGATCAACATAATCGGTTTTTAGTTTTTTGAGGCTTTCATCAACAGAGCGTTGGAGCGCGCCGTCTTTCAAATTTTCGGTCCAGACTTTTGTTGTCAGGAAAATATCGGCGCGTGCGATGCCGCTGCCTGATAGGACCGTACCAATTTCGGTTTCGTTCTCATAAATCTGGGCGGTGTCGATATGGCGGTAGCCGGTTTCAAGGGCTTGTTCGGTCGCCCGCACGCAAGCCGCCCCGGTCAGTTTCCAGGTGCCAAAGCCAAGGACGGGGATTTTAACGGAGCCGGACAGGATATATTCCATAGTGTTCCTCATGGGCAAAGCAGCGTGAATCAGACCCCTTAAGAGTTAGCCGAATGATCCAAAAGTCAACCGGAGTGCCGTTTTTACCGTAATATTGCAGATCGGTGATGGTTTCTTAAAGAATCCACCCTAGAATAGGGGCAGATATTATAAAAAGGCATCTATGACCCAAAATAAACCACCCAATATTCGTGCCGCCACGATTGGCGAGATCGAAGAATACGAGCGTCGCCGTCAGGGTGGCGGCGGGGAAGAGCCGCCTGAGGGCCTCAAGGACCGCTTTCAGCGCAAAATAAACGATATGACCCTGTCGATCCGCAATAAGGCCAAGGGCATTGCCCGCCGCGAAATATTTGCGTTAGAGGCAGAGGGCATCCCGCGCGAAGATACGCGTATGCAGGCCTTGGATCATGAGTTCAACATCATTGCCCGGGGCGGCGTTTCGGGGGCTGTTTTGGCCTGCCGCGTCTTGCTGACTCGCGCGGCCTCACCATAATTCCTAATATTTTTATGCGTTTAGCCCTTCACAGTTGGTGCGGCAGGCCTTATTCTTGAATTCGTTTAGTAACACACTGCATATAAATGGTATTTGTCATGGCCCAGTTCACCCTGCCGCAAAATTCAAAAGTAAAACCCGGACGCAAGGTCGAAGCTGCGGCGAAGGATGCCAAGCGCAAGCAAACTTTCAAAATCTATCGCTGGAACCCGGATACGGATGAAAATCCGCGTATGGACGAATTCACCGTAGATCGCTCCAAATTCGGCCCGATGGTTCTGGATGCGTTGATCCATATTAAAAACGATGTTGATTCCTCGCTCACCTTCCGTCGCTCTTGCCGCGAAGGGATTTGCGGTTCCTGCGCCATGAACATTGATGGTCAAAACACGCTGGCATGTTTGAAGCCGATTGATGAATGTTCCGGCGATGTTAAAATTACACCGCTGCCGCATTTGCCGGTGGTGAAGGATCTGGTGCCTGACCAGACACATTTGATCGCGCAATACCAAACCATTGAACCTTGGTTGAAGGCCGATACACCGGCGCCAACTCGCGAAAGACTGCAAAGTCCCGAAGATGCTGAAAAGCTGAACGGTGCTGATGGGAAGGGCCCGGCGGCTTGTATTTTGTGCTTCTGCTGCTCGACATCTTGCCCAAGCTATTGGTGGAACCCGGAAAAATTCTTTGGCCCGGCTGTGTTGTTGAACGCATGGCGTTGGCTCAACGATTCACGCGATGAAGGGACAGGCGAGCGTCTTGACCAACTGGAAGATCCATTCCGTCTTTATCGTTGCCACACAATTATGAACTGCACCCATGCCTGCCCAAAGGGTTTGAACCCGGCGCGTGCCATTGGTGAAATTAAAAAAATGATGGCTGCCCGTAAGGGATAGGCAAACTTAAACTTTTAAATGAGGAAATGAACGCATGATTGAGTTAATTAACTTTCCGTTTGCAGAAACGATCATCTCCGGCGTTCTTGCTTTCCTGCTGGGTTGGCTGTGGTATCACCCAAAGGTGATGGGGCGCCGCTGGGTTGAGGCTCGCGGTAAAAACCCCGATGATTGTAAACCAAAACCATTCCCGTCAATTCTGACGTTCATGCTGTGGATGCTGGCATCGTGTTTTTACACGTTCCTGGTTATCATTATGGGCCTGGAATCTTCACCGGCGCTGGTGTGTTTGTCCTGTTTGTTGTGGGTTGCGTTTGCCATGCCGCCAACCGTGATGGGTGCATTTTATACAGGCTATCCGTTTAATGCCGTGGCGATTGACAGTGCCTATCAACTGGCTGGCTATTATCTGTTTGCCGTGACCCATATCGGTTTGGGCATGATTTTGAATTAAGCCTATTCATTCAATTAAACCGGGTTTTTAAGGGGGCATGAGCCCCCTTAATCTTTTCTTCTCCCCCTTGTTTGGAACAGGGGCGCAAACAATATCAGTCATCCTTAACCTTGAGTATTTGTAGAGAGTGAATTATGCCGAGTCTTTTTGATCCCATCGTTCTTGGTGATATTGCTGTCGCCAACCGCATCATCATGGCTCCTTTGACGCGCAGCCGCGCCGGGGCCAGCCGCATTCCGAATGATCTGATGGCCGAATATTACGCGCAGCGTGCCGGTGCCGGTTTGATTATCAGCGAAGCCACCGCCATTTCCCCGCAAGGCTATGGCTGGTCCGGCGCACCAGCGATGTATAATGATGAACAGCAAGAGGGCTGGAAAAAAATCACCCGCGCCGTGCATGAGCGCGGCGGGAAAATCGTTTTACAGCTGTGGCACATGGGCCGGGTCAGCCACCCTGATTTCCAAGAGGGCCAATTGCCTGTCGCCCCATCAGCCATCGCGGCCACGGGGAGTGCCAATACACCGGAAGGAAAAAAGCCCTATGTTACGCCGCGTGCACTCGAAACAGCGGAGCTTCCCGGCATTGTGCAAGATTATGTCCGCGCGGCACAACGTGCCATCGCCGCCGGGTTTGATGGTGTTGAAATTCACGCGGCGAATGGTTATCTGCTCGACCAGTTTATTCGTAGCCATTCAAACCAGCGAAATGATCAATATGGCGGCAGCATCGAAAACCGCCTGCGTCTGGTGATTGAGGTGGTGGAAGCCGTTGGCAACGCCATTGGTTTTGGCCGTACCGGCATTCGCCTGTCCCCCAATATCAGTTATAACGGCATGGGTGATGCTGACCCGGTGGCAACATATACGGCGTTAATGCAGGCTTTGAATGCCTATGATCTGGCCTATGTCCATGTGCGCGAAACACTCCCCAATAAAACTGAAAAGCCGGAAATCTGGGTGGGGACTGCGATGCGTGATGCCTATCAGGGGAATTTTATAGTGAATGGCGGTTATGACGGAGCCAGTGCTCAAGATGCGCTCAGTCAGGATAAGGCTGATGCGGTTGCCTTTGGCATGCTGTTCATCGCGAACCCCGATCTGGTTGACCGGATCAGGAAAAATGTGGACATGAACAAGACCAAAGCCAATGGGCTTTATGCAGGCGGCGTTGAGGGCTACACCGATTATCCGCTGTTAAGACAGGATTAGTTGCCGCGCTGGCGTTCCTGTTCTTTTTTCTTCTTCAGTTCAGATTTCAGGATCACCCTTAAATGCGGTGATCCTTTTTCTTTCTCATAAGTTTCGTAATATTGCTGGTGATAGCCTTCCGCTAGCCAGAATTTCTCGGCCGGAATCAATTCGGTGACAATGCGCGCCTTATAGATTTTTTCAGCGTCAATTTTTTCAATGATGCTTTGGGCGATATTTTGCTGTTCCGGATCATGGTAAAAAATGATCGAGCGGTACTGCGTCCCCTCATCGACCCATTGTTTATTCAATGTGGTGGGGTCATGTGCGTTGCGCAGGAAATGATCGACCAGGGCCGCATAATCGGTCTTTGCCGGGTCATAATAGATTTCAATTACCTCGGCGTGGCCGGTTTTACCCTTACTGACGCTGTCATAGGTGGGATTTTCTGTCGTGCCGCCCGCATAGCCGACCCGGGTGTAAACGACACCAAGGCGGTCACGGAACTCACTTTCCAGACACCAGAAGCATCCGCCGGCAAAGCTGGCCTTTGGCAAGTTCTCTGGCATCGCAGCAGCCAGATCGGGATTTTGGGGGATACTGGTCGTATCACCGGCCCGGCCCATGACGCTGAAAGGGCCACTTAAAATCGCCAAAACCGCAAAAAAGGCCAGAAAGAATGGCAGGGGGGCCAAAAGCAGTAAAAATCGGCTTCTTTTCATGATGAGACATATCCTTTACAACTCACTTATCTTCAGACGGTTAAAAGTAAAGAGGCAACAGGTTCATTCCATGACCGAAATCACGCATCAAAAATCGGATCGGGCTTCTGTTTTTTCCTGGTGTCTTTATGACTGGGGCAATTCTGCCTTTGCGACTGTCATTATCACGTTCATTTTCAGCGTTTATTTTGGGCGCGGCATTGTCGGTGATGAAACGCTGGGGACCGCGCAATGGGGTATGGCAATTGCCGCATCGGGTTTGATCATCGCGGTGATCAGCCCGTTTTTGGGCGCGGTGGCCGACCATTACGGCGCACGCAAGCCGTGGGTTTTGCTGTTTACCCTGCTTTGTGCGGTGCCGACCGCCTTGCTTTATTTCGGTGTGCCGCATGATAGCCCCGGCGGCGGCGTGTCGAATATGATTCTCGTCATGGTGCTGATTGTTCTGGCCAATACGGCGTTTGAAATTGCGCTGGTGTTTAACAATGCGATGTTGCCGAATTTATCGCGCCCTGAAATGCTGGGGCGGATTTCCGGTTGGGCGTGGGGCATGGGGTATGCAGGCGGGCTTGTCTGTCTTGTCCTATCATTGATATTTTTGGTCGGCATGGGCGATCGCCCGCCATTGCTGGGGTTGCCGCAGGCGAATTCAGAAAACATTCGCGCTGTCGGGCCGCTTGTGGCGATCTGGATTGTAATTTTCACCATTCCGATGATGCTGTTCACCCGTGATGTGCCGCGTTCCACCATGTCCCTGGGGCGTGCCATGGGGCAGGGCCTGGTCCAGTTAAAGGACACGTTCACGCATCTGCGCCGACAGGGCAACATGATGCGGTTTTTATTGGCCAGTGCCATTTACCGTGACGGCCTGAATACCCTGTTCGCGATGGGTGGTCTTTATGCCGCCGGAACCTTCGGCATGAGCTTTCAGGAAATTCTGATTTTTGCCATTGGCCTGAATATTTTTTCTGGTATTGGCGCGGCTGGGTTTGCGTATATGGACGATCTGCGCGGGTCGAAACAAACAGTTGTGTTATCGCTGGTTGGTTTGTTGTTTTCGGGCATCGCTATTTTATTGGTGCAGGACAAAACATTATTCATGGCGCTGGCCATGGGGATGGGCTTATTTATCGGACCCGTCCAATCCGCCAGCCGGACAATGGCGGCGCGGCTGTCTCCGCCGGAACAGGTCGGCCAGACATTTGGTATTTATGCCCTGACCGGACGGGTGGCATCGTTTTTTGGCCCAGCCGTCTTCGCCTGGGCGGTCTTAGAATTCAGCAGTCAAAGGGCAGGGATGGCGACAATCCTCCTTTTCTGGCTGGCTGGGTTGGTGTTACTCTTAAGCGTCAAAGAACAGGAGCCTGCCTAAACAATGTTTTGCTGTAAAAAACCCGATCTAAACCGTGATATCCGTAAAAGTGCCGACGTTATTCGCGGTCTGATTCACAATCTCAATCCCAAAATTGCCGTGGTGCTGGGTTCTGGCCTTGGTGGCCTTGCCGACCGTGTGCATGGTGCGGTTGAAATTCCTTATTCGTTGCTGCCGGGTTTCCCGCGTCCTTCCGTTCAGGGGCATGAAGGGAAATTGGTTGCGGGTACCATCGAAGGTGTTCCTGTTGTGTTTTTGAAAGGCCGCGTTCATTTGTATGAAGGCGTTGGCCCAGCCCCGATTAAGGTGATGATCCGCACCTTAAAAACTTTGGGAATCGATACGCTGTTCCTCAGCAACGCGGCGGGATCGCTGCGCACGGAGGCTCCGGCCGGTGGTTTGATTGCGATTGCTGATCAAATCAATCTCACGGGTTTGAATCCGTTGGTTGGTCCTAATGATGAAGACTGGGGTCCGCGTTTCCCGCCGATGGATAATGCGTGGGATGCTGATCTGCGCGCGCTTTTGACAGGTGCGGCGAAAAAGCTGAATATTCCGATGATTGAAGGCGTTTATGCCGGTTTCATGGGCCCGACATTTGAAACACACGCTGAAGTGCGCATGGCAAAAATTCTGGGCGCAGACAGTGTTGGTATGTCCACCGTGGCTGAATGCATCATGGCCCGTCATTGCGGACTGAAGGTTGTTGGTTGTTCTGCCATCACCAATATGGCTGCTGGAATGGGCACAGATGAGCTGAGCCACGACCAGACAATTGAATGGGCCGCCGTGGCCGGTGAAAAATTGTCGCATGTCGTTGTTCAGTTTTTGCAAGACTGGCACGCAGCACGCTAAGGAACGGGGACGCTGAAAAAAATGGTTCAGTTGCGTAAATTGATTTCAACCAATTTCAATGACCGCGCTGGTGGCGTTGCGCCAACCATTTTGATTTTGCATTACACCGGAACTTTATCCGCGCAAGAAGCTGAAGATTACTATATGAATGTGCGCCATCATGCGGCGTCCGGCCCGATCAGCCCGCATTACATGATTGATAAGGACGGCACGATCACGCAGTTTGTCGATGAAGATAAACGCGCTTGGCATGCCGGAAAATCTTTCTGGGATGGGGCCGATGATATCAATTCCCATTCGATTGGTATTGAACTGGTCAATCCCGGTCATGACCGGGGTTATCACGCCTTCCCGCAATTGCAGATGGATGCGCTGGCGGCCCTGACCAAAGAAATTACCACGCGTCATAATATTCCACCGCACCGTGTCCTTGGGCATTCCGATGTTGCCCCGGTCCGTAAACCTGATCCGGGTGAGCTGATGGATTGGGCATGGCTGGCCGGGCAGGGCATTGGCCTGTGGCCGAAACCCGCACAGGTGGATTATGATGGCGGCGATCAATTGCTGGCGAAGAAGGACGCGCTGCGTCAGGCCTTCACCGCTTACGGCTATGACCCGAAAATGGCCCTGTCGGAAATCGTCCGCACGTTTCAGCAGCATTACCATACGGAACTCTTTGCAACGCCTGCCTTGCTTTCCACCCCCGACCGTGAAACGGCGGCGCGGCTGCATTGGCTTTTGAACCACAAAAACAGCTTTAAAGCTTGAATTTAAGGTCATCATCCGCCATGGTGCCGCTGTGCAGAATGCCGGATGGCCGCCCCCACCGCGCAGTTTATCTGTTAATGGGGGAGGAAAGTCCGGGCTTCACGGAAACACGGTGCCGGGTAACGCCCGGGCGCAGCGATGCGACGGAAAGTGCAACAGAAAACAAACCGCCGATGGTTTCTTTTAGGAACACAGGTAAGGGCGAAACGGTGCGGTAAGAGCGCACCGCGGACCTGGTAACAGGGACGGCATGGCAAACCCCACCGGAAGCAAGACCAAATAGGGACCGCGCATAAGCCTGTTTCCGGCTTGTGGTTCGGGTTGGTTGCTTGAGGTGTCTGGTAACAGACATCCCAGATGAATGGTCATCCAACGGGGCTTGCGCCCTGTGGACAGAACCCGGCTTACAGGCACTCTGACACTTTTATATGAGAAAGCCGCCCGAAACATATCGGGCGGCTTTTTCTTCATTTCGCGTTCGTCCAGATTATCAATCCGTTCCAAACATGATTGTGGTGTTGGGGCGATAAAGCCCTTAACCCCAAAATCTTTGATACAGGTCGATGATTTGGTCGAATTTGGTGATTTCGCTGGTTGAATGCAGAATCGTCCCCGCATACAGCCCACCGTTAATCGCCAGCACCAGAAGGAGCAGGCTTGCTAACATTGGTATTCTCCCCACAGTTTTTAAACACACACGTTTTTTTTCAGATGTTCCACACACACTGGAACGGGGTATTTATTACCATAACGAAATACGATCTGTCCACATCTTTTTCATAACGGTGTTAGCGGAGCGTCTGTAACATGTTGAATCTGTAGTTAAAATTTGATGAGTTTTGGCTCGCCCCGCAAAAGAAGCTGTGGATTGTTTTGTGGGTAAGTTGCGACCAATTCTGTATAAGTCGTGGGATAATACATGTTGAAATTCAACAATATTCGTAAATGCGAATACTTACCGATACTTTTCGAGGCTCTGGGTGTGGATAAGTAATCGCATGTATAGACTGTGCAATGACTGGGGATGGAGCGCGTTGTCACGTTGACCCGGTGATTCGTCTTATAATATCCTGAAATCAGCCACTAAGGGGTCTTGCCCTGGCCGTGGTCCTGCCAAATATCTTTCTTAAAAACCAAATCGTTACAAATCAAGGTTCATCCTCCTTATGGACTCGACATGGGCACCCTTTGTGGATTCCCCGCATATTCCGGTCATGCTGCGCGAAGTTCTCGCGGCGTTGGGGCCGGTTGCGGGTGAAACTTATATTGACGGCACGTTAGGTGCCGGGGGTTACACACGCGCCATTCTCGGCGCGGTGGATTGCCGTGTCGTGGCGATTGACCGCGATGAAACGGCACATGGTCGCGCGAAAGATTGGGCACCCGCCTTTGGTGACCGTTTGATCCTTGTTCACAATACCTTCGGGAATGTCCGCGAGTGTGTCAGCAAACCCGTTGATGGTTTCGTTCTTGATATCGGCGTGTCATCGATGCAGATCGATCAGGCAGAGCGCGGATTTTCATTCCGCTTTGATGGTCCCCTTGATATGCGGATGGATCAGGGCAGCGGGGAATCTGCTGCTGACATCGTCAACAACATGGAAGAAACAGATCTCGCCAATTTGATCTATACCTATGGCGATGAACGGCAGTCACGCCGTATTGCGCGCGCCATTGTTGATGCGCGTGGACAAACCCCCATTATTTCAACAGGCCAGCTGGCCTCCATCATCCGTGCCACCGTACCGCGTAAGAGCAAGGATGATATTGATCCGGCCACGCGCACATTCCAGGCCTTGCGTATTGCTGTGAATGATGAATTGGGGGAGTTAGAACGTGCGCTCGCGGCGTCGGAACATATTCTGGCCGAAGGGGGCCGTTTGGTGGTTGTCACCTTCCATTCACTGGAAGACCGCATCGTCAAAAATTTCATGAAGGAGCGCAGCGGTGATGTTCCATCACCCTCACGTCACTTGCCGGTCATGGCCGTGGCAGAAAATGCGCCGACCTTTATCTTACAAAACCGCAAGCCTGTCGAAGCACAGGATGATGAGGTTTCTATCAATCCGCGCTCGCGCTCCGCCCGGTTGCGCTGTGCCATTCGCACAGCGGCCCCGGCATGGCCTGTGCCGGATGTGACCAAACGGAAGGGGCGTTCATGAAACTTCGTCTTTCGACCATTTTGTCTTTATCGGCGGCGGCGGTGGCCGGATTTTTCCTGTTCCAGACCAGCCAGAATGTGCAGGACGCCGAAGGGCACTTGCGCAATATTCAAACGGCCCTCTCAAAGGAACAAGATTCCATGCGCGTTTTGGAAACGGAATGGGATTATTTGAACCGCCCGGACCGTTTGGAAGATCTGGCGCAGCAACATTTGAAAATGAAGGCGCAATCACCAGCATCCTTGGTGAATGATAGCAGCGATTTGCCTGAAACAGGGGCTCCGGCCTTGCCCAAACGTAAGCCGGAATTTCAAATTCGCCCGGCTGTAGCGGTTGTACCGCCGCCACCGCAAGCGGACGTTAAGGTTGAATCCCTGCAAACTGATTTGCCGATGCCGTCCCCGGTCAACAACAATGCGCCGTCCAATGATATGCGCCAGCAATTCAATACCTTGCTGAATGATCTGGTGTCGCAGGAACCATCATCGGGCGGGGATGGGCAATGAGTTTACCGCCGCTTTTCCGTCGCCCTTCTACAACCTTGATCGGGTCGCGTCGCTCCACCCTTGATGTGGCGCGTGGGCGTTTGGTTTTTGTCGGCATTGTTTTTGCGCTGGCCTATATTCTGGTTGCGGCGCGGGTGATGGATTTAACGCTGATTCAAGGTGAATTGCCCCGTCTGGCGCGGATGACCAGCCCGGATCAAGGTGTTACGAATGAACCTGTCATTGCGGTTGCAAAACTGCGCGGTGATGTGGTTGATCGCAACGGTGTGTTGCTGGCCCGGTCCTTGAAGACCGCATCCCTTTATGCCGACCCCGCCTTGATTACCGATCCAGATCAAGTTGCCAAGGATCTGGTGCGTGTTCTACCCGATTTGAAATACGGCGATGTTTTACAAAAACTGCAACGCAAGACGCGCTTTATCTGGCTGCGCCGTAATCTGGCGCCGCAGGATCAATATGCCATTTTGAATCTGGGCCATCCCGGCTTGAACTTTCAGGACGAGGCTCACCGCATTTATCCGCAAGGGCCCTTAACCGCCCATATGGTTGGTTTTACCGATATTGATGGCCACGGCCTTGGCGGGGTTGAGCGTAGTTTTGATGATCTTTTGGCCATGGGCAACCGTCCATTGCAATTGACGCTGGATGTGCGCTTGCAACATATTGCGCGCCGTGAATTAAAGGCAGCCATTCGCGAATTCAGCGGCATTGGCGGCGCAGCCGTCATTATGGATGTAAATACAGGTGAAATTCTGGCTGCCGTATCCGCACCCGATTTTGATCCGCATAATGTAACGCAAAAAAATAGCGATTCCCTTTTTAACCGCCTGACACTTGGCGTTTATGAAATGGGATCGACATTCAAAATTTTCAGCACCGCGGCTTTGCTTGAAATCAAGAATGTTGGCATGGGCCAGACTTTTGATGCGCGTGAGCCGATTAAAATCGGACGTTTTTCGATCACGGATTATCATGGCCAAAATCGCGTTCTGACGATTCCTGAAGTCATGATGTATTCATCCAATATCGGGGCTGCCAAAATGGCGGAGATGATTGGAACGCAATCCTTCAAAAACTTCCTGAAGGATGTAGGGCTGATGGATACCGTTCAGGTGGAATTGCAAGAACGAAGCCGCCCCTTGATCCCCAACCCATGGCGGGAAATCACAACCTTGACGGCGTCTTATGGTCACGGGATTGCCGTGACACCGTTGCAGACGGTTTCTGCTGTTGCCAGCGTCATCAATGGCGGGATGCTCGTCCATCCAACGCTTGTGATGGATGGAACGGTGAACGATTCTGGTAAAACTAAAAATACAAAACGGAACGCGGTGCGTGTTGTTTCTGAAAAAACGTCCCACCGCATGCGTCAGATTTTACGTCTGGTCGTCAGTGACGGGACCGCCAAAAGCGCCGATATCGCCGGATTTCAAGTGGGCGGAAAAACCGGAACCGCTGAAAAACCCGGCGGTCACGGTGGTTATGACCGTAAACGGCTTTTGTCATCCTTCATAGGCGTGTTCCCGATGAATAAACCGCAATACGTCGTCATGGTGATGGTGGATGAACCAAAGGGTACCAAGGCCAGCTATGGCTATGCCACGGCCGGTTGGGTTGCTGCGCCTGCTGTTGGAAAAATTATTACGGCGATGGTCCCGGTGTTGGGTCTGGTGCCACAGGATATTGATCCTGAAAAAGATATGGCGGCGCAAATGCGCCCCTATGTAAAAGATAAAACGGGGAAACAGCTTGTATCTGTCGGCGTTGAATAAAATCGGGGCAGGAATGCCCGATCCGGTGATTACTGGCCTGACGCAGGATAGCCGTCAGGTCCAGCCCGGATTCTTATTCGCGGCCCTGTCCGGGGTGCGCGATGCGGGGGCGCATTATTTAAAAGATGCCGTTGAAAATGGTGCCGTTGCGGTGCTGGTGTCCAATGATGATGCCTTGCCGGATGGCTTATCGAATGTTGCCGTCATCCGGTCGGATAATCCGCGCCGTGATTTAAGCCTGATGGCGGCGGCGTTTTATCATCATCAACCGGCCCATATTGTTGCTGTCACCGGCACCAACGGCAAAACCTCAACCGTTCACTTCGCGCAACAAATGTGGCGGACGCATGGGGTGCAGGCGGCCAGTTTAGGGACGCTCGGGGTTCGTGGGGCAACCGGAACGCAAGCGGGTTCAATGACCACACCGGACCCGGTATCGCTTCACACGAAACTGGCGGATCTTTCAGAGACTGGCATTACCCATCTGGCGATGGAGGCTTCATCGCACGGGCTTCAGCAGCACCGTTTAGATGGGGTCAAGATTGCTGCTGCCGGGTTTACGAATTTGACCCGCGACCATCTGGATTACCATGTGACGATGGAAGGGTATCTGGCGGCTAAAGCGCGGCTGTTCAGTGATCTTTTGCAAGATGACGGGGTTGCTGTTTTGAATTCTGATGTGGGAGAGTTCTTCGTGCTTCAGAAATTATGCAATGACCGCAATATCCGCGTCTGGGGCTACGGCGCACATGGGCCAGATATAAAAATTATCAAGCGCACCGCCTTGCCGGAAGGACAAGCCCTGAGCTTGGACGTTTTTGGCAAGCGGCATGAGGTTGTCTTGCCACTGGTGGGATCGTTTCAGGCAATGAATGCGTTATGTGCCCTTGGTCTTGCTTTGGCTGTGGAGCCGAATATTGATGTCGGCGCGGCACTTTCAAATCTGCAAGGTGCGCCGGGGCGTTTGCAACGGGTTTCGGGGCATCCATCGGGGGCGGCGGTTTATGTTGATTATGCTCATACGCCTGATGCGCTGGAAAACATCCTTCACGCGCTGCGCCCGCATACACAAGGCCGCTTGCTGTGCCTGTTCGGGTGTGGCGGCGACCGTGATCCGGGTAAACGCTCGATGATGGGCGGCATTGCCGCCAATCTAGCCGACCTGGCCATTATTACAGACGATAATCCGCGCAGCGAAAACCCCGCCACCATCCGTGCGGCGATTGCCGCTGGGGCGGGTGATGATGCGAAAATCATTGATGATCGCCGCAAGGCTATTCAATGGGCGATTGAAGAATTAAAGACGGGCGATGTTCTGGTTCTGGCCGGTAAGGGGCATGAACAGGGACAAATTTTCGCCGATCGAACCGATCCGTTCGATGACGTTGAAGAAGCAAAACAAGCGATTGAAAGACTGATAGGGAAAAAGAACTGATGTCACTGGTAAATAATGGCGCAACATCGAATACAATCTGGACCGCTGCAGATGCCGCAACGGCAACGGGTGGTATAGCGAAGGGCAATTGGGCTGCTACTGGCATGTCGATTGATACCCGCACCCTGAAACCGGGTGATTTGTTTGTGGCGCTGCGCGGCGATCATCTGGATGGTCACGCTTATGTGATGCAGGCACTGGCCGACGGGGCTGCGGCGGTTATGGTTGATCATGTTCCAGAAGGTCTTCCGGCGGATGCGCCCATTTTATTGGTCAGTGATACCTTTACAGGCATTCAAACCCTTGGCATGGCGGCGCGTGCGCGGTGCGGCGGGCATATTATTGCGGTTACGGGGTCGGTTGGTAAGACAGGGACCAAGGAAATGCTGGCGGCAGCATTTTCACCTTTGGGGCAAGTTCATGCCAGCAAGGCCAGCTTTAACAATCACTGGGGTGTGCCGTTCTCGCTGTCTTCCATGCATGCGGGGACCGATTACGGGATTTTTGAAATTGGTATGAACCATAGCGGTGAGATTGAGCCGCTTTCTAAAATGGTGCGTCCGCATGTGGCGATCATTACAACGGTTGAACCTGTTCATATTGAAAATTTTGCATCCGTTGAAGAAATTGCCGATGCCAAGGCTGAAATTTTCAAAGGGCTGGTGCCCGGTGGCGTTGCCATTTTGAACCACGATAACCCGCATTACGCACGTCTTTTGGCAGCGGCGAAGGCTTGCGGCGTTAAAACGCTTTCTTTCGGTGATGCCATTGATGCCGATGCGCATTTGCTGGAATGTCTGGTGGCATCCAACGGGTCACGTATCCGGGCCCAGATCGGGACAGAAGAAATTGCCTTTACCTTGATGATTCCAGGACGTCATATTGCCATGAATGCTTTGTCTGTCTTGCTGGCGGTGAAGGCCACGGGCGGTTCGCTGGAAAAGGCTATTGAAGCCTTGGAAAAAATCGAACCTATCGCCGGGCGCGGTAAACGTGAAGTGATTGATATAGGTGAGCAGGACAATCCCGTCACCTTGATTGATGAAAGCTATAACGCATCCCCTGTGGCGATGCGTGCGGCATTCAAGGTTCTGGCGATGATTGATCCGGGGCGCGGGGGGCGGCGCATTGCCTTCCTTGGTGATATGTTGGAACTGGGACAAAACGGCCCGTCATCGCATGCTGATCTGGCTTTGCCGCTTAAGGCCGCCGATGTTCATCTGGTTTACACTTGCGGAACATTGATGAAGAATTTACATGACACCCTGCCGCAGGAACTGCGCGGGGAGCATCGCGACACCAGCAAGGAACTGGCACAGATTGTGCCTGATGTACTGGTCCCCGGTGATGTCGTCATGGTCAAAGGATCACATGGCAGCCATATGGATGTCGTCGTTGAAGCAATGCGTCAATTGCCTGGTCGGAACCCCAAATCCCCGGAAGTAAAAAATGCTTTATAATCTGATTGCGCCTTTTTCCGAAGATTTCATCTTCTTCAACCTGTTTCGCTACCTAACCTTCCGCACTGGCTGCGCGATTTTGACATCGCTGGTGATTTGTTTCCTGATTGCGCCGGGCATGATCCGCTGGCTCAAGAAAAAACAGGCCGAAGGGCAACCGATCCGGACCGACGGCCCGGAAACACATTTCAAAAAGGCCGGTACCCCCACCATGGGTGGCCTGATGATTTTGATTTCCGTGGCGGTCAGCACATTATTATGGTCGGATTTGAAAAACCCGTTCATCTGGTACGCTTTGTTGGTGATGGTTGGGTTTGGTTTTATCGGATTTATGGATGACTATCTGAAGCTGACCAAGAAAAACACCAAGGGCCTGTCAGGAAAAATGAAAATCCTGATCCAGTTGCTGATCGGTGTTGTTGCGACATTGGGAATCACACATGGCCTGCCTGATGCCATGGCAACCCATGTGGCTATTCCGTTCTTCAAAAGCTTCTTTGTTAATCTGTCCTGGTTCTTTATCCCTTGGGCGGTTGTGGTCATGATTGGTGCATCGAATGCGGTGAATTTGACCGATGGTCTGGACGGGTTGGCGATTGTGCCTGTGGCGATTGTTGCGGCCTGCTTTGGTTTGATTAGCTATCTGGTTGGGAACGCGGTTTTTGCAAATTATCTGCAGATCCCATTTGTTCCGGGGACGGGTGAGTTGGCCATTTTATGTGGTGCCGTGGTCGGGGCCTCGATGGGGTTCTTATGGTTCAATACACCCCCGGCGATGGTCTTTATGGGGGATACCGGGTCGTTGGCGATGGGTGGTTTGCTGGGTGCCATTGCGGTCATGACCAAACATGAACTGGTCCTGGCGATTATCGGGGGTCTGTTCGTTTTGGAAACGGTTTCGGTGATTGTGCAGGTCGCGTCATTTAAATTGACGGGCAAGCGCGTTTTCCGCATGGCACCGTTGCACCACCATTTTGAAAAAAAGGGCTGGTCTGAACCCACTGTTGTTATACGTTTTTGGATCATTGCCATGATTTTGGCCCTGATTGGCTTATCCACACTGAAGCTGCGGTAATATGATTGATCTGACCCGTTACAAAGCAAGCCTGAATAACAAGCCCGTGGCCGTTCTTGGCCTCGGGCTTTCAGGCATGGCGAGTGTACGGGCATTGCGGGCGGCTGGAATTGTGGTGAGCGCGTGGGATGACCATGAACCGCACCGTGATGCAGCTGCGGTTTTGGGTGCGCAGATTGAAAATTTATCGGTGGCGGATTTATCGGGCTTTGCGCATCTGGTGCTGGCGCCGGGCATTCCGCTTCATTTTCCTGAACCGCATCCGGCTGTTGCCCGTGCGCGGGAATGCGGCCTTGAAGTGATTGGTGATGTTGAAATCCTTCATCGCTGTGGTCATGGCATTAAAACCATTGGCATTACCGGGACCAACGGTAAGTCCACGACCACGGCGCTGGTCGGGCATATTTTAAATCGCTGCGGGGTTGAGGCGGTGATTTGCGGCAATATTGGTCGCGCCGTTTTGGATATTGATCTGCCGCGCAAAGAATCTGGTGTGATTGTTCTGGAGCTATCATCCTATCAACTGGATTTATGCACGACATTTGCTCCCGATATCGCTGTCCATATGAATTTAACCCCTGATCATATTGACCGCCACGGTGATCTGGTCGGGTATATCGAAGCGAAGATGCGTATTTTTAATGGTGCGGGTGAGGCCGTGATTGGCGTTGATGATGCGCCTTCATTGCAAATGATGGAACGTGTTGAAGCGGCAAATACGCACCGCGTTCATCCAATCTCATCAGGAAAAATTCTGACCCATGGCATTTATGTTCAAAATGGAAAGCTATTTGATGCCATGCATGGCCCGGCGGCGGAAATTGGTGACGTGCGTGCCATCAAAACCCTGAACGGGGTTCACAATCACCAAAATATCGCGGCGGCGTATGCTGTGGCGCGCTTGATGGGCTTGGCCCCACAAGTCATTGTGAAGGCGATCGAGTCTTATCCCGGTCTGCCGCACCGCATGTTTATCGTCCGTCATATCAATGGTGTTGGCTATATCGATGACAGCAAGGCCACCAATGCCGATGCGGCAGGAAAAGCACTGGCCTGTCATAAAAATATCTATTGGATTGTCGGTGGTCGGGCGAAGGAGGGCGGGCTTGATGGGCTTGAGCCTTTGATGGACCGCATCGCGCATGCCTTTGTCATTGGTGAAGCCGCCGATGATTTTTGCCTTTGGTTCAAAAATCATGGCGTTGCTCATACGCGCAGCGAAACACTGGACCGTGCCGTGGCCGATGCTCAGCTTCAGGCCCAGGCGAACCGGGGACTTCCCGGTGGGGACGGTGTGGTTCTTTTATCCCCGGCCTGTGCATCATTCGATCAATTTAAATCCTTTGAGCATCGCGGTCGGGTCTTCACTGATCTGGTTAATGCTTTAGAGGAGGGAGTGGCAGCGGAATGAGCGGTCATATGTTCTCGCGCACCGATAAAACAATCTGGGGCCGCTGGTGGTGGACGATTGATAGGCCTTTGCTGGCGGCCTTACTGGCCATGATGGGCTTTGGTATTATTCTGGTTGCGGCGGCCAGCCCGCCTGTGGCAACCCGCATTGGTCTGGACCAATATCATTTTATCATCCGGCATTTGATTATCATGGTTCCGGCCCTGATCCTGATGATCGGGATTTCCTTGCTCGATCTTAAAAACCTCTGGCGTCTGGCCACCATTCTATTGGGGGTTGGCATTGTCATGATGGTGGTGGTTCTGGCCACGGGGATGGAGATTAAAGGCGCGCAGCGTTGGTTGCAATTGCCGGGCCTGTCCTTGCAGCCCAGTGAGTTTGTAAAGCCAGCCTTTGCTGTTGTCGCCGCGTGGCTCATTTCAAAACAAAAAGATAATCCCGTTTTCCCCGGTTATCTGATCGCGGGCGGGGTTTTCTTTCTGGTGATTACGCTTCTTTTGATGCAGCCTGATGTCGGTATGACGATTGTAACGTTCTGCATCCTGTGTACGGAGATTTTTTTGGCGGGCCTGTCGATCTGGATCGTTGTCGCTGCGGGCGTGGTCGGGGCGGTGTGTTTTGTTTTAGGGTATTTTATCCTGCCGCATATGCGCAGCCGGATTGACCGCTTTTTAGACCCGGCCAGCGGCGATACGTTTCAGGTGGACCGGGCCTTGGACGCTTTCCGCCACGGCGGGTTGTTTGGGACCGGGCCGGGGCAGGGGACGGTGAAGCTGTCCATTCCTGACGCGCATTCCGATTTTATCTTTGCTGTCGCGGGGGAGGAGCTGGGGTTCGTTTTTCTGGCCATCCTGCTGGCCGTTTTGGCTTTTATTATCCTGCGTGGGTTTAACCGGGTGATGGATAGTGACAATGTTTTTGTGATTCTGGCCACAGGTGGTTTGTTGGTGATGTTCGGGATTCAGGCCTTGGTTCATATTGGATCTAATCTGCATATGATTCCAACCAAGGGCATGACCTTGCCCTTTATCAGTTACGGGGGGTCGTCTTTGCTGGCTATATCGGTCACGATGGGGATGGTTCTGGCGCTAACACGCAGGCAACCTAAAACTTCCGTGTCACGCGGCAGTCTGTCATCGCGCCCGGTGATGGCCGGAAAACTGTAAGTCTTCAAAAACGAAAATATATTTATCCAACAGGACCAAACATATGAACGCGAATGAAAATAAACTGATCTTGCTGAGCGCCGGTGGAACCGGGGGCCATATGTTTCCTGCGGCGGCGCTGGCCAAGGATTTGTTATCGCGTGGATACCGCGTTGAACTGGTCACTGATGTTCGCGGTCGCAAATTCACGAGCGATTTTGGTGATCTGCCGATTACCGTTATTCAGGCCGCGACATTGCGGTCCGGTCTGTTTGGTAAGGTGGCGGGCGTTGCCGGTCTGGCCATGGGGATGGTGCAGGCGTACCGCTTGATTAAGCGTTTGAATCCAGCGGTTGTCGTTGGGTTTGGCGGTTATCCATCCTTCCCAGCCGTTTATGTGGCGCAGCGTATGAAGCTGCCAACCGTTATTCACGAACAAAACGCCATTCTGGGCCGCGCCAATTCGATGCTGGCGCCAAAGGCGGACCGGATTGCTTTGTCCATGTCGCATATTCATGGGTTGGAAGAAGGCGACGTGCCGCGTGCAACCGTCACCGGCAACCCGATCCGCGATCAGATTGCAGCGCTTTATTCTAAGCCCTACCCGACCGTGCAACATGACGGCATCATCCGCATTTTGATTATGGGCGGATCAATGGGGGCGCATGTATTCTCTGACATCGTTCCGGGGGCTTTGGCGCAGTTATCACCGGAACACCGCGCCCGCCTTGAAATTATGCAGCAAGCGCGTGAAGGTGATATTGAAGCGGTGCGTGAAGCCTATGACCGCGCCGGGATCAAGGCCGAACTGGCCACCTTCATTAAGGATGTTCCCGAACAATTGGCGCGGGCGCATCTGGTTATTGCCCGGTCCGGTGCTAGCACCGTGGCAGAAGTCACTACAGCAGGCCGCCCGGCGATTTTCGTTCCCTATCCCCACCATGAAGACCAGCAACAAAAGATCAACGCGGATGCGGTGGCCGATGTGGGCGGTGCATGGGTAATGACGCAAAGTGGCTTCACCAGTGAAGCTGTTTTAGCGCGCGTTGAAACATTCCTGCAAAATCCTGAAAGCCTGTTCCGCGCGGCAGAACACGCCCGCAGCATTGGGCGCCCTGATGCAGCGCGCCGCCTTGGTAATCTGGTCACGGCGATTGCCAGCGGATGGGATAAAAACACCGGAAAAACGGCAGAGCCGATTATTACCAAAGAGGGCTAAGCATAAAAATTATGCAGGTACAGGGGCGGCCATCGTCGGTGATGGCTGTCTTTGCATTTCTGCGCTCATGATAACCTGTTCCTCCAGATACTGGGCGGAGCGGTTGTAGATGGATGATAAATGCGACATGCCTTTTAAATCGGGGTAGTCACCCTTATCCAGATCAATGATTTTGCCGCGGCTTGGGCCTTCCCCGAACAGGGCAGGGACAAGGTCAGCCTTTAAACGCAAAACAGTCATATTTTCGGCCATGTTGTTTTTTAAGGATGACAGGTTGAAGTTGGAATCATTGCTTGCGCGTTCATTGAATATCTTGGTCAGGCCGTCCTTTGACAGGCCCAGATCGGCCAGAACGGTACTTTTGGCATCATACTTCGCGGTGACGTAATTGGCGTGCAGCGTGCCGAGTGAAAAGCCGATCACCTCAACCGATTTCACATCCGGGTGATCGACCGTATCCAGATAAAGCTGTTCAGCCTGTTTTGTCTGTTGGTTTTCGCCGTCATAAATCCATGACTGGATGGCGGTTTTGGCGTCCTTTAAAAACGCAAATCGTCCGTTGCCTTCATCCCGTAACGGCATATCCATGCCCTTATAGAGGACGATGGCATGCCCGGTTGAACGGTCGATCAGGACGGAGGCGCGCAGGCCTGTATCCTTGTTATCGACCTCTGACAGGGTTTCGAATTGCCATGTCTGGCGGTCTGTGCCCGTACGCATACTCATGCCCTGGCGCAGTGTGATTGTGTCCTGTTTTTCGGAAAAATGGCGCGTGTAGAGTTCTGGCGCGGAAAGCGCATTAAAAAGACGGCGGTTTTTATTTTCAAGATACGCTTCTGCCATGAGTGCATTATGCAAATATAAGGTTAATAAATTATGAATAATCGGCTGAAAGGCTGGCCTTTCCCTCATTATTCGTGTTTAAAGTGGGGTTATGCGTACAATCCCACTTGATATCGGCACTCTTCATTTCATCGGCATAGGCGGCATCGGCATGAGCGGTATCGCCGAAGTCCTGCATGCCCACGGCTATACGGTGCAAGGGTCCGACCTGTCTGACAGCCCGAACGTGCAGCGTCTGCGCGCCAAGGGCATTGTCATCCATATTGGTCATGCCCCTGAAAACCTGACGACGCTGGCAGGTGATTTGCCCGCTGTTATCGTGATTTCATCGGCAGTGAAAAATGATAATCCCGAACTGATCGCGGCGCGGGAGCATTCGCTGCCCATCGTTCGCCGCGCTGAAATGCTGGCTGAACTGATGCGCCTGAAATGGGCGGTGGCGGTTGGCGGCACACATGGCAAGACAACAACAACATCCATGGTCGGCACGATGCTGGAAGAGGGGCAGTTTGACCCCACCGTCATCAATGGTGGCATCGTCAATGCCTATGGCACCAATACACGTCTGGGCGATAGCGACTGGATGGTTGTCGAAGCAGATGAGAGCGATGGGACGTTTACACGCTTGCCCGCCACGGTCGTCATTGTCACCAATATGGACCCGGAACATATGGAGCATTATGGCAGCTTCGATGGTGTCCGCGCAGCCTATCGTCAGTTTCTTGAGAATATTCCGTTCTATGGTTTTGCCGCGTTATGTCTGGATCATCCGGAAGTGCAAAATCTGGTCGCTTTAGTTACCGATCGCCGCGTTATTACCTATGGTTTCAACCCGCAAGCCGATGTGCGTGCGGAAAATGTCACCTTTAAAAACGGCGCTTCGACATTTGATGTCACTTTTGCCCCGTGGTTAAACGGTGGTGTTGAATTGGTCATGCGTCAGGTCACCTTGCCGATGTTGGGGATGCACAATGTGCAGAACTCTTTGGCGGCTTTGACGGTCGCGCATGAAATGGGCTTGCCTGCTGCTGTGATGAAACGCGGTCTTGAAAAATTCACCGGGGTAAAACGCCGCTTTACCTGTACCGGAACCAGCAATGCTGTGACGGTCATTGATGATTACGGCCATCACCCGGTTGAAATCACGGCTGTATTAAAGGCCGGTCGCGCTGCTGTTGCGGATACGGGCGGAAAAATCATCGCCGTGTTCCAGCCTCACCGTTATTCACGCCTGTCGAATTTGTTTGATCAATTCTGCACCTGCTTTAATGAAGCCGAAATGGTTATCGTCGCCGATGTCTATGCGGCGGGTGAGCCAGCGATGGAAGGCTTTGATAAAAAGGCGCTCTGTGATGGAATCAAAAACCACGGCCACCGCCATGTTGAAATTCTGGACACACCAGATTCACTGGCCGATATGGTGGTGAAAATTGCCACACCGGGTGACTATGTGATTTGTCTGGGGGCCGGGAACATCACCCAATGGGCCTATGCCTTGCCGGGTCAGATGGATGCCCGTTGGGATACCGTTTCCAAGGTTTCCGCATGACCACTGCGCCGCTGCCTAGCACGAATAATATCATCGATCGCTTGCCGCCTGTGCGGGGCCGTTATACAGAAGATGCTGCGCTGGGCGATGTTGGCTGGTTCCGTGCCGGGGGCCGCGCCGACGTTCTTTTTAAACCCGCAGACCGTGAAGATCTGGCCGCGTTTATGGCTGGCTGTCCTGCGGATATTCCGGTCACCGTTTTGGGTGTTCTATCCAACACCATCATCCGCGATCAGGGCATTCGCGGCGTTGTCGTGCGTTTGGGCCGTGAATTTGCCGATATCGATATTGAAGAAGGCTCCACCGAGATTTTTGCAGGAGCCGCCGCGCTGGACGGGAGTGTCGCGGCGCAGGCTGCCATAGCCGGGATTTCCGGACTTGAGTTTCTCTCCGGTGTGCCCGGCACAATCGGCGGGGCGTTGCGGATGAATGCCGGGGCCTATGGCACCGAAACCCGCGATGTACTGGTTGAGGCCGAAACCATTGACCGCACCGGGCAGATACACCGTTTACCCGTGGCCGCGATGGGCATGGGCTATCGCCACAGCATGGTTCCCGAAGATCATATCTTTACCGGGGCGCGGTTCCGGGGTGGGCGTGGCGTGCGAGCCGAAATTGAATCCCATATCACCGAAATCAAAACCCGCCGCGCCGAAACCCAGCCGATCAAGTCGCGCACCGGGGGATCAACCTTCGCCAACCCGAAACCAGAGGAGTTGGCTGCGGCCGGACAGCCCGAAGGGTTAAAGGCGTGGCAATTGATCGATCGCGCCGGGGGCCGGGGCCTGACCATTGGCGGGGCGATGATGTCGGAACTGCATTGCAACTTCATGATTAACACCGGCACAGCCACGGCGCTGGATCTGGAATCGCTGGGCGAGGAAATTCGCCGCCGGGTGTATGAAAAAAGCGGAATTTTGCTGCGCTGGGAAATTAAAAGGCTGGGTGAGGCTTTCCAAGACTCTCGCAAATCATTACAATAGTTTTATACCGCGTCGGGTTTCACCCGATGACTCCCTCTCTTTATTCCCCCGGAAAGGATTTTTGCCATGGCGAAAAAAGTATCTCTCCTGATTGGTGGCTGGTCCGCAGAACGGGATGTATCCCTGACGAAGGGGCGCGCAGTGGAAGCTGCTTTGCGCGAAGGGGGCTATGACGTCATTGTTATTGACGTGAAAAAAGATTTACCCGCCTTGATTGCGGCCCTGACGCCGAAACCTGATGTTGCGTTTTGCAACCTGTATGGTCGCGGCGGGGAAGATGGCACTATTCAGGGCGTTTTGGAAATGCTGGGCATTCCCTATACCCATTCCGGCATTCTGGCCTCTGCCGTGGCCATGGATAAGCCGATGACCAAAACCATGGCGGCGTCCGTTGGTGTTCCAAGTGCCGAAGGTATCGTTGCCACCAAGGCGCAAGTTCTGGCCGGGCATGTTATGGCTCCGCCTTATGTTGTAAAGCCAACCAATGAAGGGTCGAGCGTTGGTGTTCGCATCATCCTTGAAAACGATAATCAAGCGCCGCTGGATGCCGAAAGCTGGACCTATGGCGATTGCGTTCTTGTTGAACGCTATATTCCGGGGCGTGAGTTGACGGTGGCTGTTCTGGACGGTGTTCCGCAAGCCGTCACTGAGATCAAGGCGCAAACACGTTTCTTCGATTATGAAGCCAAATACAGCGATAACCGCACCACCTATCACCTGCCAGCTGAAGTGCCGGAAGATGTTTACAAATGCGCGATGGATTATGCTGCGCGTGTTTATAATGTTCTGGGCTGTGAAGGTCTGGCGCGGTGCGATTTCCGTTATGACGACAGCAAGCCCGGCACAACCGGAATCTTCCTGCTCGAAATTAATACTCAGCCGGGCCTGACGGCTGAGTCTATCGGTCCTTCTCAGGTTGTCCGCAATGGCAAATCATTCGTCGAACTCTGCTCCCATCTCGTGGAAACTGCCCGATGTCACGATCAAAACGTAATGGCGGAAAACGCCCCGGCACACAGCGGGGCGTCATCGTCGCAAGGCGCAACAGACAAGCAAAAGCTTTCCGCTTAGGCGCACAGCTTCGTCGCTTTGGTCTGGTTGCCGTGATCCTCGTCCTGACTCTATGGGCGGGGGCGTGGCTGACTCTGTCCGGCACGGCGGAACGCATGGGTGAATCCATGACGCAATCCTTCTATCAAATCAGTGCCGATCGCGGCTTTATTGTCCGCGATGTCTTGGTTGAGGGGCGCAAAAACGCTGATCCACAGGTGCTTTTGGGGCTTTTGGATGTGGATCGCGGTGATCCAATTTTTGCCTTTGATCCGGCTGCGGCCCGCAATGCCCTGCAACAGGTATCATGGATTGAAACGGTGCGCATCGAGCGCCGTCTGCCCGGTGTGATTTATGTTTCCATTACCGAACGCCAACCCTTTGCCCTGTGGCAGAACCAGGGGAAATTGCGCCTGATTGATCCAAAGGGTGTTGTGATTACTGATGTGGCGCAGGACATGGCCCGTTTCCGTGAGTTGCCACTGGTTGTGGGTGATGGGGCGCAGAAGGCTGCGTATGCATTGTTCACGCTGTTACAGGCCGAACCGCTTTTGATCGAACGGGTTGAGGCCGCAATGTATGTCGGTGACCGCCGTTGGGATTTAAAGATGAAAAATAATCTGCTGGTCCGTTTGCCAGAAGATGATCTCTCCCTCGCGCTGCGCCGTTTGGCCGAGGCGCATGAAACAGATTTGCTGCTGGACAAGGAAATGGAATCTTTGGACCTTCGCGAACAGGGCCGCATCGTGGTCCGGACACGCCCGGGCGCGGTTCAGGAATATAAGGCCAGCTTTAAAACCGGCAGTGCGATTTAATCTGTTATATTTCAACGACTTGGTGTGGTTGATCTTTGTGTCCCCGCATGCCTAAATACCCCCGTCATGACCAAGAAAGAAATGTATAGCTGGGCTTCCCGCATTGAATGGTTGCGCCGTCAGGCCGATCAGGCCTATACGCTTGATCTGGGTTCAAACACATGGGCCGTCAATATTCCTTGTCTGAGCCCGAAATTTAATACGCTCTCCGGTGCGCTCAAAAATATCCCCGATAAAGCCCTGCGCCAACGCTACGGCAATCTGACCTATCAGGCTATTCCCACCATTGATCCCAAAATCATGGCGCGGATGAGTGATTTTCTCCACGATCATCATTACAGCGATTTCCAGTTTTTCGATTTTGGTGGCCGTGCGCTGGTCTTTCGCCTGCGTGACCAGCGCAGCCTTGAAACCTGCGTTGTCCGGGTCGAGGTTGACCATAGTTGCCGCCAGATACGCCCCGTTCACAGCACGGTTTTGCAACCACGTCTCAGCAATCAATCCTTCATCGGTGATTTTGCCGATATTAAAATCGAAGTCATGCCGGAAATTGTCCCTTTGACCAAATTACCGGCACGGATTTTATGCCAGAATAATAATGATCTGTACCGCGCCTTCACATCCGCCATTGTCGGTATTTCATGGGCCACCAACCTGACCTATCACGCCGAAATGTTTGATTTTGACGCCGAACCGCAAAATGTTGGCGTGTTGCCCAGCGGGCGTGTTGCAACGCTGGACCCAGAAATTGAGATCGGGGCAGGGGCGCGGGAAAGACGCCATCGCTTTAATACGGGATACCGGCGGTTGAAACCGCATCAGATTGAACAGCTTTACGGTTTTTCACCGCTCAATCCTTGATATTTTCGCCCGATGTGTTCAAATAACCCTCTGACCTGTCCCTATCCGTATAATATTCCCCGATATGAAACAAAAATTTAAACCAAAAGGCTCTGTTGTCGCCGCCCTTGATGTTGGCACAACGAAAATCTCCTGCTTTATCGCCCGGATGACGGATGATGAGGGGAATTTCGACGTGGTCGGTGTGGGGCATCAGGCTTCTGCTGGCATTCGCGGCGGAACAGTCGTTGATCTGGAAGCGGCCGAAACCGCCATTCGCCAAACCGTTCACGCCGCCGAAAACATGGCCGCCGAAACGATGAAGGGCTACCCCTTACGTGAGGTCGTTATCAACGTGCCGGGCATTCATGCCCATTCACACCATTTCAGCGCTGATATCGATGTGCTGGGTCATGAAGTGACCGACCAGGATGTGCGCCGCGCCTTGGCCCGCGCACAAGACCAGAATTTAAGCACTGACCGCGATATGGTTCACACCATTCCTGTTGGTTACGTCATCGATGGCCATCACGGCATTCGCGATCCACGCGGTTTGTTCGGGCAGCAGATGCAGGTGGATATTCATCTGGTCACGGGTGATTCAGGTGCGCTGCGCAACATCGCCACCTGTATTGAACGCAGCCATCTGGATATCGCGGCGTTGTGTGTATCGCCATACGCCGCTGGGCTGGCCAGCCTTGTCGAAGATGAAATGGATCTGGGTTGCACGGTTGTTGATATGGGCGGCGGTGTAACATCCATCGCTGTTTTTCACAGTGGCAAGCTGATTTATACCGATTCCATTCCTGTTGGCGGGCAGCATGTCACCAGCGATATTGCGCGTGGTCTCACCACATCACTGGCGCAGGCAGAGCGTTTGAAGACGCTCTATGGCAGCGCCATTGCCTCCACCAATGATGAAAATGAAATGATCGACGTGCCGCAAATTGGTGAGGATGATCATGTCCATCCAAACCATGTGCCGCGTTCCTTGCTGATTGGAATTATCCAGCCGCGCGTTGAAGAAATTTTTGAACTGGTCCGCTCCCGCCTTCAAGATAGTGGACTGGGCAGCGCCGCTGGCCGCCGTGTTGTCTTGACCGGTGGGGCCAGTCAGTTGCCGGGTCTTCGTGATCTGGGGCAGGCGGTTCTTGATAAGCAGGTGCGCTTGGGTCGTCCTATTCGCCTGTCGGGCTTACCGGATGCGGTATCGGGTCCGGCTTTTGCCACGACGGCTGGTCTTTTGACTTATATTGCTGAACGCGCCGATGAAATGCCCGCGCAAGTCATGGCGCAAGCTGCGCCGGAGAATTTATGGCAGCGTATTCGCCTGTGGTTGCGTGAAAACTGGTAAACGGCCACCGCACTGAATCGCGGTGTAAAACGCACCCGAAAAACGATCAAAAAGGCCTGCAAAAGTGGGTCTTTTTGCATTTTGAAGGGGTGTTTGGCCCATGATTTTGACGGTGATGTGCTTAAAACATCGTTACGAATCAGTGGAGAAACAGGCACTTATCCACAGAAAAGGGTTTTGTGACTCTAGTCGAATCAATGGCTTGCCGTCACAATCCCAAAACATGAGTCGGATGAATCACTTAGTGACTCGGGCTCATGTAATGCAACGAAACAAAAACACTATAAAAACGATGTCTGGCGCGACGGATGGGGCGGTTTTGATCGGCCCCCCTCTTTCATGACGGAAATATCTCACATAGAATCGGGACGTAATCACCACGGAGGTCTACAAGAAAAAATCATGATCAACGTTAGAATGCAGCACAAAGAGGTTAAAGCATTGTCACCTAAAATCACAGTCGTCGGTGTCGGCGGAGCAGGCGGTAACGCCGTCAATAACATGATTACCTCAAACCTCGATGGTGTTGAGTTTGTCGTCTGCAATACAGACGCGCAGGCTCTGGATGGTCTTTTGTGCGAGAACAAGGTTCAGCTGGGCGTTACCGTTACCGGTGGCCTGGGTGCTGGCGCCAGACCAGAAGTTGGTCGTGCTGCTGCCGAAGAATCCTTGGATGAGATGTTGCGCTATATGGAAGGCGCAAACATGGTTTTTATCACTGCCGGTATGGGCGGCGGGACGGGGACGGGTGCTGCTCCTGTCATCGCGCGCGCTTGCCGTGAAAAAGGCATTCTGACTGTCGGTGTCGTGACCAAGCCGTTCCACTTCGAAGGTTCTCTGCGCATGAAAATGGCGGAAGAGGGCATTCGCCAGATGCAGGAATATGTCGACACACTGATCGTCATTCCAAACCAGAATTTGTTCCGCGTTGCGAACGAAAAAACAACATTCGCTGAAGCTTTCAAAATGGCCGATGGCGTTTTGCAAGCGGGCGTTCGTGGCGTCACCGATCTGATCGTTATGCCTGCGCTTATCAACCTCGACTTTGCTGACATCCGCACTGCGATGATGGAAATGGGCAAGGCGATGATGGGTATGGGCGAAGGCATCGGCGATCGTCGTGCAATCGAAGCTGCGGAAGCCGCTATCAACAATCCATTGCTGGACGATGTATCGATGAAGGGCGCACGCGGCGTCATCATCAACGTTACCGGCGGCGGCGATATGACATTGTTTGAAGTGGACGAGGCTTGCAATCGCATCCGTGATGAAGTCGATCCAAACGCAAACATCATCTTCGGTGCGACATTCGACGAGAAAATGGAAGGCGTTATGCGCGTTTCCATCGTTGCAACCGGCATTGACGTTGCAGAAGCCCAAGGTCGCGTTCGCGGTGGTGCCACCACCAACAGCATGATCAACGTGCTGACCAGCGCCCAACAACAAGAACGTAAAATCGACCGCACCCGTCCGGCCACAACAACCGCCGCACCCGTACAATCCGAAGCGCGTTCTGAATCCTACATTCCAAATGCACCGGTCAGAACATCGACCAGCGTTGCCAGCACCAGCGGTTCACAAGTCACGGGCCGTGCGCCAATGCAACAACCAATGATGCAACAGCAACACGTCGCACCCGTATCCCAAAACATGGGTTCGGCTATGATGGGTTCTGCGGCACGCAAGATCGAAGAAGATTACAGCAACATGCCGTATGAAGCTGAAATCGTTGAAACTGCACCCGTGCAAAACTACGTTACGCAAACGCAGCCGCAATCTTCGCAACCACGCGGCACACGTTATAACGACTCCTTTATCCCACCAGCGCCGATCGAAGCCCCGGTGACACGCAATGTCGTTGAACAGCCTGTTTATCAAACAGCGCAACCCGTTCAGCAACAACACGTGCAACAACCGGTTCAGCAACCAGCCCAGCAGCCGCAAAACTTCCTGCGTCCGCCGGTACCGGGTGCTGTTCAGCCGAAAAAACGCGCTGCTTCCCTCTTTGAACGCTTTACTCAAGGTCTGCGTCACGAAGAAGAAGCCGTGGTCGAAGGTGAAGGCGAAACATCAGGTGATACCGGTGAAACCGGTGGCCTGCGCGCCGCGCCACGTCAAAGCTACCAGCAATCATATCAGTCAGCATCCTATAACCAGGCCCCACAACAAGGCAGCCTGAACATTGATGCGCCTGTGGCCTCGCGCCCCGGCCCTCAAGTGGATGATGAGCTTGATATTCCAGCATTCCTCCGTCGCCAAGCCAACTGAACCGCCGAGGAACGGTTCGAACTTAAGGGGAGCTTTTTAGCTCCCCTCTTTTTTTGCCCGACAATGCAAAAAATAAGAGAGGCACATGGCCCCCTTATTAAAATATCAATGCTGCTTTGAGGCGTCTTAGCGAACCAGTTCTGAAAACTTGATTCTGGCGCGTTGTTCCAAACCGGTCACTTCGTTTTGTGACAACATGCCTTTGGCGGGAACGAAAATTTGCGGGGCGCGGGCCAGTTCATTGCTCTCGCCGTTGAAGAACAGGCAAATGCTTTTACCGCTTGCGGACAATTGAACGCCGGGGGTCTTTTTGTGGTTGGCGCGCTCGGTTGGGCGGATACGGCGATCTTCCGGTTCATGGGTGGTGTAACCCACGTCCATCAGGGCCTGAAGGGCCTGTTTCGCGGAGATAGTGGAGGATTTTTTCTGCTTCATGCGTGGTGTCCTTACCTCTGATAATCCGTACTCTTATGGTGAGGCTTGATGGCCCCTCCCGTCAAGTAATTATGTTGTTTATTGCTTGTTGATGGGGGCGGTTAAGTATGTGCCTTGAATGACTTGCTCGGGCAGTTTTTGGGTCACATCCAGATAGATAATCTCAGTTCCGGCTTGTTTGATTTCGGCCAGCTTGTCTATGGCCATCTTGCAATCTTCTACGTCTTGCTGGGCAAAGCTATGCAGACCACCGCCGAAGGCTTCGTCTTCTGCTGTGGCATTGCTGGCCAGCAGGGCTGAATTGGCCTGACGGTCCGCTAGGTAGTTGAACAGGTCGGCGATATGGAACGCTTGTACGGGCTGGTTCACCAGCAATTGGTGAAAGGCTTGGTTGATCTCTGGTTTCTTGCTCATGACCTGTCCTTGACGTGTATTGTTGAATTATGGTTTTTCATATCATTAACGCAGGGCAGCATGCTAATAAAAACGAAACAAGTTTATAGCTGGCCCGGGCAGAGATGTTGCGGTGCAATATTGCCCTTGTTGCGATGATTTTTAGGTTTGGAAAAATATCTTTTAAAATCAAATAGTTATCATTGTAACAATCCGCAATAGAGTGTGATTTGTTTTGGAAAATGCATGCGCCTATATTGGTATTTAAGAACAATGCGTTACTCGAATTTTTAGGCCAGCAGACATGCAAAAAACCCTCAATAAAGATGTTCAGTGCAACGGTATCGGACTTCACTCCGGTGCGAAGGTGACATTGACTCTGCGTCCTGCGCCTGCGGATCACGGCATCGTGTTTGTCCGCACCGATCTCCGCGACAGCAATAACATTATTCCAGCTCTTTATGACCGCGTCATCGATACGCGTCTTTGCACCGTCATCGGTAACGATGCGGGCGCCAGCGTTGGCACAATCGAACATCTGATGTCGGCTCTGCGTGGCTGCGGTGTTGATAACGCCGTTGTTGAAATTGACGGGCCGGAAATTCCAGTGATGGACGGTAGCTCCATCGCCTTCGTCGAAATGATTGATGAAGTCGGCCTGCGCGTACAACCACAACCGCGCCGCGCCATTCAGGTTCTCAAGGAAGTTGTCGTACAAGAAGGCGATAAGATTGCCCGCCTGTCCCCTTCAAACGCCTTTGTTTTCGGGGGTGAAATTGAATTCGCTCACCCATCGATTGGCCGTCAGACATTTGAAACCAAACTGGTCAATGGCAATTTCCGCCATGACATTGCGTCTGCACGCACCTTCGGTTTCATGAAAGAAGTTGAATACATGCGCGCCAACGGCCTAGCCCGTGGCGGTTCGTTGGATAATGCTATCGTGCTGAATGACACAGGCGTTATGAACCAAGATGGTCTGCGTTTTGCCGATGAATTCATCCGTCACAAATTGCTGGATGCGATTGGTGATTTATATCTGGCCGGTGGCCCGATCCTTGGGGCTTATGACGGTTTGAAAGCTGGTCATGCCCTGAACAACCAGATCCTGCGCAAATTGTTTGCGACACCGGGGGCTTGGGCACGTGTTGATCTGTTCATTGATCTGGATGAGGGCGAAACCCTGCCAAAACGCGCCTTTGCCGGGGCTGTTCCAGAAGTCGTGATCGCCTGATTTCTTAAGATTTCTTCCATTATCTTGACACTCTTTTGCCGGGCGTGGTTAAGTCCCCGTCATGAAAACATCTATGCTGAAAACCATGCCCGCCCCGGCGGATATTTTTGATCAAATCCGCGACGGCTTTCGCGCTGTTTCCGCACGTGCGGGTCATGTCCGCATCCGCGAAGACAAGCTGACTGAGTATGCGTTGTCGCTGCACCCGCGTGCGCCTGAAAATACGCTCGATGAAAAACACCATTATGTGACGCAAGATGCTGAGGCCTTGGCAGCCTACATCCTCATTCTGGAAGCCGTGAACTTTGGTTCTGGTTTTGAAGAATCGCTGGTCGCGGAAGGCTGGCCCCGGATTGATAATTCCCTCTATTACACTATCTCCACAGCGCTGAAGGCGTCGTTTGATACCTATGGCCCGTGGAATACAGAAGTGCTGCGCCGTTTAACGGTGGAAGACATGCACGCCATCTTCATGCTGCCAAAAGCGCGTATGGGACAGGCTCTGGCGTCATTGTTCACATCGTCGCTGAATGAACTTGGTGCGTTTATTGATGAAGAATTTGGTGGCCGTTTCATGGGGCTGGTTGAGGAAGCAGATGGCAGTGCCGCACGCCTCGTCATGCGCCTTGGTGAACTGTCCGGCTTCAACGATGTTCATAATTATCAGGGCCGCGATATTCCAATTTTCAAACGCGCCCAGATTACGGCGGCGGATTTGAATCTGGCCTTCGCCCGTATTGGCCGCCCGCTGTTTGGTGATATTGGCCGCCTGACCATTTTCGCGGATAGCGGCTTGCCGCTGGTTTTGCGTCTGGATGGTGTGTTGGATGTTTCGCCGGATCTTTTGCGCAAGATTGAAACCGGAGCCTTTATCCCATCCGGGTCTGAGGAAGAAATTGAACTGCGCTGCTGCGCCGCTGAAGCCGTCGAACGTCTGGCCGCGATCAAGGGTATGCGGGTTGTCGATCTGGACCATGTTTTGTGGCACCGTTCGGTTGAAGACCCGAAATATAAGGCCTGTTTGGCCCATCGGACGCTGAGCCGCTTTTATTAAGCCGCGCAACCCCTCAAATCCGCAAAATTCCTTGTGAATCGGCTGAAATCCTCGGCACAGGACCCTTTTAATCCAAGGCAGGGCGGGGTATTTATAAGGGGTCTCAAAATAAGGATTATAGGGTTATGCGCAGCATCACTTTTCTGGCTTTCGGTCTGGCTTTGTTTGCCGCCTCCTGCTCCTCCACCCCAAAGGATCAGATTGCGGATCAACCCGTCGATGTCCTTTATAACCGTGCCACCGCCGCGATGGAGGCCAAGGAATATGGCCGCGCCTCGCAACTCTTCCAAGAGGTTGAGCGCCAGCATCCTTATTCCGAATGGGCAACCCGTGCAGAATTGATGGCGTCTTTCGCGTCCTATGAAGCAGGCCAATATGATGAAGCCATCATCGGCCTTGAACGCTTCATGGAGCTGCATCCGGGGAACAAGGACATTGATTATGCGCTCTACTTAAAATCCTTGTGCTATTACGAACAAATCAGTGACGTGGCGCGTGACCAGATGATGACCCGCGAAGCGTTGAATGGTTTTGATACGCTGATCAACCGTTACCCTGACAGCCTGTATTCCCGTGACGCGACCTTGAAACGCGATCTGACATTGGATCACTTGGCGGGCAAGGAAATGGAAATTGGCCGTTACTATTTGAACCGTGGTGAAGTGAACGCCGCGATCAACCGTTTCCGCAACGTCATTAAAGAATACCAGACCACAACCCATATCCCGGAAGCCCTGCACCGTTTGGTTGAGGCCTACCTGACACTGGGTCTGAAGGATCAGGCGTTTAAGGCCGCAGCCGTTCTGGGGCACAACTACCCGGGCAGTTCATGGTATGAAGACAGCTATAAGCTGATGGACCCGGAACAGCGTCAGCAATTGAAAGACAGCCAGTCTTTCATCGACCGCACCGTCAATACATTGTTGAAACCAGATTAAGCGGATTGCACCGGGATGCTCGCGTCACTGACCATCCGTAATGTCGTCCTGATCGAACATCTGGATATCCAGTTTCGAGATGGCTTTTGTGCCCTGACCGGGGAAACCGGCGCGGGGAAATCCATTTTGCTGGATTCTTTGGGGCTGGCGCTTGGTGGGCGTTCTGATGCCGGATTGATCCGTAAGGGCACCGATCAGGCCAGCGTTATTGCCACGTTCCAGATCGCGCCCGATCATGGCATTCATGCGTGGTTGAAAGACCACGATCTTGAAAGCGACACCACACTGATCCTGCGCCGTGTCTTAGGGGCCGATGGCCGCAGCCGTGCCTTCATCAACGATCAATCGGTCAGCATTACCCTGCTGCGCGAGGCCGGCAATATGCTGGTCGAAGTGCATAGCCAGTTTGAAACTCATGGGTTGCTTGATGCGCGTACCCACCGTGCCTTGTTGGATGAATATGCTGGCCTAACACCTGATGTGCGCGCCCTGTCACGGTCATGGGATACATGGAAGACACTGGAAGAAAAACTGATCACTGCGAAGGCTGACGCTGAAAAGGCGCGGAGTGATGAAGAATATCTGCGTCATGCGGTATCTGAACTGGAAACGCTCGATCCGCAGCCGGGCGAAGAGGAATCCATTTTAATCCAACGCGAAGCTCTGAAACACCGCGAACAGGTTTTGCAGGCCTTGGATGAATCGTGGCAGGCGATTAGCGGTGATCTGGGTGCAGAACTTTCCGCCAGCCGCGCAGCGCGTGCGCTGGAACGTGTGGCTGACCGCGTTGATGCGGATCTAACGCCCGTTATTGATGCGCTGGACCGTGCAGGGCAAGAGCTTCAGGATGCAGTATCACGCCTGCAATCCATCACCGCCACCGTGGAGGGCGGCTCGCAATCGATGGAAACATTGGAAGACCGCCTTTACGCCCTGCGCGGTATTGCGCGCAAACATCATTGTCAGGCCGATGAGCTTCCGAACTTGCTCGAAACCCTGCGCGAACGTTTGAATTTAATCACGCGCAGCGACGATGTTCTCTCCGCCCTGCAAACACAAGCAACCGCCGCACGGAAAGCCTATCTGGCTGCTGCTGAAACGATCAGCACCGCCCGTGCTGCTGCCGCGATACGCCTTGATAAGGCCGTCTCGCAAGAATTGCCGCCGTTGAAATTAGAAAAAGCTCGCTTCGTCACCCAGTCCACCCGCAATGCGGATGAGGGCGGGTGGGGTGCTGACGGGATCGATCAGGTGCGCTTCCTTGTTGCTACCAATCCGGGCTCTGAACCGGGTGCCTTGGGCAAAATTGCCTCCGGTGGTGAGATGGCCCGCTTTATGCTGGCGATTAAGGTGGTGATGGCGGCTCTTGGTCACGCGACATCCCTTGTCTTTGATGAAGTTGATAGCGGCATTGGTGGGTCCACAGCGGATGCTGTTGGGGAACGTCTGGCTCGTCTGGCCCGTACAAAACAAATTCTGGTCGTCACCCATTCTCCGCAAGTGGCTGCCCGCGCCGCGCATCACTGGATCGTGATGAAGGGTGGGGTGGATGATGTCCGCACCAATGTCGTGCCCCTGCCCGAAATCAGCCAGCGTCAGGAAGAAATCGCCCGAATGCTGTCCGGTGCCAGCATCACCACGGAGGCCCGCGCAGCGGCGCAGAAATTGCTGGATACAGGGACATGAGTACCCTGTTCGATACGATGGATGCTCGCGCCCGTTATGATGATCTGGTCAAAAAAATCCGTCATCACGATGTTTTGTATCACCAAAACGACACCCCGGAAATTTCTGACGGCGAATATGATGCCCTGCGCCAGGAACTGGACGCGTTGGAGCGTCAATATCCGCAATTCGTAACAAAAGACAGTCCCTCGCAACATGTTGGCGCGGCGATTGCCGAAGGATTCAAAAAAATCCGTCATGCCGTGCCGATGTTATCGCTGGGCAACGCCTTTGCCGATGAAGATGTTTTGGAATTTATGGGGCGCGTCCAGAAATTCCTGAACATCACGGGCGATATCGAAGTGGTGGCCGAACCAAAGATTGATGGCCTGTCTTGTTCCTTGCGTTATGAGCACGGCAAGTTGATTTATGCCGCAACACGCGGTGACGGAGCAGAGGGTGAAGATATTACCACCAATGTCCGCACTATCGGCGATGTCCCGCAAAAATTAAAGGGCAAGTGGCCAGAGATTTTAGAAGTGCGCGGGGAAATTTATATTCGCCGTGATGAATTTAAAATTCTCAATGAACGTCAGGAAGCCGCCGGAAAACCTATCTTCGCCAATCCCCGCAATGCGGCGGCGGGCAGTGTGCGCCAGCTTGATTCAAGCATTACGGCGCAGCGTCCATTGCATTTCTTTGGTTATGCGCTGGGCGAATGTTCTTCTGCTATTGCCGATACGCAGTGGGGCATTCGAGAGACCTTAAAATCTTTTGGTTTTACAGCCGCTGATCCTGCGAAAATCTGCAATACAGTCGATGCGCTTTTATCCTATTACCGCGAAGTCATGGTGGCCCGCCCAGACCTGCCCTATGACATTGATGGTGTGGTGTATAAGGTCAATGATCTGGCCCTGCAACAACGCCTTGGCTTTGTGTCCCGTGCCCCGCGCTGGGCCACCGCGCATAAATTTCCGGCTGAACAGGCAATTACGATTTTAAAGGATATTGTTATTCAGGTAGGTCGCACAGGGGTTTTGACGCCGGTGGCGGAATTAGAACCTGTGACCGTTGGCGGTGTTGTGGTGTCACGCGCGACGTTGCACAATGAAGATGAATTGATCCGGAAAGATGTGCGCGTGGGTGACCACGTTGTTATCCAACGCGCCGGAGATGTGATTCCCCAAGTGGTATCAGCCCTGCTGGATCGTCGTAAACCGGACGCGGTTCCTTTCGTGTTCCCCCATGAGTGCCCGGAATGCCATTCCCGTGCTGTGCGCGAAGAGGGCGAAGTCGCGTGGCGTTGCACAGGCGGCCTGACCTGTCCGGCACAGGCCGTTGAGCGCTTGAAACACTTCGTAAGCCGCAATGCGTTTGATATTGAGGGTCTCGGCGATAAAATCATCAGTGAATTATGGCGCGATGAATTTATCAAAACACCGGGCGATATTTTCCGTCTGCAGCAACGTGATGAAGCCTCCCTCACCAAACTTAAAAATCGCGACGGGTGGGGCGAATTATCGGTTAAAAACTTATTCGCCAGCATCGAACAACGCCGCATTATCGGTTTTGAAAAATTTATCTTCGCCCTTGGCATCCGCCAGATCGGCGAAGCCACCGCCAAAAGACTGGCCGCGCATTATGTGTCTTTCGATCCATGGTTTACCGCCATGGACGCAGCGCAGGATCGAACCAGTGACGCTTACGCTGATTTATTGAATGTCCCTGATGTTGGCCCCGGTGTCGCCGATGACCTTCTGGCTTTCTTCGCCGAACAACATAACCGCGATGTTTTGAATGACCTGAAATCATGCCTAACCATTACACCGTATCAACCTGTGCGGGTCGGCAATTCGCCGGTCATGGATAAAACCGTTGTTTTCACAGGCACGCTGACCCTGATGACGCGTAGCGAAGCGAAAACCCGTGCGGAATCACTGGGCGCAAAGGTCGCCGGGTCCGTATCGGCCAAGACCGATTATGTGGTGGCGGGTGCCGATGCAGGTTCCAAATTAAAGAAGGCCACTGAACTGGGTGTTACTGTGCTCAGTGAAGAAGAATGGATTGAGTTGATTCAAGGGTAAGAAAGCATCAAGGGGGTTCTACCCCCTTGGACCCCGGTCTTCTTTCTTGCGCCGCAGGCAATAACAATTCAATAAAATCGCCGCACGGCTTGTTATTGCCTGCGGCGCAAAATAGAGGGGTTAAAGGGGGCAATTGCCCCCTTGGTCTTTTTAACGGACTTACTTCCCGTCGCGTGCTTTCCGCAACTCACCCAATTTTTTCATTGCCGTTTCCATGTCCGCCGGGTAATCGCGGCGTTCTACGAATTCACCGCCGCCTGTGTTGCGGGTCATGGACATTTCCAGGGCGCGGGTCAGGGTTTCGGCGATGGCAATATCGTTTTGTTCCAACGCCAGTTCAAGCGCGAATAAAATCCGGTCGCTGAGGCGGGTGGCTTGTTTATTTCCAAGGTCCGTGTACTTCATGCCCTGATGTCCTTTTTCGTATTATTTGGGTCGTGCCGTATGGGTCTGGATATTACCCGATTTTAGAAGGGTTTCAACTTTTCCCTGATTTTGTTGTCAGAGAGCAGGGTTGCGAAGGTATTCAAGAACGCATCCCGGATGGAATCCCGTTCCATCAATATTTCATGAAGGGAATCAGGCAGTTCTAGGATTTTTGCATGGGGCAGGGCCTGTGCCAGTTTGCGGGTTGATGTGTTATCGACCAGTTTGTCATGCCCGGCCAGCGCAAACAGGCACGGGATTTCAATCGGTTTGGTCTTGATTGTGTGTTGCAGGGCGGCACAAGAACGCAGCGCCTGATGCAACCAGCCAAACGTCACATTGCCAACCTGTAAGTCCGGATTTTTCAGGCACCAGGCATTGTGAATACGGGAACGCACCGGGTCACTTGAGAATATATTTTTGGAAGGCGTGTCGCGTTCCGCCGCTGACCAATCCTTGCCACCAAAGACATAGGACATGTTGAACCCTTCCTTCAACAGGGCGGAGATATCAACCGCCACAGAAAGGGGCAAGGGCTTCGTTGCGGCAATGCCTGTCATGGGCGCACTGAACGCTGCGCTACAGAACATGCCGGGATGTTCGATCAAATAGCGCAGGCCTAAATTCCCGCCCATCGAATGTGCCAGCATCACCATCGGAATGCGGCCCACATCAGGATGAACGGACGCATGCTTCACATACTCAACCAGAAAATAATGAAGATCCGAAAGGTCATTATCAAAACCGGATGAATGGCGTTTGTGGCGATTGGCCAAGGGGCGGTTGGATAAACCTTGCCCCTGCCAATCCATCACCCAGACCGACAGATTGCGGTCGAGGAGATCATGCGCCAGTTCAAAATATTTTTCGGCAAATTCGGAAAGACCCGGCAGGACGACAACAACGGCATCGGGGATGCGGCTTTTCGGCGATACGGTGCCAAAGCGCAATTTTTGTCCTGCTGGGTTTGTAAAAGTATGCCAGCGCCATCCTTCGGGCTGTTGGAACCGTGGGTTCGATTCAATGAGGCCCCCGGTGGACGGTTCAGGTGTGGACGGTCCGGGGGTTGATGTGGCGCGCGAATCTTGTGTCATCATTATCCTTATGATGCTGTTTTACAGGATAAAGATAAACAAAAGATTGTCTTATGGGCAATTGGCCATAATGAAGTTGTGGATGGCCTTGAAGACCGGACGGCGGATGGAGTCCTCCTCCATCAGGATTTCATGCTTGGCCGCCGGGATATGGATATGGCGGGCATTGGGCAGACGGGCGACGTGGTTGAAAATCTGCTGGCTGCTGACCATGCGGTCATCGCCGCCTGAAAAAAACAAGGTCGGTGCCGTGATCGATTCGAGTGCACCAGGACTGCGCAGCTGCAAGATCGATTTGCTGGCCTCTTGCACGAAGCCAAGTGTCGGGTTGCCAACCCGCAAGGATGGTTTGTTTTCCATCCAGTAATCATGCAGATGCATCCGCACTGGGTCGCTGGTAAAGGCGTTTGGTTTTGCCGGGCTGGTTGGATCGCTGCGCTTCATCCATGGACCACCGCCGGGAATGTATCGTTCCAACCATGATTTGGGGAGCGGAAATGTTGCCAGAATTGATTCCAGACCACGGCCCAGTTTTTGCTGGAAACCCAATAACGGCGCACTTAAAACGGCACCTTTGAAAACGCCCGGCGCGTGGCGCAGGGTTAATAAACTAATCATCCCGCCCATGGAATGGCCCAGCAGAATTTTAGGGGCTGGCCCGGAAACTTTTTCATGGGTGAATTGCAACAGATCACGCGCATCGCGGTCAAACCCCAGCGAATGACGGCGGAACGGATCGGACAGATAAGACGGCGATCCACCCTGACCACGCCAATGCAAAACATGCACATTGCAATTCAGGCGGGATAAGAAACGGGCCAGTTCAAAATATTTTTCCCCGAATTCAGACAGGCCGGGGGCGATGACAATATTGGCAACAGGGTTTTTGTGGCGGGCCAGAACGCCATAGCGCAGATCAATCTGATCGGCGTTGGTGATCATTCCCCAGTGCCAGTCTTGCGGCTGTGTGAAGCGTTTTTGCACGCTGTTCTTCCCTGTTTTACGCATAAGACGTTGTAATCCTTTCTACCCGGAAACGGGGGAGAGGTCAAATTATGATAATCGTGCTGGAAAGTGCCGGTCTTGGCACTTAAGAAATGCGTGATTCTGGTAGGGGTGCGTCTGGCCCTTTGCGGCTTGGCACCGGGAAGGCCGCACGGATTTTATCGGCATCGGGTCCGGCATCTTGATCCGCCGGGGTGTGGCTATGGGCGAGTTCGTAATTGAGCGTGACCCGGCCCACGAAGGCCTTCACGTTTTTCAGCCACAGATTGTAATTATTGTCATCTTCAAACCACAACCCGTGCAGGGCCGTGGGCAGTTTTATTAGTGTTGCATCCTTCATCACCCGTGCGGCCTTTTCATGGGTGCTGACATCGACCAGTGATTCAACACCGGCGCTGCCGATCAACATCGGGATGGTGACTTTTTTCAATTCCGATGTCTTTGTGGAACGAACAATCGTATTAAACGCTTTCGCGATCCAGCCAAATGTCGGGCGTTCCACGCGGGCGTCCGGTGTATGCAGGCGCATCATCTGGTTGAACGCTTCGCGCAGGCCACCATGTTTTTTATCCATCAATGCGCCGCCAACACGGTTGATTTTGTTCATCAGGGCCGGTGTTTCCGGCACAGGTGTATCTTTAAACCCAAGGACGCTGGCGACATTAAAAATCGCACGAATAAAGGGGCGGCAGATGATTGACAGACCAAGGCGGTAAATATCAAACAATGGTGAACTCATCACCGCACCATCAAACACGCCGGGGTGGCGTTGCAAATAGAGCAGACCAATATGACCGCCCATTGAATGGGTGTTCATCAATAACGGCTTGCCTTCATTTTTTTGCACGATGTTCTTGATGAAAAAATCGAGATCGCGGACATGGCGTAGCATGCCCTTGGTGCTGGGGTTGGTCGGGCGGGATGGATCATCGCGGCCCGATTTGCCAAAGCCGTAAAAATCCATTGCCCAGACATCGAATCCCATTTTCTGGTATTCCTTGATCGCCAGATAATACAGATCAATGAATTCGCCGTAGCCATGGGTCAGGACGACCGTGCCTTTTTTCTCCGCCGTGGTGGCGGGGGCGAAGGCATAGCGTAATTCGTGGTGATATTGGTTGGTGAAATAGCTCTCGCGCCAGCCGGGGGGCTGATAATCAAGTCGGTTGAATGTCTGTGTAAGGCTCAGCTTCTTGCTCACCATACGTCCCCGTTACGCTAATTTTCTTTGCTCAATTGCATTTTCGACAAAGTTTCTTAAAGATCTCTTAATTATTATGAAAAACTAATGTTTTGGCAAGGAAAAACCCGCCCCCAGAGCTATTTTTGCCGGGGGCGGGTTTAAACGGGGCAGATTTCTGCCGAATTATGAATTATTCAGCTGGTTTTTCGTCAGCTTTTCTCTCCATGGCTTCGCCGGCCTTTTCTTTCATATGCTCGCGGCGCTCCTTGAATTTGCTCTTCATGGTTTCGCCGTGGGCTGCGAATTCTTCCCTCGAAATGCTGCCATCTTTATTGGTGTCGATTTCTTTGAATTTATCCTTATGGCGGGCCAGGAATTCTTCTTCGCTGATGCTGTTGCTGTTGTCCTTGTCGGATTCAGCGAAGGCCTTTGCACCGCGCTCGGCATATTTGCCGTCTTTTTTCACGGCCGCAGCGGCAGGCTGCTCAGTTGTTGTGGTCTTTTCTGTTGTCGTTGTTGTGGTGGCATGATCTTCGGCACGAACCATGGCTGGGGCGAACAGCGCGCCAGTCATCACAGCACCCAGCAAAAGTGTCTTCATCGATGTCATAGGGAATTCCTCCATAAAGTGGTTATGCATTTAATAATATGCTGTAATCATGGCCCAATTCTGTACCAGAACAGGGCAATTTTAGGGCAGGGTGCGCTTTAAATAATCTTAGTGTTCCAGTGCCTTGACGATTTCTTCGGTCATTTTCTTGGCATCGCCCAGCAGCATCATGGTGTTGTCCTGATAGAACATCGGGTTATCAACCCCGGCATAACCAGAAGCCAATGAGCGTTTGACGAACAGCACGGTTTTTGATTTCGCCACATCCAAAATCGGCATGCCGTAAATCGGTGATGCCGGGTCAGTCTTGGCGGATGGGTTGGTGATGTCGTTGGCACCAATGACATAGACAACATCGGTCTGTGAAAAATCGCGGTTGATATCTTCTAGCTCGAACACTTCATCGTATGGAACATTCGCTTCGGCCAATAACACGTTCATATGGCCGGGCATACGGCCCGCAACCGGGTGAATGGCGTATTTCACGTTCACACCAGCATGTTTCAAAACATCGGCCATTTCACGCACGGCGTGCTGTGCCTGGGCAACGGCCATACCGTAACCCGGAACCACGATAACGCTGGCAGCGTTTTTCATGATATAGGCGGCATCTTCCGCAGAACCAATTTTAACGGGGCGATCCCCGGCGGCAGCCGCAGGGCCACCAACGGCTGCGTCACCGCCAAAACCACCCAGCAGCACGTTAATGAAGGATCGGTTCATCCCCTTACACATGATGTAAGACAAAATGGCACCCGATGCCCCGACCAATGCGCCGGTGATGATGAGAAGATTGTTATGCAGCGTAAAACCAATACCTGCCGCCGCCCAGCCTGAATAGGAATTCAGCATGGAAACGATCACCGGCATATCGGCCCCGCCAATCGGGATGATCATCAAAACACCTAGTGCCAAGGCAACACCGATCAGCAGTAAGAACCAGATGCCACCTTCTGTTACACAGAGCAGTGCAATCAACGCCAGCATCGCCAGACCTAAACAGGCATTCAGCATATGCTGGCCCTTGAAGGTCACAGGCTTACCTGAAATCAAACCTTGCAGCTTACCAAAAGCAATGATCGAGCCGGTAAAGGTAATCGCACCAATCGCAACGCCCAGCGCCATTTCAATCAGGCTGGCGGTTTTAATGCTGCCCGGTGTGCCAATGCCATAGGCTTCCGGGTTGGTGAACGCAGCGGAGGCCACGAATACAGCCGCCAGACCGACCAGCGAGTGAAACGCCGCCATCAATTGCGGCAGATCTGTCATTTTGATTTTCAGTGCGATAAACGTACCAATCCCGCCGCCAATCGCAATCGCGGGAACAATCCAAAGATAAGCGCGAACACCGGGGAGGAATAATGTTGTTACGACAGCCAGCGCCATCCCGGCCATGCCGAAGATCAAACCAGTGCGTGCCGTTTCCGGCCCCGACAGGCCACGCAGGGCCATGATGAAAGAAATAGCGGCAATCAGATAAGCAAAAGCGGGAAGGGTTTCCATGTGATTTACGCCTTTTTCTTGAACATGTGGAGCATACGGCGCGTCAGAATAAAGCCGCCGAAAATATTAACCGAAGCCAGCATCACGGCGAAAAAGCCGAGTGCCTTTGAGAATGTGAAATCAAGCGGCCCTGCGGCAATCAACGCGCCAACAATAATGACTGATGAAATCGCGTTGGTGATGCCCATCAGGGGCGAATGCAGCGCAGGCGTTACCTTCCACACCACGTAATAGCCAACGAAGCAGGCCAGTGCGAAAACGGTCAGGCCGGTCACTAAAAAATCACCGCCATGGGCGGGTGTGCTGCCCATATCAGCCATGGCCTGTCCGGCTTGCACCGCGAAACTGGCGGCCTGATCGGCAAGGGCGCGGGCATTGGTGGCAATGTCCGCCGCACTATCTGTAATGGTGTGGGCCGGAACGGCTTCCACAATGATAATTGGCTCAGTGGTCATGATGATTGCGTCCTTTTTATTTTATTTCGCAAAATTCGGATGGATGATGGCCCCGTCACGGGTCAGGGCAATGCCCTTGATAATGTCATCATCGTTATTGATCGCCAGATTACCTTCGGCATCAATGATGAGTGCCAACAGGTTTTGCAGGTTTTTGGAATAAAGGGCTGAGGCATTGGCCGACAAGCGGCTTGGCACGTTGTGGTGGCCGATAATGCTGACGCCGTTATGGTTGACGACTTCGCCCGGCTTTGACAATTCGCAGTTACCGCCTTGTTCAACAGCCAAATCGACAATCACTGAACCCGGCTTCATTGATTCGACCATGGCGCGTGTCACCAATGTCGGTGCCTTGCGTCCGGGGATCAGCGCGGTGGTGATAACGATATCCTGCTTCGCAATTGTTTCTGCGATCAGTGTTGCTTGCTTTGCCTTGTAGGCATCAGACATTTCCTTGGCGTAGCCACCCGATGTTTCGGCGGCCTTGCTCTCTTCATCCTCAACCATGACGAAGGTGCCGCCCAAGGATTGGACTTGTTCTTTTGTTGCGGCACGAACATCGGTGGCAGAAACAATCGCTCCCAGACGCTTTGCAGTCGCAATCGCTTGCAGGCCCGCAACACCAACACCCATGATAAAGGCACGGGCAGGGGGAACCGTTCCCGCCGCCGTCATCATCATCGGGAAGGCGCGGTTGAAATATTCGGTGGCATCTAAAACGGCCTTATATCCGGCCAGGTTCGATTGCGATGACAAAACATCCATCGCCTGCGCGCGCGTAATGCGCGGCACCATTTCCATAGCAAAAGATTGTAAGCCCGCATCGGCGCAGTTCTTCAACAGCTCGGGATTGCCATAAGGGGCCAAAATACCAATCAGCAATGCCCCGCGCTTTAATCCTTTTAAGGTCGCCGCATCGGGCGCCTGAACACACAAAACGATATCGGCGTTATCAAATGTTTCGGACGCGGTCTTGGTAATGATGGCTCCGGCCTGTTCATATTGTGCATCGGAAATGGAAGAGGTCAGCCCTGCGCCGCTTTCAACGCGCACGGTGCATTTCATGCCGACATATTTTTTAACCGTGTCGGGCGAGGCCGCAACGCGTTTTTCATAGTCTGCTGTTTCTTTTGGAATGGCGATGATCAGGCTCACGGTTTTATTTCCTTTGAGGTCATTTCCTTAATCCGTATCCGGTACGGACAGATTGCGCGAATAGAATGCCTGATCCATCCCGCGCTGTGAAGCCCTGAATATGAGTCTTCTGTCCTTGCGTAAAATCTTGTTCTTGTTTAGATTCAAGGAAGTATTCTGCGTTCCTCAAATATCGCTCTCACATTTTCGGATCATTTTGATGGCCCCGCGTTTTTCTGCCTTTCTCCTGTGTGCCGCTGTTGTTGCTGTATATGCCGCCTTGCCGCAAACGGCACGCGCCGAAACCCTTTTGAACGCCGTTGAGGATGCGCTGAACCAGCACCCCAGCGTGCAAGCCGCCCTTGCTGGCCGTGATATTGCCAAGGCGCAACGCCGTGAGGCCGCTTCACCCTATTACCCGGAACTCAACGTCAATGCCGCCACAGGGCGCGTTTACGCCGATAACAGCACCAGCCGTGGCCTGACCGTGGACCGTGGCGCAGGGTATTCGTGGAGCGCAGAAGGTGGCATCACCATGCGCCAGATGTTATTCGATGGCATGGAAACCGGAAACCGGGTCGATGCCGCCAAGGCCATGCTCGATTCCGCCAATATGAATGTGATCGATGTTCGGGAAAATCTGGGCCTGCGCGTTGTGCTGGCTTATCTGGAAGTTTTAAGAACACGCGAAGCGGTGACCTTGCTGCGCGAACACGGCAAAAAAATTGCCGATTACCGCACCCGCATCGAATCCATGGTTGAACAAGGCGCTGCCGATGAATCGATGGCCGTTCAGGCGCATGATATTCAAAACCAGTTGGACGGCACCATCGCCGATGTTGAAGGACAACAGAAAAAGGCAATGGCCGAATACGCCGAAGCCGTTGGCCGCCCGATTGCCGAACCGTTGGAACGCCCGGTCATTGATCCTGCTGCTATTACTGCGGATGAAAATCAGGCCGTGGCCAGGGCCCGCGCCGAACACCCGGCCCTGCATGTCGCCAATTTGCGCGGTGTTGCCGCCTATGAAGGTATTCGTGCCGAAAAGGGTACGCTTTACCCGGATCTGTCTGGTGAGTTGTCCATGTATAAGAAGGACATTGATGATCTGATCGGTGGTGAAGTGATTGATAACCGCGCACTCATCCGTATGAACTGGGATTTTTCCATGGGCGGCGCACAACTGGCCCGGATTAAACAATCCGTCCACCGCGAAGCCGAAGCACAGGCGCAAGCGCAAGATCTGGCCGGTAAAATCGAACGCGAAATCCGCAAATCCTACGCCGAACTCGATGCCGCCAAAAAACGTCTGGATGTCAGCCGCGACCGCGTCACGGTCAGCAGCAATCTTGTTCGTACCTATGAAGTGCAGTTTGAAGCCGCCAAGGTTACTTTGCTGAACCTGCTTCAGGCTGAAAATACCAATTTCAATGCGAAGCTCGGTGTCCTGAATGCCGATTACCGTCATCTGGCCGCGCAATATTCCGTGCTGGCCAATACCGGGACGCTGCAAAAAACATTGAATATCGCAGCCGTTGATATGGCCAATAATACAGCCGCACCCGCCACGGCCCCGCAATGACCGAAACGGATATCAATGCCGCAACAATTGATCCGCTTCTCACCAGTCTTGTTTTCCTGACGGCCCATTTCGGTCGTGCCAAATCAGCAGAAGCCCTCCGCGCTGGCCTTGCTTATGATGAACGTGGCATGGGTCCGAATGTATTTTGTGAAGCGGCGGAGCGTTTGGGACTGCGCACCAAAACAGCCGCGCGAAAATCACTATCCAAAATCTCTCCCCATGCTTTGCCCGTTGTTGTGATTTTAGAAAAGGGACAGGCTTGTGTCCTTTTGTCACTGGACGGGGACAAGGCGCGGGTCTTCCTGCCTGAAACGGGTGCGGAAAAAGACGTCAAACTTTCATCGCTCGAAAAAAACTATGCGGGCTATGTCATTTATATCCACCCGCGCGCTGAATTCACCGACCCCAATGCGCCGCAACGCTTTGACAGCGACCGCCATTGGTTCTGGGGTCCGTTTTTGGATAACGCTGATATTTATCGCAATATCCTGATCTCCGCCGTCCTGATCAATTTGTTCGGCCTGACCAGTTCTATTTTCGTCATGACGTTTTATAACCGCGTTATTCCAAACGGGGCGATTGAAACGGGGTGGGTTTTATCCATCGGGGCGCTGACGGTCTTCCTGTTTGATTTTATCCTGCGGACCTTGCGCGGTTATTTCATCGATTTCGCTGGACGCCGTGTGGATGTCATTGCGGCGCGCCGTATTTATGATCAATTGCTGAACATGAAATTAGCGTCGCGTCCGGCCTCCAGTGGCGCGTTCGCCAGCATGCTGCGCGATTTTGATTCAGTGCGCGAATTTATGAATTCGGCATCGATGACCGCCCTTGTCGATTTGCCGTTTTGTTTCTTCTTCCTCTTTGTCATCGGCATGCTGGGCGGCCCGATTGCGGTGTTGCTGACCGTGCTGGTGATGATTGTTTTGGGCGTGGGGGCTTATCTGCAAATCCCGCTGAAGGCTCAAGTAAAAAAGAGCGCCCATATTTCCGAAGCCAAGCACGGTCTTCTCGTTGAAACCATTCACAGTCTTGAAACAATCAAGGCTGTGGGGGCCGATGGACGCTTGCGGGCGCGTTACGGTGATCTGGTCGCGGAATCGGCGACCTGTGCACAAGAATCTCGCTTTATCTCTGCTTTGGGCGTGAATATTGCAACCGCCCTGCAACAATCGGCCACGGTCTTTATCGTTTTGATGGGCATGTATCTGGTGCGGGATCAGGACATCACCATGGGCGCGTTGATTGCTTGTGTTTTGCTGGCGGGTCGTGCCATTGCCCCGATTGGTCAGGCTGCGAATTTGATGAGCCGTTATCATTCCTCGATCAGCGCCCTTAAAACGCTGGATAAATTTATGGCGAACCCTGTGGAACGCCCCGCCCATGCGCCGTTCCTGCACCGCCCCAGTTTGAATGGCAAGCTGGCCTTTGATTCTGTGTCCTTCTCTTACCCCGGTACCGACCGCAAAATTTTGCAAGATGTGTCCTTCACCATTCAACCCGGTGAGAAGGTCGGCTTGATTGGCCGCATCGGTTCCGGGAAAAGCACCGTGGCGCGACTGGTCATGGGGCTTTATGACCCGGTTGAAGGGGCCTTGCTGGCTGATGATACTGATTACCGCCAGATTGATCCGGCGGATTTACGCCGTAACATTGCCTATATTGCGCAAGATGTTGTTTTATTCCGTGGCACGGTGCGTGAAAATATTGTTATTGCCCGGCCACAGGCCACAGAAGAAGAAATTCTGGCGGCGTCACAGGCCGCAGGCGTTCATGAATTTATTTCCCGCCATCCTATGGGCTATGACGCGCCGGTGGGTGAGGGCGGGGGTGGGTTGTCCGGTGGGCAGCGTCAGGCGATTGCACTTGCCCGCGCCATGTTGATGAACCCGGCTATTTTTGTTTGTGATGAACCGACCAACGCCATGGATATGCAGGCCGAAGAATCTTTCGTGCGCCATATCCGTGAACAGGTGAAAGATAAAACTTTCATCCTGATTACGCACCGCCAGCATTTATTGGCACTGGTCGACCGTTTGATTCTGGTTGATCAGGGCAAGGTGATTGCCGATGGCCCGCGCGATCAGGTTTTACGCGCATTGTCCGGCGGAGGAAAGCAATGACCTTGCGCGAAACAGATTTTATGAGTGAATTGAAAGCAGCGGAGCATTTAAAGCCGCACCGGGCCTCCGCCATGTTCTTGATGGCGATTGCCGGGTTTGTTGTGTTCTTCTTTATCTGGGCCGCGCTTTCAAAAGTGGAAATGCTGGCCCGTGGTCAGGGGCAGGTTGTCCCAACCAGTGAGGTCCAAGTCGTTCAAAGCCTTGAAGGCGGAATCTTGCAGGAGCTTCTGGTGACCGAGGGTGAGCGCGTTAAAAAGGGCCAGGTCCTGTTGCGGATCAGCGATGTCATGTTTTCTTCTGAAAAGGGCGGTGCTGAGGCGCAGTCCTTAGGGCTTCGCGCCAAACGCGCCCGTCTTCAGGCAGAGGCCAAGGGCACTGCTTTTGTGATCCCTGAAGATATTACGAAAGCCGCACCGGCCATTGCCAGCAACGAAACGGCGCTTTATGCCTCACGCCAGCAGGAATTGAAAAATGCCCTGTCGATGATTGATGAAAAAATCGCCTCGGCCAACGCGCAGATCGCCGAAACCAAGGCGCAGATCAACCGCTTGTCAAACAGTGCAGGGCTTCTGGGTCAGGAATTAAAAATTACCCGCGATATGGTTGCCCAACGCGCCGTGCCAAAGCTGGAAGAAATTCGTCTGCAACGTGAATTATCCGATGTGCAGGGTCAATTGCGGGCCAATCAGGAAAAATCGGTGGGTTTGTCCGCTGATTTAAATTCCGCCAAAAAAGAACGTGAAGATCAGTTTGATAAATTTCGTTCTCAGGCCTTGGGTGAACTTAATGCGGTTGAAACGGACGTGTCACGTTTGGATGAAAGCCTGAAATCGATTGGTGACCGTGTCTCCCGCGCTGAAATTCGCTCTCCGCTTGATGGTGTCGTCAACAAAATCGCCATGAAGACAAAAGGTGGGGTGATTGAACCGGCCCAGCAATTGATGGAAATTGTTCCCATCGGCGATGAACTGAAAATTATCGCCCGCATCATCCCCAGCGACATTGCCCATTTGCAAATCGGCCAAGCCGCGAATGTCAAAATCACCGCCTATGATTCCCAGCGTTACGGCAGTTTGAATGGCAAACTGGTTCGCATTGGCGCGAACAGTGTTTCGGACCGCGATGGCAACATCTTCTTTGAAATCGAAGTCCATACCGATAAAAATTACATGGGCAGTGCCGATAACCCCTTGCCCATCACACCCGGCATGGTGGCGGCTGTGGAGGTGGTTACCGGTAAGCGCAGCGTTTTAGACTATCTGATGAAGCCGTTTTTACAGGCGCGGGATAAAGCCTTAACCGAGATATAGGTCTCATGCGGAAACTGATCGTCAATCAATGGGTTCATACCATCATTCTGCTTGCCTTGCTGGGCGGGTCGGTGATGGTGCGCCTGCATGATTATCAGTGGAGCCGGGCTTTGCGCTTTCTTGCCTTTGATTCTTTTAACGTCATGCATCCGCGCGAACCGACCAAGGATGTTGTTGTGGTCGATATTGATGAAATGTCGATGGGGCGCGAAGATATTGGTCAATGGCCATGGCCGCGCAATATTGTCGCCGATATGGTGGACCGTCTGGATGCGATGGGTGCCAAGGCAATTGTCTTTGATATGGTCTTTGCCGAATATGACCGCACTTCGCCACAGGCTTTCTTAAAAAACATTCCTGAAACGCAGTTTTCAGGTGAATTGCGCACCAGCCTGTCGGCAATGAAGGATCACGATGTAACTTTGGCGGAATCGATTGGCAAGGCGGGGAATGTTGTGACCGGATTTGTCTGGTCACCCAATGCGCAGGCCACGCGCCGCGACCCGGTTTTGTCAAAACCGATCATGCTGAGCAAGGATGTCGTCCCCTTACGCGATTCCGTGCCGCAGATGCAAGGCGTCACGACCAGTATTCCTGAACTGGCACAGGCCGCCGCCGGGAATGGGTGTTTTGGTGTTTCAACGGAAATTGACGGGTTGATCCGTCAGGTGCCGTTGTTGTTTGGTTTTAACCGTGAGGGGCAGGGGGCAGAACTTTACCCATCGCTCGCGCTGGAAGCCTTGCGTGTGGCGCAGGACCCGCGCTTGCTTGTAAAGGTGCGCCAGTTAAAACCATCTGAAATGGGTCCGTTTGATCCGCCCTTATTAATGCAGGTCGGGAAATATGAAATCCCCTTTGACCGCGACGGAAAGTTTTTTGTTTATTTCAGCAAGGCCAGAACAAAAGATTACATTCCAGCCTGGACCATTCTGGATGGATCCGCAGACCCGGCCAGCATCAAGGATAAAATCGTCCTGATCGGTACCAGTGCCGAGGGGCTCAAAGATATTCGCTCTACCCCGCTTGATCTATTCATTCCAGGGGTCGAAGTTCACATGAACGTCATTGAACAGGTGATGACCGGAAAATTCCTGATGCGTCCGGCCTTGCTGTCGGGGGTTGAAATCATTTTTATGGCGGCGATTGGCCTGATGATTATTTTGCTGGCTCCCTTTCTCGGGGCGGTGGTGCTGGCAACGCTGACGACTGTGCTGATCGGCGGGATCGGTTATGCATCATGGCATATCTTCTTGCATCACGGCTTGCTGCTGGACCCGGTTTACCCCAGCCTGACGATTTTGGTGTTGTTTGTAACGGCGGGGCTTTTGGCCTATATCCGCACCGAAATTGAAAAGAAGCAGGTGCGAAATGCCTTTTCGCATTATATCTCCCCCGATTTCATGAAAGAGCTGACCGAAGACCCCGACAAGTTGAAACTGGGTGGTGAGGTTCGTGACCTGACCGTGATGTTTACTGATATTCGCGGCTTCACCAGCATTTCAGAGCGCTTGTCACCAGAAGCCCTTATTCAATTGATGAATGATTTCCTGACGCCGATGTCGGCCCTGGTCATGGAAAACCGTGGCACGATTGATAAATATATGGGCGATGCGATGATGGCGTTCTGGAACGCGCCGCTGGATGATGCGGCCCATGCACAACATGCCTGTGAAACAGCCCTGAAGATGAATCTGGCGCTGGAGCCAATCAATGCTCGCTTGCGCGGCGAAGCAGAGGGGCGGGGCGATCTGCCCATCGTTTTATCTGCTGGTATTGGCATTCATACCGGCCCGGCATCGGTTGGCAACATGGGGTCGCGCCAGCGTTTTGCCTATTCTGCCCTAGGCGACACGGTCAATCTGTCATCGCGCTTAGAGGGGCAGACAAAATCCTATGGCGTGACCATTTTAGTATCCGAAGCCACCACGCATCAGGTGCGCGATATGGCCTTTCTGGAACTGGATTTGATCCGGGTGAAGGGGAAACATGAGGCGGTTCGTGTTTACACCATCTATGGCGATGCTTCCGTGGCCAAGGATACTGCGTTCCAGTCCTTAAAAGCATTGCACGATCAAATGATTGCATCCTACCGCGCCTGTGAGTTTGACGCAGCACTTGGCCTCATTCAGCAATGCCGTGGCATGGCCGGGGCCAGTATGGACAAGTTCTATGGGATCTTTAGCGCCCGCATTGAGGACTTAAAGAAACACCGCCCCGCTGATGGCTGGGACGGTGTTTATGAGGCGCAAAGCAAATAACCCTTTATACGTTGGCGACGGTCACATTCGTATTGGTGTCGATGTAAAGCGTGTATTCCCCAAATTGCCACGCATCCAACGCACCAACCGGGGTTGTCGCCGTAAAGCCCAGATCGGTCAGATTGACGCTACCATTGCCATTATTATCAATCGACAATTGGCCGCCCGGATTCACGGATGAGAAGGTCAGATCGCCTGTTTCGCTTTCCTGCAACAGGCGGAAAATCTGATCAATGCCAATGGTCAGGCTTTGTGAGGAATTGCCCAGATTGATTTGTTCAATCGCGGTCAGGTTTTCACCTAAATTACGCAGATCGATATTCGCACCAGCCTGCATAAATTTCAGCATATCAACCCCGGTGCCACCATCGGCCCCGCGCAGGATGCCGCCATCGACCTGCAATGTATCATTGCCTGATCCGCCGCTCATATGAACATTGTTGAACGCGCTTTGCATCAGGTCGGCACCCGCACCACCCAGAAGGCTCTGATTGGCGGCTGTTGCTATGTTTGATAGCTGAACAGAACCGCTGCTCAACGCATCTGCCTCCGCCCGGCCATTGACAATGATAACGCCGCCATTGTTGCCGCCCAGTGTTGGAATACCGATTAGCAAATCATCAAATCCATCCCCGTCCAAATCTCCGGCGGAACTGAAGGTAAGGCCCGGATCCTCAATCGCCGGGTTCGCAAAGCCGAATTGTGCACTGGACAGGTCTAGTGTCATTTTAAAGACGCTTGAGTCAGGGGCCGTTGCCAGATCAAGCGTTCCAACGGTCCCGGCCTTGCCATAGAACACATAAATATCAACGCTGCTGCCGGTGCGGATGGCAACAACGCCATCATCATAACCATCACCGTTGAAATCACCCGCCGAACCACCAGACAGGATTTCAGAACCCGCCGTCGCCGTAATTTTTAAATTGCTGGAATACGCGTTATACGTCCCGGCACCAAAGGCCCCGCCAAAAAATACATGCAGCGTATTGGTGCCAAGGTCGGTAACCGCAAAATCAGCGGCACCATCACCATTCATATCGCCCATGCCAATAACCGGAATACCGTTATCACCCGTTTGCGAGGTCAGGCCGGTAATGGTCATCGGGGTAGACAGGGTATTATTAGCATTACCGAAATAAACCTGCACCTGTCCCAGACCAGGAGATGATGTCGCAATATCGCTGTAACCATCTTTGTTGAAATCGCCGATATTAGCGACATCGCTGCCCATTTGCATGGATGTCTGGCCGGTAATGACCAATCCTTGTGATGGGCTCAGCCCATTGATGTTGATGGTGGATGCGTTCGGGTTCCCAAAAATAATATAGGTTTTGCCTATACCTGAATCATACGGTGCGCCGATGATAATGTCGTTATAGCCATCGCCGTTAAAATCGCCGCCACCGGCAACGCTGTACCCGGCAAACTGCCCGGCATTGAAGCCTGTAATGGTTGTCGCCATTGCGGTTGTCGGATCAGCGGCATTCATAATGACAATTTTACCGCTGTTAATTTGTCCGGCGTCATCGGCCAAGCTGGACCCGATGACGATATCGCCGAAACCATCGCCGTTAAAATCACCAACACTGGCGATTTGCAGGTGTGTGGTGTCGTTTAAGTTATATGGGGTGTTGTTCAGCTGTACTTCATGCTGATTGCCGCGCGTGTCGTCAATATAGACGCGCCCGCCAGTCGGGTTATGGCTGATAAAGGCGTAATCCATGAAGCCGTCCTTATCCACATCACCAAGGGCAATAACTTCTTCGCCATGGCGCGACCCTGCGGCGATACTGGGTATATATCTTCCGCCGACACTGGTGGAAATCACGGTGTTGAGGTTTAAATCAATCGTCCCGACTGTCGGCGGTGTCGGGGTGACGGTTCCACCAGATGTTGTGTTTGTGCCCGTGCTGCTGGCGTTATCCAAAACGGATGGTGGCGCAGCAATTGTGGTGTCGGTTGTGGGCGTTGTTGTTCCTGCGGCGGCGGTGACCACAACCGGGCTGACGGTCTGAGACGACGCTGTCGCGGTGGAGGGCGTATTGTTTGCGCTGGTGGTTGTTGCGGCCGTGGAGGGGGAATCAAAGGCGCTGGTGCCTGCAATCCCGGCGCTGGTGTCAAAACCGGAATCAAAGCTGGCCTGTTCCAGTGATGTATCAAGGGCCGGTTCGGCCAGCGCTTCTGTCGTGGTTGTTGCATCGGCTGGGGCCGCTTCGGTTTTATTGACCGGGTCCGTGGCGGGTGCTGTGTTTTCATCCGCTGGTGCTGTTTGGGCGGGCGCGTCTTCACCCTCTGCCGGGGCTTGATCGGCAGGCGCGTCTGTTGTGGCCATATCGTCAAATGTGCTGAAGAGCGGTGCGGAGACGGTACGAACAACCGTGTAGTCTTCGCCAATCTGCTTGCTGTCTAGAACGCTTGGGTCGCTGATCGGGTTATTGAAGCCGGTCAGCTTGACCGTTTCAAATTGCTGCGACAGGGTTTGTTCGCCCTGACCGTTCTTTACGACGATGGCGCCTTCAACCACGGTGATCTGGCTTTCGCCGTCCGGGTTGATATCGCCCATAATGGTCGTGCCGCGAATACCGATCGAACCTACCGGGGTTTCAATTTTCACATCATCCGGATCTTCCCGGCCAATCAAGCCCGAGGTGAAGACAAAAACACCGCGCAAAACAGAAAAATTATTTTCACCGCTTTGCGTGGCCGGATCGAATACATATTCGTCAATCGCAAGGCGTGCGTTTTGTGACACGGCGAATGTCGTATCATCAATAAACGTAATATTGACGGCACCATCGCCCTTTGTTTCAACAATATCGCCTTCATAAATGGGTGTTCCAATGGCGGCCTTCACAACCATGCCATTTTCATGGGTGATGGTGGCTTCGCCGGAGACTTCCTTGACCACGCCCACGGGGCTGGCATCATCAACAGACCCCTTTTGTGCGTATTGCACACCGTCAATTGGCTGAGAGAATGAATCAACAAGGGCGGGGGTCAGTGCAGAACCATCGGCGGAGATAATCACCGGCGCGGGGTCCGCCGAAAAATAATTCTCAACGATTGTTTCCTGACCATTGGGGGCGCGTAAGACCAGATCATGACCATCGCGCAGCATATCCAGATCATTCACAGACGCACTGCCCGGCAGGGTCAATGTCCCGCCTGATGAAGCATCCAGTGTTGTTGCGGAATGTGAATCGGCCTGCCCGTGAAAGGCGTCGTCCGGTGTGCGTGCCATGGTGTCAAACCCCCGTTTGAAAATCGTCTGGCGTCTGAACGGATCAGTGCCATCCTTACCATTTTACCGGGAAATAGCTTAATAACGGGTAATTTTAGGGACGAATTTGAACTAAATACTGGGTGATAAAAAGGGGGCCGATTGGCCCCCTGAATATAGGTTCAAGTCCTTGTTATGCCGACAATTTCGACGTATTCCAGTTGCGCAGCAGCTCGATAACTTCTTTCTCTGGCAATGGTTTCGCGAAATAATAACCCTGTGCCGCATCGCACCCCAGATCCCGCAGGATTTTACCCTCGGTTTCATCCTCAACGCCTTCGGCGATGATGGTCATGTTCATGTTTTTGCCCAGACCAATGATCGATTTAACCAGTTCCATGCTTTTGGCATCTTTGGTCATGGCGCGAACGAAACTCTGATCGATTTTCAAGGTTTCGATCGGGAAGTAATACAAATAGCTCAAGGAAGAATAGCCGGTGCCGAAATCGTCAATGGCAATGCTCATGCCCGCCTGACGGCACATTTCCAAAACTTCCTTGGCGTGATCGGGTTGCTGGATCAGCAGGCGTTCGGTGATTTCCAGCTTGATCTGTTTGGCCGGGACATCGCTTTCGCTCAAAATCCGGTAAACATGGTCGAGAAAATTTTCAGACGCAAAATCGGTGCTGGAAAAATTCACGCTCATATACAGGCTATTTTCACGGCCAATCCGGTTTTCAATGCGTTTGAGCGCACGGCAGGATTCACCCAAGGCCCAGCGGCTGGCTTCAACAATCAGGCCGTTCTTTTCAGCAATCGGAATAAACAGGGCCGGGGAGATAAAGCCTTTCTCCGCATGGATCCACCGCATCAACGCTTCAAACCCGGCGACCTGCCCGGTCTTCATGTTGACGATCGGTTGGTAATAAAGTTGCAGATCGTTGTTTTCGAGGGCGGATTGAAATTCATTCGCCATCTTGATCGATTCAACCACATCGGTCTGGGCGGCGAAATCGCGCTCCATCATTTCCGGTGGCGGGTAGGTGCTGCCTTCACCCAGAATTTCCGCGCGCGTCAGTGTGTCGCGGTAACGGGTGAGAATCACTTGAGAGATCATCTGGATCACAGGGTCCGATGATTTCAGGCGGTTGGAAAAATCGTCACGGGTGATTTCCAGCATCTTGCAATCTTTGATCGCGCGCACAGTGGCGGTGCGCGGCGCGTCATCGACAATGGCCATTTCACCGATAATGGTGCCGGGGCCGCGCGTGCCGACGGTTTGAATTTGACCGCCCTCGCGTTCGATAAAAATTTCGACAACGCCTTCTTCAATAATATAGGCGCAATCACCCCGTGCGCCTTGGCGCATGATGATTTCACCGGTTTTAAAGTCGCGTTTAGATTGGATACTTGATTCAGTCATGGCAAAAAGAAAACTCCCCTACACACACAATATCATGCGCAACAGGAGTTATAGAGTGGTTAACAAACGCAATGTTTCATGACATAGTATGATGCATGCGGGCGATTTGACGGCTCGTAACGAATTATCAAATATTATCATTCATTCTTTTCCTGATTATGACACCACTTTCCATTTTGCTTCTCTATATTGCATTCCGGGCAAAGCAATTTGCCTGTGATTTCCTGCTGCAAACGGACTGGATGGCCCTGAACAAGGGAAAGCCGGGTTTGGAAGGGTATAAGGCATTGCTATCGCACTGCTTGGTGCATGCAGTCGGAACGCTGGCGATTGTCTTGATATTTGCACCGTCCTTGTGGTGGCTGGCACTCGTTGATTTTATCATTCACAGCCTGATTGACCGGTTTAAGGGCATTTTGAGCTTTGAGCGTGGGTGGAAATACACGGATCGCTGGTTCTGGTGGTCTTTTGGGCTGGATCAGGAAGCCCATAATTTCACACATCTGGCCTATTTGCTGATTATCGTCGCGCAGAGCGGAATTGTGTTTATTTAACGCAGATATTACGGATTTAAGTGCTTGACAGGGCGGGGTTGGCTGGCTAAGTTCCCCCATCTTAATCCATATAGTCCGGACAGCCGGGGGAATATTATGAAAGTAGTTAACTCTCTGAAAACGTTGAAAACTCGGGATCGCAACTGCAAAATGGTGCGTCGTCGCGGCCGTGTTTACATCATCAATAAAAAGAACCCTCGCTTTAAGGCACGTCAGGGCTAAGGCAGGATGGCCCTTAACAGGGCTGTCAACCTTTCCTGAATTTGACCTTTTCGCAAACCCGCCGCGTTGTTTCGGCGGGTTTTGTTATGCGTTTTGCTGTGTGCTTCTGGTGGGACCTGTGAAAAATCCCGATGGTCGGCTGCCATTTCCTCTGCTATACCTTTCAATCAGCAGAGTTTTTTAAAAAGCCCCCAATAGCAAGGACGGACCAGTCACGATGTTTTCCAAACTTTTCGGTTTTATGTCAAACGATATGGCCATTGATCTTGGCACCGCCAACACGCTCGTTTATGTGCGTGGACGGGGTATCGTTTTGAATGAACCATCCGTGGTTGCCATCTCCATGGTTAACGGAAAAAAACAAATTCTGGCGGTCGGTAACGAAGCCAAACAAATGTTGGGCCGCACCCCTGGTAACATTGTCGCCATTCGTCCACTGCGTGATGGTGTCATCGCAGACTTTGAAGTCACCGAAGCGATGATCAAACATTTCATTCGTAAAGTTCACAATCGCCGTTCCTTCGTATCACCACGCATGGTGATTTGCGTCCCAACGGGATCAACGGCAGTTGAACAACGCGCCATCATTGAATCTGCTGTGAGCGCAGGCGCCAACGAAGTGTCATTGATCGAAGAGCCAATGGCAGCAGCGATTGGCGCAGGTTTGCCCGTCACTGAACCATCGGGCTCGATGGTTGTTGATATTGGTGGTGGCACAACAGAAGTTGCCGTTATCTCTCTCGGCGGAATCGTCTATGCGAAGTCAGTTCGCGTTGGTGGTGACAAACTGGATGAAGCGATCATTGCTTATATTCGCCGCGTCCATAACTTGCTGGTTGGTGAAACAACGGCGGAGCGTATCAAAAAAGAAATTGGTTCTGCATGCCCACCGGCTGATGGTGATGGCCGTCGCCTCGATATTCGTGGCCGCGATCTGATGAATGGTGTGCCGAAAGAAATTACCGTAACCGAGCGTCAAATTTCCGAAGCTCTGGCCGAACCTGTTGGCCAGATCGTGGAGGCCGTAAAGGTCGCCCTGGAACACACCCCGCCGGAACTGGCGGCGGATATCGTCGATAAGGGTATTGTCCTGACCGGGGGCGGGGCGTTGCTCGGCAACCTCGATTTTGTCCTCCGTCATGCAACCGGCTTGGCTGTTACCATCGCCGATGACCCACTATCGTGTGTAGCTCTTGGGACCGGCCATGCGCTGGAGCAGGACAAAGCATTACGCAACGTTCTGATTGGAAATTACTAAGCCACCCGCCGCCTAGCGCCCCCCCAGCGTCCTCAAGGCCCAGCCTATTGTTCGGACCAAAAAACACCTGTATATTAAATACAGAAGGTGTCTTGCATCCTTCTTCATAATTTCTTAGGTCTTAAGTGTACAATATGAACCCATAAGGTTCTGTTTAGCCACACCAAATCCTAAAAGGCCATTGGTTTGAGAGTTCGGTCAAGATCGCGTGGAATATCAAGAATGCTCGTCCTTCATTTCGGGGGATTTCGTGGCACTTCCATGCTTTTCATTGCAACCGGTTTGTTGCTCTTTACCATCTCCTCCACTAATCCATCGACATTACAAGGTGTGCGTGTTGCCGCCACCGACGCGCTGGCGCCACTGATTGCGGTAGTCAATAAACCGGTTCAGCTTCTGGCCGATCAGATTGCTGCCGTATCCGGCATCGCACAATTACAAACCGAAGTTACTCAGCTGCGTCAGGAAAATGCTCGCCTTCGCGAATGGCACAATGCCGCGCTCGCCTTGCAAGCGGAAAATGCCCGCCTGTCCACTTTATTGAATTTGAAACTGCCAGAGCCGGGCGGGTATATCAGCGCCCGCGTCATCTCTGATGCCGGTAACACCTTCGCGCAGAGCGTTCTTGTTCTGGCGGGTGAGGGTGATGGCGTTTTGAAAGGCCAATCTGTTTTATCCGGTGATGGTCTGGTTGGACGCGTCATTGAAAGCGGTCAAAAAGCATCGCGCATTTTATTGCTGACCGATATTAACTCCCGCGTGCCGGTGGTCATTGAAGGCCAGGAAATACGGGCGATTCTAGCAGGTCAGAACCACCCCTACCCATCGCTGGAACATCTGCCGCCGGATCATAAAGTTGTATCAGGTGCGCGCGTTGTGACATCGGGGCATGGTGGCTTGTTCCGCCCGGGCCTGCCTGTTGGCCAAACTTATGTTGATGAACAGGGGCGGGTATTTGTGCAGTTATTCGCAGCCCTCGACCGCTTGAACTATGTGCGTATCGCTGACAAGGTTCTGGATCAGGCCATTCTGGATGGCCAGTTAAAACCGGGCCAGCCAAACCCGAAATAACGCCCCCATAAATCGCGATACAAATCACCATATCGGCTTTTCGATTACGTTCAGTCTGCTATGATGCCCATGGTTTTCCAGCAACGGCATGAATGGCATGGCACTTGATTTTTCCGCCAAGGGTTTAGAAAACGGCTTGCGTCTTTTGGCGCCGGCGACGTTGCTCTTTGCCATGTTCATGCTGAGTGTTTCGGCGTTGCCTTTGCCGCATATCGGGCCAATCAAACCGTTGTGGCTTTTGATGCTGGTTTATTACTGGTCGATTTATCGTCCGGCGATTATGCCGCCATGGCTGTGCTTTATGATGGGGCTGCTGTTTGATTTTATCAGTGGTTTACCGCTGGGCGGGAATGCGGCGATCTTCACGCTGGTGCAAATGATTGTCCGCGACCAGCGGCGGTTTTTGATGGGGCAACCTTACATCACCATATGGGCGGTGTTTTCACTGGTCGCGACCTTGACCCTGTTTTCCCAATGGTCGCTTTATGGTTTGGTCAGCAACGGCTTTGCGCCCGTAACCCCGGTGGCGGTCAGCTTGATTGCCACGATTGCTCTTTTTCCGCTGGTGACGCTTCTTTTGATTGTCGTCCACCGTGTCCTTCCCGAAATTCAGAAGAAATTCCCGTAAATGGCCAAGAAAAAAAGCTCCTTCGACCGTGACAAGGATCGTTCGCTGAGTTTCACCCGGCGGGCGATTGTGCTGGGTGCGTTACAGGCCACGGCGCTGACGGCTTTGGGGGCGCGTCTTGCCTGGTTACAGATTGTCGATGGGCATCGGTATAAAACCATGTCTGAAAACAACCGTATCAACGTGAAATTACTGGCCCCGTCGCGTGGGTTGATTGTCGATCGTTACGGTGTGCAGATTGCGGTCAACAACCAGAATTTCCGCGTCATGGTTATTCCCGAACAAACGCACAATTTAGAAAATGCGCTGCTAGGGTTACAAAAACTGATTACGCTGTCGGATAATCAGGTACAGGCCTTGATGAAACAGGCTAAGAAAAGCCCAAAATTTGCTCCCCTGGTCGTGCGCGATAATTTGACTTGGGATGAAGTGGCCACGGTTGAGGTTAATTTGCCTGACCTACCCGGTGTGTCGATTGATGTTGGTGAAATCCGCTCTTACCCGATGGATGCCGCAACCGCGCATCTGGTCGGTTATGTCGGGGCTGCGAATAAGGGCGAGCTGGAAGATAAAGATCCGCTGCTGAAGATTCCGGGTTTTAAGGTTGGCAAAACCGCACTTGAAAAAATCTATGATAAGGAACTGCGCGGCAAGGCCGGGGCCGCCGAGATTGAAGTCAACGTCGTCGGACGTGAGGTGCGCGAACTGAGCCGCCGTCCGGGTGAACCGGGGCAGGATCTGGTCCTGACCATTGATTCTGAATTGCAAAAATACGTCCAAAGCCGCCTGTCAGACAGCCGCAGCGCGTCCGCCGTGGTCATGGATGTGCATACAGGCGGTGTTTACGCCATGGCATCCGTCCCCAGCTTTGATCCCAATATTTTTACCCGTGGGTTAACGCCGGAAAAATGGGAAGAATTGCTATCGACCGAAGGGCATCCGCTGAACAACAAGGCTGTCGGTGGTCTGTACCCGCCGGGATCGACGTTTAAAATGGTGACCGCCATGGCGGCGTTGGAACTGGGGATCATCAATGAAAACACCAGCTTCTTCTGTCCCGGCCACTTTTCGCTCGGCGATACAAAATTCCACTGCTGGAAAGCCCACGGCCATGGGCGTGTAAATGTGGTGCAGGCCTTGGCGCAATCTTGCGATACGTTCTTTTATAATATCGCGATTGATATTGGCGTGGACCGTCTGGCCGAAATGTCGAAAAGATTTGGTTTTGGGCAAATTCTGGGCATCGAGCTGACGGAAGAGCGCGCAGGTCTTGTTCCGACGCGCGACTGGAAGCGCGGGGCGATGAATAAACCCTGGTATCCGGGGGAATCTGTCGTGGGGTCTATTGGTCAGGGTTATATTCAAACAACACCGCTGCAACTGGCCGTTATGACGGCGCGGCTTGTGAACGGCGGTAAGGAAGTGAAACCACGTCTGGCAGAATATATGGGCCCAACAAAACGCATTCAAACCGTCTGGCCTGATCTGGGTTTAAAGGCCCGCAATCTGGACATTGTCATGCGCGGGATGGAAAACGTGGTCAACCAGCCCGGCGGTACCGCCCTTGGCTCCAAGATCACCATTGAAGGCCAAGAGATGGGCGGCAAGACAGGAACCGCGCAGGTGAAACGTATTACCGCCGATGAACGCGCGCGGGGTGTTCGTAACGAAACCCTGCCATGGCATTTGCGCCACCATGCCCTGTTTGTCTGCTACGCCCCGATTCATGCGCCGCGCTATGCCTGCGCGGTGGTGGTGGAACACGGTGTTGGTGGTTCATCCACCGCCGCCCCGATTGGCCGTGATATTATGATCATGACCCAGCAACGCGCCCCGGCATTGAAAGACGCGCATATCCCCGAAGGGGTTGCGCCGATCGACAAATCGAATATTCCGCCGCGTAAACCGCAAGTGCCCGAAAAAATCCCGGATGACGACGTCATCGTTCCCGGCAAAAAGACGGAGTTATAATGTCCTCTTTTTCCTTTGACGTTCAAAGCAACATGACTTTTGCCCAGAAATTCCAGCAGATCAGCTGGGGTCTGGTGTTCCTGATCTGCATGGTTGCCTCGGTCGGGTTTTTAGCCCTCTATTCGGCGGCGGGCGGAAATCTGGAACCGTGGGCGTCCAAACAGATGGTGCGTTTTGGCGTGGGTCTGGTTGGCATGTTCATCATTGCCATGATTGATATTCGCCTGTGGCACCGCTTTGCCTACGGCATTTATGCAATCGGTTTTATCTTACTGGTGATTGTTGAGGTCATGGGCAAGATCGGCATGGGCGCGCAGCGCTGGATTGATCTTGGGTTTATCCAATTGCAACCATCCGAATTCATGAAAATCGCCGTTATTATGGCGCTGGCCCGCTATTTCCATGCAGCGACGCTGGAAGATATGCGCCGGATCTTTTTCCTGATCCCGCCAGCCTTGATTATTCTGGCCCCCGTCGGGTTGGTGATGGTCCAGCCTGATCTGGGGACCGGCGGGATGATTTTGATGGGTGGGGCCGCCGTGGTCTTTTTGGCGGGTGCCCCGGTATGGATTTTTATTACTGGCATTGTTGGCGGTATTGCCAGCCTGCCTGTCGCATGGATGGTCTTGCATGAATATCAACGCGAACGCGTGCGTACCTTCCTAAATCCCGAACATGATCCGATGGGGGCGGGGTATCACATCATTCAATCCAAAATCGCATTGGGTTCGGCGGGGATTGAAGGCAAGGGATTCTTAAAAGGATCACAGGCTCACTTGAACTTCCTGCCTGAAAAACAAACCGATTTTATTTTTACCCTGTGGGCTGAGGAATGGGGTCTTATGGGCGGGGTGTTCCTGTTGGCCTTGATGGCGTTGATTTTTGCCTATTGCGGGTGGATTTCTCTGCGGTGCCGCCACGGGTTCGGACGTTTGCTGGCCTTTGGTCTGATGGTGAATTTCTCGCTCTATGCGCTTATCAATATTGCGATGGTCATGGGGCTGCTGCCGGTGGTAGGGATTCCCTTGCCGCTGATTTCCTACGGCGGGACGGCGATGTTGTCACTGCTGACCGGGTTCGGTTTGATCATGTCGTGCAATATTCACCGGGATAGTAAATTGCCCCGTATGTAGTCAGGGATAAAAAAAGAGAGGCCATTGAGCCTCTCTTTTTAAATTCCGTCTTGCTAACGCCTATGGCGACGGCACTTTCGGGTTAAAGAATTTTTCCGCATCGTTCAAAATGTCACCGGCGGGTGTGCTGGATGTTTGTGAACCGTTCGGGAATTCGATATCGGAAATCGCCACACCGCCGCCGCAGGTTGATTGACATTGTGCTTTTGCATCGGCGTTCAGGGTGATTTTTCCATCCGCGCCTTGCGTAATATCAATCGCGCAGCGGTCTTCTTCGATATCCGATGTCAGGCTGTCTTCATAACGCCATTTGCCCTTGCCGTTTGGCTGCGCTGTGCCGATCACGCCACAATGCTGACCGCTTTCAAACCAGACGGACAGGCCGAACTGGATGGTGCCATCGGCATTGGGGTTGACGGCCAATGTCTGGTTTGCGGTCGCTGGTGGCGCGGCACGGACGCTGTATTGGCCGCTGAGTGTGGAGGATGTTGCCTTTGGCGCGGCATCTGTGCCGGTATCTGTCGCCAGCGAAATCGCGGAGCCGCTAATCAGGGCTGCGGAAAACAGGGTCAGGAGTGGAGCAAAAGCGTGTTTCATAAACGGTCGTCCCCTTGATCTAGAAAAGCCGGATCTGCGTCAAATCTGATTAAGATCATAGCATATATCACCGGCCATTGGAAAATTCACAAAAATTCCAATCATTCCGCCAGTTTAGCACCCCTGTCGGTGGCAAAGTATCATTGCGGCCAAATTTTGTGCTAAAATGAATGAAATCTGCGAGGGGGACGAACAAGGTGGCAAAAAACTCTTTTTCCATGGCCGTGATTGCGGGAGCCTTTGTGGCTGCGGCCTTGTGTTTATTCACAGCACAACCGGCACAGGCCCAAGGGTGTTATTACACGGCGCAGGCCGATTATATCTGCGACTCGCCACCCGCACCGGGCCAGCCAATTCCACCACCATCAACAGCCCCGACGGCTCCAACCACGCCGGCCCCTAATACACCGCCTTACGTCGCCAGTGATGTCGCTTGTAAATCCGATGGCGGGTCCAATGACGGGTATGAAGCGTTCAAGCGTCACTTGCTGGTGCGTGAAGGCAAGCGCAACGTCGTGTACCGCGATAGTTTAGGTAAGCCAACGGTTGGCGTTGGTCACCTTGTTCTGCCGGGTGATAATTTGAAGGTCGGCGACACGATTACAGATGCACAGGTGCAAGCCTTCCTTGATCAGGATGCACAAGCCGCATGGGCTGCCGCGAACAGACAGGCCGCTGAGGCCGGGGTCACGGATGGTTGCTTTACCGTTGCGCTGGCATCGGTGAACTTTCAGCTGGGGACCGGATGGACCAAAAAATTCCCGAATACTTGGGCGTTGATTAAGGCCGGTAAATATAACGAAGCCGCGACAGAGCTGAGCGGATCGCTGTGGGCGAAACAAACCCCGGTGCGTGTGCAGGATTTCCAAAAAGCCCTGCGTGATCTGGCCGCGCGTAAAGCGGCTGGCGGCGGGGCAGCGCCCGCCACGGGGCCTTGACGATATTAAATCAATGAATGATTGATTGCGATGGGAGCGGGGGCTTAAAAGATTAAGCCGCCGCTTCTTCGTTAAAGGCGATTTGTTTATCGCGCAGAATTTGTTGCAACTCACCTGACGCATACATTTCACGAACGATGTCACAACCACCCAGGAATTCGCCTTTCACATAGAGCTGTGGAATGGTGGGCCAGCTTGCGAAATCCTTGACGCCCTGACGGATGGCGGAATCTTCTAAAACATTCACGTCCTTAAATGTCACGCCCAGCTGGGTGAGGATTTGGGTGACAGCGGCGGAAAAACCACATTGCGGGAATACGGCCGTGCCCTTCATGTACAAGACAACATCGTTGGCTTGAATGTCGCTGCGGATACGGTCAAAAATAATGTTTTCCATGGTGGTGTTTACTCCCTTGATGCTTCCGGCACGCTGTCTGGTGTGCCGGTTTGAATTGCCAGTGCGTGTAGTTCTGTGCCCATCTTGCCCTGCAGGGCTTGATAAACCAATTGATGCTGTTGCACCCGTGATTTGCCACGGAACGATTCCGCGATAATCAGGGCTGAATAATGCTCACCATCGCCGCGTAAGTCAGAGATCTGGACCCGGGCATCGGGGATGCCCTCCAAAATCATCTGTTCAATTGTTTGCGCGTCCATTGCCATTTTATGAAAAGCAACCTTTCGGAATGCTGTATTCCCTGCCTGTGAAAGCGGGAAATCAGCCGTTTTTATATCGTGAGCTTACCTAAGAAAGATACGCCCCCACCGCTCAAAATTCAATGCTTATGCATCGCGCATTCCAGGGTTTGGCGTGAAAAAAGGCAAAATCAGGGCGGTTCCGTAATTATTGTGCGTGGCGGCATGAAAATGCGTAATTTTAATGCTTGCATAGCCAGGTATGATTCGATAACAATTCTCATATACCAAATCCGAATGAAGTGCCGCAGGCCGAGCAAGGAGCAGATCAACTGCCCTGTGCGGATCTGAAACAAGGCAAATCAATCGTTGGTTTGTAGGCCAGCGAGTTGAACCAAGGGAACACGACTTCAAGCAAGAAACTAAAAAAGCCCCGGAAACGGGGCTTTTTTTTATGCTTAAACCCGTTCGGGCGTCTGATCAGGTCGCAGGTGATTCCAGCTGAACGCGGGCTTCTTCTGCGCATTGCTCTACCGTGACATCAATCACATGGTCAGAAACATCGACGTTTTTTGCCGCAAAATCGCTGCGGGCTTTGCGTTTTATATCATCAAACCCGGCTTCTTCCATATTGGCCCCGATCATTTCGGTGGCATAGGCACTGGCGTCATCACCAGACAGGCCCAGCTTCTCAGCGACCCACAGGCCAAACAGCTTGCAGGTACGGGCTTCCAGCTTGAACAGGAATTCCTGATCATGGGCGTATTTGTTTTCAAAGGCAGATTTGCGGTCGTCAAACGTGGTCATTGGGGAATCTCCATATGCACTGAATTATGGCTTGTTCTAGCATTTGAAAGGCCCTAAATCCATGCTTATATGTATCCTTCGCAAAAACCACAGGACCACAGTATGTCAAGACGCAGAGTCATCTATGAAGGCCAGGCCAAGATCATTTATGAAGGCACAGAGCCCGGCACGCTGATTCAGTATTTCAAGGATGATCTGAGCGCACGGACCACCGAAAAGGGCAAAGACAAAACCGGCTCTTTCGCTGGCAAAGGCGTTTTGAATAACCGTATCTCCGCCCATCTGATGTCAAAGCTGGAAGGCATTGGCATCCCCACGCATTTTCTAAAATCCGTCAATATGCGCGAACAGCTGGTGCGCCAGTTGGAAATGATCCCGCTCGACATTGTCATGCGCAATGTCGCCGCCGGGTCCATTGCGAAAAGACTGGGCTTGAAAGAAGGGGCCGTCCTGCCGCGCCCGATCATCGAATTTTATTACAAGAACGATGAGCTGGATAACCCGCTGGTCAGCGAAGATCACATTATCGCCTTTAACTGGATCGATCCGTTCGAACTGGATGAACTGGTCGCCATGTCATGCCGAATCAATGATTATTTGAACGGCCTGTTCGCCGGGGTGGGCTTGCGCCTCGTTGATTTCAAATTGGAATATGGCCGCCTGTGGGGCGAGCAGGGGGAATTATATCTGATCCTCGCCGATGAAATCTCCCCCGATACTTGCCGCCTGTGGGATATCGAAACCAACGAAAAATTCGACCGCGACCGTTTCCGCCATGATCTTGGCGGCGTCATCGATGCCTACCAGCAAGTGGCGCAACGTCTGGGACTGGTGCCAAAGGGCGGCATTATCGAAGGCGGCAGCATCAACGAACAATTGGCGGCATCGCTGTCGCAAATTGACAATGACCTCGCCCGCGACCGTGGCCTGCGCAGCATCATCAAAATGCCGGTCAAACCACGCAAGCAATAAGGGACGGAAATGCAATATCTGCACGAAGTCCCCGCCATCCGCGCTGATCTGCAATATCTGTTGGATAACGACCGGGTGTTTAAAAAATTGAACGCGAAGCCGGAAGATTTACTATGGGGGTATTCCGGCCCCGGTTTTGAATCACTGGTCCGCATCGTTATCGGCCAGCAACTCTCCACCGCCGCCGCACGCACCGTGAATGAAAAATTCGCCGCTGCGGTCAAAAAGGTCGAACCAAAACGCATCCTGAAACTTACCAATGAAGAACTCCGCGCCCCCGGTCTCAGCCAGCAAAAGGCCAATTACATTCGCGGCCTGTGCGAAGCCATCACCGCCGGTGATTTCGATCCCCATGCCCTCGATACGCTCCCCGATGAAGAGGTCTATACCGCCATCACGGCTCTCAAAGGCTTCGGTACGTGGAGTGCGGAAATGTACCTGATGTTCTCCCTCGCCCGCCCCGATATCTGGGCTCCCAAAGACCTCGGCATCCAAGGCGGCCTACAACTCTATCTAAACCTCCCCGAACGCCCCGACGCAGACCGCGTCATGGTCGAGGGCAAACGCTTCGCCCCGCGCAGGACAGCGGCATCATTGCTGCTGTGGTATTTAAAAGGGCAGGATAATTTGAAGAAAAAAGAAGCGAAGAAAAAGTGAGATGAAAAGTATCCAAGGGGACATTGTCCCCTTGGACCCCACGATATTAAAAGATCGGGGTTCTAAAGGGGGCAATCGCCCCCTTTATCTTTATCCTTACGGCATAAATTGTTCCATCAAAATGCGTTCTTCAAGATTGTAGTCCGGATCATAGAGCAGGGTGAATCCGGTGCTGCTATCTTGGGCGATATCGACTTGGATGACGTCGCGGACTTCGGTGTAATCCGCCGTGGCGCTGACCGGGCGTTTATCGGCTTCTAGAATTTCGAAGCGGATGGTGGCTTGAGCGGGGAGGAGTGCGCCGCGCCAGCGGCGGGGACGGAAGGCGGAGATGGGGGTCAGGGCCAGGACGTTGGCGCTGAGCGGAATGATGGGGCCGTGGGCCGATAAGTTATAAGCGGTGCTGCCTGCGGGGGTGGCAACAAGAATACCATCACAGACCAGCTCGGGCAGGCGTTCGACACCATCAATCGCGATGCCGATTTTGGACGCTTGGCGGGATTGGCGCAGCAGGGAAACTTCGTTGAAGGCGAGGGCTTCGGTGATTTTGCCGTCGCGGCCTTTGGCGGTCATGTGCAGGGGATAGAGGGTGACGCTTTGTGCGTTGCGCATGCGGTCGATCAGGTTTTCGGCGCGGTAGGGGTTAAGGAGGAACCCGACGGAGCCACGGTTCATGCCATAGATTGGTTTATTCCAATGCATAACGCGGTGGATGTTTTCAAGCAGCGTCCCATCGCCACCCAGAACCACCACGGTATCGCAGTCTTTGCCTGTGGCCTGACCGTAAAGCGCGGTCAGTTCTGTTAAGGCCATTTGGGCCTCAACGGTATCATTCGCGGTGAAATGAATTTTCATTAGTAGGAAATCCCTTCCTTGATATTTCCGCCGTGGGCGGCGGACCAGCTATCGGGTTCGTGCAGGAATTTTTCAACTTCATCCAAGGTCTGGCGGTCGAAATAATTCTTTTCGCGGGCCACGGCCAGAACATCCCAGAAGGTGGTGAGGGCGTGCAGCGTTACACCTGCGGCTTTCATGTTTTCGGCGCTGGCGGGGAAGATGCCGTAATGGAAGATGACAAAGGAATGCTCAACAATGGCCCCGGCCTCGCGCAGAGCATCAATAAAGACTTTTTTGCTGGCACCGTCTGTTTGCATGTCCTCAACCAGAACAACGCGTTTTCCCGGTTCGTCCATGACCCCTTCGATCTGGGCCATGCGGCCAAATCCCTTTGGTTTTTTACGAACATAGAGCATCGGTTTATTCAAGCGTTCGGCGATAAAAGCGGCGTAAGGAATGCCTGCAGTTTCACCGCCTGCGACCATATCAACGCCTTCGGCCTTGGTGCGCAGGATTGCGGCACCAAAATCCATCAGGATGCCGCGTTCTTCAGGAAATGCGATCAAGCGGCGGCAATCGGTATAGACCGGGCTGGCGCGGCCTGAGGTAAAGATGAAGGGTTCGCGCGCATTGAACAGGACGCTTTTTGTTTCCAGCAAAATCTGTGCGGATGTTTTTGCAATCTGGGTAAGGTCGAGAGTCATCGTCTTGGTTCCTGTCGTTTAAGCAGCTTTTTGTATGATCAATGGTCTGGCCCCGGCCAGCCCTAGAATGCGGATCGCGTGTTTGGTTCCGTTCAGGCAGGCGGCATCAATATCCATCCCCTTGGCAAGGGCGGCAACGAAGCCTGCGGAAAATTGATCCCCCGCACCAACGGTATCAACGATATCTTCCATGGCGATCCCGGTTCCGGCGATATGGTCGGCACGGTGTTCATCGACGATATAGGCCCCGTCGCGGCCCAGCGTGGTGATAAATTTCTGGCCGCTTTTCTGGGCGGCGGCGAGGGCATCATCTAATGTTTTCACCGAAAACAGGGCCATCAATTCATCTTGGTTGGAAATGATATAGGCAAAGGAACGATTGGCGATCATATCCAAAATGGTTTTGCGGTGATGGCTGGTGATTTCGGTATCAATCAGGTTCAGGATGATTTGAACATCGGGCCCGCGGTATTTTTCAATTACTGCATGGACCATGCTTTGATGGGTTGTGCCGGCTGTCATGCGGAACAGATTTGATTCTGTGTAAACGATCAACGGGCGGGATTCATCACGCGCGGGCAGGTTGTCCTCTGACAGGCCCCAACTGGCGGCGCTGGGGGAAAAGACGAAGCTTCGTTCTTTATCCTGGGTCACGAGCGTTAGACACAGCGCAGTATGCCTTTCCGGGTGATATCCGGGGGTAAAAGACACGCCATAGGGCTTAAACCCGTCCTGAAAAATCTGTCCATATTCGTCATCATGGATCATGCCGGAAAATTGCGTCGCAACACCTTCTGTTGCGATCCCGCACGCCGTATTGGCGGCGCACCCACCGGGAATGGTTAGGGCGTTTTTTAAATCTTTGATGATGGGCATTAAATCTTCGCTGCGCATCAATGTCGATGTGCCCTTATCAACGCGGTGGCGCAGCAGGAACCCCGTATCAATATGGGCGACGATGTCCACATTGGCGACGCCGATGCAAATCACGGAGGCATTATTATGGAGGGAATTGTTGTTGCGGGCCTGGGTCATGATGCTACTGACTGGCCCACAGGATGCGGGCGATCCATTCGATTTCATTTTCGGGGAAGGACATTTCGCGGAAATCCTGATCCGGCAGCAAGATGGAGACGGTGCGCTTTTGCGTGGTCTGCATAATGCCGCCCTTTAATCCGTCCTTCTTAGAAAACAATAAAACGCGGTCATCGCTGGAAATCTTGGCCCCGGTATCGGCGACCAGAATACTGCCCATGCGGTAGAGCGGGCGCAGCTTTTCATCCTCGATCGTCAGGGCAAAGGCTTGCTGCCCGGCATTGATGGCGATGGTGAAAGTATCGGCATTATCGGCCTTGATCCGCCCGGTGCGCACAGCCGTATAGGCCAGCATCGGAATCTTGCGTGTCTTGAGAGGCGTGTCCTGTCCCATGATCAACAGGAATTCTTCCGTGGTGCAGGATGTGATGGACAGAATCTTTGCCAGACTTTCGGTCGATGGCCAGCGTGGTTTGCCGTTGGGGCTGGTGCGTTTGCTGCGGTTGAACGCTGTGGGGTCTAACCCGGCTTGCCGAGCAAGGCCAGAGGCGGAGAACCCTTTGTCTTCCGCAAGGCGGTCAATCGCCCGCCAGATGTCTTCATGTGTAAACATAGGATAACAGTCCCATTATGGCGCGCGAAGGTAAATAGGAAACTAATCCTATTTTTATGTTGACAGGGTGGAAACCTTCAGGCAAGAATGAGAACACAAAGGGAACATTTGCGTTCTCACCAAAGAACATAAAAAGAACATAGCAGAGCTTGGAGATAAGGTAAAGCCAATGGCCAAAGATCCCCGCCACACCCCGAAACACCAGACAAACAGCCCCCAAACCCCGTTCGACAGCGCGGAACAGGCGTGGTTCTGGTTTATCCAGGCCCAACAGGCCCGCATTGACGGTGCCCGATTCGCAGCCGGTTCGGGCTTATTGCCCCGCCCGTGTGAACCGATTGATATTTTGCAAACCCTCGACCGGCTCTACCGCCAGCGCAAATTGACCATGGATCACCTTTTGGTCCTGCGTCATTACGGCCGCCGCATGTTGCCCCCCGATCCGCGCCGGGCGCAGGAGATTCGCGGCTACCGCCTGTGGGTGGACGCGATGGAGGTGTTAAGCCCCGCGCTGGAAGAAAAGAAAATCATCCGTCCCCAAGGTGCGTTTTCCGCATGGTTCATCGACCGCAATGTCGTGTCGATGGATATGTATCGCGAAGCCGCCGAATAAAAATTCACTCTTAATCTTATAGGAAATCAGATCATGACAAAACGTAACGCTTCCATCCTGAAATCGAAACTCGGCTATGCCATGAATGCTGGGCAAAATGCCTGGGTGGTTTTTTCCGGTGAAACAGATTTGCCGTGGTTGCGCTTCTTGAAACCAGGTTTCCGTCATTGTTTCGTTTTGATGAATGATGGTCGTCACTGGGTTTCGATTGATCCGCTGGCGAATCACACGGAAGTAAAAGTCCATCATGTTCCTGCTGATTTCGATCTGCCGCAATGGCTGGCGGATCGCGGTCAAAAGGTTGTTGCGGCCCCTGTATGCCGCACCCGCCGCCGCGCGGCTCCTGTTGGCTTTTTCACCTGCGTTGAGGCGGTGAAGCGCGTCCTTGGGCTTCATGACGGGTTTGTCATGACCCCGTGGCAGCTTTATCGCCGCCTTGTCGCCTAATTATTCTTAAAAAGACATTGTTATAAAAAGGAGAACGAAAATGGGAAGCCTTGCCTCTCATCCCAAAGTGCCGGCCCAAACACAATATGTACCGGTCTATTACACCGCGCTGACCACACCGAGTGTGCCAACCGGACAGACAGATACGGGCAATGAAGCTGTTCCGAATAACGAAGAAACCGCCGCCCGCCGCAATGCCAACTTACTGGAACGCAGCCGCGGTGTGCTATCCACCGTTCTGACCGGGTTTCGCGGTGTTTTGTCGCAAACCAGTACACAGCCGCGCAAGACACTTTTAGGGGAATAACATGACCATCCAAACTATAAATTCAAACCGCGCAAGTGATGATCTTGCCGCGACGCAAACACTCGGGCTCGAAAAACTGCGCCGCCGTTATGATGTCGCCAAAACTCGCCGCAGCCATTGGGAATCCCTGTGGCAGGACGCCTATGAATACGCGCTGCCACAACGCCAGAGCTTTGGTGGATCGGTGCGGGAAGGTGATAACCGCATGGACCGTCTTTATGATGGCACTGCGCTGGATGCGGTCGAACAATTGGGGGCCAGCTTGCTCGGGAACCTCATGCCGCCATGGACACAGTGGTTTGGTTTGAAGCCGGGGCCAGATTTAACCGCGGCTGAGGCTGAATCTCTGGCACCCGTTTTAGAAAAAGCCGCCCGCACCATTCAGGCCCATCTCGACCGTTCCAATTTCATCGTCGAAATTCATCAATGTTTCCTCGATCTGATTGTTGGCGGCACGGCGGCCCTTTATATCGAAGAAGCCGAACCCGGCGCTTTCTCCGCCCTGAAATTCACCGCCATCCCGCTCAATCAAGTGGTGCTGGAAGAGGGCGGTGATGGTTTCCTGACCGGGTCATTCCGCGAAGTGTCTTTAACCCTCGAACAATTAAAGGCCCGTTATCCGCGCGCAATCCTTCCCGATTCTGTGCAGCGTCAGGGTGAACGCGACCCGCAATACCGCGTGAATGTTTTAGAATCCATCGTCCCTGATCAGGGACGGTTCCAGTTCACCGCCCTTCTGGTCGAACCGGGCCGCGATGCGGTTGTTTTAAAACAATCCAGCACACCGGATTCACCCGTCATTGCCTTCCGCTGGTTGAAATCACCGGGGGAAGTCTATGGACGATCACCCGTCATGAAGGCGCTCCCCGACATTAAAACCGCGAATAAGGTGGTGGAACTGATTTTAAAAAATGCCTCCATCGCCGTGACTGGAATCTGGCAGGCCGATGATGATGGTGTTCTAAACCCCGCCAACATTGAATTAAAACCGGGCAGCATCATTCCAAAGGCGGTGGGGTCGCAGGGCTTAAAGCCCCTCGAAATGCCGGGGCGCTTTGATATTTCCCAGCTTGTTTTGGAAGATTTACGCTCCCGCATTCGTCACGCGCTATTGGCCGATAAATTGATCCCGATCACCAGCCGCCGCATGACCGCCACGGAAGTCCTCGAACGCTCCGCCGAAATGGCGATGCTGCTGGGGGCAACCTATGGACGCTTGCAAACGGAATTGATGACACCGCTGGTGCAACGCGCCTACGCCATTTTGCGCCGCCGGGGTGAAGTGCCCAACGTCAATATTGATGGTCGCCTTGTCACGCTGGATTACCGCTCACCACTCGCCCGGGCGCAGGGCCAGCGCAATGTGCAAAATACCTTGTTCTGGATTGAATCGGTCCGCGCCATGGGCCCCGAAGCCTTAGCGGCCGTCAATTTGCCACAGGCCGCAAGGCTGCTTGGCGATGCGCTGGGCGTTCCCAGCGATCTTATTCTCAATGATTTAACCACAGGAGTATCCAATGAACCCCTTTCCCTCGCTGAAATTCAACCAATCCCCGAAACAGGTGAGCGCACCGGCGCATCTGTTGTCTGAACCCAAAACCATGGCCCAGCAAGATGTCGAACGCCTTTTCGCCCGTGTCTTTTCCAGCGATGACGGAAAGAAAATTCTGGCTCATTTACAGGTCATGACATTTTCCCGTGCCTATGGCCCCGATGCCAGCGACCAGCAACTCCGCTACGCCGAAGGGCAACGTGCATTGGTCGCCAATATCTTGCGTCTGGTCGATCGCGGGCGTGCGTAACGAAAACATTTCAACTCTTATAAGGAAGACAATCATGACGGATAATCTTTTGACCCCTGAAATTGAAACCACCGCAACCCCAAAACCGGAAACCCTGCCGGAAAAATTCTGGGACCCGGAAACCGGCGAAATTCGCCTTGATGCGCTGATCCAGTCTTATATCGCGCTGGAAAAGAAACTCTCAACTATGGTGACCAAGCCGGAATCACCGGAAGATAAGGCCAAACTGCACCGTATGCTCGGCGTCCCAGACTCCGCCGATGAATATTGCGTGAAATGCGATCACGGCCTTTTCACCCCGGATGCAGAAATCAACACCCGCCTGCACGAACGCGGCTTCACCCCCGATCAGGTGCAAACCGTTTACGATCTGGCGGCTGAAAAACTGGTGCCAATGATTTTGGAACTCTCCGAAGAATTCAAGGCCGACCGCGAAGTCGAACGCCTATCGGCAGCCTTCGGTGGCCCCGAACGCTGGCAAGAAGTCTCTCGCCAGCTTCTGGCCTATGGCCGCAAAAACCTGCCCGCTGATGTCCTGCGTAATCTCTCCTCCAGCTTCGAAGGCGTCATGGCCCTGCACCGAATGATGAAAGGTGACGATGTCGCCCTGTCCCCCCGCATCGAAACCCATACGGGCGACAGCGAAACCGATCTGCGCTCGATGATGCGGGACCCCAAATACTGGCGTCAAAAAGACCCTGCTTTTATTGGTAAAGTGACTGAAGGGTTTAAGCGTATCTACGGTGAATAGGAAAGAGAATAGGGGTTAAGGGGGCAATTGCCCCCTTAAAAACCCTTTCAACTTTTCCTTATGAGCAAAAATAAAAGAGAGAGACGAATGTCTCCCTCTTTTTTAATTTCTACGAAAAGCAGATTAGATCTGCGAGGTTGCAAAATCGGAAGCGTTCGCATCGTCCAGCACTTGTTGGAAGGCGCGGCGGATGGTTTTGTCGAGGGCTTCGAATTCGATGGCGACTTTGCCGTTTGTTTTGCGAATGACGCGACCACGGTGCGGAACATCCAAAATGGTATTACGCAGTTTGAATTTCAATGTGATGCCGATATCTTGTGTTGTGCCGAACAGGCGTTCATCCGCCCCCAGCAGAACACCGCCAAAGCTCCAGTTTTCCACCGGGAAGGTTTGGCCGTGAATGACGACAACGCAGCGGTCATTGCCGCGACGTGGATGGCGTCGTTGTGTTTCGGTTGAATCGTTGCTGGTTGTTGCCCGCAGGCTTGCCAGAAATGAACTAAACATGTGGTCGTTCCCCATTGTTCATAACCACCGGCACCCCGAATGGTTAAGTTGACATAAACTAGCAGACCCCTAAGACCGCAGGCAAGAAAAACAGACAGAACGCCTGTTCACGCTAAGTGTCCCACAGGATAAGATAATTTTCAAATTCTGCTTGACAGGCAAAGGAATTTATTCCTAATATAGCTTCGTAAACGCCCCGATTCCGTCTCCGCTGCTTGCGGGACGGGGCGGGGCGTTTTTGTTGACCCAATGCCGCCTGCTTTGCCCGCAGGCGGCATTGGGCGTTAAAGGACCCCCTCGTTCCTGAAGGCACCTTGTTGCGGGACGGAGAACGGCGCATCGATGCCGCCCGTCCCCCTCCAAGAATTGAAATGGTTTTTTCGCCGCTTATGAAATGCGCTGGCCTCCAATTTTTATAATTGGCGACAACCGGGCATGCGTCAGACGGGTGGGGGATATGGGCAAAAAAATCACAGCAACCTGTAATTTTATTTTTGAGGTCAAACATGTCCACCACATTCGACCAGGCTTTCGTCAAGCAATTCGAACGCGAAGTGCACGAAGCCTATCAGCGTGTCGGTTCCAAACTGCGCGGAACGGTACGCAATATTAATAACGTCAATGGTTCCTCCGCTGTCTTTCAAAAAGTTGGCAAGGGCACAGCATCAACAAAATCAACGCACGGTATGGTCCCGGTGATGAACCTGTCTCATAGCAGTATCGAAGTTGCTTTGCAGGATTATTATGCCGGTGACTGGGTTGACCGCTTGGAAGAGCTGAAAGCCAATATTGATGAGCGCCAGGTCATTGCAAATGCCGGTGCTTATGCGCTGGGCCGTAAATCGGATGAACTGATTATCAATGCTTTGGCCACCGCCAACACCTTGACCGTGGCGGAGGGCAATACCGGCCTGACGCTCGAAAAAATCCTGCAAGCCTTTGAAAAGCTCGGCGCCGCCGATGTTCCGGACGATGGCGAACGTTACTGCATCGTTGGTTACAAACAATGGAGCCAATTGCTGCAGATTGATGAATTCTCAAACGCGGAATTCGTCGGCACTGAAGACTTGCCGTTCAGCGGGATTCAGGCGAAACGTTGGCTCGGTTCTCTCTTTATGCCGCATTCGGGTTTGCCGATTGATGGCAGCGATATTCGGTCCTGCTTCTGGTACCACAAAACGGCGCTGGGTCATGCGTCGGGTTCTGATGTTCAGACCGATGTGACATGGCACGGCGACCGCGCATCCCACTTCGTCAATAACATGATGAGTCAGGGTGCGGGTTTAATCGATGGCAACGGCGTTGTTGTTATCGGCTGTGACGAAACACCGGATTAATCCAGAACCTATCGCTTAAAGGAGAATAAGAATGGCTTTCGACTCATCCAATCTCAGTGTTCTGGCCTATGCCAATAATTTTACACTGTGGCACTACGCCTCCATTGATAATTCCGCGACCATTACGGGAACGGGCTATTTCAACAAGGCTTCTGACATGATGCGGGTCAATGACCTGATCGTCATCAATATTGATACTGATGGCACGCCCTCGACGAAATTCTACATCGTCACAGGGAATTCCAACGGCGCGGTTGCGATCACGGTTTACAGCTAATCCTTAAACCGTCTTTCTGACGTCCTCCCGCCTGTCACGCAGCTTGCCGTGTCGCCGGGGTATCAATCGGCAACCACCGGGCCTTTAAAAGCCCGGTGGTTGTTCGCTTTTCACAGTCATTTTATGCAGGAGAATACATCACCATGGCCCTATCCAATATTGCCTTATGCAGCCGGGCGTTGATCCGCCTTGGCGCCGCACCGATTTCATCCTTTGATGATGGCACGGCAGAATCTGAAATTGCCGGGGCATTATATGGTCCGGTGCGCGATGCGCTGCTGTCCGCCTATAGCTGGAGCTTTGCCACAGGACAGGTTTCCTTAAACGAACTGGAAACACCGCCTGTTGCCGATTACCAGCGGGCCTTTCAATTGCCATCTGATTTCTTGCGCGGCCTGTCCGCCGGGGCGGGTGGGCGTGGGCGCGGCTTGAATTACCGTATCGCCCGCAATCTGCTTCACAGCAATGCCGATGCGGTGACACTCACCTATATTTTCCGGCCCGAGGAAGAAGAATTTCCGCCTTATTTTGACTCCGTGCTGATTTCACGTCTGAGCGCGGAATTTTGCATTCCGGTCACTGAAAACACCTCCCGCGCCGAATCTTTGTTCCGCATGGCGGATGTCGAATTCCAACGCGCCCGCCAAATCGACGCGCAGCAGGATTCACCGGTCCAGATCGAAGATTTTAGCCTGATTAAAGCGAGGGAATCATAATGTCACGCATTCGTCAGGTTAAAACCACCTTCACCGCGGGTGAAGTATCGCGCACCCTTTTGGGCCGTGGTGATTTACGCGCCTATGAAAACGGTGCCCTCACATTACAAAATGTCTTTATTCAGCCCACCGGCGGTGTTACACGCCGCGCCGGGATGCGTTACGTCGATAACGCACGCGGGGCAGGGCGTTTGATTTCCTTTGAATTCAATACAGAACAAACCTATCTGCTGGTTTTAACCGCCGGGAAGCTGGATGTTTATGCCGATGGTACCAATATCGCAACATTGGATGCGCCGTGGGATGAAACCCATATCCGCAATATCGCCTGGACGCAAAGTGCCGATACGATGTTGCTGGTGCATCCCGATATGCCGCCGCTCACACTGAACCGCAATGCGGGGGGCGTTTTCTCCCTTAACGGGTGGGGATTTTATACATCGGATGCCAATGTCCGCCGCCAGCCATATTATAAATTTGCCGCCACCGGTGTATCGCTCACCCCGGCGGCTACAACCGGCACCACGACTCTGACAGCATCCGCCAATGTTTTTAGCGAAGATCATGAAGGGACAAGGCTGCGTGTGGGTGGGAAAGAAGTTGTTATTACAGACTTTAACTCCGCCACCGTTGTGACGGTGGATGTCATCGAAACATTGCTGACCACCACACCCACCATTGACTGGCAGGAACAGGCCTTCAGTGCTGTGCGTGGTTATCCGGGCAGTGTTGCCTTCCATCAGGGGCGTTTGGTGATTGGCGGCAGCCGCGATCTGCCAAACCGTCTGTGGTTTTCAAAGTCAGGTGATTTGTTTAATTTTGATCTGGGCACCGGGCTTGATGATCAATCCATCGAATTTGCCATTCTGTCCGATCAGGTCAATGCCATTCGCGGCCTGTTTTCCGGGCGGCATTTGCAGGTGTTCACATCGGGTGCGGAATGGATGGTGACGGGTGATCCGTTGACACCAACCACGGTGCAGTTAAAACGCCAAACCCGCATCGGGTCCTTAACAGACCGTCATATTCCCCCGGTCAGCGTTGATGGTGCGACCCTTTTTATCGCTCGCAGCAAGCGTGAAATTCGTGAATTTATCTATACTGATCTGGAACAGGCCTATCAATCAACCGATCTGGCCTTGTTATCGCGGCATTTGATTGATGATCCTGTCGATCAGGATTTTGACGCCCGTCGCCGTTTATTATTTTTGGTCCGGGCGGACGGGAAATTTGCCACATTGACCGTCTACCGCGCCGAAGCGGTGGCCGCATGGACGCTGCATGAAACGCAAGGGTCCGTGCAGTCGGTGGCCGTTGTCGGGGATGATGTTTTCTTGCTGGTTGATCGCGGTGATGTCACCACCATTGAAAGGCTGGATGATGATGTCAATCTGGACTCGGCTTTGGATGGTGATGCGGAAGACCCCAGCATCACATGGGCAGGGCTTGATCATCTGGAAGGGCAGAGCGTCACCATTCTGGCCGATGGCATCGTTCATCCCGATTGCGTGGTGGAAGATGGCCGCATCACCTTGAATGATCCGGCCAGTCATGTGGTCATTGGCCTGTCCTATAATCACATCATTGAACCATTGCCCCCCGGTACGTCAGCGGAAGGGGGTGTGGGTCGGGCCATGCGCCTGATCGAAGCGATCTTCCGTGTTGAGGACACAGCGGCCCTGCGCCTTGATGTCGGGAGGGGCCTCCGTGATATCCCCCTGCGTCAGCTGGGCGAGGATGATATTCCCGGCGGGCCACCGCCGCGGGTCAGCGAAGATGTCCGCGTGCGGGCCTTTGGCTGGCAACCCGGTTCTGCGAAATCGCTGTGGCGGATTGAACAATCGGTCCCGCTGCCGTTTACGCTTTTATCTGTAACAACTGAATTGAAGGTGAATGATTGATGGGTGCTTTATCCGCAGGCGGACTGATCGGGTCCTTATCGACGGCAACAACATTGGTGAAAACGCTCGATTCCGCGTTCTCTGCACTCCAGACATTCAGCGGCGGTGCTGAGAAAGACCAAAGGGCTGCGCTTCTCGCGCAGCAAGATCTGGCCCTGCGCCAGCTACAGGCCCAGCAGGGGCTATCGGAAGCAAATACCGCCAATGCGGCCGCACTTGAAAAGCAAAATCTGGCCGCAGCCGCCAGCACAGCCGAAGCCGCGCGCCGCGATGCGCTCCGCCGCGCCGTATCACGCCAGAATGCGCAGTTCGGATCGCAAGGGTTGGATTCATCTGATGGGTCCGGTGAAGCTGTACTTTTGGGTATGTTCGAAGAATCTGAAACGGAAAAAGCCCAACGTGAAAAACTGGACGCGCTTCGCAATCAGGCCATCGATTCACAACTGGAAGAAGAAAAGAGAATCAATGTTTTGCAACGAACCCAGTTGCAGGAACGCCAGAATTTACAGCGGGCCTTGGCCGATTACTGATGGAAATGGTCACCAAATGGGGACATTCCTGCCACATTCTCAACAAAGAGCAGCGGTTAACTGAAACCATCATGAAAATCAAAAAAAGGATCATAAAAATGCTGTCAAACGGCGGACAAGCACTTTTGAAAAATGGCCTGCGCGGTGTGTTTATGCTGGCGGCTTTAGGCGTCACATTGGCTTCTGGCCCTGCGACAGCGGCGCAAAGCGGCGCGAAGAAGGCTAAAATCTGTAACGAAACACAAATGCTGGGTGAGGGTCGGGCGTCCTGGTATGGCCCCGGATTTCACGGGCGTAAAACCGCCAATGGTGAGGTGTTCAATATGAATGCCATGACCGCAGCGCATAAGACGCTCCCGCTTGGGACATATCTCAGCGTTGAAAACGCCGAAACGGGCGAGTCACAAGTGGTCCGCATCAATGACCGTGGTCCTTATATCAAGGGTCGGGTGATCGATCTGTCCAAACAGGCGGCCATCAATATCGGTCTTGAAGAGCAAGGTGTTGGCAAGGTGATCATTCGCCGCTGCCTGTAATACGTTCTATCTCACAAACAATCACAATTCCCCCCTGAAAAACCCGCCCGCCCCGGCGGGTTTTTCTTATGTGCGGATTTTAAAAGAAGGATGACCCATGACAGACCATATCAAAATGCCGGATATTACCCCGGTGGTTCGCTATCTGGCGGATGGAACGCAAACGGATTTCACCTATCCTTTTCCGATTTTTGCCAGTGAAGATCTGGCCGTTTATCTGGGTGGGGCGCGGCAGAGTTTTGGGTTTACCGTGACCGGGTCCGGGGACAGTGATGGCGGGTCGGTTATTTTTGCTGTGGCCCCGGCCACAGGGATCATCGTGACGTTGGAGCGTCAATTGCCATTGGAGCGGGTCACTGATTTTATTGAAGGGGGCGATTTTTCAGCCCGGGCCATCAACAATGAACTCGATTACCTGACCGCCAGTGTTCAGCAGGTCAGCCGTTATCAGGGGCAGATGCTCCGTTACGGTGATCATGAAACGCCGGGGGCGACAACATTACCCGACCGGGTCTTGCGCGCGAATAAAGCGTTGGGGTTTGATGGGAGTGGCAACCCCGTGGCAGTGTCACTGGAGGGGGCCATGGCATCCCCGGATTATACGGCATCGGGCACGGGGGCCACAACCCGGACCAGCGGTGACAAATTTAATGATCTGGTCTCGGTGCGCGATTTTGGGGCGGTGGGCGATGGGCTGGCCGATGATACGCTGGCCCTGCAACGGGCGCTGAGTGCGCATGATACGGTCTTTGTACCCAATGGCATCTATTTGATTACTGGAACCGTTACATTGGGTGAACGGCAATCCCTGATCGGCGCGGGACAGGGGGCGGTGATTGCCTGTTCCTCTAACAGTTTTGTGGCCGTTGAAATCGCGCATAGCTATGCGCGGTTGGAATATTTGCGGATTGAGGGTGGTTCGATTGGCATTTTACTGCGCGGTCGGTTGGGCCCGTGCGTCCAGAATAATATTACCGATGTGACCTTGTTCGGGTGCAATATCGGCGTGCAGCTGGACGGGTATAGTGACAGCAATAAACCGTGCTACTGGAATAATTTTACACGCGTTTTGTCCGCACAACCGGCCACCCATGGATTCCATCTGACCAAATCGGGGGCGGGGGATACGCCGAATGCAAACCGTTTCCATGTCTGTCGGGCCTATTCGCTGGGCGCTGACATTTCGGGGTGTGGTTTTTATATCGAACATGGCCAGTTGAATAATTCCTTCGTTGATTGCGAAGCCAATGTGAAGGGAACAGCCATGGCCTGTATGCGTCTGGGCGCGGCCAGCAGCAAGACTTTGCTGGTCAATCCCTATACGGAATCGTTTAACACCGTTCCCAATATCCGTATTGATGCGGGCAGTGAGGAAACATCGATCTTTAACCTGACTGCGCAAAGCGATGGTGCAGCAATTTATGATCTGTCTGGTGGAAATTATGACGCGGTCAATGCCGGATACCCGGAAAAAAACCGCCTGCGCCGCACCAGTGTGACCGATTTGAACGCAACCCTCATGCGTTATGATACCGAATATATTGACACCAACGGGACCGTGACGCTCGACACATCCCATTCCATGCATCTGGTGTCGGCCTCATCGGGGGCGCTGACGATTACCCTGCCCAATGCCGGGGATGCCGTTGGGGTTGCCATGACGGTCAAGAAGGTGGACGGGACATCCAATATTGTCACGGTCAATGAAGCGGGCGGCAATGGTCCGGATGGGCGCACCATCTTGCTGGGCGGTGAAAATGATTATGTGAGCGTTCTATCGAACGGGGCGGAATGGCATATCACCGCATCGAACCGCATTGTTCGCAATACACGTTATTTCGATGGAACGGGGACATATGACATTGATATGGCTGTGGATGTCTATCTGCTGTCCAGCTTTGGCGGGGCAATGACGGCACGCTTGCCGCCTGCCAATGCCGCCAAGGCGGTGGGGCGCACGGTCACACTCAAAAAAACCGATGGTTCGGCCAATGTTATCACGGTCAGCGAACAGGGCGGCAGCGGCCCGGATCAATATAACCAACCGCTCAGCAGCCAATACGACACCATCACCGTCATGTCCAATGGCGGGCAATGGTACATCGTTTCAAAGTTCCCGTAAGATTTTCAAATCCAAAGGATTATTCATGACTAGCAACATCGAAGAAAAAACCCGGCAGGACATTGTCGCCTTCCTGCCGGACATGATTGCGCGTGCCCTGATATCTTATTCCATCTATGCGGCGCAGCCGGTTGAAAACGACAGTAAGGAATTTTCTGAATATCATAAATCCTGCAAGGTCGCGATTGCCCACATTGAATTGCTGATCAAACTGGCCAAATGGGCCGACAAGCAAAGCGGCCATCAAGACGATCCCGTTTTGAACGGCGTTCTGGAACGCGCCCGTGAAGAATTGGCCGCTTATAAAGAACAGCAAAGCGAGGAGGATGAGCGTGAATGAATCCTTCCTCAAAATATTTAAGCAGTGGGCCGATCGAATTTCGGCTCTTTCTGGTCGTGTGGAACCGCATTCAGGGACAGGCCACGCCGGGTGTGCATTTACGCATGGCCGATTGGTTACAGGCACGGTGGATGGCGGGGGATCACCGGTTGTTGCTGATGGCGTTCCGGTCGTGCGGGAAATCGACGATTGTCGGTGTCTTCGCGGCGTGGCTTTTATATCAGGGCCCCGATCTGCGCATCCTTGTTCTTGCGGCTGAAGGAACGCTGGCGCGGCGCATGGTCCGCAATGTCCGGCGCATTATTGAACGTCATCCCTTAACCCTGCATTTGAAACCCGGCAATGCCGATCAATGGGCGGGGGAGCGTTTTACGGTCAACCGTGATTTGGAACTGCGCGATCCATCGATGATGGCGCGCGGGATTGATTCCAATATCACGGGCAGTCGCGCTGATATCATTATCTGTGATGATGTCGAGGTTCCCAATACCTGCGACACCGCAGAAAAACGCCGCAATTTGCGGGAGGTGTTGAGCGAGCTTGATTTTGTCCTGACCCCCGGCGGGACAATGCTGTATGTCGGGACCCCGCATAGCTGGTTTACGATCTATGCCGATCAACCACGCCTTGATACCGGTGAAACGCGGGCGTTTCTGGATGCGTTCTTACGGCTGAAGATCCCGGTGTTGAATGATGCGGGGGAGAGCGTATGGCCGGAACGGTTCAGCCTTGATGATATTGCGCGGATGAAGCGTTCAACGGGGCTTAATAAATTCACTTCTCAAATGTTGTTGCAGCCCGTGAATATTGCGGAAGGGCGATTAAACCCGGCCCTCTTGCTGCATTACGATGATGGCCTGCATCTGATCCGTGAAATCAACCGCCTGGATATCGCCGGGCGCAAGATGGTGTCGTGCTCGGCATTCTGGGACCCGGCCTTTGGTGGCGGGGATGGCAGCGTTCTGGCAATTTTATTTGCCGATGAAGAGGGAGAATTCTGGTTGCATCATGTCGCCTATTTGAAGGGCAACGGCATTGATGATGAAGCCACCGCCCAGTGCCGCGTTGTTTGCGATCTGGCGCGGCGGTTTCATGTGCCATCGATCACCGTTGAAATCAACGGCATTGGAAAATTCTTGCCACAAATTCTGCGCCGGGAACTGGGCAAGGCGCGGGTGCCGTGTGCGGTCATCGAACACAGCGCCTCCCGGTCCAAGGATTTACGGATCATTGAGGCGTTTGAAACGGTGATGGCGGCAAGGCTCCTCCATGTGCACGGTGATGTCCTGAAAACGCCGTTTTTAACCGAAATGCAGGAATGGCGACCCGGTGGGGCGCGGGGGCATGATGATGGTCTGGATGCGGTGGCGGGGGCGCTTGCCCTGCAGCCTGTGCGCTTACGCAGTGGTCATTTCACCGGGCGGCAAAGCTGGCAGGGCGGCGATGTGCATACGGCCAAGACAGATTTTGAGGTTTAAAAGATGGAATCATTATCAATCAATCTTGCGTGGTGGATCACGGCGATTGAACTGCCCGCCCTGTGCGGGTTGTTCTGGATGATCTGGCGGGGGCGGCGCGATCACGATCAGGCCAATCATCATTTGCGTGATGTCATCGAAACAAGGAACAGCCAGATGCGTGAGGCTTTATCAGCCTTCAAGCTAGAAGTCGCCAAAACCTATGCCGCGATCAGTGATTTGAAAGATGTGGAATCGCGGCTGGTCGGGCATTTGCTGCGCATTGAATCAAAACTGGATGTGACGGCACTTAAGACTGAATCTTTAAAAGCAAAGGAATAGAGATGAATGACGATATCGATGTCCTGGCACGGACCTTGTGGGGTGAAGCGCGGGGGGAAGGTTCTATGGGGATGCATGCCGTGGCGGCGGTCATCCTCAACCGTTTAAAAATGGCGGAAAAATCGGGCGGGTTCTGGTGGGGCAATACTGTGCAGGGAATTTGCAAAAAATCCTATCAATTCAGTTGTTGGAACAAGGACGACCCCAATTTTGAAAAATTAAAGGTGGTGGATGACCGGGATATTCATTTTGCCACGGCCCTGCGCCTTGCACGCCGGGCGGTGATTGGGGCGCTGACCGACCCGACCAATGGGGCCACGCATTACCATGCGGCCGGAATCAATCCGCCATGGGCCCGAAACGAAAAACCAACAGCCGTTCTGGGCCGTCACATTTTTTATTGTTTGAAGGGATAATCATCATGGTTTCACCGCTTTTAATTCAGGCCGGTTTGCCGGTGCTGCTCGGGATTGTATCTGAGGCGTTATCGCGCCTGGATCATCCGGCGGCGCGGGTGGCGGCACAATCTTTGGGCAATGTCACCGATGCCTATGGGCGCGGGCAGATTTCAGCCGAGCAATTGGCCGAAGCCAACCGCCATGCAGAAGCCATGGCGGGGTTACAGGCGCAAGAGGTGCAAGTGGCCTATACGGAGGTCAATCAATCCTTACGCGCTGAAATCGTATCAGAGGATATCTATGTCCGCCGCATGCGGCCCACATTTGGCTATCTGATGGCCTTGACCTGGACGCTGCAAATGACGGGTTTGGCTTATATCATCGTCTTTCGTACCGAAGCGGCGTTGAGCGTGTTGAGTGCCATGGACGCCTTGGCCGCCATCTGGGCGATGGGGTTATCGGTCATGGGGATTTATTTTTATAAGCGTAGTGAAGAAAAAAGAACAGGCACCGGGTATTTACCGATGCCTGTTCTGAAAGAAAGATCAATCCAGCCTGTCCCCGTTCCAAAAGTTGTTCGAACGGAAAACTTTAATTCCTGAAAATCAGTTCAAGACGTTATCGCCGTGCAGAGAGGCTTCTGATGCAGCCACCAGCATCGCGTGATACACGCGGCGGACGGTTTCAACATCGATATCACCAATCATGCTGCCGACTTGGCACATGGCGGATGTTGGTTTTTCTGGCACCAAACGGATGCCAATTTCATGGAGGATGTTGAGGGCAGAAATTTTGCCTTCTCCTGTTTCATCCGCGGTGTCATCTGAGTAATCGCTCATTTTTTGCTCACCCTTGTTTCATGTTGTTTCCGGTGTACGCAGCGCATTTTTGAACTTTGTGGTGCGCCTTTATGACGCACTAACCTTCGGGTCAGGTGAGGGATATAAGAAAAATCTAATGGATCCGCCCACTTAAGTTCCTGACCTGCTCTAAAGCATAGGTGGGTGATAACTTTGCACCTAACCCAATGATTCAGAAGGTATATTAGTATATTAGCATAGCCGGATTCTAAATGGGAGTCTTTTGTGCTCTAGCAGCAATGTTCTTGTGAAGCAGGTGTTCCCGCCACAAAACCATCAGGCCGGCTGCGATGATCAGCAACGCGCCAAAGAACGTTGTCATCGGCGGCACATCACCAAAGATGACATAGCCAAACATCACACCCCAGATCATCTGGGTGTAATGAAAGGGTGCGATCATGGCTGTATCACGCGCGCGTGAAAAGCCGGTGGAGTAGGTGAGAATGCCAATCAAGGCTATCGGCGCGTAAAGGATCATCAGTGATGCATCCAGAACATTTGTGGGCATTTCCATGCCTTCATATAATGCCAGCGGCAGAAAAATAATCGTGCAGATCAGGAAGGGAAAGAATGCGTAGCGCACCGGAATTGTTTCGCGGCCAATCTTGCGAACACAAATCGCCCCCACGCTGGCAAAGCCAACCGCGAGCAGCGCGTACAGATAACCAATATTGTGACTGGCGAAGGAAGGCCCGGCGATAATCAAAACGCCGATAAAGCCAACGGCAATCGCGGCAATGCGGTATATGCCAATCTTTTCCTGTAAAAACACCGTGGCCAGCAAGGTGGTCACCATCGGCGTTAAAAAGATAATTCCGTAAAAATCAGCCATCGGAATATGGGCCAGCGATTTAATGACCAGGAAAGAAGATCCCGTCTGGGCAATGCCACGGCCAATATACCAGGGGAGCTTTTTTGTATTGAAGCCTTGCCAGCCGTGATGAAAGTAAATCCACACGCTGCACAGGACCAAACCGGTCAGGCTGCTGACGCTTAAAATTTCATAGGCGGAATATCCCATTGCCAGCCATTTTGATATGGCGTCACACACGCAATACAAGAACCATCCAAAACAGGCGAGTAAAATCGCATCTAGCGATTCACGAAACGGCGATGACATTTTTAAATGGGTCTTACGCGGTAATCCGTTCGCGCAAAACGGGGGTTGCTTCGATGGCGGTTCCCTTGGGCGCAATCACAAAGGCGTCGCGGACCAGCTGTTCTGCCTTGGCAATTTTCGCCTGATCCGTGCCCAAGATAACACAAAGGGGGGCATTTTTTGTATCGACATTTTCGCCCAAGCCCGCAATATCAACAAGCCCGGTGCTGTGATCGACTTTATCGCTCACCAAGCGGCGGCCGCCGTCCAGTTCAATGACCGCATAGCCGAGTTTCCGGACATCGATGGCGCTGACCACACCATCCGTTCCCGCATAAACCGCGTGGTGCAGGGGGGCCAGTTTCAAATCTGACTCATATGTCTCAATAATATTGGCCGGACCACCCAGCGCCGAGACCATGCGGGCGAAATATTCAGCGGCCATTCCATTGGCCAGAACGGCGGCGGATTTTTTACGGCCATCTTCCAGATCCTTGGCCAGCGTACCCAGAACCAGCATTTCTGCGCATAAATCAATGGTCACATCATAAAGGCGCAGGTCGATATTTTCATTGCGCAGGAACTGAATGGCTTCACGGACCTCAACGGCGTTGCCAGCCGTGCGGCCCAGCGCTTGATTCATGTCAGTCATAAGGGCGGTGCAGGGCAGGCCACCGCCATTGGCGACACCGACAATGCTGTCGGCCAGTGCGCGCGCATCGCCATAATCCTGCATAAACGCACCAGAGCCAAATTTCACATCCATCGCCAGACCCGAAAGACCAGCCGCCATTTTTTTGGACAGGATCGAGGCGGTAATCAAATCAAGGCTTTCCACCGTGCCGGTCACATCGCGAATGGCGTACATGGTGCGGTCGGCAGGTGCCAGATCCTTGGTTGCGCCAATAATCGCCGCGCCGCATGATTTGACCACGCGTTTTATGGTGGGCAGATCAGGTTGGCTGACATAGCCGGGAATGGAATCCATTTTATCAAGCGTGCCGCCGGTGTGACCAAGCCCCCGGCCTGATAACATCGGTACATATCCGCCGCATGCGGCAATCATCGGGGCCAGCATCAGGCTGACTTTATCGCCAACACCGCCCGTTGAGTGTTTATCCAAAACCGGGCCACCCAGATCATCCGCCGACCAATCGAGGGTAATGCCAGAATGCGCCATGGCGAGGGTCAGGGCGACACGTTCTTCGCGGGAGAGGGGGTTGAGGCAGGCTGTCATACAAAATGCGGCGACTTGGCCCTCACCAACGCTGCCATCCACGATGCCATTGATAAATTGTTTAATATTATCGGCGGAGAGCGGCAGTTTTTCGCGGCGGCGTATGATAATTTCTTGTGTCAGCATGGCTGGTCTCACCCGTTTTGCATTTTATGTGCGCCCGGAATGAACTATTATCTTCCGGTATCGTATGTGTTTACAGAATTTTCACCCCTTCGCCAAGGACCTTGATTATGGAAGATCTCCGCCCTAATCGCCGCAAAACCGAACGAACCCTTGTTTCGATGTTGCAGGATTTTTTTCAAACAACAACGGCAGGCGGGATTGTTTTAATTCTGGCATCCGCTTTGGCGCTGGTGATTGCGAATATTCCGTTTTTGTACGGCATTTATGATTATGCGTTGAACAATATTAATTTCAGCATCGGTTTTATGTCGACGCAGGGGTATGACGCTGAATTAGACAAATCAATTTTGCTGTGGATCAATGACGGGGTCATGGCGATCTTTTTCCTGCTGGTTGGTTTGGAAATAAAACGTGAATTGGTTGAGGGGGAATTATCCAGCCGTGAACGTGCGGTGCTGCCGTTTCTGGCTGCGATTGGTGGGGTTGTTGTCCCGGCACTTATCTATCTCTTTATAAATAAAGACTCCCCTGAGACGATACATGGCTGGGCGATTCCGGCTGCTACCGATATTGCCTTTGCGTTGTGCGTGGTTGGTATGCTGGGTAGCCGCGTGCCGATGTCGGTTAAGATTTTGTTGATGGCCATTGCGGTCATTGATGATTTGGGCGCGATTGTTATCATCGCCTTGTTTTATGGCCATGGATTCCATGTTGAGCCGCTTTATGGGGCTGCGTTTGCCTTGGTTATTTTATTCACCCTGAATCGTAGAAACGTCACGTCCAGTGCCCCTTATATTATCTTTGGGGTGTTCCTGTGGGTGGCGATTTTACAGTCTGGGTTGCATGCCACGTTGGCGGGGGTAATCACGGCGCTCTTTATTCCGTTGCAATCCAAGCGTGAGCGTTTCCATTCGCCGTTGAAACGTCTGGAACATGGATTGCACCCGTGGGTGGCCTTTTTGGTTCTGCCGGTCTTTGGGTTTGCCAATGCCGGTGTTCCGTTCACGGGGATGGGGCTTGAGAGTTTCACCGATCCGGTTGCCATGGGGATCTGGGCCGGGTTGTTGCTGGGCAAACCGCTGGGGATTTTTACGGTGATCTTTCTGGCGGTCCGGTTTAAATTATCGCCTATGCCGGAAGGTGCAAACTATCGTCATATTTTTGGCATGTCGATTTTATGCGCTATTGGTTTTACGATGTCGCTCTTTATCGGTGGTCTGGCATTTACAGATATCTCACTTCAGGCCGATATTCGCCTTGGTGTGTTGACTGGGTCTGTGATTGCCGCGGTTTTGGGGTATATGTTCTTGCGCTATGCATCCAACCCGACCGCCGATCAGCCAAACGAAACTTTCGTGAATCTGATGACCCAGCAGGTCGATTTCTTGTTTGGCAAAAAGGATGAAAAAACCGATAACTAAAACCGGATCGGCAAAGGTTTTTGGACTATAATTTAAGGGTTTTGGAGATAAAATTTTCTCCAAAACCCTTAATTTCAGATAGACTGCGCATAGTGTAATTCTCTCCCTCTCCCAAGGATATCTCCCATGACCAACAAAACCCCCATCACGGTTGCACGCGGCGACGGCATCGGCCCGGAAATTATGGATGCGACACTGAATATTCTGGACGCGGCTGGTGCTGCCCTGAAAATCGAAGAAATTGAAATCGGCAAGGCGGTCTTTGACCGCGGCTTCAAAAGCGGCATTGAAGATTCATCTTGGGATTCATTGCGCCGGACGCGCGTTTTCCTGAAATCACCGATCACCACGCCACAGGGCGGTGGGTTTAAATCGTTGAACGTGACGGTGCGCAAACAATTGGGTCTGTTTGCCAATGTGCGCCCTTGCGTTTCCTATGCCCCTTATGTTGATACACATCATCCAAACATGGATGTGGTGATCGTTCGTGAAAACGAAGAAGATTTATATGGCGGCATTGAATATCGTCACACACAAGACGCCGTTGAAAGCGTCAAGATCATCACCCGTCCTGGCTGTGAGCGTATTGTACGGTATGCCTTCGAATATGCCCGCACCAATGGCCGTAAAAAAGTCACCTGCATGGCCAAGGATAACATCATGAAGATGGCGGATGGCTTGTTCCGCCGCGTCTTTGATGAAATCGGCGAAGAATATCCAGAGATCGAAAAAACCTACATGATCATTGATATTGGCTCCGCCAAGGTTGCTGTGCAACCGCACCAGTTTGATGTGATTGTCACCGAAAACCTCTACGGCGATATCATTTCTGACATTGCCGCTGAAATTACCGGGTCGGTTGGTCTTGGTGGTTCATCCAATATTGGGTCTGATTTTGGGATGTTCGAAGCCATTCACGGTTCTGCGCCCGACATCGCGGGCAAAGGCATTGCCAACCCATCTGGCTTGCTGCTCGGCTCCATCATGATGCTGACCCATATCGGTCAGAATAATGTCGCGGAACGTGTTCATAATGCATGGCTAAAAACCATTGAAGACGGTATCCACACCGGCGATATTTTCCGTCTGGGCCGTAGCATTGAAAAAGTAGGCACCGATGGTTTCTCAAAGGCCGTGATCGAACGCCTTGGCGCAACGCCTGACAAATTGCGCCCCGTCAGCTATCAAGGTTCCGTCGCCGGTGGCATGAAAATGCCGCCACTGAAAGCAAGGGTCAATCAGGTCAAGGATCTGGTCGGCGTTGATATCTTCGTCAACTGGGACTGCGCCGCAGGCACCAATGGTGGCGCGGCACTGGCCGGTATTATTCAGCCCTTGATCGTTGATGGTTTGACACTGGAATCCATCGACAACCGTGGCACAAAAGTCTGGCCAAACGGCTTGCCCGAAACCTTCTGCACCGATCACTGGCGGATGCGTTTAAAAGGCACAAGCACTGGCCTGTCCCACGAACAAATCATCGCCCAGCTGAATAAATTCTGCACCGGCAAAATCGACTTCATTAAAGTTGAGCATTTGTACAATTTTGATGGCAAAGCTGGCTATACGGCGGCGCAGGGGGAGTAGATTCAGGGCGCGATCATTTACTGTATTGGGTCGCTATTATTTCACGGCGGACGTTGAGAAACGTTCGTTGTGATTTTATGAGGTTTTGAATGAATAAGGTATTTTTTACAAAAGAAATATTAGAGACGAATGGGTTTGCAGTAAATTGCTATTCTTATGTAGGATGGTTTTTTTGTTGCATGTTTATATTGATTTCTTGCTCTCTATTTATAGGGGCGGCGTATGGTCAACCGGAAAATGAGAGCAGCTTTATGCATCCTCTTGATTCCGAAGATATTGTTCGATATCCAGCAGGTGTACGAACTTCAGTTATTCGCATGATAATAAAAGGAATTCGAGTCGAAGATCTTAGATTCGATCGTCCAGAGGATTTTTCGATTTTTCAAGACCGCGCGACCGGTGTTTTCCTTCGTGAGGGAGGGGGTGTTATTTTCAAAAATGCTCCTGCGCATTTTATGGCGAACGGTCAGATGGGAACGTGGTTTTTTAATATGGCCTTGAATATCGATGGAATTGGAACGGATGCAGCAGAATTAGTCGCGTACTTGCCTGGGGTTAGTGAGGTTGTTTGCCGACAGCAGAACGCAGAAAATGGCATAGATGGAATTCCTCTTATGAATAAAGCTCTATCGCCATTTTATGTACAAAGTATGCGGGAGCTTGATTTGTCGGCGTCTGCCCCCGTGTTGCCAATGCAAAAACACCCTTTTGCCTGTTTCCAGTCTGGTGCAGGTGGTCCGTTTGTTTACTATCGTACTCTGATTGAGCGCTAGTAGTTAGTCTTATTCTTTTGCCGCCGCGCGCACTGTATTTTTCAGTAAACAAGCAATCGTCATTGGCCCGACACCGCCCGGAACGGGGGTGATGGCGCGGGCTATTGTGCTGGCGGCGTGAAAATCGACGTCGCCCTTAAGCGTGCCGTTTTCCATGCGGGTGATGCCAACATCGATGACGATGGCGCCCGGTTTGATCCAGTCGCCTTTGACCATTTCGGTCTGGCCTGTGGCGGCGATGAGGATGTCGGCTTGGCGGCAGAGGGCGGGCAGGTCGCGGGATTTAGAGTGGGCTTGCGTGACAGTGCAGTTTTCAGCCAGCAGCAACTGCGCCATTGGTTTTCCAAACAGGATGGAGCGGCCAAGGATAACGGCATGCAGGCCGGAGAGATTCTGTTCGACTTCCTTGATCAGGAGAAGGCTGCCTTGCGGTGTGCAGGGGATAATGTCTGGCGCACCCATCATCAAGCGGCCAAGGTTTAAGGGGTGCAGGCCATCAACATCTTTATGCGGCGCGATCAGGTTGATGAGGGCATTTGAATTGATATGGGCCGGGACGGGCAGTTGCAGCAAGATACCGTGAATAGCGGGGTCGGCGTTCAGGCGTGCAATCAGGGTTTCAATTTCAGATTGGGACGCTGTGCCGGGCAGGCGGTGTTCAAAACTTTGAATGCCGGTCTTTTGGCACGCGGCAATTTTATTGCGGACGTAAACGTCAGAAGCAGGATTGTCACCCACCATGATAACAGAAAGGCCGGGGCGCATTCCGGACTGTGTCATGCGGGTGACATCCTGTGTCAGTGCATCACGCAGGCGGGTCGCAACGGCCTTTCCATCAAGAATGAAGGTCATTGATTTATGGGATCATCACGGGTGCGCCCATGAACACGGCATAGACAGCACGTTGCAGCAAATAGATGCCGAAAATGACAATGATCGGGGTGATGTCGATGCCGCCGATGGACGGGATATATTTGCGCAATGGGCGGTAAACCGGATCTGTGGCCTTTTCCAGCAGGCGGACCAGATTTTGGGCCTTTTCGTTCTTCACATTGATGACTTCAAAGGCGATCAGCCAGCTGAGGATAACGCTCAGGATAATGATCCAGAAATAGACCTGTAGGGCCAAAAGCAGCAGACTTCCAATCATATGAGACATAATAAGGGTACCGTCCTTTAATTTGCTATCGTTGTTGCCATGATACGGACTTAAGGGATTTTTAGAAAGAGTAAAGGTACACTTAGGGATGATTTTTGCGGCAGATATCATGGCGGTGAAGGCGGCGCTGATCCTGGTTTCAGGGGCGGCGGGCGGTGATTCGGGCATGGTCTGTTCCGTCAAAACCACCCCGGCGGTCAAGGTCACGGTTGAAACCGATCATATCGATTATGATTTCACCAAAACCGCCCAGAATTTAAGCGCGATCAAAAACGATACTGTCTCGCCCTATGCCCCTGGAACCGATACGGTCAGTGGGGGCTTGCGCGAAGACCATCCGCAAACGCGCGCGGCGATTTCATGGTCACTGGAATATGACCCGGAAAAAAATATCGGCTGTATGTGGTATGACAAGGTTGTGATCACCGTGCGCCTTGACCCGAAAATTTATGTCGCAAAGGAATTCAATGTCGGCAATTGCCGCGAAGCTATTTTAGCCCATGAACGTCGCCATGTGGCGGTGGACCGCGAAGTAATGAACAAATACGCCAGCAATATGGGTCGTGCCGTGCAAAAGGCGATCAATCAAGCGGGTGCCATGGGGCCATTTAATATGAATGATCAAAAAAAGATGCAGGACCTGTCCAGCCAGCACATTGAAAACGCCATGAAGCCGCAACGTCTGGCGATGGAAAAGGAAATGCGCGTAAAGCAGGCGCAGGTCGATTCTTTGGCCGAATATGAACGCGTCAGCGCCCATTGCCGGAATGTTCTGATAAATAAATAGCGCGGCTCCTCTGGTTTTATCGGCCCGGCTCTCCCACGTTAGTTTTATGATGAAAGTTGTCTCTCTGCCGGAGATGGAAGTCTTTGCCGTGTTGGCGTCATCGGGGCTGTGCCCGACGCTGCCAGGGCCTGATATTATTGTGTCTCTTCAACATGATGACGTTGAAATTCGCAATGATCTGACGCGGGCGCAGTTGCAGGAAATGCATGATGATATTGATCTGGCCTACCGGGTCAATGACCATGCGCATGATGAAATCGGCGGTATGCTGCGCGGTGATATTGCAATCAAATACAAGATAAATTTTGATCAAGTTCCGGTGAATGGCGGGGTGTGCGTTCGCTATAATGCCGTGCATGTTGTTCTGGCGATTGACCCGGTTATTTTTGTGGCACGGGAATATGCGCCGCCCGCCTGTATGTACCGTGAAATTTATGGCCATGAGGAAATGCATCTGGCCGTTGATAAATCAGTCATGGAAAAATATGCGCAGCGTATGCTCGATGGTTTGGCGATGGCCTTTTCCTTGCCCGGTGATGGCGTTGCGGGGCCTGTGTCGGTTCATACAGTGCACGCGTTTAAGGAAGATATGGGGCGCGCCGTGATGGGTATGGCCAATATTTTAGTGCAAGATATGGCGCGTGAGCGGGCGGAACGACAGGCGGCGGTTGATGCCCCGGAAAATTATGTGCAAGTGATGCGCCGCTGCTATTTTGATGTATCATCACGCCGTTGATAGTTTTTAACATCATCACGCAGGCGTTGATAAAATTCGGTGCTTTTCGGCGTAATTTTCAAGGCCTTTTCAAAATGCTTCAGTGCCATCGGGCGCGCATCTTTACGCGGTTGAATGGCATAGGTCAGGGCGATGGCGTAATGGGCGGCCCCTAAAGCCTCTTGAATGGATTGGTCCTTTGGTTTCAGGGCTTGGGCGCGTTCCAATGGTTCAAGCGCATCTTGCGGATGACCAGATTGAATGCGCACAGTCCCCAGTTCCAATAAAAACGGCACATGGTCCGGCGCACCGGACAGGCCTTCTAAAATGACCAATTCGCGCTGGCTGGCCAGACGCTGTTCATAGCGCGGGCCGGAATGTTCAAAGGCGGCAGGGGCGGTTTTCGCATCCGGTGATCCAACCGCCATATAAATGCCAACGGCAGCCACCGCCATGCCAACCAGTAACCGCCAGCCCAGACGTGATTGATCACCCGTCATAACAGGGTGCAGGGCGACGGCCAGAATAACAGCGCAAAGGAGCGCCAGCGTAATGATGATGGTCATGTGTTGTCAGACTCCTGCTGGTCACGCCGGGCGCGGCGCATGATTTGAATGACGGAAGCGCCACCAAGGATCAGAATCAAAACAGGCCCAAACCATAACCCCCATGTCCCTGCGCGCACCGGTGGGCGCATCAATACGAAATCGCCGTAGCGGGAATGGATGTATTCAAGGATGGCGGCATCACTTTCACCATCTTGCAAGCGCGTCCGCACCAGCAGGCGTAGATCATGCGCGATGCGGGCATCGGAATCGGCAATGGTCTGGTTTTGACAGACAAGGCAGCGCAGTTCGGTAAACAAATGCTGGGCGCGTGTTTCAAGGGCCGGGTCGGACAGGCGGTCGTGTGGCATGCCACCCGCCATGGCAAGACCAGACAGGCTGAGTAAGATAAAGGCAGAGAGCAGGGTGCTGCGGATCATTTGCGAATCTCCCGGATCAGCGGCAGGATTATTTTTTCAAGATCACCCGGTGTCAGGGGGGCGGCGTGGCGGTAACGAATGCGGCCCATTCCATCAATGATGAATGTTTCAGGAACGCCGTAACTGCCCCAGGCAATGGCCAATTCACCCTTTGGGTCTGGGGTCACGGCAACGTATGGATTGCCGAGGCGTTGCAAATAATCGCGGCGGCCCGCATCGCTGTCCTTATAATTGATGCCGTAAATTTCGATGGCATGGTCCTTCTTCAGCGTCAGGAGCATTTCATTTTCAATTTCGCAAGGGGGGCACCAGCTGGCGAAGATATTCAGTAAAACAACGCGGTTTTTGAGGTCGCTACTGCTGAATTCCGCGCGGGTGAAGTCTGGCACGGGCTGGTCGATCAGGACGGAGCGAATTTTCGATGGATCATCGCCGCGCAAAAGCGGAATAATCGCAACACCCATCAGGCCGATGAATAACAGAACCGGTAACAGGGTGATGATGTGTTTACGGGTCATGCCTGTTGGCCCTTTCTGTTTTGAAATGCGCCCACCGCACCGCCGATGGCAACGAGCAGCAGCCCCAGCCATAAGATGGGCACCAGCGGATGGGTGCTGGCGCGGATCACCCATGAATCGGCCTTACCGTCTTCGGCGGGCTGGCCCAGCACGACGTAAATATCATCGCGCCATGTTTTGCGAATGGCGGCTTCGGTGGTGCGGGTGGCGGCCACCGGATAATGGCGGCGTTCCGGGGTCAGGGTGAAGGGGGCTGCATTACTGTCGGTCATACGCGCGGTCAATGTGGCTTGAATGGTGCTGTAATTGGGGCCAAAGCCTGCCTCAACCTTATCCAGTGTCAATTCGTAACGGCCGACGATGACGCGCTCACCCAGTTTCATCATCACTGATTTTTCTTCAACCCATAGCGATGTGCCGATCATGCCAGCCACGGCCAGCCCCATACCCGCATGGGCGATGGCCATGGACAAATCGCTGCGCCGTGCGCCACGGCGAATGAAATGGGTGATGGCTGTTGTAAATAACCAGGCGGCTATCCCCAAACCAATCAGGATGCCGGGGGAAATATGGACGATAATCGCCCATGTTAAAAAGATGACCGCAACGGTTAAGGCGAAGGCGATTTTGAGATGGTCCAGAACCATGCCCAGCTCCGCCCGTTTCCATGTCAGGGATGGACCAATGCCCATCAGAATGAACAGTGGAATGGAAAGCGGCACGACGGTTGCGTTGAAATAGGGCGGGCCCACCGAAATCTGTCCGGCGTTCAATGCCGCCAGCAATAAAGGATAAAGCGTGCCAATGAAGACGGTCGCGGCCAACGTACCCAGAAGAAGGTTGTTGAGCAGCAGGCCCGTTTCCCGGCTGAGCGTGTCAAAGCCCGCCTCAGATTTCAGTGCCGGGGCGCGCAGGCCATAGAGCAACAATGCACCGCCCGTATAAAGAATAAGCAGCATTAAAATGAACAGGCCACGCGATGGGTCCACGGCAAAGGCATGGACGGAGGTGAGAACACCTGAGCGGACCAGGAACGTGCCGAGCAAAGACAAGCTATAGGTCAAAATCGCCAGCAGAACGGTCCAGCGGGCAAAGGCCCCACGGTTTTGTGTAACGATGATCGAATGCAACAAGCCTGTGCCCAGTAACCATGGCAATAACGATGCATTTTCAACCGGGTCCCAGAACCAGAAGCCACCCCAACCCAGCTCATAATACGCCCACCATGACCCGAGCGCGATTCCGGCTGTCAGTGAACTCCACGCAACCAAGATCCACGGGCGCACCGCCTTGGCCCATGCGGCGGGTGTTGTATCCGGGCGCAGCAGATAGGCGACCGCATAAGAAAACACCACCGAAAACCCGACATAACCCAGATAGAGCATTGGCGGGTGAATGGCCAAAGCCGGGTCTTGCAATAGCGGATTTAAATCATTGCCATCCAGTGGCGGGGCCAACAGGCGCGAAAACGGATTGGAGGTAAAAATCAGGAACGATAAAAACCCAACGCCTTGCAAGCCTTGCACAAATAACACAGTGGCGGGGAGTTTCTTTTGTAACGCAATCAGGAACCCGAAGAAGGACAGGACCAGAACCCAGAGCAGCATTGACCCTTCATGGTTGCCCCATGTGCCGGCAATTTTATACAGCATCGGTTTTAATGTATGGCTGTTATCGACAACCGTGATGACGCTGAGATCGGTGATGATAAAGGATACCATCAGGCACAAAAATGCGCCTGCGCATAAAATCCATTGCAGGATAGAAGCGCGGCGACAAACGGAATCAAGCCCGCGCCATCCGGCATAGGATTGCAGGGCAGCCATCAGCAGCGCAAGGATCAGGAAAAACTGGCCGAGTTCCGGAATCATGGGGTTCCTTTTTGAGCTGCATCGCCGGGGTGGCCGTATTTTTCCAATGTCTTGGCGACTTCGGGGGGCATGTATTCTTCATCGTGCTTGGCCAGAATCTGGCTGGCGCGGAAAACACCGTCCGGATCGTAAGTGCCGGTGGCGACAATGCCCTGACCTTCGCGGAACAGATCGGGCATGATGCCTTCATGTTCGACCGGAACATCTTCATTCATGTCGGTGACAACGAATTTGGTCAGCAGGCCATTTTTTTCAACTGTGCCATAGACGACCAAGCCACCAAGGCGGATGGTCTTGCCCCCGGCAAAGGGGCGGGAGCTGGCGGAAACTAAATCCGTTGGCGTCAAAAAGAAGGTGACGTTATCGCGCAGGGCAAACAATGTCAGCCCGGCGGCGCAGGCCACACCCAACAGGACCAGTGAAATTGCGGTGATGCGTTGCTGGCGACGGTTCATTGCTTATTCTTTCTGGCGGCAAGGTAAGTGTGCAGGCATAACCCGCCGATGAGCAGCGCGGCAAAACCATAAGCACCATAGACGTAAATTTCATACCCGTTCATGTGTCATCTTTCTGCGCTGGGCGATGGCGATATTGGTGCGGGTCAGGGCCAGACCGATAAACAGGGCCGTGAAGGCTCCGGCCATCAATAATAACGGGCGCAGCATATCGGGGTGAATGGAGGGGTCAGCCAGTTTGGAAAAACTGGTCAGGCTGGCCGGTTGGTGCAATGTGTTCCACCAATCCACGGAAAATTTAATGATCGGCAGGTTAATCAACCCAATCACCGCCAACCATGATGAGGCAACCATGCCGCGATCAGGATTATCATAGGCGCGGTCCAAAAGGATGATGCCGATATAAAGGAAGAATAATACGAGCACCGATGTCAGGCGCGCATCCCACACCCACCATGTTCCCCATGTTGGCAAACCCCATAGCGAACCCGTGACCAGACAAATGGCGGTGAAGATGGCCCCTACGGGGGCAACGGCACGGATATAAAGCCCGGCCAGCAAATGTTTCCAGATCAAATGCACCGCCGCCGCGACACCCATTGATGCGTAAGCCATCATCGCCACCCAGGCGGCAGGGACATGAACATACATTATCCGCACTGAATCATGTTGCTGATAATCAGGTGGGGAATCATAAAGTCCGTAATAAAGCCCCGGCAGCAGGAGCACGACAGCCAGCGTGAAAGACAGCGGCGTCAACCAGCGTGAAAGCGTTTTAAATCGGGCGGGATTGGCAAAGCGGAACATGGTTTCTTTTTCAATCCTTCATCAAATGCAAACAACCCGATGCAATCATCGGGGACAGGGGCAGCAGAACGGCAACAACCGCCCATAACAAGAGCAGCGGCAAATCACCACCGACAGCGTTGAGAGCAGCGGAGCCAAAAATCAGCACCGGAATATAAAGTGGTGCAGTGAGCAGGGCCAGCAACATCGCCCCGCGCCGTGCGCTTAAAACCAATGCACTGATCGATGTGCCAAGGAGCGTGAATAGCAATGTCACCGGCAGCATCACCCACGCCACCATACTAAGCTGCGCCGCAGGCAGGCCCAGCATCAATGCCGCCAGCGGAGCCACCACCACCAACGGCAATCCTGTACACAACCAATGTGCCGCCATGCGTCCGGCAACAAAGGCGGGCAAGGGCGCAGGGGTTGTCATCAACGTATCGAGCGTACCATCGGCGGCATCATCGGAAAAAATACGTTCCAGCGGTAACAGCGCGGCAAAGAACGCCGCAATCATCATCAACCCGCCCGCAATCGGGGCCAGTGTTGCGGCATTTGGGCCAAGGCTTAACGGGAATAACATCACCATCAGCAGGAAAAGAAGCACAGGTTGCAGGCAATCGGTCTTTCCATGCCGCGCCAAGGTCATATCACGGCGTACTGTCGCCATAACGATGGACAAAGGGCCGTTGTGTAATGTGCGCGGGCGTTGCGGGGTGTCGGATGGTGGCATGCGGTTGAACGCTTGGCCTTCACCCTTGGCGTCAATCTCCAATGTGAAGGTTGGTTGCCACAGATGGGCATCATGGGTCGCGATAATCGCCGAGCCACCATCACCGCAATGTTCGTGCAAGGCTTGCAAAAGACTTTCGCGGCCATCCTTATCCAAGGCAGCTTCTGGTTCATCCAGTAACCAGAACGGGCGCGGGGACAGGAACAAACGCGCCATCGCGGCGCGGCGTTTTTGTCCGCTGGACAGCGTGTTCACAAGGCGATTGGATAAATGCGCGATGTCGAAACGGTGCAGGGCCTTTAAAATGGAATCATCATTGGCTTGCCCGCCTTGGATCACCATCCAGAAGCGCAAATTATCGAGCAAGGAGAGCGCAGGCTTCAACGCCAGATCAGGCCCGACCCAATGCGCAATGTCGCGGCGCAAATCGGTTGCGAAATCTTTGCCGTCTAAAGTCAATGTTCCGGACACAGGCGTATTCAACCCGGCCAGGGTGCGCAGCAGGGTGGATTTGCCGCTGCCATTGGCCCCCGTCACAGCCATGATTTGTCCGCCGCTTAAAGCAAAGCGGAGGTTGGTCAAAACATCGATGCCGCCGCGACGACAGGTGATGGAAACAGCGTTCAGGATCATGGGGCGGTTTTATACCCTTTATCCCGGAATTTCAAATGGTTGCCGAATCAAAAAGTCATCGCCGGGGAGGACGATGACTTTTCGATAATCGAGGCCCCGGGGCAATAGGGAAAGGGCCTTAAATGCTGGAACACTTCAAACACTTATACGAAGGAGGAGCTGGAAACTTCTCTATTCTTCAATTCTATTTCCAGAATATGGCAATAATATGGGCAAATAAGGCCGATTTTTGGGACGGGGGGATAGGGGCGCTTTTGACCAGATAAGAACGGTTTGCAATTGAAAAGATTGCATTTTATCGAATTCTTAATGGCTTTGATTTTATCTATAGCGTGCTAAGTTATTAACGCGCTTTCGCGCCATTCTTTGCCTATCCAGATCAAAAGGACATCCATTATGACCCGTACCGGCCACGATACCCTGAAAACCCGCAAAACCCTGAATGTTGAAGGGAAATCATATGATTATTTCAGTCTTCCGGCGGCGGCGGCCCAGATTGGGGATGTGACGCGTCTTCCATACTCTATGAAAGTGCTGCTGGAAAACCTGCTGCGTTTCGAAGATGGCGTTTCGGTTAGTGTTGATGATGTGAAGGCGTGCGCCGCATGGATCAATAATAAAGGAAAGACAGAACATGAAGTGGCCTATCGTCCGGCCCGCGTTCTGATGCAGGATTTTACCGGCGTTCCCGCCGTAGTCGATCTGGCTGCGATGCGCGAAGCGATGAAGGCCTTGGGTGGCAAGGCACAACAGATTAACCCGCTGACCGCTGTGGATCTGGTGATTGATCACTCTGTTATGGTTGACTCCTTCGGCACTGAACTGGCGTTCCAGTCAAACGTCGAGCGTGAATTTGAGCGTAACGGCGAGCGTTATGAGTTCCTGCGCTGGGGCCAGCAAGCCTTCCGCAATTTCCGCGTCGTGCCACCGGGCACAGGCATTTGCCACCAGGTCAACCTTGAATACCTCGCCCAGACAGTCTGGGTTGAACAGGATGAAAATAACGGCACCAATGTTGCTTATCCTGACACACTGGTTGGTACGGATTCGCACACAACCATGGTCAATGGTCTGGCCGTTCTGGGTTGGGGTGTTGGCGGGATTGAAGCGGAAGCCGCAATGCTGGGCCAACCTGTTTCCATGCTGATCCCTGAAGTCATCGGTTTCAAAATGACCGGCACATTGAAGGAAGGCACAACGGCAACCGATCTGGTTCTGGTCGTTACTGAAATGCTGCGTAAAAAAGGTGTCGTCAACAAATTCGTTGAATTCTATGGTGCGGGTCTGGATGCATTGTCGCTGGCCGACCGCGCAACCATTTCCAACATGGCACCGGAATATGGCGCGACATGCGGTTTCTTTCCGATTGATAAGGAAACCATCCGCTACCTGAACTTCACAGGCCGCGATGCACACCGTGCGAAACTGGTCGAAGAATATGCGAAGGCCCAAGGCATGTGGCGCGATGCGTCCTCACCGGATCCGGTTTTCACAGATTCACTGGAACTGGACCTGTCCAAGGTTGAACCAGCGATTGCGGGTCCGAAACGCCCACAGGACCGCGTTCTTTTGTCGCAATCTGCGTCTGCTTTCAAAGCCTATCTGGCGGAATCTTTGGGGTCCCTGCCGCAGGGCAACGGGGATTCCCGTATGGTGTCTGAAAAGCCAATCTCCCCGGATGAAATTGAAAAATATAATCTCAATCATTCCGTTGAAGTCGCCGGGACCGATTACAAACTGCGCCACGGCGATGTGGTGATTGCAGCGATTACATCTTGCACCAACACATCAAACCCATCCGTCATGCTGGCGGCGGGTTTGGTTGCGAAGAAAGCCCATGAAAAAGGCTTGACCGTAAAGCCATGGGTGAAAACATCTCTGGCGCCGGGTTCGCAAGTTGTGACTGATTATCTGGATAAGGCTGATCTGACCCAGCATTTGAATGCGCTGGGCTTTAACCTGGTTGGGTATGGCTGCACGACTTGTATCGGTAACTCCGGTCCATTGGAAGATCACATTGCCAAGGCCGTTGAAACAGGCGATCTGACTGTTGCTGGCGTATTGTCCGGGAACCGTAACTTTGAAGGGCGCATCAACCCGCATGTGAAGGCAAACTATCTGGCTTCACCGCCACTGGTTGTTGCTTATGCACTGGCCGGGAACATGAAGGTTGATCTGGTCAATGACCCGCTGGGCACTGGCAAGGATGGTCAGCCTGTCTATTTGAAAGACATCTGGCCAAGCAACGAAGAAATTCGTGCCGCCGTTGAGAAAAACCTGACACAGGAAATGTTCCGGTCCCGTTACGCAAACGTGTTCCTGGGGCCAAAAGAATGGCAGGAAGTTCAAACCGGCACGGGCGAAACCTATGACTGGGATGCGAAATCCACCTATGTCGCGAACCCGCCATATTTCACCGGCATGTCGAAAACACCGGCCGCGTTGAAGGACATCAAAGGTGCAAAATGTATGGCCTTGTTCGGTGATTCCATCACAACCGACCATATTTCCCCGGCCGGTAACATCAAGAAAGATTCACCTGCGGGCAAGTACCTGACCGAACATGGTGTGGAGCCACGCGATTTTAACTCCTACGGCGCACGCCGTGGTCATCATGAAGTGATGATGCGCGGAACCTTTGCCAATATCCGCATTAAAAACGAAATGCTGGGCGGCAAAGAAGGTGGTCTGACCAAGTATCTGCCAACGGGCGAAGAAATGCCCATCTATGATGCGTGCATGAAATACATCGCCGATGGCACACCGCTCATGGTTGTGGCCGGTAAAGAATATGGCACGGGGTCGTCCCGCGACTGGGCTGCGAAGGGCACATATTTGCTGGGCGTGAAATGCGTTCTGGCCGAAAGCTTTGAACGGATCCACCGTTCAAATTTGGTCGGTATGGGCGTATTGCCGTTGATGTTCAAAAATGGTCAGACACGCCACTCCTTGAAACTGACCGGTGAAGAAACATTCGATGTGATCGGCGTTGAAGCCGGAATCACACCGCGTATGGATGTCACCGTCATCATCAACCGTAAAGATGGCAGCAAAGAAAGCATCCAAGCCCTTTGCCGCATCGATACGCAAGATGAAATCGGCTATTTCGAAAATGGCGGCATCATGCATTACGTTCTGCGCGATCTGGCAAAACGCAGCGCAGGCGAAAAAGCAGCCTAAATTTTACTGAATACAAAAAACCTGCCGCACCATGAATGGGACGGCAGGTTTTTTTAATGTTCGTTCAAATTAATTGCAGTTCGGTGTCAGGCCGATGGGGTTCATGCGGATCGGCAGATCCAGTTCCTTTGTCAGGCCTAAAATGGTGGCGCTGGCCTGTGCCTGTAATGCCGGGACATTGCGACCGAAATCTTCGGCCGAGAAGTTTTTGATGACGTGATGCATTTTCTCTGAGATCAATTTAATCTCTTCGTTCTTAATCTGGGCTTCGATCGGAACGTAAACGGCCAGATTTGCGTATGCGCCCAATGTTTTTGTCGGCATGCAAACTTCAAAAGATTCCAAAGTGATTGCGGCTGCACCGTTAAAATCTTCCTTCATTTTTTCATTCCAATGCAGCAACCCGCCAATTGCCAAAATGCCTGCGCCAACAATTGCAAAGACACCTGCGTTTGCACGAAATTCGTTTGTAATTTTCCCCATGATCTATCTTGCCTTTGATTATAAGTTTTTCGATTAAGGTCCGGACCGTAATGGAATATGGCTAAACGGGTCAAGAAAATAGACCGGAGGATTCGCCTCTTTATACAGAACGAGGTTCCAAACGGCGCAATTGCCCCTTTTTGCTGCACCGCTTACGCGCAGATTTCTGCCAATCCTTACAGTTTTTGACTCAATCGAAAACGCTGTGTTATCAAGGATGTATGACACAGTTTCGGGATGATTTTAACAAGGTTGATCTTCTTGATGAAGCACAGGCCCGTGAGTTGTGTGCCAAATTATGCGCGGCCAATCCTGAAGCTCCGCGTTTGAAAAAGATTGCCTCCGTTGGCGCGTATGACGCGGTGATTGGTGGGCCCGGTGTCGACAGCCGCCGTTTGACGGCTGTGATGACATATCTGCTGCAAAGCGGCGTTATGATCGACCCTGATTTTGAAATCGACATTATCAATTTCCGTCAGAAACGCGATTTCCTGCGCGAAGATACAAAAGCCGATCTGGTCTTCGTATCCTTTATTCTGTCGCGGCATGTGAGCGGTGTTCAGACCTATGATCGTTCTGTTCCGGAACGCGCGGAACAATCGGCTGATTATCGTTTTGTGTATGGCATGACGTTGAGCGAGCTTCATAATCTTGAGGCATGGCGCGCGCGCATTGAACAATCCGGGGCCAAGATTATTGCGACCTATGGCGGTAAGGATGAAATTGGCACGCATAACCTGCGTAACGATGGGAATGGGCATAAAATCAAAACACTGATCCAGACGCCGCAACATTCCATGGCGTATCACGCCAGTGCTGTTGGCGGCGATAAGAATATTGGCGGTTTCGAATTGGAAACCCGTAAAGATTTGACTTTCTTATACAACGGCGCGGCCAATGATCTGCCGATGCCGTGGCTGGGCTTTGCTGCGCGGGCGGATTACTTGCGGAATGCCGCTTGCGCCGGGCCGGGTTTCTCGGAAGAAACCGCTTTGGGCCGGACGGCGAAGCATCTGGCGCGGTCTTATTATTAAAGGCTTGTTGCGCCCCAGCGCAGGGGACAGTTTAAAAGCGGTGGCCGAGCGTAATTACGCCAAACACTTGCGCTTCATCCTGTTCCTTGAATTCCTTCGTGCGGTGGACGAGCGTATAGCTGATCCGGTATTTATCATAGGTCAGGGCCAGTCCCGCATTGCTGTCAAAGACAAAATGGTTTTTATCGACGCTCGGGCTGTCCTCGAATGTATTTCCATCCAAAAAGATATTGCGGGCCAGCGCGCGGCCATCAACACCGGCGAACAAATACCAACCCCATTTTTTCTCAGGAATGTCGAAATAGCCTGACCCAGGCATGGCCGGGCGGACACGCACAGGGGCATCCTGCAGCGCGCCGTTATTCGGGCGCAGCTGCACGTTGAAACCCGCATTGGCGAAGGTATAGACGTTGCCAAGGGTCAATCCGTAATGCGGTGTTGTTGACCAGTGTAATGGGCCGGCTATGCCTTTTAAGGCCGCCGGATGGGCACGTTGCCATGCCAGCATGATACCCGGTTCGTTTTCCAGCTGTGCGCCCCAGCCCTTTGGCATGGGGCTATCCGTCACATGTTTGTGAATAAATTTTTGTGTGTTTTCGGCCAGTGAGCCGGGGCCAACAATCCCCAGTGTCAATTCAACCTCATCACTATGGTTGCCCGTAAACGTCATCATGCCAATCGACCCATACAGGAACCCGGCATAGGGGCGCTGTGCGGCGTCAGTCGGGTTCAGGGCGATATCGCGCGGGCTGAAAATATTCTGGCCCAGCGAATAAAAAATGCTGGAAGAATCATTGATGTCAAAGGTCGGGATGACATCGGCGATGGTGTAGGCGATGTCTGGAAATTCCGCGTTCAGATCCAGATAACCGAGACGGACGCCGCTCGTATATTCGCCGTCCTTGCCGCTGCCGATCATGTCATTTTCGTAAACGGCTGTGATGATCTGATTGCGCGGGTCCTTCAGAATCGCATTGGTCACTGTGTTCTGGACGGACGGCACAGTTTCCACTGTCCCCTCAGCCGCAAGGCTGGGGGTGGGCAGGGCCATCAGCAAAAGACATGTGGCCAGAACAGAAAAATGAACCAGTTTCAGCATAGGTTTAATCTGCCCGGGGAATGGGGCTAAAAAAAGGTACTGATTTTTTAGCGTTTCAGCAGCAATTTCATATGGTTCCAGACGCGCATTGTCGGTGGCAGGTCGAGCATCAGAGCCAGTTTCGGGGTGCTGCGCATATAGGCCTTGCCGGATTCCAGCATGATTATACGTTTTTCAGACAAGGCGGGGCTGGTTTCGCACAGCTTAATTTCACTGCGAACCAGTGCGTCTTCGGCCTGTAAACGGGCGGCTTGATCGTCGTGGGCGGCTTGTGCGAAGGCGGCGCGTGCGCGCCAGTAATCGGAGGCCTTGGTGGCAACGGCTAAAAGACTGACCTGATATTCCTGAGCAGCGGTAATGAAGTGTTTGGCCAAAGGTGATGTGGCCATGGTTTCACGCGCCGCAGGGCGGGCGGCATAAACCGCGCGGTGCAAAGCGACGGTATCAGTCTGGTTATGTTTTTTCGAAGTCATCATGGTTGAAACCCTCCTTATTATTGCGGCGCGGAAAGGGGGTATGCGGCTTATGGGGTGCTCTTGTCAATAAAATTATGGAATTCATCAGTGGTGGCTTTGCCGCCCGCCAGCAGCAACTGCATGATTATGAAAATGATTGGGGCAGGATTTACAGGAATTCTTGGGATAACCCCAAAAAATCGGCGTGGCGTAAAGAATTTATTGTACCGATTATCGCAATCATCTTAGTGTAGCCCCAAGCATAAAAATTACAGGGTTTAAAAGAGGTTTGTCATGCCACGTCCTATGGGTCATTTGCGTATTTTGCTCAGCTCGCGCGTTGTTCTCGATTTAGAAGAAGCCGACGCTGTCTATAAAGAAAAAGGCAAGCAAGCCTATACCGACTATTTACGCTGCCGTGGCGAGTACGCGAAGGATTTTGATCCTGAAATCGGCGGTCGCCGTTTGAAGAAGGGGCCGCTTTTCGATGTTGCTCTCGCGCTGCATAAATTAAATGAAGTAACGAATGAGCCGATTGTTGAGCTGGGCCTCACCTGTAAGGATGAAATTGATTCCGCGCTCCCCATCTTCCGCAATCTGGATGTTGCCGGTTTGGGGCTATCGATGGAATATCGCGTGGCCAGTGCCGGGAAAAAACTGGGTCATGAGGTTCATCAGGCCTTTTCAACCGATCTGTTTTTAACCCGCAATGCGGATGATGCGCAAACCGCGATTGATCTTGGTATTGCCGCCGCTGTCATCAACTTCCCACCGGAAGGCACCTATGATTACGAACAGGATAATGGCCCTGTGCGTCTGTTTGTTGATGGTGATGCCGTGGCGTTTGGGTCTGCTGCGGAACTGCGTTACCGCACGGAAGGTTTGGACGCGTATCGCCGTCTTGAAAACGAAGATTTTGATAAGCCGCTGGACCCAGGGCCATTCACGGCTGTTCTGGCAAAAATCAGCGTGCTGAATGAGCGCTTCCCCGATGGGAAGAAGCCATTTGAAATTGCGCTGCTGACCGCGCGCGGCAGTCTTGCTTCGGCACGGGCTGTTACCATTTCAGAAACGCTGGGTCTGAGATTCAATGGCGGCATGTTCTTTATGGGCGGGGCAAGTAAACATGACGTGTTAAAGGCGCATCGCCCGCATCTGTTCTTTGATGACCAAATGGTTCATTTGACCGAAGGGTCGAAATATTGCCCGACCGGTCTGGTCGCCTATGCCACGGGCAGCCCCATGCATGAATATCTGCTGCAACAAAAACGCGCCGCAGCACAGGCTAACGCCACGGATATTACAAAACCACAAGATACAGCTGCGCCCGCACCCGTCGCGCCGGATTTGAAAGTGGTTGATCCCAAAAAAGGGACAGGCCCAGCACCAGTCTAAAGAGAGAATAGGGTTAAGGGGGCAATCGCCCCCTTAAAACCCCCGTACTTTTTCTTTGCTTACTTTTTAAGTAACCCAGTCGCTTTTGCTCATTTCGCCGGATTCGATACGGCGTTCGACTTCCTTGGCCAGAACTTGTTTGGCGAAGACTTGGGCTTCATCCATCATGTTGCCGAAATCGGGGCGTTCAGGGCGATAGGATACTTCCAGCAGGTTTTCAAATTGTTGAATGGCACCGTTCAGGCGGCCCAGTTTCTGGCTGGCTTCACGGCCCTTATCGGCCTCGACTGAGGCTGGTTCGATCAATTCATAGATTTGTTTTTGTTTGATCATGCCAATTTGGAAGGCGAGTTGAATGCCTTCCAAAAATGCCGCCGACACGCTTAGGCATTGCGACATTTTTACTGGACGTCCGGCCTTGGCCTTGGCGGTGAAGTTGAAGGTCATGGTTTTATTCGGGCCGCGCACGATGATCCCGCATTTTGTTTCGCCGGGTTCTGAATTGACCACCAGCGCGATGTTGGAATCATGTTCGATGGTGACAATTTTTCCCGCCTGACGGAACGCATCTTCGGCAACGGAGACAGCCTTTTCATAGCTGTCTTTATTGCGCGATTCACATTGCTCAATAATATCGAGGAATGGATGGCGACCTGTTTCGCCGTCTTCATAAACGATGCGGCCCTTGTGATAAACGGCAATCCAGCGACCGGGATTGAATTTATTTTCATACCCCTTGGTGATCGACAGCCACGCAAATTTCCAATCAAACGGAGTTTTGCGGTCAAGGATCGGGCCGGTGTCTTGGAATTCCTGAATGATCCGCGCGGCCATACGGGCGCAGGTATGCATGTTCTGGGCACGGACGACCAGAATTTCACTGGTTTCTGTTCCATCGCGGCTGGTGTGTGTCAGCGGTAAAACCATGCGGTTCGACAACGCGATCACGGGCGGTGTATCGGCGGCGCGCTCGCGCGGGGGTTTTTGTTCCGCAAAGGCATCGCGGATGACAAATTTTTCGCGCAATAAGGTGGTCGTAAAGTCTTTCATTTAAAAAATATAGCCCACCCCGCAGGGGATAAAGAGAATCTCTTGAACATCTTAACATATTGCCAGTGAAGGAAAAATAGCCTTAAAAATCGCTGGACCGGGTTTTTTAGGCCCCGGCCCAGATTTTTGACTCAAATATTACACCCTTGTTCAACGCGCCGTTCATCCGGCTTTTTTTATAACCCGGGCTGTGTCGCCCGGGGTCGTTACATGGAAAATGTCATTTTTTTCATTTTCATCATGTTGTCCTTTTCAACCCGGTCCAGATCACGGCTCAAGGAGCTCAGGCTTTGTTCCAGTACCTTGCGGTTTGGCAGGTCGTTCAAATAACGCTCCCACGCCCTGTCTTCGACGGATTTGAAATTCTTTGGACGGCTAGTGACGTTGAATTGGTCACTGAACGAGTTTTTATTATCGTTTCTGGCATCCGTATTGTTCCAGTCATAACGCGCCTCGTCATAGATTTCGACCGCATTGCCCCAATCAATCCCACGCATAAATTCAGGCAGGTTGAGTGCATCACCAATGGCGACCCCAAAATTCGCGCCGATGAATGACTCAACCAACATGCTGCCCAGTGTCGCGTTACGGTCATCATTGGCCGCGCCGCGCGCATCGTCTTTTACCGAAAGCGGACCTTTTTGATCCTGTCTATCCGGATGAGGCGCCAGTTGAGAAATTTCCTGACGCACCCCTTTCATGACACCCATCATGCTTACCCACCGTTTGTCCGAAGCGATTTCATTAAAGTTTTTGCTGTTTTGCATTTTTATTATCCTGCTTCAGTGGTGTGTTTCGTTACCCCCAATCTACACAAGCCCGGTAAAGGCGCATTTAACTTTCCATCGAATTTTATCAATTAAATCAATGATTTGATGTAATTTATCTCAAATTTTATGGATCGCGGATTTCTGCGGTTTGCAGCCGGGTTAAAATCGAATATCCTCACCTTCTGACGGCGATAGCAGCCATTTTAAAGGGGTTTTTCCATGGGCCATTCCGAACATTCTGATCATCATCACCATGAAGTTGATGAAAAAAGCACACGGATTATGGTCCTGTTCTGTCTGGCACTGTTTTTTGGCATGAGCTTTGTTGGCAACCAGTTATTTGTCGCCAGCGCCCAGCATGAAACCGCCGCCACAAGCCACAGCGCACCGGCCACACATGACACCGATAAAACATCAGGCGAAGCGCATGAAGAAGAATCTGCGCCCGTTGACGATGCCGAACCACACGGCAAACATTAAAAAAAAGGCCCATACCGCCATGCCGCGCGAAGACCGCCGCATCATCTTTGAATTTCAGGAAACGTATAAGGCGCTCTATGCCTTGTGCGTGCAGCGTGAAATGAAAAAACCGCCCCCCGGTATGGTCGGTGCGGTGATTCAACACCCGGATGATGCCAACAAAGTCCTCGTGCGCATCGATAACGCCCATTCTAACACGCAACAAGACATCGAATTTTCCGGCGACTTTCTGGCCGCCGCCCTGATGCTCTATTGCCGCACCATCCGCATCCCCTTACCAAAATCCGCCCAAAAATCCGTTGAATTCGCCCCTGATGGTGTGATCTTACGCGTACAGATTTAAAGGTAAAGAGTAAGGGGTTAAGGGGGCAGTGCCCCCTTAAAAACCCTATTCTTCTTTGTTCTTGAGCGCTTCTCTATAACTTTTGAGAGCCACCTTGTCGTGTTTAGGGCTGCGCGTTATGACGCGGTTGAGGACGCTCATTTCTAAAAGCGGGTTTTCTAAACCCTTACCCAAGGCTTTTTCAATTTTTGGTTTCATTGGTTGTAACTGCGTGCACAGGGTCAGGTTTTCTTTTGGGCTTTGCAGTGTCTTGGCGCTTTTTTTCAGGCGCATTTCAAGCGTTTTGGATTTGTGGTCCATCGCGCTTAGGAATTTGCGCTTCACGCTGTTGCGGGCCGTGGCATCATCGGCGCAAGAACCGCCAACGCGATGGGGCAGGGTTTCATCAAAAATATGGCTCATGGCCGATTTTGTGTTTTTGAAGTCGCGGTCTGTTTCGGCGCGCAGTAAATCGGCGGCGGGTTGCAGGGCGGCGATTTCTTCTGGGTAGTGGGCTTGGCACAGGCGGTCATAATCATCGAACATCGCTTTGAATTTCATGATGTCGCTGACGATGCTCCAATATTTATCGGCCTCTTTCTCATAGGCAACAACGCATCCCTCCGACGCCCGCGCTGGTGTGGCGTGGGGAAGGAGGAATGCGGTTGTCATTAGAATCAGATAAAGGGGCTTCATCGGCGCTTATGGTTTCAAAAGGGCCCTTGCCGACACGGTCAGGGTGATTTCGCTTTCGCCCGGTTCCGCGCTTGGTGTGGCTGATTTTTCCATAAGGCCATCCATCGCCATGGCGCGCATCGTCGGGTATGGCTGGCCAATATTGTCGGATGTATCAACATTCACCTCAATCAGCGACAGGGACGATTTGTTCATCGCCTTGGCGGCACGTTCTGCACGCGCGGTCACTTTCGCCAATGCCTTTTCCATCAGGGCGTCCTTGGCCAGATCGGCTTTCTCAGGCGACAGGGTATAGGTCAACCCACCCATGACCAGACCCATATCTTGTAATTCACCCGCCAGTTTCAGCAATTCATCGGCTGTGGTGGATTGCAGGTCGAGTGTCTGCGTACCTTTCCATGTCTTGGTGACGAGCTTCACATCTTTTTCATGAGGGATCGGGGTGTTTTCGTAAACGTAATATTGACCGGTTGAAGTTTTTACCGATGCGACCGTCTTTGCTTTCTCAACGGCTTTTTTCATCAGAGCATTGATTTCACCTTGAACGGTTTTTGGATCGGCATTTTCAATTTCAATGCGCAAAGACGCCATCAACAAATCCTGCTGAACGGCGGTGCGTTCCGTGGCGGCAATGTTTAAAATGGTTTGGCCATCGGGTAACGCGGTGAACGGAAGATCGGTCTGCGCCATCACCATTTGCGGGGCAAAGGGCAGGGCAAGGCCCAACATCAACAGGCCGGAACACAGGGGCAGGGCGCGCATGGGAAATCTCCATCAAAATGTTAAGAAAGTTGATGAGTAATATAGGGCGAAACCGGGGGCGGGCCAAGGTGCAAAAACATCGCATTCATGCCTTAGTTTTGCTGGAATCAATGCGCATAATGGCAAGGTTCAGGAGGGATTTGAAATGCACACCAAACCGTTTTTCGTTGCGTCCCTGATTGCAATTGCGGCCCTGAGCTTGTCAGCCTGCGCCGCTCAAACCAGCACCCGCGCCACCAGCACCATCGATCCCGCCTATCAGGGCGTGATGTTCAGTGCGTTGGTGGTGGAGGTTGAATCCGGCTTACAAGAGCGCGACATTATCGAACGCCGCGCCGTGGCAAGCCTCAATAATTCGGGCATCACCGCGCAGCCAAGCCTTGATATCCTGCCCGCCACACGCGAATACGCGCAAGCCACCCGCAAACGCAAAATAGCGGCCACCGGAATGCAGGCCCTGCTGGTCATCACACCTGCCGATAAACGCATGCTGGAAGAATACATTCCGCCGAGCTATTACAATCCCTATCGCGGACGCCGTGCGCATTCCAACGTCTTTGGTGGTTATGGCGGCGGCTATGGCGGTGGTGGATTTGGGGTGGGTGTCGGATATGGCATCTATGAACCCGGCATGATCTACCGTGAACCACAGGCCGATTACATCGCCTCAATCTACACCCTGCCCAATTTCGACCGCGCCTGGACATCTGAATTCAGCGTTACCGGCACCAACGGCATGGATTACAACGATATCGCCGGACGATTTGCAGATGTGTTGATTACGCGGCTGAAACAGGACGGCATGATCCCGTAAGTAGAAAAGATTTAAGGGGGCGATTGCCCCCTTAAATCTCTTTAATTTCTAACGCAGCGGACGTTTGTCGTTTCGGCGCTTTTGCCGTTATACGAAAGGGTTCCATTGCTGAAGTTTATATTCCTTGCCCATTCGAAGTTTTGTTCTGAGGAGGACCAGTAGAGTGCAGCGCTAAACCCGCCAATCGCAGCCCGGTTGGTGTAAAGGACGTTCAATTCGTTCAACGCCGGTAAATACCAATCCGATTTTCCATGAGCGACAAGGTCATCGCAATACTCCGCCGCCATATAGGGTGATGCTGCATCCGAAAGCCCGGCCAATAAAGTCGTGTTGGCCTCGCCCGTATTACAAGATGTTTGTGCCGTGGTTGTACAATTGACCATGGCGGTATCAATCCAGTTAAACGTATCGTTGTTCCATGGGTTTTGTGGACCATCAGCCGGGGTTGTAAACATTTTATTGCCGTTATCGGTGCTGATACCGGCATAGACACTGCCATCAGAACAAACCGTGCCGGGTGTTGTCGTTGTCGAACACGGATCGAGGGTTGAATCGCGCCGGGCACAGCGGACATAGCGCGCATTGTCCTTTGAATCGGTATATTGTCCACCGTTGGTAATGCCCTGAACGAAGGAGTTCGTAGCATCGCGTTCATTCGATGAATGAAAGGTGTTCAAGACAATATTGCCAATTTCATTGCGGCTGACCCATATCATGTGCGTTTCGCTGATACTGGGCAAATACCAGTCAGTCTTACCGTGCAGATTGAGCGTGTCGCAATATTGTGCGGCAAGGTGCGGCTGCACACCGCCAGACGCGCTGTTGGAATCAACGCCGACCAGAGTGGCGGTATTGATCCGCCCATCAAAATTGGTTGCGCCTGTCGTCGTGTAGCCCGTCGTGTTGCCGTTATTCCAGGCAAGGGTGGACCGTGTTCCGGTACAGGCGGCACCACTCCATGTCTGGCCTGCGTCACAGCGCGTTACAAAGGTTGGTTCGTAAACGGGCGCGGCCATCCCGGCATAAACCGTTCCATCCGCGCACACATCACCCACTTCGCTGCAACCTGCCGGGCCTGTGCACCCGGCTGCCTCAAAAGGGACCCAGGCACTCCCGTTGCAATATTCCCAACTATCTGTGCCGTTATAGCGCAATCGCCCGGTTTTCTCACCGGTGCAGCCTCCCGTATCATTGGCGATTTGAATTTTCTGGCGTGCGCCGGAGGTGGAATAATCAAACTCCTCCAACAACTTCCAGTTTGTGCCATCACATATTTTCCGGGTTTTAGTTGTATCGTCATAATCAATACCCCCAGAAGGGCTGCTGGGGGCGGTACAATCTGCAAAGGCTTTTGTGGGTGATAATGTCGTGGCCCCGATGCACATACAAATGAACGCGCATCGCAACACAGTCATATCAATATAAAGGGGTCGGAAAACTTCCTTGTGTGCGTAGGACGTTGGACACAAGCCGGCAATGGTCATTAACTCAGGATTACTTTTTATCTTTTTAAGCATTATTTTCTCCCTAGAAATGGTTTGAACACCGAATGAAATAGACGCGGGAAGATACGCAATAAAAAAGCCACCAGAGGTGATCTCTGGTGACCGGGTGTTCAAAACCGCTCATAGAAAAACGGCGCGACTGCCTTTAAGCCGAAACCTTGGACATACGCAATCGCCACCCGGTCTGAAACCGAGAGGCGACATCACCGACGCGGCTTTGTACTAAAGCCAGTGTGTCGGATAACGGCGGATGCCAACCGTCCTATGAGCGGGTTTTGATGCCCGGTCCCACACAGATCACCCGTGTGGTTACAATTTTGAAGATAAGGGAAAGGCAAAAAAGGAGCAAGAAGATAGCAAAGACTCATTAAATGGTACTCGTTACGCAGTGTTAAAAATCGGTATGGCTGAGGTTATATCCACTCAAGGGCCTGAAATACAGGGGATTTTAGCGATGAGGCCTGTGGCGCGGTGTGGTGTGATTCTGTAAAGAGAAAGGGGGCGATTGCCCCCTTTGACCCCTATCTGTCTTTAAGAGGGGCTATTACTCGTTGGTTTGGCCAGTTTTTTTTAACTTCGACTGCTTGGGCAGCTTTGCGTTCCTGTGCCATTTTACGGGCAGCGACGAGTTCTTTTTCAACGTCGCAATTCTTTTGAATGGCCATTTGCTCCAGCGCGTCCTATTCACCTTTCAACTGGCTCAACTGCGCTTCCCGGTCGCTGCCAGAGATAAAGAACAGGGCTGGCCAAAACAGGACCAGACCAACAAAGCATCCAGCCATGATGGATCATTCTACCGTGCCTGTGGCGCATGGTTTTTGATGTTTAGTGATCGCGTGAAGGGATTACTTGAGCACCTTCGGGCTCTGCAGAGATTTCAAAGGACTCGTATGGATAGGAAGTCCTTTCTAATCGATTGATTACCTATGGTTTTAAATTATCTTGACCCCATAATGGCTTTATCTATATGACCATTGTGATGGCTATTGAAAAAATATTGGACGTAGGTGAATAAAGATGAATGAGAATGCTGAGGCCCATAAAAGCCCAAAAACAGAATTGGACGGCATTAATGATCTGGAGAACTTAAGAAATAGTGTTGGCATCATTGAAAGTGCTGAGGCAACAGCCAATGAAATTGTTTCAGCTCTAAATAGGGCGCGAGGTGTTGCAGAAGCAGATGTTTTAGCAATATCAACAGCCAAAAATGGATTTGAAAAACTTCATGGTGAGGTGCAAGGCGCCTCTGATGAAGCAGCAGCTGCATATACTGTTTTGCAAAAGGAAATTGAAGCTATTTCTCTTAAGCGAGATTCCCTAGAGGGGGTCGTTGCTGAAATTACTAAAATTAAAGAGAGTGCCGAAAAAGCGCTTCTTGATGTAAGTGAAAAAATTGCTCAAATTAAATCTACCCATGAAGATGTAGTGGAAATCAAAGATGATATTTCTGATGAGGTGGACGATCTAAAGGAACAAAAAGAAAATTTGATCTCTGAGCTTGATGAAACAAAGAAAAAATATGATCAAGTGACTCTTTTGTTGCAAGAGTTGTTTGAAGATAAGGTGGAGATTTATACTGAAGTTGATAGTGCGGGCAATCCCATTCAGAGGAAAAGACTGCTTGATAAAAGTATGAAGGGGAAGATTCTGGAGTTATTTCAAATTGCTAATGAAGAATATGCGGATGTCAAAGCTGTCTGTGCGCAGTCAAAAACACATATTAGACCTGTTGCAAAAGTCCG
>DIVF01000043.1:489-5845 GCA_002423285.1 Micavibrio sp. UBA6139 | reverse complement strand
TGATATGGCGCAAACGGCACAGGCTTCATCCCTGAAATCGGAATTATCTGCATTGAAGGAAGAAAACCTGCGCTTGAAAGTCAGTGCGGAAAGCAAAACCAATGATCTTGGCGTTGATGCGGCGATGACCGCGCTGCGCGAGGAAAATACCCGCCTGAAAATCGACCTGCAGGCGCAACAACAAAAACTGGCTTTGCTGGAATCAAAACCAGCGGGTGAGATCATTTCTAAAGGCCCATCTGAAAACGTGGCCGCGCTGGAAAAACGCGCTGGAGACGCCGAAATTCAAGTGGCGGGTCTGAAGGATCAAATCGCGCGCCTGCAATCTGAAAACGAAGGCATGAAATCGGCCCTGTCTGGTTCGCGCGTTGGTGATGCGACCTCCGTTGAGAATATGAAAGTGGGCGTGGCCACCATCAGCAAGATGAAAGCCATGGAAGATCAACTGGCGATGGTCAAGACAGAACGTGATCGTCTGTCCAATGAACTGGCCAGTCTGAAAAACGCCGATGCCGATGGCCGCGTCAAAATCTCCTCCGATAACTGGAATCTGGAACAGGCCACACGCCGCTTCAACGAAGCTGAACTCGAAATCCGTCGTCTTGGTTCCACGCTGGAACAAGAACGTGCGAAATGTGCGGTTGAGAAAAAAGACCTCGAATACATGCTGTTCGACCCGAAAATTGCTGAAAAGCAACAAATTGCCAAGCTGATCAACCTGGAAGAAGAATTGAACCAGGCCAAACAGATGGCGGGCAAACAATCGCCGGAAGACAGCAAGCAAATTGCCGCCTATGAACAGCGCGTGAAGGATCTGGAAGCCCGTATTTCCACCGAATCGCAAAAAATTAGCGCGGCGGAAACCCGTGCCAGCGAATTGGAACAACAGCTGAAGATGGCGAAGCTGTCGGCTCAGGATTCCGCTGCGACCAAGGAAAAGATTGCCTCGTACGAAAAGGCAATCAAAACCTATGAGAAAGACTTGGGCGTTGCCAAAACGGCCCTGCAATCATCCGAAGCAGAAAAGCTGAAACTGGCCACCTATGAAGACCGCATCAAAACCACTGAACAGGAACTGACGGCTGCGAAGGTCGCTTTGCAAAAAACCACGGCGGAACAATCCGACGCGGAAAAAGCAAAAATCGCGGCCTATGAACAACGCCTGACCGTTGCCAATCAGGAATTGCTGACTGTAAAGGCGTCGCTGGAAAAGGCGGAGGCTGAGAAGGCGCGCATTGCAACGCTGGAACAGGATCTGGCCACGGCACGCACAGCCCTGCAACAAACCGGGCAACAGGCCGGTGCAGAAAAGCAAAAAGTCGCCACCTACGAATCCAATATCAAGGATATGGAAGCAAAACTGAATGCCGCGAATGCAGAAGTGGCGTCGTTGCGTAAATCCATGACTGATATGGAGAAGGCCCGTGTTGCGTCATCCGAACAATCAAACATCATTGATGCGTTGAAACAGGAAGTCGCCAGCCTGAACGGGCAGGTGGGTAATCTGCAAAGCGAGAAAAGCGGCATGGCTGCGCAATTGTCGCAAATCAATCCTGCTGCCGGTGGCAATGCCACAGGTGCAACACGCATGGCACCACGCCCCAATCAGGTCGTAAGATCGGTTGAGGTTGCGGCAGCAGATTATGGCCGTGTTGCTATTGGTAACCCGGTTCCGGTCAGCGCGCAGGCCATTCAGGAATCATCTGCTCCTTCAGTGGCGGCCATGGCCGCAGCACCCGTGGCTGCGATGACGGCGGCAGCTGTGCCATCGAACCTGAAAATGATGAAACCGGGTGATCTCGAAAAACTGCTGCAACAGGCTGGGGTTCAGGTCACAGGTGCAATTCAACCAATAAGCACATCGGGTGATACGGGGCGCGTGGCGTATCGCTGGGAAACAAATGGCATCTTCGGTACATCTGAACAGAAATCCATTCAATCTTCGGCGCAATATGATGCGTACGTCACCGAATATCTGAACAAGACCAAATCACGTTGCACTGGCCAGTTTGCCGCCATCCCGGCACTGGAAGAAGGCAGCGGGGCCAACCGTCTGTCTGCCTATGAAATCGCCTGCGTCGATGAAAACGGGGCGGGGGCATCGGCTGCGCTGGCTTTTGAAAGCCGCAACGGCATCTTTACCACCATCGCCCACGAAGCATCCCCTGAGTCCATGGACTTGGCGATGGATGCCCGTGACCGTGTGGTCGCCGCATTGCAGTCGAAATCGGCTTCACGCTAATACGCTGATTTATCAAAGAAAATTAAAAAGGCGCCGGAGCGATCCGGTGCCTTTTTTAATTACCGCGAATTTATTTCAAATTTTATTAAAATTGTAAATCGGATGGTAACCATTTGCATATTACTCTGGATATAGGGGGTGTGATCTTTGCGCGGAATTAACCATTTCCGACGATGATGGTCACAGGAATTATCCTATTGAACGCGTAAGGTTATTTTGCGGATGAGTACACAAAACTGGATCAACCATCTGTCCCATGCCCTGTCGGATACTGGGCTCATTGCTTATATGTGGCACATTGATCAGGACCGGCTGGAATGGCAGGGTGATCTGAACGGCTTGCTCGGGATCGAAGACAGCCAACGCCCGCAAACTGCAGCTCATTTCATGAAAATCATCAACCCGCAGGACGTGCCGCAACGTCTGGCCGTGGTGCATAACGCGTTCTTTCTGACATCCTACCGCGTGCGCCGTGCCAACGGGTTGCAGGTGGATATTCAAGAATCAGGTTCTATTCAATACGACCCGGAAACGGGTGAAAAAACGCTGTGCGGATTTTTGCGGATTGTTGATCACAAACAATTGCTGAACAGCATGAAACCAAATTCAGCCCAGCAGGGCAGCGAACGCCTGTCCTATGCGACACAAGGAACGATGTCCCATATGCGCGATGGCCGCCATGCCCTGATCAGCAAGATGGAAGAATGGGGCGAGGGTACAAAGGATATCCAACTGGCGGGCTATTTGCTGGTGGTTGGTATTGACCGTGTGGCTATGTTTAACGAGGCCTTCGGGTCGCAATTCACCGACGAACTGATCGAAAAAACGGGTCACCGTTTGCAGCAAATGATTGCGGATCGTGGCTTTATTGCGCGGATTGACGGTGATGTGTTTGCCATGTTCTTCCGTGAAGCGCCCCATGCTGAAATGGCATCGGTTGCACATTATATTTTGAATGCGTTCTATGAAACGCCGCTACGCACCTCTCGCGGACCCATTGGTGTTGGCATTTCCGTGGGCGGGATGCTGGTGCGTCCGAAAACAAAAGCACCCGGCGATTTTCTGGCCAAGGCCGAAATGGCAATGCATGCGGCAAAGGAACGTGGGCGTGGACGTTTTGTATCCTATAATGAAATCGCGGGCGAGGGTGCGGAAACGCGCGGCCTGTTGCAATCTGGCGATGCCTTTATGCGCGCCCTGAAAGATAACCGTGTCAAGCTGGCTTTCCAGCCGGTGGTTCACAGCCAGACAAACGAAGTATCCTTCCACGAAAGCCTGATCCGGTTCATTGATGAACAGGGCAAGGTGCATTCGGCAGGTGAATTTATTCCGGCCATTGAAAAACTGGGGCTGACACGCCTTGTTGACCGTTATGCGCTGCGCATGGCCATTCATGAACTCTCGATGTTTCCGTCATTGGAATTATCGGTCAACGTATCGAATTTGACACTCAGTGATCCTGATTGGTTGCGTGGTCTTGTCGCGGCCCTGCGCGATCACCCGCAAATGGCAAAGCGTCTGATTATTGAGATCACCGAAAGTGCCGCCATGTATGACATGTCAAAAACAATCCGCATCGTTCGCACACTGCGCGATTTGGGTTGCCGTGTCGCCTTGGATGATTTCGGGTCGGGTTATACGGCGTTCGCACAATTGAAACAGCTTGATATCGATATCGTCAAAATCGATAAAACCTTCATCCGTAATATTGGTGAGAAGGAAAACCACCTGTTTGTAAAAACGCTGCAAGCCTTGGCCAATGGTGTTGATATTGAAACAGTGGGCGAAGGTGCTGAAACCATGACCGAAGCCCGTATGCTGGCCGAAGATGGCATCAACCATATCCAAGGCTACGCCTTTGGTTTCCCCAGCGTGGAACGTGTCTGGCTGCCAAAGGATCACCATCAGCGCAAATTGATTACCACGCGCGAGGAAAGCCGTGATGCCGCTGCCTTGCAGCACTTCGATTACACATCAGAAGCATAATAAAAAAGGGGGCCAAGGCCCCCTTTAAAATTCTGAACGGAGAAGAATACTATTCTTCGTCCTTGCCGCCCGGCTTTTTCGTCGTGCCCATGGCGTTGGTGAACGGGGCCCATGCGGTGCGCATGGCGTTTTCGAACATCGCCATGTTCTGGCGGCTCATTTCTTCCAGCGATGTTACGGTGAACATGTCTTTGAACTGTGCCTGGTTCTTGGTGAAATGTTCCATCGTCTGTTCCAGGTAGTTTGGAACCATGGACTGAACATTGTCGCCGTAAAAACCAATCAATTGACGCAGGAAGTTGATTGGCAGCAGATTTTGCTGGCCGTCTTTGCCTTCTTGTTCAACGATGATCTGGGTGAGGACAGAGCGTGTCAGATCTTCGCCCGATTTCGCGTCATAAACAACAAAGTCGCGGCCTTCCTTTACCATCGTGCAAAGGTCATCGAGCGTGACATAGCTGCTGCGGCCGGTGTCATAGAGACGACGGTTCGCATATTTTTTAATCACGGTAGGCTTGTCTGAACGTTCCTTGCTCACAGCTACTCTTCCTGTTTTTGTTGTCTTTAAGTGCCAGATATGAATGGGTAAACTCATGCGTATTATGCACAGTTTGTGCAGCGTTAAAAGCCCATATAGGGCGTTTTCATAAACATAATATCGCGCTATGATTACAGTGACATGACCACACAAAATACACGACAAAGATCAGCGCCAAGGCCGCTTTCCGTTTATCTGGGGGCGGCGATGGGCATGGTTGGGCCAGAAGCTGGGGAAGATCTCGTTGCTCTGCACAAAGAATCGATTGAACGGATGTTGCATGGAATCCGTAAATATCAGGCCCATGAATACTCCCGCGATTCCGCACCCCTTGAGGTTGTGTGGAGCGAGGGGACCAGTACATTGTTTTTCTGTCCCCGCGTGGGTGATGCGAAGGATGCCGGAACAATTCTTCTCATTCCATCCATGATTAATGGTTCTGAAATTCTGGATTTACTGCCGCAGCGTTCCTTCGTCCGGTGGATGGCGGGGCAGGGGTTTGATGTCTATCTCCTCGATTGGGGAAAACCTGCCGCCGATGATGGTTTGCAAACATTGGATGGGGGTGTTGTAAAACGCTTGCTCTCGGC
>DIVF01000043.1:0-427 GCA_002423285.1 Micavibrio sp. UBA6139 | reverse complement strand
TGCTTGAAGAAAAATCATTCTTGCCCATCGATTGGATTCAAAATGTTTTCGCGCATGTAAATCCGCGTCTGGCGATTGATAAATTCTCGGCCTTCCTTGAAATGACACCGGACAGCGAAGAAGAAAAAATATTCATCGCTGTTGAGGATTGGTTAAACGGCGGGCAGGATTTATCGGCAGGCGTGGCGCGGGCCTGTATCCTTGATTGGTATGCTGCCAATAAACCCGCCAAGGGCGAATGGGTTGATTTGGGCGTTTTGTCCGGGCACCCGGTTTTGGTGGTTGGGGCGGGGAAGGATATTCTGGTCCCACCGGAATCTGCTTATGCTGTGCTGCAGCATATTCCGGGGGCGGATAAGCTCGGGCCATCCTGCGGCCATATCAGTTTAATGGCCGGGCGAAAGGCGCGGGAAACCGTGTGGCAGCC
>DIVF01000046.1 GCA_002423285.1 Micavibrio sp. UBA6139 | reverse complement strand
CGCTACTTTTGCAACAGGTCTAATAGCTATGCCTATATTGATGATCAGGTTAATTGGGGCACCAGCGATTATTGGGAAACCGTGGCGGAGTTCTTTGCAAAAGGCGGCGACTGCGAAGATTTCGCCATTGCGAAATATGCCTGGCTGCGCTCGCTTGGCGTTGCAGAGGAAGAGCTAAGGATTGCGATCGTCTATGACCGCATTCGGAAAATGACACATGCTGTGGTCATTCTTCATATCAAAGGCAAAGCCATGATTCTTGACAGCCAGATCAAAGATATTCGCGACAGCGGCACATCAAACCGGTACCGGATGCTCTACAGTATCAATCGTTTGGGTTGGTGGCTTCCTAAATTACCGAGTAACGTAAAACTCAGTGCGTTGCAGGATATGGCTGATGTGGAGCCATCATCTGGCGGGGACATTTTCGATTTTTCACAAGCCTGCCTAGCCGGGATGATCTCACCAGAATGTCTAAACACCATTCAACCACACTAATGATGGGATAAAAAAACAACCGCCGCCAAATATTTGGCGGCGGTTGTCGATATCTTTGCTGATATTTTTACTTGCGATCTTTAACCGCAACATAAGGGCGTTGTGTGGCCCCGGTATAAAGCTGGCGTGGGCGACCAATGCGCAAGGATGGTTCTTCGATCATTTCTTTCCACTGGGAAATCCAGCCCACCGTACGCGCTACGGCAAACAGAACCGTAAACATGGATGTGGGGAAGCCCATGGCCTTCAGGATAATGCCTGAATAGAAATCGACGTTCGGGAACAGCTTGCGCTCAACGAAATAGGGGTCAGACAGTGCAATACGCTCCAGCTCCATCGCCAGTTCCAGATGCGGGTCATCAACACCCAGTTCCTTCAGAACATCATCACAGGCCTTTTTCAAAACTTGTGCGCGGGGATCATGGTTTTTGTAAACGCGGTGACCAAAACCCATCAAACGGGTGTTGTCTTGTTTTTCTTTTACCTTGCGCAGGAATTCAGGAATGTTGTCCTTGTGGCCAATCTCTTCCAGCATTTCGAGAACCGCTTGGTTCGCGCCACCATGGGCCGGGCCCCACAAACAGGCAATGCCTGCTGCGATACAGGCGAACGGGTTGGCCTGTGATGAACCCGCCATACGAACGGTCGATGTCGATGCGTTTTGTTCGTGGTCGGCATGCAGGGTGAAAATCATGTCCATGGCGCGGGCCAGAACAGGGTTCACAACATAAGGTTCCGCCGGAACGGCAAAGCACATATAGAGGAAGTTTTCAGCGAAGGTTAAATCGTTGCGAGGGTACATGAAAGGCTGGCCAATTGAGTATTTATAGGCCATCGCCGCCAGTGTCGGGATTTTCGCGATCAAGCGATGCGCGGAAATTTCACGTTGCTTTTCATCATAAATATCCAGTGAGTCATGATAGAACGCCGCCAGACCACCAACAACGCCGCACATAACGGCCATTGGGTGGGCGTCACGACGGAAACCCCGGAAGAAGAAATGCAGTTGTTCGTGAACCATCGTGTGATGGGTGATGTTAAAATCAAATTCGGCCAGTTGTTCCGCATTTGGCAATTCGCCGTTCAGCAACAAATAGCACACTTCCATAAACGTGCTTTTTTCAGCCAGATCTTCAATCGTGTAACCACGGTGCATCAAAATGCCCTTGTCACCATCAATATAGGTGATGCGGGATTTGCAGCTGGCGGTGGAGGTATAGCTGGGGTCAAACGTGAACATGCCCGTTTCATCATAAAACTTCCGCACGTCCAGAACTTTCGGGCCGACGCTGCCTTCCAGTACCGGCAGGGACCATGTTTTGCCCGATTGATTATCGGTCAGGGTAAAGGTTTCACCGGGGGTAGCTGCGGGGGCTGTTTTTGCTGTTTCGCTCATGATGACTCACTTGTTGAATATGACGCTGGCAATAGTAAACCTGCACTTATTACAGATCAATTAAGATACTGAAATTGCATGGTTCAGGCGGGCTAAGACCTCTTTTTGTTCTAAAATTTCAGCAGCATGGAAAATAGACGGCGATACTGTTGTCCCTGTCAGGGCCGAACGGAGCGGCATTGCAACCTTGCCAAGTTTCCCATCGGCCTTTTCTGTGGCGATGTCCTTGCACGCGGCTTCGATATTGGCGGACGTGAACTCGGACAGGGCCGACAGCTTATCCTTCAAGTCACCAAGGATGGCGGCGTCCAGATTGGTCTTGGCCTTCTCATCAAAATCATACGGAATTTTTTTCGCGTAAAACGCGCCTTCATCCGCGATCTGAATTAAAGTTTTAGCGCGTGACTTAAGCTCATCCATCCCGGCCAGCAAACGTGCCCGTGCGGTTGCATCAACGCTCAAACCTTTTTTCTCAAGGAATGGAATGACGAGATCAACAAGGCGGTCATTCTCTGCGATCTTAATGTAATGCGCGTTCACAAATTCCAGCTTGGTGAAATCAAACCGTGCGGCTGATTGTCCGATATGTTCCAGATCAAACCATTCAATCGCTTGTTCGGTGGTGATAATTTCATCATCACCGTGGCTCCACCCCAAACGCAGCAAATAATTGCGCATCGCTTCCGGCAGATAGCCCATGGCAGCGTATTCTTCAACGCCTGTCGCACCATGGCGTTTCGACAGTTTCGCACCATCCGGCCCCAGAATAAGCGGTAAATGCGCGTATTCCGGCACGTTCCAGCCCATGGCGGTATAGATCAAATTCTGGCGGAAGGTGTTGTTCAAATGGTCATCGCCGCGAATAACATGGGTCACACCCATATCATAATCATCAACGACCACGGCCAGCATATAAGTGGGTGTACCGTCAGAACGCAGGATGATGAAATCATCAAGCTGCTCATTGGCAACCTTCACATCGCCTTGAACCTTGTCTTTCACAATGCTGTCACCGGTAAGCGGAGCCTTGATGCGGACCACGGGCTTCACGCCTTCGGGTGGTGTTTCCTTGCTGTCGCGCCAGCGGCGATCATAAAAGGTAATCTTGCCTTCGGCCTTTGCCTTTTCACGCATCGCGTCCAGTTCTTCCGGGCTGCAATAGCAGAAATAGGCCTGACCATTTTTGACCAACTCATGCGCGATTTCGGCGTGGCGATCGCGGCGTTCGAATTGCGACAAAATATCGCCGTCCCATTCCAGACCCAGCCAGCTGAGACCGTTTTTGATGGATTCCACATATTCCGGTTTATAGCGTTCGCGGTCGGTGTCTTCGATACGGAACAGCATTTTGCCCTGATGGCGGCGCGCAAACAGCCAGTTATAAAGGGCTGTGCGGGCCGTGCCGATATGCATGAAACCAGTGGGGGATGGGGGAATACGGGTGATAACTGTCATCTTGGTTTTGTCCTGAAAATTCGATAAACCTATGTACCATAACAACAATAAGGTTTCACGCGCTTTGTTACAGTCGTTTTTGGCCACACAGCGGGAAAACGCCATGCTTTGGGCACCGGTTTTACTGGGGCTGGGCGTGGGGCTTTATTTTGCGCTGGGTTTTGAACCGCATTGGGGTTGGGGTGTCGGGTGTTTTTCGCTGACGCTGATGGGGATGCTGGCCGTACTTTTCAAAACACGCCAGGCCGGGGTTGCTGTTTTATGTCTGGCGGCGGTGATGATTATTGCCATGGGTTGGTCGGTGGCACAGATCCGCGCCATGATGGTCGATGCGCCGATCCTGACCCGGTCATTAAAGGCAACGATGGTCGAAGGCACAATCCGGTCACTGGATTCCCTTGACGGTGGGCGCGGCACGCGGGTCATTTTGCATGATCTGGTCATTGAAGATTTAACCCCAACGGAAACGCCCTATGCGGTGCGCCTGTCTATTCGTAAGGATGAAGGGCTACATCCGGGGCAGCGCATTCGCGTATTATCAGGCCTGAACCCACCATCACCGCCCGTAATCCCCGGCGGGTTTGATTTTCAAAGACATGCGTATTTTCAGCGTTTGGGCGCGTTTGGTTTTGCCTATAAAGCGCCGGAAATACTATCCCAAACAAAAAGCGGCGCATTGGAACGGTTCCGCCAGGACGGATCATTGCGGGTTGAAAAAACAGTGCCGCAGCCAGAAGCCTCCATCGTGTCTGCTTTGTTACTGGGTGAACGCGCCGCTATTCCCGAAGATGTCTGGGAAGATATTCGCGCCGCCGGACTTGCCCATGTGATTTCCATTTCTGGTCTTCATATCACCATGATTGCGATGGGCATATTTTTTGCCGTGCGGTTTTTGATGGCGCTGTATCCGCCGCTGGCCCTGCATCACCCGATTAAAAAATATGCGGCGATGATTGCACTGGTTGGTGCCATTGCCTATGCGGTGATGGTGGGGTTGAGCATTCCAACTCTCCGATCCATTATGATGACCGGCCTTGTCTTAACGGCGATTATGCTGGACCGCAGTCCGTTTTCGTTGCGTTTAGTGGCTTTTTCAGCGTTTTTGATCCTGTTAATGACCCCCGAAGCCATGACTGGCCCCAGCTTTCAAATGTCCTTTGCCGCCGTGGCCGCCCTTGTCTTTTTTTATGATGAAACGCGCGGGTTCTGGGCGAACCAGAATAAAAAGGGCGGTTGGTTCCGCCGTTTCATGATTGTCTTGATTGGATGTTGCATGACCAGTGTGGTCGCCACAATCGCCACGGCACCCTATACGATGTTCCATTTCCAGCAATTCCCGATTTATAGCGTCATCGGCAATGTGGCCGCTATGCCCGTCATTGGCTTCATCATTATGCCCGCCGCGATTTTTGTTTATTTGCTGATGCCATTCGGGTTGGATTTTATTCCGCTGTGGGTCATGGGGCAGGGTGTTTCTGCGATGCTGTGGATTTCGCATGTGATTTCTACTTGGAATTATGCATCGCTTAATCTGGTCGCGTGGCCGCTATCATCCTTAATCGCGTTTACGGTTGCCGGATTGACTGTAATGGTGCTGCGGGGCCGGGCGCGTATAGTGGCGATAATTCCCGTTATTATTGGTGTTTTATGCGTTTTTTCCTATCGTCCACCGGATGTTTTAGTGTCCTCCAGTGCCAAGCTGGCCATGGTAACAACGCCTGAAAAAACTGTGTGGCTGTCCAACCGCCGCAGCGATAAATTCTCTGCCGAAAACTGGCTCCGCGCTGCCGGGATTGATCCATCGCATTATGAAGTCTGGCCCAAGGAGGGTGTTCTAGAATCAGGTCTGGAACAAAACGCTATGCGCCTTTCCTGTGACCCTTATGGCTGTTTAGGAAATTTTCACACGCAAGAAATTGCATTCTCTTTTGACCCGCGCACATTGAAAGATGATTGCCGTGAAGGCATCACCATCATCGCCAATTATCCCGTAAAGGATAAGGCGTGTCGCGAGGTTGCACGTAACGTCATTGATATGTGGGATTTAAGAAATCAGGGAACACATGCCATCTGGCTGAAACCGCAAGGCGGCATAAAAAGCAAAACCGTTGCGGGTGAGCGTGGAACACGCCCTTGGACCAGTGCTGGGTCGAAAAGGTAAAGGGGGTTTTAAGGGGGCAATGCCCCCTTAAAACCTATTCTTATTGCTTAATGATAGGTCCGCATCAGGCTGACGAGTTTGCCTTGGATTTTGACGCGTTCTGGTTCTAAAACGCGGGGTTCGTAGGCGTCGTTTTCAGGTTCGAGGATGATTTTATTGCCGGAGCGGCGGAAGCGTTTCAGCGTGACTTCTGAATCATCAATCAATGCGACAACGATGGTGCCGTTTTCTGCGGTGTTGGTATTGCGGATGATAACGGTGTCACCGTCATTGATGCCGGCCTTGATCATGGAGTCACCGGCAACGGTCAGTGCGTAATGTTCACCGCCACGGCCCAGAAGTGCCGGAGGAACATCGACATTGTCACCGTCATGGCTGATGGCTTCGATGGCGGTCCCGGCGGCAATGCGGCCCCGCAGGGGAATAGAATCAAATTGCGCGAGGGCGGCGGCCTTCACACTGTCAATCGCGCGGACAGTTTTCGCGGCGATGGAATTATCGTTTGGCGCTGGCTTGCTACCTTCCGGGAGTTTTCTGACCTCAATCGCGCGGGCACGGTGCGGCAGGCGTTCCAGATAGCCACGTTCCACCAGGGCGCTGATCAGGCGGTGAACGCCGGATTTCGATTTCAGGCCAAGGGCTTCCTTCATCTCTTCGAAGGAGGGGGCAATATCGCCCCCGTTCATGCGTTCGTGAATGAACAGCAGAAGGTCGCGTTGTTTTCTGGTTAGCATCGTTTGCCCTTTTTATTGTTGTTCTGTTCTTATTATATTCCGAATCAAGCCACTGTAAACCCCATTTGTTCTATTTAGGTTCATGGTTTGTGTCAATAGTGGTGAGGTCGGCGAAAAAGATGGGTTTGGGGTCGTGTGCGGCTGGTCAGCCTGAGATGAGCGGCGTATCCTGCCTAAACCCAAATCAGAATTCAAGAGGCAGACTTCATCCCCATGCGTAAAAGATCATTCACCCGCCAACATCTGGTTTTCTTATGTGTTGCGATTGTCCTGATGGTTTTGATGGACGGAGCCATTGTCGCCTTCAAAAAATCACCGGAACCAGAAGCTGTTCAGGCCGCGCCAGAAACAATTTCCGATGTGATTGCCGCGATTGAAGCAGAGCCCGTGAAACCCGCTTTCGCGCCACCACTCGAATTTTCAAACGTGGATCAGATTGTTCCGCCATCTGAATATGCACAGACGATGAGCGCGGATGAACCCGCCTGGCGGCGCAATGCAATACCCACAACAGCCGATAAAACAAAACCACGCGTGGTCATCATCATTGATGACATGGGCATGGACCGCAAACATACGCGCGCCATGATGGATTTGCCGGGGCCGCTGACTTTCGCGTTTTTACCCTATGCCGGGGATTTGAAGAGGCAGACAGAAATGGCCCGGTCCAAGGGGCATGAATTGATGGTCCACATGCCGATGGAGCCGATGAATCAGGGCTTAAACGCCGGTCCGGAAGTTTTAAAAACCACCAGCACGCCGGAAGAATTTGAAAAAACCTTGGCCGATGGCCTGAATGCCTTTGATGGGTATGTCGGCATCAACAACCACATGGGCAGCCGTATGACCCAAGACCACGCGGGCATGAAACGCGTAATGGTGGAATTGAAAAAGCGCGGCCTGTTATTCGTCGATTCAAAAACCATCAGCACGTCAGTGGCGGAAGACGAAGCCAAGCTGGCCGGAATTCCATACGCGGCGCGTGATGTCTTTTTAGATCATGAAGAAACATCTGTGGCCGTTCACGGTGCGTTGGATAAGTTAGAACGCGAAGCCTTAAAATCCGGCCTGGCGATTGCGATAGGTCATCCGAAGGAAGAAACGCTGAACGCGCTGCGTGCGTGGTTGCCAACATTACAGGCAAAGGGCATCACACTGATCCCGATCAGCGCCGCTGTCATTGTCCCCGTAGGGGGCAATGAAACACCTGTATTAGAAGCCGTTTCCGCGCCAGTCGGGGCCGAAAACTAACCGCCTGTGCTTTCCGGACCATACATGGTGTTCAGCAGGTTGCGGTTGATGCGGACCTTCATTTTCTGGTTCAGGTATTGAACATAGGCCTGCATGAATTCATCTTCTGTCGCGCGGCGGGCGTTGGACATGATCGGTTCCAGATCCTTGTCGGTCACCTTGCTCGCATCGGGCAGGGTCACTGAACGGATCGTTGCGATCATGAAGCCACCCGGCACTGCCGCCACAATCGTTTCACCTTCAGCCGCATTAAAGATGGCGTCATAACCACCCTTGCCAATACTGGCCGGGGCATCGGCGTTGTGTTTCAGGCTGGCGAAGTTTTCAATCTTGGCGCCAGCTTCGTTTGCGGCAGCGACCAGTGTTTTGCTGCCGGATTCAATTTCCTGCTGAATCTTGCGGGAACGATCGACATTCAGCGACGCACGCTGGTCGCGCAGCCAGTTCTGTTCAATATCTGCCTTTACATCTTCAAAGGGTTTGAAGTCGCGCGGGTTGATTTTATCTAGATGCAGCGCGGCATAACGGCCATCCGCCAGTTCCAGAACAGGGGCCGATTCACCCTCATTCAGTTCAAAGGCGGTTTGCAGGATATAGGCGCGGTCCTTTTCAAAGTCTTTCAGGGCATCGTGCTTATCCAGCGTGGAACCTTCGGACCCTACGGGACCGATTGTCACCATTTTCATGTTCATGTCCTTGGCAATCGCGGTGATATCCTCACCCCCTGCCAAACGGTCATCAACGGCATTTGCTGTGCTGTAGAGTTCAGCAGACAGACGTGACTGGGTCAGATCTTTTCTCAACTCATCGGCAACATCCGCCAAGGGCTTCACGGATTTAGGCAGAACATCCTTCACGACCAGAACGTGCCAGCCGAGCGGTGTTTTAATCGGATCAACCAGATCGCCCTTTTGCGCGGTAAAGGCGGCATCACCAATATCCTTCACCAAACCTTGGCGGGACAGGGTGGTTGCGTCTTGATAGGACGATGTTTTACCAGTGATGGCTTTTACGGCGTCTTTCAGCGATTTTTTGTCATCGCGGACGCTGGCGGCCACTTTAATTGCACTGTCTTCATCATTCAGGACAGCCTGTTCGATAACGCGGCGTTCAGGCAGCGTGTAAGCAGCGATGGATTTTTTATATTCCGATTCAATATCTTCATCACTGATCGTCATCGCCGATTTAACGTTGTCTTCGGTCAGGATGGCGATTGTGAAGCTGCGGGTTTCTGGAATGGCGTAACGCGCAGATTTTGCGCTGTCATAGAAAGCCTTCAAAATGGTTTCAGACGCCGCAGGGGCATCCTTTACACTGGCATCCGGCAGGAAGAAGCCATCCACCTTGCGTGTTTCGTTTTGAACTAGATACATGTTCAACGCTTCGGCGCGTGTTGCCACGGCAGAGGCGTTTTTAACGGTGCTTTGCAAAACGGTGTTCATCATGGTCTGGCGCATGCTGCTGATGAATTCCTGTTCGCTCATGCTTTGCGCTTGTAAAAGACGGCGTAGCATGTCGGCGCGGCTGCTGCCATCGCCCTGACTTTTGACCAGCGGGTCAATCAGGCTGGAAATTTGTTTGGCGACTTGATCGTCCCCGGCGTAAATGCCCATTTCCATTGCGGCTTGGGTCAGCAGGGATTGATTGATCTGGGATTGCAAAACCTGATCGACGAAGCCCAGCTCATAAGCCTCGCGCGGCTGCATGCCTTGCTGTGCCAGAACCCGGCGCAGGTTTTGGTCGAATGCGGTCATGGTGAGGGACTCTTTACCGACCTTGGCAACCATGTTCGTGCCAACACCGTTACGGAAGAACCCGCCGACATCAGCCATTGCCATACCACCCACGGCCATCACTAAAAACCCAAAGAGGACAAATTTGATGATTTTGGAATTGGCACCATCGCGCATTGCGGTCAGCATTTTTTGGGAATCTCCTGATTGAAAACGATAAAACTATAGTCAGACACCTTGCCCACGGCAACAGGGATATATAGAGTGATACCCATGAAAAATATGCATAAAAAAGTCATTGCCGGAAACTGGAAGATGAACGGGGGCTTCGCTGCGGCACGGGCCCTGACCCAAGCTGTGCTGGAAGGGGTGGCGAAGGAGCCGACCCTGCTGGACCGTTGTGATTTCATTATATGCCCGCCATTCCTGCATTTGCAGACCGTCCGCGCGGCGCTTGACCACGCCCATGGCCCTGTTTTGCTGGGCGCGCAGGATTGTTCCGATCAGGATAACGGCGCGTTTACAGGCGATATTTCGGCCACCATGTTGAAAGACGGTGGGGTTGGCGCGGTCATTCTGGGCCATTCCGAACGCCGTCAGGGCCATAAAGAAGGCAATGCGCTGGTTGCGGCCAAGGCCGTAAAGGCCCATGAGGCTGGTTTGCTGGCCATTATCTGCGTGGGCGAGGTAGAGGCCGAACGCGAAGCCGGGCGTCATTTTGATGTCGTGGCCGAGCAATTGGCCGGATCACTGCCTGCTGGCGCGACTCTGGAAAATACGATTATTGCTTATGAGCCCGTCTGGGCGATTGGCACGGGTAAAACCGCAACCCCGGATGATGTCGCCAAAATGCACGCCTTTATCCGTGAAAAGGTTGGAAATCTGCGTATTCTCTACGGTGGCTCTGTAAAACCAGAAAATGCTGCGGCCCTCTTTTCCACAGAAAACGTCGATGGAGCCCTGATTGGCGGGGCCAGCCTGAAGGCAGACCAGTATCTGGGTATTGCCAAGGCCGCCTGAACCACAGTAAAACAACACGACCTTTTAAAAGACTATTCAGGGTATTCAAAAATATGAGTGCAGTTCTCCTCGTCATCCACATGATTTTGGCAGCAGCCATTATCGGTCTTGTCCTGCTTCAGCGTTCTGAAGGCGGTGGCCTTGGTATTGGTGGCGGTGGTGGCGGCATGGGCGGTTTTGCATCGCCTCAATCCACGGCGAACCTCCTGACACGCGCAACATGGGTTTGTGTTGCCTGTTTCTTCGCTACCAGCTTGATCCTCGGCATCATGGCGGGGCACGTCACGTCATCGAAAACCAGCATCCTTGATAAGTTGGATGCGCCTGTGGCGGCTGAAACAAAACCTGCTCCTATCGTACCGGCGGCACCCGTAACAGAATGACAAAATTCATCTTTATTACTGGCGGGGTCGTTTCCTCTTTAGGAAAGGGCCTTGGCTCCGCTTCGCTTGGCGCATTGTTACAGGCCCGTGGCTACACGGTGCGCCTGTGCAAACTGGACCCATACCTGAACGTTGATCCGGGCACGATGAGCCCGTTCCAGCACGGCGAAGTTTTCGTCACCGATGATGGCGCGGAAACCGATCTTGATCTGGGGCATTATGAACGCTTCACCGGGCGTCCGGCGCAAAAGAGCGATAACATCACCACAGGTCGCATCTACACCAACGTCTTGCAACGTGAACGCAAGGGCGATTATCTGGGCGCGACCATTCAGGTCATTCCGCATATCACTGATGAAATCAAAGCCTTCGTCATGGAAAAGGACGGATCAGCAGATTTCGTCCTGTGTGAAATCGGCGGGACCGTGGGCGACATCGAAAGCCTACCTTTCCTGGAAGCCATTCGCCAATTGGGCAATGAACTGCGCGAAGAACGCGCCTTGTTCATTCACGTCACCTTGCTGCCCTATATTCCAACAGCAGGCGAATTAAAGACAAAACCAACCCAGCATTCCGTCAAGGAATTGATGAGTGCGGGTATCCGTCCGCAAATTCTTCTCTGCCGCGCTGACCGCCCGATTGAAGAGGGGGAGCGCAAGAAAATCTCCCTGTTCTGTAACATTCCGTTTGAACGGGTTATTCCGGCACTGGATGCGTCGAATATTTATGATGTGCCGTTGGCGTATCATGCCGAAGGTCTGGATGATCAAGTCATTGCCTGCTTCGGCCTGAAATCCAAAGAACCGGATCTAACCGTCTGGCGCGATATCATGCACCGGATCAAATTCCCGGAAAGCGAAGTGAATATTGCTGTCATCGGCAAATACACCAGCCTGTCCGACAGCTATAAATCGCTGAACGAGGCCCTTGTTCACGGCGGTATCGCCAATAACGTGAAGGTGAATATCAAGTTCATCGAGTCCACGATGTTTGAACAGGAAAACCCGGCAGATTACCTGCATAACATCCACGGCATTCTGGTTCCCGGCGGGTTCGGGGAACGCGGCACGGAAGGTAAAATTCTCTCCGCGCGTTTTGCCCGCGAACGCATGGTTCCCTATTTTGGCATTTGTTTCGGCATGCAGATGGCCGTCATCGAAGCAGCACGCAGTTTGCTTGGTCTTGAAAAGGCCAGCACCACCGAATTCGGTCCGTGCAAAGATGATGTCGTTGGCCTGATGACCGAATGGGTCAAGGGCAATGCCAAGGAAGAACGCCAAGCCGATGGCGATATGGGCGGCACGATGCGCCTTGGTGCCTATGCCGCGACCCTCAAGAAGGGTAGCAAAGCGGCGGAGTCCTATGGCACGACCGAGATTTCGGAACGTCATCGCCACCGCTATGAGGTGAACATCAATTACAAGGACCGCCTGGAAGAAAAAGGCCTGATTTTCTCTGGCATGTCGCCGGATGGAAAGCTGCCTGAAATTGTTGAATATGCTGATCATCCATGGTTTATTGGCGTCCAATTCCACCCGGAACTGAAATCGAAACCCTTTGACCCGCATCCGCTGTTTGTCAGCTTCGTTGAGGCTGCAATCAAGCAAAGCAGATTGGTGTAACTGAACATGAACGCAGATCAAACATTGACCATCGCCCACTGGGTTGCCAATTACGGCACAGTCGTAAAATCAGCACAGGATTGGTGCGACCTTCTGGAATCCCAATTGGAACGGGCCAAGGCCGAAGGGGCCGAAGTTCTGTTGATCCCGGAATATTGTTCGGAAGGGTGGTTGCATTACGCACCGGCTGATCTGCCGCCAACAGGCGAAGTTGAATGGATGGGTGGCCAATCACAAATCGTTTATCCGATCATGCAGGAACTGGTCAAAAAAACCGGTGTTGCATTGGTCGCGGGCAGCATGCCTTGGCCACAGGAAAATGGTGCGGGCTTCACCAATCGTTGCTGGTTCCTGTTCCCGGACCGTGAACCGGTATTCCATGACAAGCTGGTTCTAACCCCGTTTGAAAAAGACCCGGCCTCTTGGGAACTGGAAGTCGGTAAGGACGTTAAAGTCATTGAATGGCGTGGTTTCCGCCTGGCCATCCTGATTTGCCTCGACATCGAAATGCCGATCTTGTCGTGCAAAATGTCGATGCTGGACATCGATCTGATTTTTGTGCCGTCGCAGACATCAAAACCATCCGGTTATCACCGTGTCTTTGGCTGTGCCAAGGCGCGTGCCGTTGAAATGCTGACTGCGTTGGCGGTTGTTGGCTGTGTTGGTTCGCCGCACCTTGCCGATAAGAAGCGCGATGCGTATCACAGCGGCGCTTCACTGTATTTGCCATGCGAAGAAGCGTTTGGTTACACAGGAATCTGGGCGGAAATTCCAGTGTCATCGGGCAAGGATTTGCCGGGCGAGATGCTGATTTCCCGTGATGTGCCGCTGGGCAAAATCCGTGCGATCCGCCATGGCAAGCCAGAAGTCTGGCCCGGCCCATGGAACGCCGACGGCGTGAAGATCACAGAAGCCGCTTAAGCTAAACGAATTTCAGTTTCTGAACCGCCGCCTTGTCCAACAGGGGGGCGGTTTGTGCTTGTGGCGCATTATCATTGGCGACCGTCCATGCGGACAGTTCCACCATCATGTTGCGGTAATGCGCAATTTGGGTGTGATCGAAATTGGGCAGGGCCTTGTTAAACTGCGCCTTAACGAAATCGAGGCATTCCTGCGGTCCGGCGTAAACACCATCCACCGGGTAATTGTACAAATTCATATTGTCGCAATAATCCAGATTGGCATCCAATGGTGGCTGGACGTAGTTAAACGGTACTTCGCGTGCGCCCCAGGACGTGAACAGGCGAATACGCGCCGCCGGGTCCATAATGTCGTTATGCGCGTGAACCACGGCGGGGTCGTGACATTCAATGAACACCGCACGCAGCGATTTGTTCTGGTTGGCAGAGATTTGTTTTAGGGATTCAATGCGGCTATGGACCATAATCTTGCCGATGCCTTCGCCCTTGGCCAGTGGTGAAATCGCGTTATAGGCCAGCAAGCCAACATGGTGTTCTTCAAAATGATAGGCAACGGCCAGACCCTTCACAACGCGGTCGCCGGCATCCGATAGCAAATTATGACCCGCGACATTGACCACCGCTTTCACACCGGGGGTGTCGCCGTTCATCAATGAATGGATTTGATCGAGGCTTTCGCGCTCATTCACATCCGGAAAAGCCGGAATATAAATCTCGTTATACGCCTGGGCGAGGGCGTTGAATAAATCCTTACGGCTGACCGTAATATTCCCAAACTCTAATCCCATTTATTACACCTGTGGTTTTTATTATTTTTATATAGTAATCCCGGCCTTTTGGGCCGGGATCGAAAATTTAGACAAATACCATGGCCGTTGCCAGCTTTTTCACCAGCGGATTAACAGCACATTGTCTGTTTTCATTGGCGGGATGCCATGTTTTCAGTTCCCGCGCCATTTTCTGGTATTCCATGTTCAGCTTCAAATTCTGGTGGGGCAGGGATTCCTTGTAAATGGCCTCAAGGTAAGCCTGTGTTTCCCGTGGCCCTGCATATTTGCCATCCACCGGATAGTTAAACAGGGTCATATTGTCGCAATATTCCAGATGGTCTTCCAGTGGCGGTTGCACATATAGTCATTCCAAATAACAATCG
>DIVF01000051.1 GCA_002423285.1 Micavibrio sp. UBA6139 | reverse complement strand
ATCAATGCCTTGTTCTTTTTTGAACTCATCGGCGAGGTAGTGAATGATGCGATCATCGAAATCTTCACCGCCCAGGAATGTATCGCCGTTGGTCGATTTCACTTCGAAAACGCCATCGCCGATTTCAAGAACGGAAATATCGAATGTACCACCGCCCAAGTCATAAACGGCAATCGTACCGGCCTTGCGCTTATCAAGACCATAGGCCAAAGCGGCGGCGGTTGGTTCGTTGATGATGCGCAATACTTCCAGACCAGCAATCTTACCGGCATCTTTCGTTGCCTGACGCTGGCTGTCGTTGAAGTACGCAGGAACGGTGATAACCGCTTGCGTGACAGGTTGGCCGAGGAAGCTCTCCGCCGTTTCTTTCATCTTTTGCAAAACCATGGCGGAGATTTGCGCAGGCGCCATTTTCTCGCCGTCGATTTCCACCCATGCGTCGCCGTTATCACCCTTGATGATGTGGAACGGGGCGGTCTTTGCCATTTTCTGCACTTGCGGATCGTCAAAGCGACGACCGATCAGGCGCTTCACAGCGTATAATGTTTTATCCGGGTTGGTGACGGCTTGGCGTTTTGCAGGCTGGCCAACAATACGCTCGCCGTCCTTTGTAAAGGCGACCATGGACGGTGTCGTCCGTGCGCCTTCAGAATTTTCGATGACCCGCGATTCTTTACCATCCATGATGGCGACGCAGGAGTTGGTTGTACCAAGGTCGATACCGATTACTTTGCTCATGTTTTTTTCCTCACTCATTTGGCAAATACAAATGACAGCCCGCACCATGCAGCACCATCACGATTTCCATTGTCAGATTGATTTATGCACCCTTTACGCGATGCCCGTGGAATATAGCACAGCGCGCTCGAATGACCAGCCTGACTCAAGGAAAAATCCGCAGATTCCCGCGTCTTTTCCCCTGATATTCTTTATACGGCAGGGGTGCGGGTTGGATCACATTTTTAGGAAAAAAATCATAAATAGGCGACAAAGGGAGTGTTCCTGCCGTCCTTTGCCGTGCTTATGGCATTGGCCAGATAATCGGGGCCTGCGTGGGTGGGGTTGGGGCGCGGGGCGCTTCCTTGGGCAGCAACAATTTCAGGCTGTCCTGTTCAGCTTGGTCGAGGCCAAGAGATTGGGCCGTCAGGTTGTTTTCGGTCATGTATTCCGAAATGGCCAGACGCAAATCATCGCCGCGTGCTGACCAGAAACGCGCAGATTCATCTTCCTGCAGTTGTTTGCGCGCGGCGTCTTGCATCTCGAAAGCATTTTCCGGCAATCCCATCATGTTATGCGGGCCGGCATAGGTCAGCATGTTGATCTCGAAATTTTTCCAGCCTTTTTTGCAGGCATTCATAAACAGTTTTGACAGGGTGGATGATTCATCGTGGCGGCGGCCGGTCATGATGGCCGATTTTGTCATCAGGGTATAGATAGCTTGAGGATCAACCTGTTCCAGTTTTTTCAGGATGCGGGCGGCGGGCATGAATTCATTTTTTTCAAATGGCATAGCCTTGGAAGTCCTTTTCTATCAATGTAATTTGGGTCTTGTTTCACATTTGGTCACGGCGTAATCAATCGCGTCTTCGACCAGAATGCCGTGTTTCATAAAATTGACGGCATCATTGAAGATGCGGGTGGGGGACCCCAGATCAGATTCCGCCAGTTCATAAACGCGGTGCAAATGCGGCAGATCAATCGCGCGGTCATCACACCCAACGGCACGGATAAATTCTTCTGCGGCATCAATGGTGACCAGCAAAGCCGGATTGGTTGTGTTGAGGATGTGGCGTTTCAGCGTTTGAAGGCAAATGCGACCCATAGAATCGGTGGCACGCAGGGCCGCAGCGCGGACCAGCTTGTCATCGTTATTGGCCAGTTTCAGGAAATCATCCCAAATGGCGCGGTGCTCTTTTCGACGGGTCGTCATTCAAAAATGTCCCCAGTGAATGAGGGTCAAGATTATGAAAATATGTAAATTTATGCAAGAAAATTAGACGGATTCATCGACTTTATGGCTGGATCCGCCGTTTTCAGCTGAATCCGCCTTAGCCACACCCACGCGTGCAGGGCGCAAAAGCCGGTCATTCAGGACGTAGCCTGGTTCCAGCAGCTGGATAACGGTGCCCGGGGCCTTGCCCGGAACGGGGGCTTCGAACATGACTTCGTGGAAATGGGGGTCAAAGGGAACGCCCATCGGTTCAATTTTTTTGATGCCGTGCTTTTCAAAATTCTTCAGCAGGCTACGCTCCATGGCCTCAATTCCGGCCATCAGATTGACGATCAACGGATCGCCGCCTGTTTTTAATTCTTCAGGAATGGATTCAATCGCGCGGCGGAAATTATCGGCCATTTCAATCATATCGCGCGCAAAACCGGTGACGGCAAATTTGGTCGCGTCTTCGCGTTCTTTCACAGCGCGTTTGCGTGTGTTATCGGCGTCGGCCAGTGCGCGCAGAACGTGATCCTTCAGGCGTGCAACTTCGGCTTCTAATGTCGCGGTACGATCGACAGGGGCCGCGTCTGGGGCCGGTGCGGATTCTTCTGAAATGGATTCCGGAGCAAGCGGATCATTTTCCGGTGTTTCAGGGGTGTGCGATTTTTCAGCGTCGTGGTTTGTCATTTTTCTAAATCTTTGTTTTGTTATTGTTGTTTCAGTTTATTCATACAGGCCGGGGCGGCGCGCAATGACGACATCATCAAGCGGTGTGTTATCCCGCGATGTAACCTTCTTTGCAATGCTGCCTGTGCCATCAACATAGTAATGGCGTCCCTCTTGTCCACCCGGTGCCACAAAATCAGGGATCAGGCTGGCCAATGGGATCAGGCCTGATTGATTGGCATAGGTGATAACGGTGTCATCCCGTTGATTTTTCGGCGCGGCGGGCGCGCTGAGGATCAGGGTGTTTTCGGGGTAGTACCAGTATTTCAAAGCCGATTGGCCGCCCTGTGGGGCGCGACCGGGTTTGAAGATTTTCTGGGAACGCGGTGTGATCTCCAACGTGTCTTTGCCCAGATTAATATAGTAATAATCAGACCCCAAACCACGGTCCAGAACCAGACGGATTTGTTGGATATTGTTATCTTCAATCAGTTTCCGGTCGAGCGGAATATCAGCCGCCGAATATTGAATATTTTGTTTGCATTCATATTGCGGGGCCTTTGGCATATCGCGGAAATCAACAGTGTAGCCCTTGACCACAACATCCAAATAAATATCGTTCACTTCGACGTCGTGACGCAAGGGGTGAACCTTTGGGCAACCCGTCAGATTGACCACAGTGCTGAGGCGCAAAACAGCTTCGCCGCTTTTATCATCCTGACGCAGCAAGGACACGTTCAGCTTGTTCGGCATGTATTCTTTATAGGCCATGGCCGGGGCGACAAACGCGCTCATCTGCAGGGCACATGCCGCAGCCGTTAAAACCAGAAAGCGTCGTATGGATTTTGCCGAACAAATCATCGCGCAACTCTCTACATGGGGGTCATAAAGGGGTGAAGTCATTGGACAGCGTCCGACCGCCCTTAATTTAATCCGCTGCACATTATATGTCCAGAGCATGGATAGGCCGTTATCCCCATGTAAACACATGAAGAAAGGGTGGCTATGGGGAGATTTAGGCATAAAAAAACAGCGGCAGATGCCTTTGAAAGGGATTTGCCGCTGTTTATGAATTTTGTGATCGGTGAATTAGTTTGGTTTGGGGCTGTTGTCATGGTTGGCAATCGCTTCGTTTGCAACCTGTTTTGCCTTTTTATCAAACAAGTAGCAGCCACCCAGTGAGGCCGCTAAAAAGCCGGCACCAACAGCGATGGCCAGAATGGGGTGGCCTGAATTGATGCCGTAATTTATGGAACCGACACCGAGTGTGGCGCAGAGGAATGGGGCGGCAACGGTGGCGCCGCTGAGGGAGCGCACTTTATCGAAGGATTCTTTCAGCGACAGGGGCTCTTTTGATGACATCCTTTAAATACCTTTCGTAAAATGGGTCGTGATTATGAGAAAGGTCTTTTAGACCAGCTTTGAGGGGCGCACAAGTAATTTCGGCCTTAAGACCGTGAATTATTGCCAATTATTTTTTCCATAATTCTTGATGTGTAATCAACAATCGGAATAATACGCCCGTAATTCAGGCGTGTTGGGCCGATGACACCAATGGCGCCGATCAATTGTCCTTCGCCGCTGCGATAGGGGGACATGACCATTGACCATCCGGCGTGCTGGAAGGTCTGGCTTTCAGTGCCGATAAAAATCTGGATGCCATCGGCATCGTTGGTGGCGTCCAACAGGCGGGCGATGGTTTCTTGTTCTTCTAACGCCGCGAATAACCCACGGGCGCGTTCTAAATCTTCAATCGCGCGAACATCTTGCAACAGGCTTGATTGGCCGCGAATGATGATGTGGCCTTCAGGGGTGTTGGCGGGGGGAACGGCCAGACCCTGGCGGACGAGGGCGGTGGAAATGGCATCCAACATCGCCTTGTTTTCTTGAATCTCTTTGATGATCTCGGCGCGCACCGCATCCATCGTGCGGCCGCGCAGGCGGTCGTTTAAATAATTGCTGGCCATGATCAGCGCAGAGGCAGGAATGTCCGTGTCCACATACATGACACGGTTTTCAATCATGCCGTCTTGCATGACCAGAACGATCAGAACACGCCCTTCATCCAGTTTTACGAACTGAATTTGTTTCACAGGTTTTTCTGTCTTTGGTGCGATAACAATACCGGCCCCGGCGGAAAGACCCGCCAGAAGCGTTCCGGCGCGTTCCATCATCTGGGTCATGGATTGACCCGATGTGGTGCATTGGCTTTCAATCTGGTGGCGATCAGACTCGGCCAGATTGCCAATCTCCATCAACCCGTCGATATACAGGCGCAGTCCTTGCGGGGTTGGCAAACGCCCTGCGGAAATATGCGGAGCATAAAGTAACCCGGTGCCTTCCAGATCTGACATGACATTGCGAATGGTGGCAGCAGACAGCGACACCCCGACATGTTGTTCCAGTTTTTGCGCAATGGTGCGCGACCCAATCGGGTCCCCCCCGGCAAGGTAGGAGTCGACGATAAGGCGGAAAATCTGCCGCGACCTGTCATTCAGCTCTGGAATCATAAGAAATATATAGCGATTTCAAAGACAAAAGGCAATTTGACATCACGGCATTACCGGATAAAGTGACGCCGATTTTAATGTGTAACCACCGGAATAAGGAAATCCCCATGACCAGACCCTCTGGCCGCGCCCCAAATGCCCTGCGTAACGTCTCGTTGGAGCTGAATGTTTCAAAATATGCGGAAGGGTCTTGCCTTGTGAAGTTCGGTGACACGCATGTTCTGTGTACCGCGACGGTTGAAGAAAAAGTGCCGGGCTGGATGAAGAATACAGGCAATGGTTGGGTGACGGCCGAATACGGCATGTTGCCACGCTCTACCCATTCACGCATGGACCGCGAAGCGGCCAAGGGAAAACAATCTGGCCGGACGCAAGAAATTCAACGCCTGATCGGTCGGGCTCTTCGCGCCGTTGTCGATATGAAGGCCTTGGGCGAGCGGCAGATCAAAGTTGATTGTGATGTTATTCAGGCCGATGGCGGCACACGCACCGCATCGATCACGGGTGGGTATGTGGCCTTGGCTATGGCGATCAATCATCTGGTCAAAATCGGTGCGTGCAAAACATCACCGCTGGTGGATAGCATCGCGGCGATTTCTTGCGGTATTTATCAGGGCATATCGGTTCTGGATCTGGATTACGATGAAGATTCATCCGCCGAAACCGATGCAAACTTTGTTATCATGGGCAAGGGCGGCATTGTTGAAATTCAAGGCACCGCCGAAAAAGAACCGTTCAGCGAAGAACAATTCCTGACATTGCTGTCACTGGCCAAGGCCGGGTGCAGCGACCTTAAAACCTTACAGGAAAAGGCGATTGCTGGCCTATGAGCGTGATCGAAAAACTCGTCCTCGCCACGCATAACCCCGCCAAGGTGCAAGAGATCGGTGATCTGTTGCACCCCTTGCGCATCAACGTCGTTTCATCGGCGGAGCTGGGGCTGGATGAGCCAGAGGAAACCGGCACCACGTTTTCTGAAAACGCCGCATTGAAGGCCTTGCTGGCCGCGCAAGCAACCAGCTTGCCTGCCTTAGCCGATGACAGCGGGTTGCACGTTTACGGATTGAACGGAAACCCTGGTATTTATTCCGCACGTTGGGCCGGACCCGAAAAAGATTTTCAGGCGGCGATGAAGCGTGTGCATGAAACGCTGGGTGAAAACCTTGACCGTTCGGCGGCGTTTATTTGCACGCTGGCTTTGGCGTCACCCGACGGTGAATGTGAAATTTTCGAAGGGCGGATCGAAGGTACACTGGTATGGCCACCGCGTGGCACAGGGGGGTTTGGGTATGACCCGATGTTCCAGCCGGTTGGTGAATCCCGCACCTTCGGCGAAATGAGCCCGGCAGAGAAAAAGGCGATCAGTCATCGCTCTCATGCCTTTGGTTTGCTGGTCGCCAATCTGGGGACGGCCAATCTGGAGCAGGAATGAGCGTCATTCAAACCCACCCGGAATCCTCCTTTGGCCTTTATATTCATTGGCCTTTCTGCCTGTCGAAATGCCCGTATTGCGATTTCAACTCGCACGTTCATGACCGCGTTGACCATGATGCGTGGCGTGAGGCGTTAGTGCGTGAAATCAATCACTATGCCGCGATGACGCCGGGGCGGGTCTTATCCTCTATCTTTTTTGGCGGCGGAACGCCGTCCTTGATGCATCCGGAAACAGTTGCCGCCGCAATTGATGAAGCACAAAAGCGTTGGAATTTTTCCAATGATATTGAAATCACACTGGAAGCAAACCCGACATCTGTCGAGGCCGATAAATTTACCGCCTTTCGCCGCGCCGGGGTCAACCGTGTGTCACTCGGCATTCAGTCCTTGCGTGAAAAAGATCTGGAATTTTTGGGCCGCAAACACAATGTCGGCGAAGCCCGCCGCGCGATTGAAATCGCCGGGGCCACTTTTGACCGTTTCAGTTTCGATCTGATCTATGCCCGCCCGCAACAAACGGTTGCGGCATGGAAGGAAGAGCTGGAGGAGGCGCTGACGCTGTCCGGCGGCCACATTTCCCTCTACCAATTGACCATCGAACCCGGCACAGCCTTTTTCGCGCAACATGCCCGTGGTGATTTTATGATCCCCAATGACATGGCAGCGGGTGATTTATATGAAGCCACGCAAGATATTCTGGGTGCTGCCGGAATGCCCGCCTATGAAATTTCCAACCATGCCAAACCGGGCGAAGAATCGCGTCATAATATGACTTACTGGCGTTACGGTGATTATGTCGGGGTAGGGCCGGGGGCCCATGGGCGTTTAACGCTTGATGGCCAAAAGAAAGCCACCCGCGCACACCGCGCTCCGGAAATCTGGTTGAATGATGTGACCGCCAAGGGCCACGGCGCACACCCGTTCGAAGATGTCACCCCCGACCAACGCATGACCGAAGCCTTGATGATGGGATTGCGCTTGAGCGAAGGTATTCCGCTATCGCGCCTTGAACATGAATCAGGCCGCCACCGCGATACATTCTTTGATGCAAAGAAAATAAAAGCCCTCAGCGATGAAGGCTATTTAACCTTGAGCGACACCCACATCGCCGCCACCGCGTCAGGCCGCCAGCGTTTAAATGCGCTTCTTTCATATCTCGTAGGATAAAGAGTAATGGGTGAAGGGGGGAATCCCCCCTTCAAACGACCTTATTAATTTTTCTCTTATGGCTTCGCCACGGGAGGAACTGGCGCTGCTGCGGGCGCTGGAGCCGCCTTTGGCTGGCCTGCGGCGGCCCCGGCCAGGGTCATGAGGGTTGTTAGATCTGCACCGTTCACCATGACTTTACCTTCGGGGGTTAGTTCGAGGTTATAGCTGCGCATGGATTTGCCGGTGGCATCTTTGCCCTGCTGGCCCGAGAGTTGCAGGACGGACAGGGTCACAAAAGTGCCTTGCAGTTTCTTCATTGCGTCTGGCGGCAGGTCGGTTTTTTTCATTTGAGCCTTGGTCAGGGCAATCAAATCGTCAAGGCCGGTGATGTTCAGCGTGGCCTTGCCAACCGCACCCATCACGGTCGCCATATTGGCGACGGCTTGGCCGTCCAGATCGATGTTATAGGTGTTATTGCCAAGGTAGGATTTGTTGATTTTAAGAGTCGTTCCAGCTTGGGTCAGCATTTGCGGGATCAGTTTTGCGGCCAGCATGCCGGCATTTTTTTGTGGCTCGGCGCTGGTGCTGGCGGCTTCGGCTGTTTTGCGGGTGAGGTTGATGAGTTTTTTATAGGGCAGGTTTTCAACCGTCAGGTCCAAATTCAAACGGCCCGGTGTCACTTCATTGAATCCAGCCGGGGCGGGGGTCAGGGTCAGGCCGTCATATTGTGTCTTCATGGTCATGGTGACGTTATCGGCCGCAAAACCCTTGGCATCAAAACCAAGTCTGATTTGTTTGGTGGCCAGACGTCCGGCGGGGCTGCCCGGAATGGCGGGGCGTGACAGGTCAACATCATCTAAAACAATCTGTGTCCCGAACCCGCCCCAGATGCTGCCGATCATATCCAAAATGACATCTGCCAATTGGTCTGAATTAACGGCTGCTGCACTGGCGGTGGCTGACAGGGCGGTCATTTTTTGTTGGTATTCGCGCATCTTTTCATAGGAATAATCCTGCACCATCGTATCCATGGTCAGGCGGCCAATTTTTGATTGCCCGGCATTGCCCTCGCGTAGCAGGGTAATGTTTTCCATGGTAAATTTTGTCGGGCCGGACCATGTTTTGCCATCGGCGTTCCGGGTCAGATCATAAATCACGGCGGCTTTTGGAATTTTTAATGTTGCGCCATTGGCAGAGGATAGCGAGGTAATGTTTTCATACCGCGCATCCAGTTTGGAAAAGTTATTGATGGATTCATTCCAAACGCCTGTGAAAGATTGTTTGCCAATATCAAGGCGAGAGATCGGCTTTTTCGCCGCGTCATACCCAATGATCGGGGTTGGGATCGCCAGTGTCATTTTCCATTCTTGTGCGGAGGATCCCGGCATGGCGTTGATCACCAGAATGCCCAGATCAAGCGTGCTGGAATCGGCGTGCACCAGTGACAGGTGTGGCAGCGTGACCGCGTAATATGACCCGGCGGGTTCGACCAGAACCTCACCTTGGCTTTTTAAATCCTGCCCCTGTAGACGGGCGGAAATTTTTTGTTCATCCAGCAGTTTCGTGAAAATTCCGGTCAAATGCGCGGCCCCGGCCTTATCAATTGCCGCTTGGGCTGAGAAGGGGGCAAACATCAGGACGCAGACGAGAACAAGCGCGAAAAGCCGTGTCATGGGGTGCTCTTTTGAATGGTGGCTGTTGGGGTGGTAAAATTAACAAAAAAGGGGGGGCGGGACCAGCCCTATTCCCCGGTCTGTACACGTCATGTTTACGGGGCGATTCCGGCTAAAATATGATGTAAAATCTCGTTTTGGGGTGTTTTGTTGTTTTCAATATCACGGGATGCCCGTATATTACGGGCGAATTGAAAATTAAGGATAATATTGGAATGATCTTAAATTCCCAACCGAAGCAGCTGACTCTGAAAGAGGGCGGCCAGATTTTGTGGCAAGCGGATGCCAGCAACCCATTGCCGGGCCAGCCGATTGCGACCCTGCGCAAGGGCGAAAAACAGCTTCAGCCCGATTTCGTTTTGCTGGACGGCGCAGAGCCCCTGAAGGATCAAGATCCTGCGGCTGTTATCCAGTTTTTGAAATCGTGGATGGAGCAACACATCAATACCGTCCTTGGTCCATTGACCGGGTTGACGAAGGAAGAGGGCATTGCTGGCCCTGCAAAAGACATTGCCGTTTTGCTTCACGATGCGCTGGGTATTATGCCGCGCCAGGATCTGGAGCCGCTGATTGCGGGTCTGGACCCGGAAGCGCGTAAAGTCCTGCGTCAACGTCATGTACGTCTGGGCCCGGTTCTGGTCTTCGTACCTGAACTCAATAAACCTGCCGCTGTAAAATTGCGCGCGACTTTGTGGTGGTTGTGGAATGACCGCGTTCTTCCTGCGCCATTGCCAAAGGATGGTGTGGTGTCGGTGATTGTTGATGAAGCAACCATTGACCCTGTTTACCAACGCGCCATTGGTTACCCTGTTTATGGTGGCCGTGCGATCCGCGTTGATATGCTGGACCGTTTGATCAGCGCCATTTATGACAGCGCCAAAGACGGCACATTCAAGGCCACACACGCGATGGCCGAATGGATGGGTTGTTCGATTCCTGATTTGTATAAAATCATTGAATCCATGGGCCATAAAAAATCACATGATCCTGCGGAACAGCCGGTTGTGGAAACAGCGGTTGTTGTGGCAGAGGTCGCTGTTGAGGCCCCTGTGGCTGAAACACCTGCGGTTGAAGCGGAAGCTCCGGCAGTTGCTGCGGCACCTGTTATGGCTGTGAAGCCAGAGCTCGCAACCTTCCGCTTGAAACGCGGCAAAGCCAATGAAGCGGCCCGTCCACCACGTTCCGAAAACCGTGCGCCACGCGCCAATCAAAAATCGGACCATGGCAGTGCCGTGGCAAAAGAACGCGACCCATCCTTCAAAGGCAAAAAGAAGGAAGATGGTTTCAAGGGCAAGCCAAGAGGCGATAAGCCACGGGGCCGTGACGGCAAGCCAGAAAAATTCGAGAAAAAACCAACCAGCTTTGAAGCGCGTCCAAAGCAAATGGGCGATTCCCCATTTGCGATGCTGGAACAGCTGAAAGCTGGCATGAAGGATAAGTAGCCAGAAATGCTTCTGCGAATCCTTGCCATAGTCCTGCTGTGCGGGATGGTTTTGACCGCCTCATCAGAGCGGGCAGCGGCGGCGCGTTTTTCCGGGGCCTATCTCGTGAAAATCTGCGGTGTAGATGCGCAAGGAAATGAAATTGCCCCCGGTGCCCATGCCGCATGCCAGTCTTATATCTCAGGCATCATGGATTATCACAACATGCTGCGGTCGATGAAGATGGCGCCGGATATTAATTTCTGTATCCCGGGAAGTGTGACCCTCAACGAAGTTCATCTTTATGTGCTGGAATATTTGCAACGAAACCCGCAGCACGATGCTTTTGTCGCGGCACCGGCGGTGTTGATGGGGTTGTACGAAAAATACCCGTGTGGAAAGCGTAAAAAATGAATCTCGACCGTGCGGATGAACCGAAATTCCTTCCTGATAATTTCTGGGACATGATTTGTCACCGTTATTTTCCGGTCTTAAGCCTGACCTATATTTCATCTGTCTTTGCGATTGCCATGAAGCATTCCCCGAATGAGGGGAATTTGTTGATGCACATCTTCAATGACCCATATCCGTATGATATGGCGCTGTGGATTGCGCTGTGGGTGTCTATTCCTGCTGTGTTCTGGATTATTATTCGTGGGTCGCTGCGCTATCGTAACCGCGCCGCCATCTGGTACAAGGGCATTGCCTTGCTGATGGTGATCACTGTTCTGCTCAGCTATGTCCTGTTTCCTGAAATGGCCTTTGGCAATACGCTGCGCCTGTTTATGGTTGCAACCATTCCGATGTTCTTTATTCAGTATTTTTTCTTTGTGCGCGGTGGCTTGCCCGCCCGCGCCGCGTGGCCGCTGACGCTGGCGGGGCTGGTCTTTATGTTATACGGCCTGATTATCGTTTAAGGCGTCATTGAAAACTGGTTCATGATCCAGCCCAGCAAGACAACTTGCGGCACGGTTAACAAAGGCAGGAACAGCGCAATTTTCCACGATTTGGTCAGGTCTTTCAAAACCATGATTTCCGTGTAATCGGTTGAAACCCCGGCCATCAGGAAGGTGAACCCGTTGCCCGGCGCATTGGCGCGGATGACCAGATCGGCGCCAATCGGTGCTGATCCTTCAGAGCATACTTCAATCAAGGTGGTAGCCAACAGGGTCAACAACAACCCGACCAATGTCGGCCCGAACCATGTGCTGAACACTTCAATCGGAACAAAGGTGCGGATCAAGGCGGCTAGGACAATCCCGAACATCAACCAACGCAAAACCATCTTGCCGTCTTTCCACCCGTCGCGGAATACGGTGGCCCAGAAGGACCCGGTGGGGCGGAATGTTTTCAAGCGTGTTTTGGCATCCTGCACCAGATTAAATTCTTCCGGCACGACAATTGTGTGCGGGTTCGGGGTAAAAACCCCGGCCTTGGTCAGCAGCATATAAAGAATGCCGGTGATAATCGCGATCACCGCCGACATGGCAATAAAGATCAGCGTCCATTTCAAACCGATCATCGCAATCAGGATGAGCGTCAGGGAAAAGGAGTTCCACGGGCTGGCTATCAGGAAGGCCATCAACTGGCCCAAGCTGGCGCCGCGTTCATATAACTTCGCGCCCACCATCAAAATACCGTGCGAACACAGGTCTAACAGCAACCCGGCCCCTGCGGCACGGAAGATGCCGCCAACCGTATCGCCACGGCCCAAAAGGACACTGAAATATTCCTTTGGCACCTGACCCATCAAACCAACGAAGAACAGGCCGAGCAACACGCCCCACCACATGGTCTTGACCAGATCCAAAATGCTGTGCCCGAAATGATGTACCATCGGCACTGACATGTTCAGCAGATCAAGGGTCAACGCCCCGCCAATCGCCGCCAGAATAATAATCAGGCATCCCCAGAACAACTTGTCTTTCTTGGGGTGGGTGTGGCCGTGACCATTATCGCCGTTATCAGTGCTGCAGCATGAGCTCATATCAATCAAACCTTTTGAACAGATCTTTTAATTCTTCGATTTTTTGTTTCGTGTCTTTTGTGTTGCCACCGGACAGCGATTCCGCGATGCAGTGGTTCAGGTGCGTTTCTAAAATATTGGCCTCAACCGTTTTCACGGCGGAACGCACCGCGCGCAATTGCGTCAGAATGTCGGGGCAGTGACGCCCTTCGGTGATCATTTTCTTGATCCCTTCGACCTGACCGGCAATGCGGTTCAATTTTGTCAGTTCTGAATCATGCATGGTCTATAGCACCCCGATGCTGGTTGTTACAGTTCCAGTATATACCCATGGGGGGTATGTTTGTCAAGTACCCCCCATGGGTATAATTGGGTATCGTTGAATATAATAGAAAAGCCCCCGGCGGAACCGGGGGCTTTGTCAGTCATTAAAGCGCTTTATGTGGCTATTTCAAAAACTGAACAACCGTACGGCGGTTTTGGGCTTCAGGGACATTATCCGCTGTTGGCACTTTCAGGTTGTCCTGGCCGTGGGCTTCTTGATTCAAAACAGTGTTTTCAACACCGCGTTTGGTCAGGCCCGCTGATACGGTGGCTGCACGTTTTGCCGACAGGGCATCATTGTACTTCGCAGTACCTGATGTATCGGTGTAACCCGCAACAACAACACTGGCCGGATTGTAATGGGTAATCTCGGCTGCGGCCTTATCAAGTTCCGAATTGGCAGACGCGCTCAGTGATGAACTATCCAGTGAGAAGAAAACTTCATAGCTGGAAATGACTTTTGGTGCTGGTGCCGGTGCAGGTTGAGCAACTGGCAACGGAGCCGGTACAGGGACGGGCACAGGCAATGCAACACGGTGGTACAGTTTGCAATCCTCAACCATCAGATCAATTGGCAGTTCGCGGTAATTCTGGCAGGGCTCACGCTGTTCATATTCGCGGTACACACGCAGGCGTAACTGATCTTCGACTGACAATGTTCTAAAGTGACTATAATCAAGACGTTTCCATTCATATTGCGGTGAAGTTTGTGCACGTGCCGCAGTTGGAACCATCATCATCAGGGCAAGAACCCCGGTTAAAAAATAAGATAATTTCAGCATAATAAGTCCTCTCGTGTTTTTAGACTCAATCTGGTCTCGAATAGAACATAGGCCACAATGTCAGTATGGTAACCTCTGGCCGGGTTATATTTCAGGACACTCGCCCCATTTTCCCGCGCATGGAAAATAATATGCCGGATCTCTGCGGGAAATTATGATTGAGAGATTTTGTCTTAAACTGTTTTGAATACGATTGTGTAGATACAAAAATGCCGCCCAAAATATTGGCGGCATTTTTAAAACTGGAAATTCTTTTTTAAATTTCTACGGCTTCATCGAATAAACAAAACCATCACCGCTGTTGTGGCGATAGGTGCAGGTGCCGGCTTCTTTGTCGATTTCAAAGCGTTTATAGCCGCCTTCGTGAACAATGTGGCCTTCTTGGGTGTCAACGATACGGACCGGATATTTGGCGGTGTCGTCGAATTCGCAATAGGCTTGTTCGGTGGAGATATGGGCGTCACCGCAACCAGTCAGGCCAACGGCCAAGGCGAAGGATGATGCGATTGTAGCCAGCTTTGTTTTTGTGCTCATGGCGGATACCCTCTCAAAATGATGATTTAACATAATTAAAAAAGAGGGCGAATGCAAGGTTTTTCTAATGTTCGGGGGCAGAAAAGGGGAAATATTGGCTGAATCGGTGTGCGGTGGGGTCAAAAACCCTTAATGGTCGCGCTCAACGGCGAAATCAAGGACCGCAGCCAATGCATCGCGCAGGGGCGATGGCGGGGCGGTGTTCAGGGCGGCGTGGCCAGCGGCGGCATAATCCCGCGCCATGACCAGACCGGCTTCGATGGCACCGTGACGTTTCAGGATCGCTTTCGCGGTGGCAAGATCGCCATCCTGCTGGTTCAATTCACCCATGGTGCGGGTCCAAAAGGCGCGTTCTTCATCATTGGCTTTTTCGAGCGCCATCAAAACGGGGGCGGTCAGTTTTCCTTCACGGAAATCATCGCCAACGGTCTTACCCAGTTTTGCTTCATCGGCAGTGTAATCCAAAACGTCATCGGCAATCTGAAATGCCATGCCGAGGTTATGGCCGTAATCGCGCATCGCTTGCTGGGCTTGTGCGCCGGACCCGGCAATGATCGGGCCGATTTCGCAAGCGGCGGAGAAGAGGGCCGCTGTCTTGGCGGCGATGATGTTTTTATATTGGTCGAGGCTGGTCGAAGTGTCATTGGCCGCCGCCAGTTGCAACACTTCACCTTCCGCGATCACGGCGGAAGCGGTGGAGAGAATGCGAAGGACATCGAGCGAGCCATCCGCCACCATCAACTGGAAAGCGCGGGAGAACAGAAAGTCACCAACCAGAACGCTGGCCTGATTGCCAAAGACGATATTGGCGGAAGATTTCCCGCGACGCTCAACGCTTTCATCCACCACATCATCATGTAGCAAGGTGGCGGTGTGAATGAATTCAACTGATGCCGACAGGCCATAGGGGCGCGGACCCATGTCGCCATAAAGGCGTGTGGAGGCCAGCGTCAAAAGCGGGCGAATGCGTTTCCCACCAGCGGCGATCAGATAGGCGGCCAGTTGTGGGATGAGTTGCACATCGGAATGCATATTCTTGATAATCATCGCATTGACGTGCTGCATATCATCACCCAGCAGCGCGGATAATTGATCCAGCGGGTGGGCGGCTTTATCGGCAGGTTTCAAGGATGCGGTGTTTGCGGTCATGGATTTGAATTAAAGCATGGTTGCGGTTGCGGCAAGGGGCTTCATCACTTTAGGCGCTTGGCAGGTGGATGAGGGCGCTGGCGATGACATAGCAATACACATTCCATAAAATAAGAAGCGAGGAGTAAAGAGTCACGGCCTGTGCACCGCCCTCATGCCCGGCGGCGGGGCGGATCAGCAGGAACCAGTAAGATACGGATGTCATCAACACCGGAACGATCAGGGTGATAAAGCACACTATATAAGTAGCGAAGAATGCCGGAACGGGGGCTTGCCCGGTTTGAAGGCCAAGGAAGGCCGCAACCGCGCCCAGCGCCATGCCCATCAACCCGGTCCAAAGGGTGGGGGTGATAACATAATGATGCATGAAATTACGCGGTGTCCCGGACAGGCGCGCCAGCGCAGGCAGGGTCAGCAGAACCGCAAACGCGCAAATGGCCGCCCCGATACCAATCCCCGACACCATATAAGATGCGATCAAAGGATTTTCCGGGGTTTGAATTTTGGATAGCGCCGGGATCTGAGCCCCCAGGCACAGGATAAAAGAAGCCAGCAGTGCCACCCATCCCTTGAACAAAGCGATGGCAGAGGTTTTACGAAATAATGGCAGCGTGTCGGGTTTTGTTTCCATGTTGCCTTTCATAAAGGAAGGTTTTGGGCAGGGCAAGAGGGGGGCAATAAGTGGGGTGTGGCATATCGCCCCTGAATGGGTTACATGTGAATTTATGACGCAGGAAATTTTTGTCCTTGGGAAATCTGTTCGCCTTCTCCAACCCGTGGAGGGAGGATTCAGGACGTCACTTGATTCCGTTATTCTGGCTGCCGCTTGCCCCGCAAAACCGGGCGACCGGGTTTTGGATATGGGGTGCGGTGTTGGCGGAGCCAGTTTTTGCCTGCGCCACCGGATTTCGGGTGTCCTGATGACGGGGGTTGAGATTCAGGCGGAGTATGTTGATTTAGCAATGAAAAATGTTTCACTCAATGGCGATACTGGTCGTTGCGAATTTATTCAAGGTGATATCCGCAGCTTTAGAGTTTCTGATCCATCTCAACGGTTTGACCACGTTCTTTGCAATCCGCCTTTCCTGCCCACCGGAAGTTACATGCCATCGCCCGATAAACCACGCGCCACAGCGCTTGGCCATCTGGATGATGATATAGACTTAAGGGATTGGATTGATTGTGCATTTGATAATTTAAAACCGGGCGGCATGCTCACCATGATCCACCGTGCCGATATGGTTGATAAGATCATTCAATGTTTCGGGCGAAGATACGGACATTGCGAGATTTTTCCTCTGTGGCCCCATGCCGGGGAGGCTGCAAAGCGGGTGGTTATTCGTGCGCGCAAAGAACGGCGCACCCCGGCGATTTTGCATGCGGGGCTTATTATCCATAATGCGGATGGCTCCTATACGGACGCAGCAGAGCGGGTGCTTCGCGCGGGGGATGCTTTGTTCTGAAATAGAGTCTGCGACTTCAATTCTGCACCGTCCTGTTGTATACAAAATCATCATGACAGACCCATTCAATGAAAAATCCCTGGACGATGACTCTCCCCTGAACCTCAGCAAGCTGTCTGGCTTGCCGGTGGTTGGCCCCATGCTTGGAAAGTTTTTTAAGGGCGGGCCGAAGATTCCAGTCATTCGTTTATCCGGGGTCATTGCCGACGCATCGATGAAGCGGGGTGGGTTGTCCTATGCCCGCCTGTCCAAACTGATCGACAAGGCCTTTTCCATACCAAAGGCCCCTGTGGTCGTTCTGGTGATCAATTCACCGGGCGGTGCCCCGGCGCAATCACAACTGATTGCCGGGTTGATCCGCGAAAAGGCCGAAGCAAAAGCCATCACCGTCACCGCGTTTGTGGAAGACGTGGCGGCATCCGGTGGGTACTGGTTAGCCTGCGCGGCGGATGACATCTATGTTCAGGAAACCTCGATTGTCGGGTCGATTGGCGTTATTTCCGCCGGGTTTGGCTTTGAAGATTTTATGGATAAGCATGGGGTGAAACGCCGCCTTTATACGTCGGGGCGCGATAAATCGATGCTCGACCCTTTCCTGCCAGAAAAACCCGGCGATGTTTCCCGGTTAAAGGAAATTCAAATACAGATGCACGCCCATTTCATTGACTGGGTAAAGGATCGCCGGGGTGGTCGTTTGAACGGTACCGATGATGAATTATTTCAGGGCCGTTTCTGGACCGGTTCGGCGGCTCTTGATATGGGGCTGGTTGACGGGGTGGGCGGTGTTCACGCGACGATGCGGGAAAAATACGGCGAAGATGTTCGTTTCATCGAAATGTCACCCGATAAGAAAATGCCATTTCCCTTGTCCTTGATCCCAACGGGTCGTGCGGCATTGGGGCATGGTTTAGCCGATGATATTTTATCAACTGTGGAAGACCGGGCGGTCTGGTCACGGTTTGGACTATAAAAATATAAACGGGGGCAATGGGGATGTCTTTTTATAAAAATGTTTTTCTTGATGCTGCGGGACTGGAAAAAGCAGCCCGGGCCCATGTTGAGAATGATTTTATCCTGAAGGACCTGTCGGGTCGCAAGGGCAACAATCCCATGCCGCTTTTGTATCTGGAGAAGGCGGCGCGTTACATCGTACGCTTGAACGAAGACGGGGTGATTGTTGCAGCGGCGACATTATATGATGGTTTGGTATCGAAGGATGTCACCACAGTGGGACAAATTTCTGCGCGGGTGAAGCGTCAGGGTCACGCTGTCGCGCTTGGCCATTCCATTTTTAATCAGGCGGCTGCGGATCATAAGACACTTTATCTGACCCCGTTTGAGGCGGAAGGGGCTGCGGCTTCTGCGGCGGCAGCGGAGCTTCACACCCTTTATCCATCCGTGCCTGTCTTATATAGCGGGCAGGCGGCGCCGATTACGGCGTTTCGGCGCTATCGTCTGGATGTGACGCCTTTTGGTGTTATTCCAAGTCCTTAAAGGCCCCACTCAGTTTTGTTGACATAATAATATGATCGCGGCACTATAGCGCGATGGCTCAATTCTCTCGAAAAAGTCGGACATCCTTTAATCCCGCTGCGGCTGTGCGCGGGACGGATGGGTTTTTGACTGTGTCATGTGCCGCCGACCCGCTGGATATGCGTCCGGCTTGGGATGCGCTGGAGGCAGAAGTGCGGAAGCGTTCAGGCGCGCGCCCGTTGGTGGTGGTGATTGGTGAATTGCATGACACAACCGCGCATAAGACCTTTCGTCAGGGCGGGGTGGGGCGGCTTTTGAACGGGGCATCGCCTGTGTCATTGGCGTGCGGTTTGGAAATGGAACACAATCTGGTTGATAAAGCCTTGGCTGATGATTTCCTGTACCGCATTCCAGAAGATTTGCGTGAACGCATCAGCGGCCCCGATCATGACGGGCGAAAATTGATTGAAACATTCCATACGCTGTGCCTGCCGCAGGAAGCGCCTGCCGCTTATAAAAACCTGATGGCGTTTTACTATCACAATAATATTCCGGTGCATGCCAATGACGTGGCAAAAACCTATTCCGATTCCCAGTGCCAGATTGATTTACGTGATCCTGTGACATTGAATGTGTTGCGGCGGCAGAATGATAACCGGTTCCAGTCATGGTTGATGCGCTTGAGCTGCATTTCGGTATTTTCACCCAATGGTATCGCACGCAGGAATACTGTGATTTTTGAGCAGGGCCTAAAGGACCTGCGCACGAAAAATGTTGATGTTTATGTGCAAGATTGCGGTCTCAGCCATTTGTTGGGACAAACCGCATGCGATAAGAAATATAAGGACAGCCTGACCGCGCATTTCAACCGCGCAGGTGTTGATGTCATGCCCGTTCTGGTCACTGCACCGGGATGGGGGCCGAATGATGTGCCAAGGGAATCGCATAAAATTCTGGCTGAAAAAGGCCTGATTGTGCACGGCCTGAGCGATGCCCGCTTTTTCAGCATCCAACCGCGTATCGAGGAAATCGAATTCCTCCATTCCATCCGTGATCATTCAGGCAATGAGATTGAAATTTACCCATCTCAAAATGCCCTGCATCCGTCCATATAAAAACCCAGCTCAGGGCATGCCCGAGCCGGGTTTCCATGAATTTTCTTATTAGGCTGCGCGGGCTAGTTCGTTATAGCCGCCATCGGCCATTTCGGTGAGATGCTCATTGCACATTGTTTCTTCCTTCAATGTCTTTTCAAGAAGTTTGACGGCATCCATGTACCCCAGTTCCAGCGCCCAGGCCCGCAGCGTGCCATAGCGGCCAATCTCATAATGTTCAACTGCCTGTGCGGCAGCGATCAAACCAGCATCAAGGGCACGGGAGCCTTTGAATTCCTTCATGATCTCGTCGCCTTCTTCTAAAATACCTTCGATCGCCGGGCATTTTTTTCCAACGGGCTTTTTGCCCATGATCTCGAATATTTCTTCCAAGCGTTCAAGCTGGCCGTGGGTTTCTTGAAGATGGTCTTCAAAAGCAGTGCTGAGTTTTTCGCATTGAGAAGCCTTAACCATCTTTGGTAAAGCTTTCGCAATTTTCTTCTCGGCGTAATAAATGTCTTTCAGCATGTCCATGAATAAATTATCCAGGGATTTTTCTGATGAGTATTCCATGGTTGGCGTAACGCTTTTGCGCGATGTTTTGACTGACATGTGTGTTCTCCAAAAAAAGATTGATCAATTATCTTTATTCAACGTTTAAAGGACGTCCGGTGACTAAGCTATGTCGCGGCCCATAGAAAAACAGGCCTCCGATCAGGAAGCCTGTTTTCAAAAAAGTTCCAAATTATTTCATTAAATTGCGCGGATATTTTTACGCAAGTATTCAGAAACGTTATCCAGTGAAATACGTTCCTGTGCCATTGTGTTGCGTTCACGCACTGTCACAGTTTGATCGGCAACGGTTTGGTCGTCGATGGTGAAGCAGTACGGTGTACCGATTTCATCCTGACGGGCATAACGCTTGCCGATGTTTTGTTTGATGTCCAGATCAACCGCGAAGTCATTACGCAAATCCATATACAACTTCGTTGCGATTACCGGATGTTCGTCCTTCGCAGTCAGCGGCAGGATGGCGGCCTTTTTCGGGGCCAGTGCCGGGTGCAGGTTCAGGTAAACACCGCTTGGGCGCGATGGGTCGGGGGTATAGGCCTCCGTAATCATTGCCAGAACACCACGGGTCAGGCCAGCGGCTGGTTCAATGACATGCGGCATGAATTTTTGCTGGGTGACGGGGTCCAGATATTCCAGTTTCACACCGGAATGTTTCTGGTGCTGGGTCAGGTCGAAATCGCAGCGGTGCGCGATGCCTTCCAACTCGCCAAAATCAGGGGCGGTGAACGGGAAGCGGTATTCGATATCGGCGGTGCCAAGACCTGCCTTCGCGTAGTGCGACAATTCATCCGAGTCATGGTCGCGCATCCGTAGATTGTCGCTTTTCAAGCCGATGGATTGCCAGAATTTTGTGCGCTCCGCGAACCAGAAATCACGCCAGATTTTGGCTTCATCCGGGTGGCAGAACCATTCCATTTCCATTTGTTCAAATTCGCGGGACCGGAAAATGAAATTGCGCGGGTTCACTTCATTGCGGAACGCTTTACCGATCTGGGCAATGCCGAAGGGAACGCGAACGCGGGATGAATCCACGACGTTTTTGAAGTTCAGGAAGATGCCTTGTGCGGTTTCAGGGCGCAGATAGGCCTTGTTATCTTCGCCGCCTGTGGCCCCGATGAAGGTATGGAACATCAGGTTGAATTGTTTTGGCGGGGTCAGCGTGCCGATTTCCTTGGCGTCTGGGCCGAATACTTTATCCAGATTGGATGTAATGCGATCATCGGTCAGCGGGGTGACATCGTATTCATCCAAATTCTGGCTGAAGCCCAATTTTTTCAGGCGTTTTTGTTTATCTTCATCTTCCATGCCGTCTTGCAGGGCTACATAGACCGGTTTTTCCGGGTTCCCTTGCTTCCATGAATAAGCCATCAAATGGTCAGCGCGGTAACGCAGCTTTGTTTCGCGGCAATCAACCATCGGGTCAGAGAACCCACCCACGTGACCTGATGCTTCCCATGCTTTCGGGTTTTGGATGATGGAGGAATCGAGGCCGACGATATCAACCGGTTGACCTTCATAGGCCGTGCCCTTTGGCCCCAATGGCGGGCAGGTGACCATGGTTTTCCACCACAGGTCGCGTAAGTTGTTTTTCAGTTCCACACCCAACGGACCGTAATCCCAAAAACCGTTGATGCCGCCATAGATATCCGATGCCGGGAAAATGAAGCCACGGCGTTTGCACAGGGATACGATGTCCTTCATATCTTTTTCAGTGCCGGTTGTTTCGGTGGCTGGTTTTGCCTGGGGCTGGGACATGGGATTCCTCAAAGAAAATGGGTCAAAAAGTGATGGATTACATATATATGGCCTACGGGGGGCTGTAAAGCGGGGCGGGGGTGTAAATCTGCCCGATAATCCTTTATAAATCGGGGTATGAGCCATGTTTTAACCACACGCCTTGCCACGCTGGACGATGCCCCCCTGATTGAGGGGTTGGAAGCAGTTTTGCAAAGCCGGAGCGAACCCGATTACGCCCGCCGTTTGCTGGAATCCGGGCGCTCAGTTGTGCTGGGGTTTCGGGATGGGCTGGTGTGCGGCTATGCGGCTGTGAACTGGGCGCCGTCTTATAGTCTTTTTGCCCGGTTTAATATGCCGGAACTACAGGATTTGAATGTCTTGCCCGATGCCCGTGGGCATGGTTTGGGGGCGATGATTGTTGTGGCTTGCGAAGCCCTTGCCCGTGAACGCGGGTGTGAACAGATGGGATTGGCGGTTGGTTTGACGCGGTCCTATGGCGCGGCCCAACGGCTTTATGTTCGCGCCGGATATTTGCCGGACGGGTACGGCGTCACCTATGACCGGGACGCGATTATTGTCGGGCGGGATTACCCGGTTGATGATGATTTATGCCTGATGATGGTCAAGGATTTGTTGCCATAATTTAGCCTCGCCGCTTTTGCGCTTCATTCAGAATCAGATAGAGTAACCCCATCGTTTCACCATGGGGATTTCGGGCATGACAACACAATGGGTTTATCGTTTCGGCGGACAAAAAACCGATGGCCGCGCGGACATGAAAAACCTGCTGGGGGGAAAGGGCGCGAACCTTGCCGAGATGTCAACACTGGGCCTGCCTGTGCCACCCGGCTTTACGATCACCACTGAAATCTGCGGTTGGTACTATCAGAATAATCAATCTTATCCTGCGGAATTAAAAGAACAGGTTCTGTCTGCGCTGGGCGCGGTTGAACAGGCGACGGGTGCAAAATTCGGTGATGCGGTGAATCCGTTATTGCTGTCGGTGCGCTCTGGTGCGCGGGCGTCGATGCCCGGCATGATGGATACGGTTTTGAATTTGGGCTTGAACGATGCAACGGTGGAAGCACTGGCCACCAAATCAGGCGATGCGCGTTTCGCGTGGGATTCTTATCGTCGATTCATCCAGATGTACGGCGATGTTGTCTTAAACGTCCAGCACCATGATTTCGAAGATATTCTGGAACGCCGGAAATTAGATGATGGCGTCACACAGGATAACGATTTAAGCGTGGATGCCTTGCGCGACATCGTGGCTGAATATAAGGCCGTTGTTAAAAAGGCCTTGGGTCGTGATTTCCCGATGGATATTCACGAACAATTATGGGGTGCGATTGGTGCCGTATTTCAGTCATGGATGACACCGCGCGCGATCACTTACCGCAAGATTCAAGACATTCCTGAAAGCTGGGGCACGGCCGTCAACGTACAGGCAATGGTGTTTGGCAATATGGGGAATGATTGCGCGACAGGTGTTGCCTTTACCCGCGATCCATCGACAGGTGAAAACTATTTCTACGGTGAGTATCTGGTCAATGCGCAAGGCGAAGACGTTGTCGCGGGTATCCGCACCCCGCAATCCTTGACCCGTCTGGGCCGGGAGAAGGAGGGCAGTTCGCTGCCCTCGATGGAAGAAACCATGCCGGGTGTGTTTGCACAGTTAAATGACGTGCGCATGATTTTAGAAAAACATTACCGCGATATGCAGGATATTGAATTCACGGTGCAATCCGGCACACTTTATATGCTGCAAACCCGCACCGGGAAGCGCACCACGGCGGCGGCACTGCAAATTGCCGTTGATATGGTTGCTGAAGGTTTGATCGGCGAAGAAGATGCGCTGTTGCGTATTGATCCGCAATCGCTGGATCAATTATTGCACCCGACGCTGGACCCGGCGGCGCATAAGAAAATTATTGCCAAAGGTTTACCGGCATCCCCCGGTGCAGCCAGTGGTTTGGCCGTGTTCACAGCAGATGATGCAGAAATCAAGGCGAAGAACGGCACGAAAGTTATTCTCTGCCGCCGTGAAACTTCACCGGAAGATATTCATGGTATGCATGCTGCCGCTGGCATTTTAACCAGCCGTGGCGGCATGACCAGCCATGCCGCCGTTGTTGCGCGTGGCATGGGGCGTCCTTGTGTGGCCGGGGCGGGGTCCATTCAAATTGATTCCGATGCAAAAACCATGCGTGTTGGCGACACTGTGATCCGTGAAGGTGAATTGGTGACCATTGATGGCAGCACCGGCGAAGTGATGCTGGGCGCGGTTGCAACCGTAAAGCCGCAATTATCAGGAAATTTTTCGACCGTCATGCAATGGGCGGATCAGCATCGCCGGATGCAGGTTCGCGCCAACGCCGAAACACCGCTGGATGCAAAAATCGCCCATGGTTTCGGGGCGGAAGGAATCGGCTTGTGCCGCACCGAACATATGTTCTTTGACCCACAGCGTATTCAGCATGTGCGGGAAATGATTTTTTCCACCAACACCCATGCACGGCGCGATGCACTGGCGAAGTTACTGCCAGCACAGCGCAGCGATTTTGCGGCGTTGTTTGGCATTATGGGCGAATTGCCTGTGACCATTCGCTTGCTGGACCCGCCGCTGCATGAATTCCTGCCGCAAGGGGAGGATGACATTCAATCCTTCGCCAAGGTCGCCTGTATCGGGATCGACCAAGTGCGCCGCCGTTTGATTGAACTGCATGAATCAAACCCGATGCTGGGGCATCGTGGATGCCGCCTTGGCATTACCTATCCGGAAATTTATGAAATGCAGGCGCGGGCGATTTTCGAAGCAGCTGTTGAAACATCGGCAACGCCGGAAATTATGATTCCCCTGATTGCGACGCACCGCGAACTGGCGATTTTAAAGGCGTTGATTGATGATGTCGCGCAATCTGTGTTCACCGAAACAGGAAAAATCGTGTCCTATACCGTGGGTACGATGATTGAATTGCCGCGTGCGGCCCTGATGGCGGATGATATTGCGCGTGATGCGGCGTTCTTCAGTTTCGGGACCAATGATTTGACCCAGACGACCTTGGGGCTCAGCCGTGATGATTCAGGGTCATTTATGAATGAATATACACGTGCGGGTATATTTGCCCGCGATCCGTTTGCGACATTGGATGTGGACGGTGTTGGCGCCTTGATGAAGATTGCCGTTGAAAAGGGGCGTGCGACACGCGCCGATATTAAGCTGGGGATTTGCGGGGAACATGGTGGTGATCCGGCCTCGATCGCCTTCTGCGAATCCATTGGGCTGGATTATGTGTCCTGTTCACCGTTCCGTGTGCCAATCGCCCGTCTTTCGGCGGCGCAATCGGCCATTCGTGCGGGAACCAATACCGGAAAAAAGAACAGGCAGCTTAAAGCTGCCTGAACGAAATATTTTCAAGGAAATCATCATGCTGATTACAGCGTGATGATAATTCCGTACTTTGTGGCGATTGCGCCAAGGCCACCGGGAATGGATTCACCCAAGGCACTGAAATACCAGGCCGGGCCTTCACGGATCAATTCGCCGACCTTGATCCCGGTATCTCTTTTGAAATCTTCTTCGTTCAGCGGGAAGCGCAGGATTTCCTGGCCTTCCTTGGCATCGAAAATGCGTAAGTATAAATTACGGACCTGCTCAAAATTCTGTTCGCGCTCGGCGGCATCATAAATCGTAATGCTGAAGACGACTTTTAAAACATCAAAAGGGATGCCGTTCAAATCGAGGGAGATTGATTCATCGTCGCCATCACCGGCCCCGGTGCGGCTATCACCGGCGTGGCGAACGGCACCGTCACAGGCCTTTTCATTGTTGTAAAAAACAAAATCCTGATCGTCGCGGGTCTGCTCCACCTTGTTCAGAAGAAAGCAGCTGAAATCGACATCCAATGGATTTTCTTCGAACATCTTCTGGTCCCAGCCGATGCCGACTGTGATCTGCTGCAATTGTGGGACCTTTTCGCGAATATTGATGTAGTCGCCACGATGAACAATGTTTTCATCGTTCATGAAGGGGGCCGCTGCTGCTTCTGTCTTTGGTGCTTCTGGGCTATCCATTACCGTCTTCCTTATTCTTTTTAAATATTATTTTTGGCCGTCTGACCATTCAATGCCAAAACCAAAGGCACGGTCCATTTCGGCGTGGCCGGGGAAATATTCCGTGTGGTTGGTCAGGCGAATGCCGCCGCGAATATTTTCAACCATGGCAACGGCGCATACGGCCAGTTCACTCATCTGTACATCGGGGGTCACAACCATCGGGTGTTCGCCAGGGACGCTCAGTTGAATTTGCGGTTTGATCTCGGCCCAGTTGGCGGCACCCTGATAGATGTAAACATAAAGCAGGATGCGTTTAATATCGCCCCAGTGTTGGCCGTCAATGCGCAGGAACTCATCATCGCCTTCGGCATTGCCGGTGCGTTCATCCCCCGACAGGGCGATATAGGGAGATTCGCTTAAGGAGCCCAGCATGTCGCCGAAGGCTTGAACGCAACCGCGTGTGCCATCTGCCATTTCGTACAGGCAGCCCAGATCAATATCCACACCTTGTTTAGTGACTTTTTTGAACAGTTTATTAAAAAACCCGGCTTCCTCGACAACGATGTTGTCCCAGGCGGCACCGATTTTAATCAGGCCATAACCACCCTCAACCGGGTTGATGATCGATGTCTGGCCCGATTGGGACAGGAATTCACAATCCGGGTTATCGGATAAAACCTTATATCCGCCAGCACCCTTGGCATTGCCGTGACCGGAAAACCGTGCGCGCGAGCGGGTTGCTTCGATCATGGAGCTTTGGGAAGAGGTGCTGATTTTATCATTCGACATGGATTTGTGGCCCGCAAAGGTTTTTGGAGTGAAATAAGCAGCTGTAAAAGTAACCGAGAAGTGTTGGTTTCGGAACAGAAAAACATACGGGGCGGGGCGTGGTGTTCACCACAGGCGATATATGGTATAAAAGCCAGAGGAATCAAAAAGATAAGGCCTCTTTTTTGACATAATCTCTTTAGCCTTTCTTTAAGCTTTTCCTTTAATTTTATAAACGGGGCAATCGCCTTGTTTCTCGTATTCTTTCTCTTAATCCGGGATTCGTACTTTTCTTATTCTCATCGGGGTAAAGTTTTTCCATGGACCGCAACAAAGATCAGAAAAATCAGCAACCTCCACTGGACGATCTGGAAGATGGCGCCTTTGCGCTGGTTCTGGACGAAGCAGAGGTTGAAGTTGTCGAGGTATCTGAAAAGATGCCCGCCGCACGGTTTGACCCCAAGGCCAAACAACAACAGCCACCCAAGGAAAGCGCCGCACGCGATGTGACGGTGCGCACCGCTGGTAATGTCAGCAAAACGGGTGCGGGTCCGGGTGGTGCGGGTGCTGGCGGTTCGGGTGGACGTATGGGTGAGCGCATGGTTGCGCTGGGCTTCATTACCGAAGATCAATTGAATGTGGCCCTTCAGGAAAAGAAAGTCACTGGCCAGATGCTGGGCGCGGTGCTGGTGGACCTTGGGTTTATCAGTGAAGAAGCATTGTCAAAATTTCTGGCCGAAAGTTCCGGCTTTGATGTGTTTGATCCGAAACACACGATTGTGGATGGTGAGGCCTTAAGCCTGATCGATAAAGCCACAGCCCTGAAATATCAGCTTCTGCCGATCTCGATTGCCGGGGAAGAGGCCGTTGTTGCAATGGCCGATCCATATGACGTTATGGCGATGGATGCGCTGCGTCGTTATCTGCCAAAGGGCTTGACGATCAAGCAATTGATTACAACGCCATCGGTGTTGAACGAAGCGATTGATGCGGCGTACGGCTATGCCAGCTCAATCAGCGACATCTTGAAAGAACTGGAAGAGGGGCAGGTGCGCGATGTCACCACCCTGAAGGAAGGCGAAGCCTATTCCCACCCCATCGTTCGTCTGGTCAATGCGTTGGTGTTTGATGCGGTGAAAATTGGTGCATCGGATTTGCACTTTGAACCGGAAGAAAACTTTGTGCGCCTGCGGTACCGTCAGGACGGTGTTTTATTCACCGCGCAGATTTTGCACAAGCAGCACTGGAGCGGTATTTCCCAGCGTTTGAAAATTATGTCGAATATGAACATCGCGGATAAGTTGACGCCGCAAGATGGCCGTTTCAATTTGAACATTGGCGGTAAGGAAGCCGATTTCCGCGTATCATCCTTGCCAACGGTTCACGGCGAAAACATCGTTCTGCGCGTTCTGGATCAAAGCGCATCGATTGTGCCTGTGGCCAATCTGGGCTTCAGCCCGGCAAACCTCGAAAAAATCCGCCGTGCGCAATCGCGGCCAGAAGGTGTGATTATTGTGACCGGCCCGACGGGTTCGGGAAAAACGACATCGCTTTATTCGATGCTGAACGAAATCAACACGGTTGAGGTCAATATTCAGACCATGGAAGACCCGGTCGAATACTCCCTGCCGATGATTCGCCAGACTCCGGTTCGGGAAGGGGTTTTGGAATTTGCCGACGGGATCCGGGCGCTGATGCGTCAGGATCCGGACATTATCTTCCTTGGCGAGGTGCGTGACCCGGTGACGGCTGAAATGGCCCTGAAGGCCGCGATGACCGGACACCAGGTTTATACGACTCTTCACACCAACGACTCATTCGGGGCGATCCCGCGTCTTCTTGATCTGGGGTTAAAGCCGGGGATGATCGCCGGGGCGATTATTGCGGTCTTTGCCCAGCGTCTGGTGCGGAAAGTCTGTAAAGAATGCCGTGTTCCGCATGAAGCCACAGAAGAAGAATGCCAGATTTTGAAGGTTGACCCGTCCAACCCACCGACCATTTTCGAAGCCAAGCAGGGTGGATGCCAGGCTTGTAACGGCCAGGGCTATAAGGGCCGGATCGCCGTGGCGGAGATTTTGCTGCTGGACGATGAACTGGACGAAGTTATTGCCCGAAACGAGAGCAAAGCAGAGTTAAAACGCCTTGCTGTAGAAAAGGGCTTCAAAAATATGAAGGACGATGGCATTCTGAAGGTGCTTGATGGGATCACGACCCTTCAATCACTCGCCACGGTTGTCGATATTCATAAATAAGACAGCCGGGGTCGGGTTTCTAAAAATCCTGCCCCGCCTGTCATCAAGTCTGCCACTCGGCACATCGTATTTCTGTTATATGTTCATTCGAGGAAACGGCCATCGAACGCTATAAATACAGAGCCATCAATAACAAGGGTCGCCCGATCCGTGGTGTTATTTCCGCGGCGAACGAGGTCGATTTGTATGCTCAGTTGCAAAGCGCCGGGTTGGAGCTGATTCAATGCGCGCCTTTGGCGAAGAAAAAAGGCATGCTGGCCGGGCTTGGGTTTGGTAAGAAGGCAAAAACCCGCGATTTAATTCAGCTTTTCCTGCATATGGAACAAATGCAAAGTGCGGGTGTTCCGCTTTTGGAAGCGCTCAGTGATATTCGCGACACCACCGACCATGACGCGCTCCGCGATATTTTATCCGATGTGTTCCGCGATGTGTCAGAGGGCAGTTCACTGTCCGAGGCGATGGCCTTGCACCCGAAAACATTCTCCAGTCTTTATATCTCCCTGATTGCTTCGGGGGAGGAGACGGGGGATTTGACATCATCCTATAAGCACCTCGTCAAATACCTGAAATGGGTCGACGAGATGCAGACGAAAGTGCGGAAGGCGACGCGCTATCCGACCATTCTGCTGGTCGTTGTTATTCTGACGATTGTCATCATGATGGGCTTTGTTGTCCCCCAGATCGTTGATTTCATCCGTTTCCTGGATCAGGAATTGCCGTTTTATACAATTTGGCTGATCAATACGTCTGATTTCTTCAAGCAATTTTGGTGGGCGGTTCTGGCGGCCCCGTTCATTCTTTTTGCCATATTTAAGGCTTGCCGCAAATTGTCGGATAAGTTCAGATTTGAAACCGACCGCCTGCTTCTGGAAATGCCAATTGCGGGTCCGCTGATCCGGAAAATTAACGTGGCGCGTTTTGCGCAAACCTTTGGCGCAATGTTCGCCAGCGGTATTGACGTGATGCAGGGCTTGAAGGCGGCGCGCCAAACGGTCGCAAACCTTGCGCTGATTGAGGCGTTGGAAGGGGTTGAGGAGCAGGTTGCCGCCGGTAGCCCAATGTCTGAAGCCTTTAACGCATCCGGTGAGTTCCCCAGCATGGTTGTCCGCATGATCAAGGTCGGGGAGGAATCCGGAAATCTAACCGTGGTTCTCGATCAGGTTGCTGAATTTTATACAAAAGATGTTGATGAGGCGGTTCAAGGGCTGATCACGATGATTGAGCCTATGCTAACCGCATTCCTTGGTGTTATGATCTTGTGGATTGCTGCTGGGGTCTTTGGTCCTATCTACGGCAGTTTCACTGAGATGGATTTCTAATTTTCTTTAGTTCTTGTGGTTTTCATGTCCGCCATTTCTTTCTTATCACCGGCTCGCTGTGTTCTCATGATTGGGGACGAATCTCTTTGTGTTTACGATTCTAGCGGATCGGGAACGCGGCTGATTGACACCATTCCATGGTCCGCCAAGGATTTCGAAGACACCGTTTCAGACGTTATCAAGCGCGAATGCAAGAATAAGCCATTGCTGGTTGTCAACGATATGACCGATCAGCATTTCAAAGGCGGTCAGCGTATTCCAAAGGTTGGCCCAATGGACAAGGCCAATGTTCTGCAGCGCAAACTCACCGTTGCCTTCCAGAACTATCCAATTCGCGGTGCCTTGCCGGTCAAGGACCGCGCGAAATCCTCTGTCGCCATTAAGGCCAATGCATCGGGTGGTTTATACCTGTTTGCGGCTGTTCCTATGTCGGAGCCGGTATCAAAGACATTATCGGCGGCGAAGGAATCAATGTCCTCGATCGCTGGCTTCACGCTGTTGCCGATTGAATCGTCGGACATGGTAAAGGCGCTGGCGGATAAGGCCATGAAGCGCGAAAAAACAAAATCACGCTGGGCGGTTATGATTGGCCAGCATATGAGCGGGGGCTTGCGTCAGGTGATTACGCGTGATGGTCAATTGGCCATGACCCGTATGACACCCATCACTGATATGGAAGTTGATCCGCAAGCGTGGGTCAATGATGTCGTTCAGGAATTTAAAGCGACAATCAGCTACTTATCCCGTTTTGGTTATTCACCAGATGATGGGACGGAAGTTTTTGTTATCGCCACGCCATCGGCGGGGGAAGAAGTGCGCAGCCGCATCGACGTGCCGTGCAATTTTACATCTTATACTGTGACCGAAGCGGCCGAAGTTTTAGGTTTCCGCATCGGCCCGCAGGACGACCAATATCATGCTGATCCGCTGCATGCGGGATGGATTGCGCGTAAGTCGCGCTTTATCCTTCCAATGGAAGCGACTGATATTAAAAAGATTTATGGTCCACGTCAGGCCGCGATGGTTGGGGCTTTGCTGATGTTTGGCGGCGCGGCTTATCTGGCATGGCAAACCATGTCGATGGGGCCGGCCTTGATCGAAACACGCGGTGATCTGGCCAGTCAGGAAAAACTGAAAGTTCAGGTTGAAGCCGAATACCAATCAGAACTGGCACGGATGAAGGAGCTTGGCTTCGATGTGAAGCTCATTCAAAGTTCTTTGAATACTTTCAAATCATTGGAAGCAGATTCTATTCATGCACTTCCGCTGTTTAAGGCGATTGGCGAGTCCTTGGGGGCCGAGCTTCGTCTTGATAAGTTGATTGTCTCGCGTAATGCCTTAACGCCAGATCCAAATCTGCCGCCACCGGCCCCGAATGAAATTCGTCCGACTGCGGAAATGTCGGCTGTTTTGACTTTGAGCTTCCCGCCAACGGTTGCGCCGGAATACGGCGTGCGCCAGATGGATGATTTGAAAAACCGTTTGGAAGTGCAGTTGCCTGAAGGCTACAAGGTCGAGGTCAGCAAACAGGTTGCCGATTTGACCTATACAAAGAACACAGTGGGTGAGGTCGGTAATTCCGGCACCCAACAACCAACCGAAGATTACAGCGCTGAAATTACAGTCCGGGGGCCATTGCAATGATCAAGGTTCTTGGTTTTAAACGCGTTGTCACACTGGCCTGCCTTCTGGCGGCAAATATTGTTCTGGCCGGGTTGCTCTATGGTGTTCTCACACCGCAGATGACCAAGACGGAGCAGGATTTGCGCCGTGTGCGGGGGGGGGTTACGGCCCGCCGGACGGAGGTCGCGACACTCAAAACCGAATATGAACAAATCCAGGAACAGAAAAGCAAGTTCGAGGATTTGGAGCGTTCAGGTTTCTTCCAGACACAGGACCGTGTTGCTGCACGCAAATTGATTGAAGATATTCAAGCAGAATCCAGCATCCTGTCTGCGCGTTACGATATTCAGGCGATCAATGTGAAGGAAGATCCTATTGCGGCCCAGTCTGACTATGTGATCTTGCACAGCCCGGTGAAGGTTTCGCTGGATGCGCTTGATGATATTGATGTTTATAGCTTCATCTACTGGATGGAGAATGCCTTTCCTGGCCATGCCGGGGTTCACGCCATGACGCTGGAACGCAAACTGGACGTGGATGAGGTGACGCTGAAACAAATCGGGAATGGTGTTCCTGCGATTTTAATGTCGGCAACAGTTGATTTTTCATGGAACACGATGGTCAAGCGGGCGGATATTCCGCAGCAACTTGCCCAGCCGGCAGTTCCACAATAAAACGGTGTAGTGATGATGCGTGAACAAAAATTGATCAGGATCGGAATGGGGGTTTGCTTGATGGCAATGCTTTCGCCAATGCCTGTCCTGGCGCAGGATCAGGTTCCATCGCCACCGCCTGTTGAGGCGGTTGCTGAAGAGGGCATGCCGGGTACGAATTTAACCGTGGAAACATTGCCTGCGGACACGAGTACTGTTCCTGCGGCATCATCCTTGCTGGCGATTTCTGCCGCGAAACAAAACGTCCGTGATGCCAGTGTTACGCCTGAATCCGTACAGACGCTGTTCTTTACGGCGTGGCAGCATGCGTTGCTTCAGGATGCTAAAATCGGTTTCAAAACGGCGTTACCAATGGGTGGCGCAATGTCATCCGGCGGCAGTGCCGTTGGCCGCGACCCGGGCATTCGTGAAATCTCGCTCGGCGGGATTGCGTTTTCATCTGATAGCCGCTGGACGGTTTGGTTGAACGGCGTTCGTATTACCCCAGACGCCATTCCGCAAGCGGTCATGGACATCAAGGTCAGCCGTCATCATATCGACCTGAAATGGTTTGATGGCTATACCAACAAAATTTATCCTATCCGCCTGCGCCCGCAGGAACGGTTCAATCTCGATAGCCGGATATTCCTTCCGGGTACCGGCGCAATGTGATTTCTTTAAGATGAATGCTTCGACGAACCACGCTCTCTCGATCAGCGACGTTAAGGTTTCCTATGGGAAAACCCAGGTCATCCACGGCATCAGCATGGATATCGCCGAAGGGGAAACGTTCGGCCTGATTGGTTTGAATGGGGCGGGGAAGACCACGCTGATTAAATCCATTCTGGGTTTGCGCGATATTCAATCGGGCGACATTCATGTCTTTGGCCAGGAACGCAAGCAGATGGAAAGCCGCCGCCGCTATGCCTATCTGCCGGAACGTTTTGATCCGCCATGGTTTTTGAGCGGGATTGAATTTATTAAATTCTCAATGAAGCTCTACGGTGTGCCGTTTTCAGATGAGCAGGCGCGAGATGCTGCGGTTCGTTTGGCCTTGGACCCTGCGGCGCTTGATCGCCGGGTGCAGACCTATTCCAAGGGGATGCGTCAAAAGCTGGGCCTGATGGGAACGATTATGACGGGTTGTGGCCTGTTTATTCTGGATGAGCCGATGAGCGGCCTTGATCCGCGCGCGCGCGCTGCGGTGAAAGACATGCTTCTGGAAACAAAAGCGCAGGGGCGGACGATTTTCTTAAGCTCTCATATCCTGTCGGATATGGATGAAATTTGCGACCGGGTTGGGGTGCTGCACGAAGGGGTGTTGCGCTATCTCGGGCCGCCAGCGGGGCTAAAGGCGCAAACCGGAACAGACCATCTGGAACGGGCTTTCCTGAAACTGATTGAAAAACCGTCTCTGGCGGCGTGAAAAATAACTTTAAAGGATTCCCTTGCGTCCTTGTTTTTGTTAGATTCTAATAGATTGAATAGAGGGTTCTAGAAATGATCACCAAGGGTAACCATCCTGACCAGTCCAGCATCGAAGATATGATCGCCGATTTCGATCATGACGAGCTGGATCTTGACCGCGATCTGCCACGCAAGGCACCGCGTCATACCACACGCAATATGCTGTTATCCGCCGTGGCGGTGGTGGCTGTTGTTGCGGTGATCGGGCATGTTGCTCAGGCCGATACAAACGTCCCCGCACCGGCAACCGCACAACCGCTGGCCATGACGGTCAGTGAAGTGGATGCATTGATCACCGCGCCGATTGATCCGCTGGCGCAATTGGAAGAAGAATTTGTTGGCCATGCATTGTCGCATGTTGAACCAACCTCTGGCGAACCATCACCGCAAGTTTTGGGTGGCAGCGATGAGAGTGTCATTGCCGCTCCACCGGAAATGCCAATGCCAACACCCGTCGAGCAGGCCGTTTCTGCACCATCAGAAGAATTGGCGCCACCGCCTGAAACACAAGCCATCGTCGCAGAACCCATTGTTGTGCCAGCACCTGCACCCGAGCCTGCACCAGAGTTATCATCGGTTGCCGAAGCACCAGCAACATTGCCAACACCCGATACAGCCGTTCTTGCTAATCCGGCGCCAGCCCCTGCACCAGCAGGGCCGGGCGTAATGGAAACCGTCAGCGGGTCCAGTGCCACAACAAAACTGACCCCCGAACCAAAATCAGATGCACCAGATAATTATTATTCCTCGCAAAGTGTTCCAAGCGGCCCGATGGCCAATTCAATTGGTCCACGCAAGGTTGATCCGGTGATGGAACCTGCTTCGAAACTGGTCATTTCTAAAAAGACCGTTGAGGCGGGTGATCTGGAAGCACAAGTTGCTGCAGCTTCCCGTGCGTTGGAGTTGGAGCGTTATGACGCTGCGCTTGAAATGTACGACCAGCTGTATAAACGGAACCAGCGCGATACACGCATTCTGATGGGCCGTGCGGTTGCACAACAAAAACTCGGTCAGGATGATGTTGCTATTCTCAGCTATGAAGAGCTTTTGAACCTTGTGCCAAACAACACAGATGCTGTTGTCAACATGATGGGCCTGATTAAGAAGCAATATCCGGCTGTGGCACTGCGCCGCCTGTCTGATTTGCGTGATAAGTTCCCGGGCAATGCCGGTATCGCCGCGCAACTTGGCATGACCTATGCCGAGATGGGTGAGAACCAACGCGCAATGCAGGCCTTGGGCACCGCCGCCAGCCTTGATCCAAACAACGCGCAGCACGTGTTTAACATGGCTGTTGTTGCGGACCGTGCAGGCAGCAAAGACATGGCTGTAAAATATTACGAACAGGCCCTGCAAACCGATGCGGTTTATGGTGGCGGGAAATCGATCCCTCGTGAAACGATTTATGATCGTCTGTCCAAACTGCGTTACTAATCATGGATTTTTTAAGTCTAATGGCTTTGTCTGGACCACCCGCATGGGTGGTCACGGCATTTTTAGGTTTGGTGTTTGGCAGCTTTGCCAGTGCCATGGCGTATCGCATTCCGCGTGATGTTTCGTGGGTGTCGGCGCGTTCGGCCTGTACATCATGCGGGCATGTTTTATCCGCCCTTGATCTGGTCCCCTTCTTTTCATGGATGTTTTTGCGTGGTCGATGCCGCCATTGCCGTGCGGCGATTTGCTGGCGTTACCCGATGATTGAGCTTTGCACGTTGCTGGCCTGTTTGCTGGTGCAGGGGATGATGGGGTTCCATCTGGCGTCGATTATTTTGATGATGGCAATGCCGTTTTTGGTGGCGATGATTGCCATTGATATCGAATTTATGATTCTGCCCGATCAGATCAATATTATTCTGGGTGTGCTGGGGGCGGTTTTTGTTGTTCTCACGTCGCCTTACGCGCCGTTCCTGGCATTGAAATATGCTGTGCTGGGGGCCGCCCTTTATGCCGGGCTTGTTTTTGTTGTCGGCTGGGTTTTGGGCCGCGTTTTGAAGAAAGAGGCGCTGGGGCTGGGCGATGTGAAGTTTTTTGCGGTCGCCGGGGTGTGGCTGGGGGTTGGGCTTTTACCGGCATTTTTGATATTGTCGGGGGTGTGTGGGGTGATTATGGGTGCTTTCTGGAAAGTTATTTTAAAGAAAGATGTTTTTCCGTTTGGGCCTGCTTTGATCGTGTCTTTTGTGCTGTGTGTGCTGTTTCAGGGCCAAATTCAGGGGGTTTTCGACCATTTCATGTAGGGCATGACTCTTGACGGGGGAGTCATCTTTATACATCCTTGAATTTACGGCATAATTTTCCTTATTTCGTTTACCTTCCGTTTGTTATTTTGCGCTTAAAGTGAGTATGGGGCTGATCGGCTCCATCCATCCCTGGGGAGAACCATCTTGGATATTCTGCAATTACTGCGCTTCGCCATTCAAAACAATGCATCGGATCTGCATTTGAGCCCGATGAACGTGCCGATTATTCGCGTGCACGGCGATTTGAAACGGGTGAAAGCCGAACCGCTGCAAAGCGATGACATTCGTACCATGCTGTATTCTGTTATGACGGAAGATCAACGCGCTGATTTCGAACGCGAGATGGAGCTGGACTTCGCGATTGCATACGGCGAGAAGGCGCGTTTCCGCGTCAACGCCTTTACAACCCGTACCGGTACAGCCGCCGTGTTCCGGAGCATTCCATCACTTGTGCCAACGATGGAAGAATTAGAATTACCACCGATCATGCGCCGCTTTGCGGAGCTGGAAAAAGGTTTGATTTTGGTGACCGGTCCAACGGGGTCGGGTAAATCGACAACGTTGGCGTCGATGATTAACCACATCAACGAAAATGATGGTCGCCATATCATCACGATTGAAGACCCTGTCGAATTCTTTCACACGTCAAAGAAAAGTCTGGTCAACCACCGTGAGCTTGGGACCGATACAAAATCCTTCGCCCGCGCATTGAAATCCGTTCTGCGGGAAGACCTGGACGTTATTCTGGTGGGGGAGATGCGCGATTACGAAACCATCGCGCTGGCCCTGACGGCGGCGGAAACGGGTCACCTTGTGTTTGGGACACTGCACTCAAACTCTGCTGCGAAAACCATTGACCGTATTATTGACGCGTTCCCGACAGGGGATAAGGAAATGATTCGCGCCATGTTGGCCAGTTCATTGCAAGGCGTTGTGGCGCAGACCCTGTTGAAAAAGACAGGCGGCGAGGGCCGTATCGGTGCGTTTGAAATTCTGGTTGGTACGAACGCTGTGCGGAACTTGATTCGTGAGAACCAGGTGGCGCAGCTTTACTCCATGATTCAAACCGGCTCGCGTTACGGCATGATCACCATGGAAGATGCCGTCAACGCCATGTTGGAACAAGGCATCATTGATAAGTCTGAAGCCCGCCGTGCGTTGTTGAAAACGACCGATGAGGGCGAAGACCGCGACGATGATGAAGTTTCCGCCACACTCGGCGGGGGTAAAAAGCAAGATCCGGTTTCCCGCAAGGCTGCCGCCATGGGTGTTCGTGGTGGTGACAAGCCGGATTCTGGAGATGAGGGTTACTCGTTTTGACCGCACCAATGATTTTACAATACTTTCAGGCGATGACCGAGAAGGGTGCAAGCGATTTGTACCTGACCGTCGGGTTCCCGCCGTCACTGCGTGTAGACAGTCAATTGATACCGCTGCGTGATACGCCACTGACCGTTGATGAATTAAATGAAATCATTGGCTCGATCCTGACCAACCGTCAACGCCGCGATTTTGAAGCGCAGATGGAATTGAATACGTCACTGGATGTTGGGCGCTTTGGCCGCTTTCGCGTGAATGCGTTGCGCCAGCGTCAATTCCCGGCTTTGGTTATTCGCCGGATCATTTCAAAGATTCCAACCTTTGAAGAATTGCACCTGCCGAAAATCCTCGAAAAACTATCGATGGAACGGCGTGGGTTGATTTTGGTTACGGGTATGACCGGGTCGGGGAAATCAACGACTCTGGCCTCGATGATCGATTACCGGAACAGCCGCGATCAGGGTCACATCATTACCATTGAAGACCCGATCGAATATTTCCACGAACATAAAAAATCTGTCGTGACCCAGCGCGAAGTGGGTGTTGATACCGAATCATATTCCATCGCCCTGAAAAATGCCCTGCGCCAGCGCCCCGATGTGATTCTGGTGGGGGAGGTTCGCGACCGTGAGGTGATGGAGCAAGCATTGACGGCGGCAGAGACAGGACATTTGTGTCTGGCGACTCTGCACACCAATAACGCCTATCAATCGATTGAGCGTATTGTGAACTTATTTCCAGAAGATGCCCACAACCAGATTCGCCTGAACCTGTCGATGAACCTGCGGGCGATTGTATCGCAACGTCTGGTTCCGGCGGCCGATGGTGGGTTGACGCTGGCAATTGAGGTGATGCTCAATCAGGGTCTGGTTAAAGACCTGATCCATAAGGGCGATATTATTAAAATCCGCGAAGTTATGGAACAAAACGCCCAGCTGGGCATGGCCACCTTTGATCTATCCTTGCTGCGGTTGTTCAAGGACGGGCGGATTACCGAAGAAACTGCCGTTTCGCAAGCCGATCAACCGGGCGATCTGAAGATCAAGATCCAACAGGTTAAGTTGGGACGCGGGGACCCGGAGACCATGAAGGCTCTCGACAGTACCATTTTAAGTTTTTCTGACTAATCCTGCCCCGGTTTTTCCCCGGGGTGGGGGTGTGCAATTTTGTCAAAATTGCGCCTTTTCCGATTCAACATCCCTATGATATAGTTATGTCCTGAGCGGTGATTTGCGCCGTTCTGCCCACGTATTCAAATTCAACGTCTGTTCTATCTGGACGGCCTTTTTCACATTTTTATGAAGTTGAGAATCCTAATGACTCAAATGACCGGAACACTGAAAAAACTCAGCGGTATTTCGTTTTCTGTGCTGGCACTGTCGGCATCAACGCTGGCGTTGTCCGCATGTGATCTCACACGCAACCATTTGAAGATGGATCGTTCCGGACATATGGAGATGCAAGATTACCGCGATGCGCTTGCGCCGCGAATTGCAGAAGAAGATGCAAAGCACGATATGAAGGCCGCAGATAATTCCGTTCCGGCATTGCAGGATTATATTGCGAGCCCATCGGCCGATTTGAAGCCGATGCCGTTGGTATCGATTTCAATTAACCAGACTGTGCCGTTGCGCGACGCGCTGTTTGAATTGGCTTCGCAAGCTGACTATGACATCGAACTCGACCCACGTATTCGTGGTTCGATTATTTTCACGGCACGTGACAAGCCATTTGATGTTGTGATTGATCGTATCTCCAGCATCTCTGGTCTGCGTTATAAATTCGATGATGAAATCGTTCGTGTTGAGCTGGATGTTCCGTTCCACAAAACATATAAAATCGATTACCTGAATTATATCCGTCAAAACACCAGCTCGATTAAAAACGACGTATCGGTTGTATCGGGGCAGGGTGCAAACACAGGTTCCAAATTTGAAGCCGCCGGTAAAAGTGAATCGGATTTCTGGGGTGAATTGAATACAGCACTCACGCAGATTCTGGGTGTGTCACAGGCCAGAAGTGCTTTGATGACGGCAAATGATCCGACCATTACGGCAGCACCGTCGAATCCTGCTCCGGTTGAGCCTGTTACTGTCATGGGCGAAGATGGCCAGCCAATCGTTCAAACACAGGCGCCGGCCGCGACGTTGCAGGTTAACTCATTGCCAACAGATACGCAGGATACTGCTACTGCGGCGGCACCTGTTCCTGGTCAAAGCCCGGATGGTTCCAGCTTCTCGATCAACAAGCAGGCGGGGATTGTTTCGATCAGTGCCACAGAACGTCAGCATAAAAAGATTGCAGATTATATGGCGCAAGTGCGCCGTTCTGTGACCTCGCAAGTTCTGATTGAAGCAAAAATCATGGAAGTGTCTTTGAGCGATGAATTCGCAGCAGGGATCAACTGGAACGTCCTTGAAAATATGATCGGTGAATTTAACCTCGGTCTGACAGGGGCTGCTGGTGGTTTGGTCCGCCCAGGGTTGCCTGATGCGATTTCAGGCGATGCAAACTTTTCAATTGGTTACACCGGAAACGATGTAACCGCCGTGGTTGATGCGATTTCTCGCTTTGGTACTGTAAAGGCGCTGGCCAGCCCGCGTCTGACGGTTCTGAATAACCAATCAGCTGTTTTGAACGTGGCAAACAATGTTGTGTATTTTGAAATCGATATTGATGTGACCACCGAAGATGGCGTGACACAAACCGATATCGACAGTGAAATCCGCAACGTCCCAGAAGGTGTTCTGATCAACGTCCAACCATCCATTGATCTGGATGATAGGACTGTGTCCATGTCGGTTCGCCCAACCATTACCCGCATCGTTGACCGCGTTCCTGATCCGGCCGTCGCGTTTGTTTCTGCTGGTCTGGCAACACCAATCGTTTCTGAAATTCCAGTTGTGAATATTCAAGAGATGGATTCAGTTGTGAAGATGGATTCCGGCCACGCGCTCCTGATGGGCGGGTTGATGCAGGATCGTACGGATTCAACACAACAGGCCGTTCCGGTTTTGGGTGAAATCCCATTGTTGGGTGCCGCGTTCCGTAAACAAGTGGATAGCGTGAAGAAAACAGAACTCGTGATCTTCCTGCGCGCCACAATCGTTGATGCCAGCAACGGCATTTCCGAAGCGGACCGCGACCTGTACAAACGCTTCTCCGGCGATCGCCGCCCGATGAAGATGTAATTGACGGATTGCGTTCCAAGAGGTTAAGGGGCCTTACTGATTATGCTTTCATGGCCACTTGTCCGCTATGTTCTGATGGCTGCTTTGCGTGACAGACTCATTGTAAGTTTGGGTATCCTGGTCGCCGTCGGAGCCGCATTATCAGTTTTCCTGGGTTCCGGCGCGTTTATCGAAAGCAGCCAATTTGCACTGGTCTTTACGGCAGGTGGATTGCGCTTTGCAGGGGCGGTGGGGCTAGTCCTCTTCGTCGTCTTTTATATTCGCCGGTCTTTTGAAAACAAAGATGTCGAGTTCCTGCTGTCCCGCCCCATTAGCCGCAGTAGCTTCATCCTCTCGCATGCTGTCGGTTTTTCATTGCTGGCTATTATTCTCGGTTGTGTCATTGGCGTTGCGGTGTGCGCGGTTGTTATTCAGGCTGTCGGGCCCGGCCATGGATTATGGGTGTTCAGCCTGATCATGGAATATATTCTGATCGTGAATGCGGCCCTGTTTTTCGCGATGGTTTTGCAAAGTGCCGCCAGCGGTGCGATGGCTGTTTTTGGCCTATATGTGTTGTCCCGTCTGATGGGCCAGCTTCTGGGGATTGCCAGTGTTGGGAATGAATCGCCGATTGCGCCGCTTTTAAATGGCATCATGAATATTGTGTCCATGATCGTGCCGCGTATCGATTTAATGACCCAGACCACCTGGCTAGTTTATCCCGATGCGCAAGGTGAGATCGGTTTTGCTTTTATTGCAATTCAAGGCGTTATTTATACGGGCTTGTTGATCTGTGCCGCGTTGATTGATTTACGCCGTCGGCAGTTTTAGGGGAGCAGGGGCCGCATATGAGCACCCGTTTTGGTTCTGCCGCTTTATACATTATCTTTTTATCGTTTCTGGTCCTGAACATTGCGTTCTGGTTACAGACAAAATCCATGCGCCCCATATGGGGTAACGTTCCGCCGGTGCCATCACAGAATAACGCAGCCGGAATGGCGCTGGGCGATGCGCAATTCGCCTATCGCCTGACGGGCTTGATGCTGCAAAATATTGGCAACGCAACAGATTCAACAAAGCCATTGTCTGAATATAATTACGATACGTTGAAGGGGTGGTTATTCCTCGCGGATCATCTGGATCCCAACTCTAATTTTGTTCCCTCACTTGCGGCCTATTATTATGGTGCGACACAGGACAAAAGCGATTTAACACCAATCATTGATTATCTGGAAGTGATTGGGCAGCGGCCAGAACCGCAAAAATGGCGTTGGCTGGCACAGGCGGTGTATTTGGCGCGCTTTGAACAGAATGATCTGCAACGTGCATTGGACCTTGCCAATAAGCTAGCCAATTTACCGCGCGATGATTTGCCATTATGGGCGCGGCAGATGCCAGCCCTGGTGATGAATGCAGGAGGACAGAAGGAAGCCGCTTACGCCGTGATGATGAGCACGCTCACCAGTGAGATTGATAATCTGTCGCCACCTGAAATCCTGTTTTTGCGCAATTATATCTGTGATCGCATTTTAACACCTGTACAGGCCGCGCAAAACGACCTCTGTACGAAGACGCGTTAAACGCTATATTATTGATCCTATGGGTGATTATCTTCAAAACCTGCAATTCACTGTTCCTGAAATCCTGTCACTGATCGGGCTGGTTCAGTGTGTCTATATTCTGGTTTATATTGCCTTTCGTGCCGGGGGATTGCTTCGGGTTTTACTGCCGTTTGCATATTTTCTGATGCTGGGCGCGGCCTTCTTCACCGGGTTTTCTGAACGGTTTGTCGGTGAATTATTCACGCATTATGACCTTGTGTCGTGGGCGCTGTGGTTCTCTGGCCCACCGCTCAGCGTTTTGCTGATGATCCAGATTGCGCGGATTACGGAGGCGCCACCTTTACGCAGTTTCTGGCTGCTGGCCTTGGTGCCGCTGGCCTTTATGGCGGGCATTCTTCTGGCGCGCGTTTTTGATGATGGCATGTTGTATGATTGGTTGATCCTGACCGGGTTACTGGCCGGTATTATCAGTTTGATGGCGATGTGGTGGCAACGGCCACTTTTGCAGCGGCTGTCCTTGGAGCCAGCGGGGCGGGCGCGTTACTGGTTAATTCTGGCGTTGGTTCTTCTCAATCTCTTTTTTCTGGGCACAATGTTGCTGGGGTTGACCAATGCCTTGTCATTGGAAGATGCGCGGGTTATTCGAACCATCTGGGGGCTTGGTTTTGTCTATCTGGCAGGAACCAGTCTGTTCCGGATTTATCCGCAGGCGGTGCGCCTGATTGAGCGCGCGGCGGTACGCAGTGAGTTTAGCGCCGATGATAAGAAGATCGCGGAACGTATTGAAAATCTTTTAAATCTTGAAAAAGTGTATCAGGAGCCAACCTATAACCGCGTCAATCTGGCGAAGGAGCTGGGGGTTTCGGAAACAATTATTTCACGCATTATTAACCAGCATTTCGGCAAAACCCTGCCGCAATTATTTAATGAATTGCGCGTCGCGGATGCCAAGCGGTTGCTTTTGGAAACGGACGGTGCAATCAAAACCATCGCAGAGGAGGTGGGCTTTAACTCCATCGCATCCTTCAACCGCGTTTTCAAGGAGCTGGAAAATGTCAGCCCTGGACAGTTCCGTGCCCTGCATACGAAAAATAAAGAAACATTATGATAAACTATCTACTCAGCCTGTTAATTTGAGTTGTTTAGGCATCAGAAATTAACCCTCTGTTCAGGAAATTCCATCATTCTGAACAGGTTAGGGGCTTTTATACGCGCGGGTTGCGTGTATAATTTTCCAGCGAGTCGCAAAACTCATAACCTTGTTCAAAAGGGGCCTGCGCAGTTGTGTGCATGTTCTTACAAAACACTCTTTAAGGAGAAAACTATGTCTAGACAAAGCTTAACAGCTGTCCGGTCCCAGGCGGGCTTTACGCTCGTCGAATTGGCTGTCGTGATGATCATTATCGGTCTGTTGATCGGTGGTGTTCTGAAGGGTCAGGAATTGATTAACAACGCACAGATCACATCGACTGTTGCTCAGGTCAAGGGGATGGATGCCGCGACATCAACATTCCGCGATATGTATAGCGGGTTGCCAGGCGACCTCTTGAATGCCACGACACGTTTGCCAGATTGTACAGCTGGTGCATGTAGCGCTGCAGCTGGTAATGGTGATGGACGTCTTTCAACAGCACCTGGTGCGGCCCCTGGTGTTGAAGCACAAGGGTACTTTGTTCAGTTGGCGAAGGCTGATGTGTTAACGGGTATTAATGCTGGCGCGCTTGGAACGGCTTGTGGTGCATGGGGTCAGTGCTTCCCGGCAGCTAAGATTACTGGCGGGTTTATGATTGGCTACACTGGTGGTGGCGCTCTTTTGACAAGCCAGGTTGGCGGTACAGCAAACGCCGTTCGAAATGGTCATTACTTGACACTCAGTAATGCTCCAAACCTTGCTATGCCTGCAACTGGTTCTATTACAGCTAACCAAGCATCTCGGATTGATTCTAAAGTCGATGATGGCAATCCGAATACGGGCTCTGTTCTCTCTGGTGGTGCTACCGCTTGCATTAACGGTCAAGTTTATAATGAGTTGAATGGTGCGGCAAACTGTAACTTGTATATCCGTATCCAAGGTTAATTTAACCTGATATCTGAAATTCAAAAGGCCCCGGTTTTCCGGGGCCTTTTTTTATCTCTTGTCATCCCTCTGGATCCCCGCTCAAGGCGGTGATGACAGGGGCGAGGCGGGTGGTTAGGCGGCTTCGGCTTTTAACCGTGTAAGGTTGGCGATCAGGGCATCGCCCATCTGTGCGGTGCCCACCAATGTACAATCCGGAGCCATAACATCTGGGGTGCGGGTGCCGCTTGAGAGAACGTCTTCAACCGCCCATTCGATTTGTTCGGCGATGTCGCCACGGTGGAAGGAATAGCGCAGAGCCATGGCGAAGGACAGGATGGCCGCCAGAGGGTTGGCTTTGCCTTGGCCCGCGATATCGGGGGCAGAGCCGTGGACGGGTTCATAAAGCGCCAGGCGCTTGCCATTTTCATCGGCTGCGCCAAGGGAGGCGGAGGGGAGCATGCCCAGTGACCCAGTCAGCATGCTGGCTTCATCAGACAGAATGTCGCCGAATAAATTATCCGTGACAATCACATCGAATTGTTTCGGGTTGCGCAGCAACTGCATGGCGCAGTTATCAGCGTACATATGGGACAGTTCCACATCGGCGTATTCAGCCGCATGCAGTGCGGTGACATCTTCGCGCCACATCTTGCCCGATTCCATGACGTTGGCCTTTTCGCATGATGTCACGCGGTTATGACGCTTGCGGGCCAGTTCAAAGGCCACGCGGGCCACGCGGTGGATTTCAGATGTGGTATAGACTTGCGTATTTACCCCGCGGCGTTCGCCGTTGCCGAGGTCTTCAATACCGCGCGGTTCACCGAAATAAACGCCGCCGGTCAATTCGCGGACAATCATAATGTCCAGACCCTTGACGATTTCGGGTTTTAGGCTGGAGGCATCAACCAGCGGATCAAACACAATCGCCGGGCGCAGATTGGCGAACAGGCCTAACTCTTTACGCAGTTTCAAAAGACCTGCTTCCGGGCGGATGCTGTAATCAACATTATCCCATTTCGGGCCGCCGACCGCGCCGAGCAAAACCGCATCGGCTTTCCGGCATTTTTCCAATGTTTCATCGGACAGCGGCACGCCATAGGCATCAATCGCCGTTCCACCCAGATGGTCTTCGGTGATTTCAAATGATAAATCTGTGTTGGCTTCGACCCATTGAATGATTTTTTTGACTTCTGCCATCACTTCATGGCCGATGCCATCGCCGGGCAGGATAACGAGGGAATGGTGTGTGTTGGTCATGTTAAAGGCTCCTTACATCCAAGCTTTTTGTTTCTGGCGGGTTTCTTCATAGGTTTCGATGGCCTTGGCCTTTTCCAGGGTCAGGCCAATATCATCCAACCCATGCACCAGACAGTTTTTACGGAACGGTTCCACATCAAACGCATAGGTCTTATTCCCGCTGATAATTTTTTGTTCCGGCAGATCAATGGTCACTTCCGCACCCGGTTGTTCTGTAATGCGGGCCATAATCTCATCAATCTGGTCCTGCGGCAGGATGATCGGCAAAATGCCGTTCTTAAAGCAGTTATTGTAGAAAATATCAGCGTAGCTCGGTGCGATGACACAGCGCAGACCAAAATCCAGCAACGCCCACGGCGCATGTTCGCGCGAAGACCCACACCCGAAATTCTCACCCGTCACCAGAATATTGGCGCGTGTGAATGGCTCCCGGTTCAAAACAAAATTCGCCAGCGGCTTTCCTTGCTCATCATAGCGCATGTCATTGAACAGATTGATGCCAAGCCCCGTGCGTTTAATCGTGCGCAGGAACTGCTTCGGGATAATCATATCCGTATCGACATTCATCATCGGCAGGGGAGCGGCAATGGCCGTTAAGGTTGTAAAGGGTTTCATTTTTTTCCTCAGTGTAAGGTTTTAGGGGTCGTTTGAAGGGGGTATTACCCCCTTCGACCCCATTCTTTTTCTTATCTTTCGGTTTCCATTTGGGGCATTGGTTTTTTGGACAGTGCCGGGGTGGATTTTAATTTCATGGTGGCGAAGGCTTCGAATAAAGCCATGTCGAACATGGCCGCACCTTTGCCGGGTTCGCTGCGCATTTTTTCTAAAACGGCGGACGGAGAAATATCGCGTTCGCCGAAATGGGGGCGGGGGATGGTGTAGCCGTCATAGCTTTCAACGATGCAGGCCAGACGCACCGGCATGGAAAGTTGTTCGCCGGGCAAATTATGTTCGCCTGTGCCGTCCATTTTTTCGTGGTGGTTGACCATGATATCGACCATCAAATCAACGAAGGGATGTTTTAAATCGCCCAGTTCTTCACGCACAATATCAAGGCCGAGGTCAACATGGCTGCGGCGGAATTTCATGGTGTCGCCGGTTGGTTTTTCCGGTGAATCCCAAACCTCAATCGGAAGGACGCGCTTTCCGGCATCATGCACCAGCATCGCCCAGTACATATTTTCCTGAACGTTTTCAGGCAGGCCTAAAAGGGCGCAGGTGTTGCGCGTATCACAGGCCACACGTTCGGCATGTTCGTGAAAGATGTATTTGATGTCCGGGTTGACTGCCTGACGCTTGCGGTCATAGATTTCCAGCAGCTTCATCTGATTTTCGATGAACGGTTTAATTTGTTCATGGAAAACAACATCGGTGCGGACGTCGAAATCAGTAGGCCAGCCGTGAAGGGATGGTTGGGTCATTGTGCGATCCTTTATGGTTTTGGCACAGGGGGAATGTTTTTCTTGGCCGGTGGTGGAAGACACCCTGCGTTGCGGTCGTTCTGGTCATTTTCCATCCACAAAAACGCGGCTTGGGTAATCTCAGTACAGCCTGCAGGCGTGAATGTGTTGTTGCCCTTCCCACGGTTCACGCGATAGGCAAGAACAATGCCTTCGCGGAAGTGACGGATGAGGGGTTGGTTCAATGGACCGAACGCACCGTCTAACTTATCTGCTGCGACAACATTGTCTGTATTCAGAAGTTTTGCCGGGAACCCTGCGGATGCAGGGTTTTCTGGAATGGCATCCAAGGCCGCCTGTAATGCCTGCCCCAGCGCAGAGGTCAGGTTCGGAACGATGACATAGTCATGATGTCCCGCAGGCAGGGCCGTGAAGGCTGAATTACTGGCCAGCGGCAATGGTTCACCCGAACCATCACGGCGCGGGGAGATGCGCGGTACAGGCCGACCATTGGTATCGGTGGAAAGGGATGAATTGAAATATACATCCTTCGCAGCGGTGATGCCCGGAATGGCGTTTTCGTGAACCAGTGTTGGCGTCAGGTTTTTGATGGCGTCAAAGAGCTGCGTAATACGCTGGCTATAGACTTCCTTGTCCTGTTCCAATTGGTTGAGCGTTGCCAGTGCCGCGCCACCCGCCATGAAGAAGCGATAGGGGCGTTTTGGGTTATCGCCCAGATGGCTTTGTTTTAATGTCTGGTGTGTCTTGGCGTTGAAATCAGCGGGCAAGGCAATGCCGTGGCGGCTTTGTGGGACGACCATAATGGGGGTGCTCCACCCACCGGCCCATAACATGCCGCCGATCAGTTCTGCTTCCTTTTCCGTTTGCAAAACGGCATCCGGTGGAACGAAATGGTTCCCCTTATAATCAACATGGGAATAGATATAAAATTGATCACGTTCCGGAATGGCGGCGTAGCATTCAGGGCGGGCGGTATAGGCGCGAGGTTGGCCCTTGCGATAGCTGCGCACCTGAACGGCTGTTTGGTTCATGCCGAGAGCTTCGATAATGTCCGGATGGTTCTGGCGCAGATTATCGGAGAAGTTTTTGCGGATGTCACGGCGTTCTTGGGCGGTTTTACTGTCCCAATCCGCTGTTGTGCCATCCCCATACAATTCTTCCTGCATTTTATAATAGGTCTTGGCCGCGTTCAGGCTGCGGCCTTTCAGGGTATAGACGACGAAATCAACGGCTGGCATGTCTTTACTTCCTTATAAAAAATCGCGAACATCGCTAAGTTTTCCGGTAATGGCGGCGGCAGCAGCCATGGCGGGGCTCATCAAGTGTGTGCGTCCCCCGCGACCCTGACGGCCTTCAAAATTGCGGTTGGAGGTTGAGGCACAGCGTTCGCCCGGTTCCAAACGGTCGGCATTCATGGCCAGACACATCGAACAACCCGGTTCACGCCATTCAAATCCGGCATCGAGGAAGATTTTATCGAGGCCTTCTTGTTCCGCCTGTTCCTTCACCAATCCGGAACCCGGAACGATGAGGGCTTGAATACCAGCGGCCACTTTCTTACCAGCCGCGATTTTGGCGACTTCCCGTAAATCTTCGATACGGCCATTGGTGCAGGACCCGATGAAGACTTTGTCGATGGTGACGTCTTGCAATTTCATGCCAGCGGTCAGGCCCATATAATCAAGGGCGCGGATCATCGCGGCGCGTTTGTTTTCATCTGGTTCGTTTTCCGGTGTTGGAACATTGTCCGTGATTGGCAAAACATCTTCCGGGCTGGTGCCCCAGGTGACGATAGGGGCAATGTCGGCGGCGTTTAGAATGACTTCGCGGTCATACCGTGCGCCCTCATCGGATGCGATGGATTTCCAATAGCTGACAGCCTTGTCCCATAATTCTTCTTTCGGGGCCATCGGGCGGCCCTTGATGTAATTGAACGTGGTTTCATCGGGGGCGACAAGACCAGCGCGTGCGCCGCCCTCAATCGACATATTGCACATGGTCATGCGGCCTTCCATCGACAGGGCGCGGACAGCGTCACCTGCATATTCGATGACATGGCCGTTACCACCAGCAGTGCCGATAGTGCCGATGACTTGCAAAATCATATCCTTGGCGGTGACACCGACGGGCAGTTCACCGTCAATGCGGACCAGCATTGTTTTGGCGGGTTTCATGATCAGGGTTTGCGTGGCCAGAACGTGTTCGACTTCGGATGTGCCGATACCAAAGGCCAGCGCACCGAACGCGCCGTGCGTTGATGTGTGGCTGTCGCCGCACACAATGGTCATGCCGGGTTGGGTGAAGCCTTGCTCTGGCCCGATGATGTGGACGATGCCCTGACGCTTATCGGCCATATCAAAAAGTTTGATGCCAAATTCGTTGCAGTTTTCACTGAGCGTTTCCACTTGCAAACGGCTTTCCGGATCGGCAATACCTTCCGCACGATTTGTGGTGGGGACGTTGTGATCGGCCACGGCCAGTGTTGCTTCAGGGCGGTGGACTTTACGAGCAGCATGGCGCAGGCCTTCAAAGGCTTGCGGGCTGGTCACTTCATGGACCAGATGGCGGTCGATATAGATCAGGCAGGTTCCGTCCTCACCACGGTGGATGACGTGGTCATCCCAGATTTTTTCATACAGGGTGCGGGCAGGGCTTGAGGCGCTGGTCATTGTAAAAAAGATCCTTTTAAACAGCTTTTTTTGACAGTCTTTAAAATTACTCACCACACGGGAAACCCGCAAGAATTAAGTGTTTTTTGCCCATCGGGCGCGTGTATTAAGCATTTAAAAAGGGTTTTCCTTCCATAATACTAATCGGGGGTGTTGTGCAGCGCGGCAAAGCTGTGTATAGCAACCCCTCGCATCTTAAATGGGGGAGTATCTTAATGAGTGTGTTGAAATCGACTACCGTCCTGTCACCTGTCTTGTCCACCACAACCAAACCAGCACAAACACCACAATTCGGTGCCACAGCAAGTGGTTGGGCGCAAACAGCGATCATTCGGAAATAATTTTATCGGCCATTCGTCGGCCCAAAGCGGGGGTGCAATCATTGATTGCACCCCGTTCTTTATCTGCCACCTTTTATAAAGTACCATGCGTGGTGTTTGTATTTTTGAGTAGCGGGGAATTATGCAGAAAAGACCATCGATTAAGGCGTTGATTTTAGAATCTCATCAGTTCGTTTGGGAGAACCGCGATTGGGCGATGTACTATTTTAAACCACTTCTTATCCCCGTTGTTGTGTTGACGTTGCTGAGTGGTATCGGCGGTTATTATTCCAATGCTTTTAAGCTGTGCGAAGTATTGACCGTCTATTTCAGCGCTTGCTTTATCTTGTCCTGGCACAGGGCCTTTTTGATGGGACCACGGACAGAGCATGAGGTTTCCCCCTTTGCTTTGAAGTCTGGTGAGGGTAAGTTTATTGCTTCTGTTTATGCCCTTGGCCTTGCGCCACTTGCTTTAATGCTTCTGGCTTTCGTATTGGTTCTGGTCGGCAAGGCGGTTGGCGGCGGGCCGGGGGTTCTTCTTGCAGGCGTGATAAGCATTCCGCTTATTATTTACGGCATCATAAAAATTTCCAGATGGTTTTTCATTTTTCCGGCAAAATCAATGAATGTTGATATCACATTGAGCGAGGCGAGCCGCATTTCAAAAGGGATATTGCTGCCATTCTTTCTGGCCGTATTCCTTGTCAGCTTTGTTGTGATGCTTGCTGTCGTTATTCCCGCCGGGATTGCCGGGGCAGTTATCGGCGCATTTTTAGATCCTAGATCGTTTGCGTTTAACGTTGTTGCCAGTGTTTGTATCGCTCTGCCGAGCGTGGTTGTTGGGTATTATATTATGGCCTTGAACGTCGGCATCTTGTCGCGCCTGTATCAATGGGCGGTGCAGGAGCGGGGGTAATTGCGCCGTAATTGAAATAAGAAAAAAGGCGCAGAGTGATCTGCGCCTTTTTTGTATTCGGTGGAAAGGAAAAACGATTAGGCTTTTGCTTCTTTCTTCGCGGCTTTTTTGGCCTTTTTAACAACGGCGCGTGCTGCTGCGGATTCTGCTGCGGCTGCTGCTGCTTCTTCGAGGCCGTGGCCGGTTGTGCGCTCGGCGATGCGGGCAGATTTGCCCATCCGGTCGCGTAAGTAGTACAGTTTCGCACGACGAACGGAACCACGACGGACCAGTTCGATGCTTTCAATGCGTGGGCTGTGCAGCGGGAATACGCGCTCAACACCTTCGCCGTAAGACATTTTACGAACAGTGAAGCTGGAGTTCAGACCTGAACCGCTGCGCGCAATGCACACGCCTTCATAAGCCTGTACGCGTTCACGTTCGCCTTCAACAATTTTCAAATTGACGATAACGGTATCGCCGGGGGAGAAGGTCGTAATGGTTTTACCTTCGGTCAGTTTGGCCAGTGTTTTGGCCTCAAACTTTTGTAGAATATTCATCGTACTTTCCTTTCATGACCCTTATCAGAACCCGATATCATTGTTCGCACAATGGCGGTTCATTTATCGTTAATTGGGCAATTGTTTAACATTGCCGCTTTTCTACAGGATGCCAGACCCAATAACAAGCAAAATAGCCATAAAAACTGCCGTTTTTGGGAAGAATTATAGGGAAGGGATATGGGTGAAGGGGGGATTCCCCCCTTCAGACTACCCGTGCTTTAAACAATCCAGATTATGGTAATTTATTCAGCAATTCGGGGCGGCGCTGGGCGGTGATGGATTCGGACATCTGGCGGCGCCATTTGGCGACATCGCCGTGATGCCCCGAAAGTAAGACATCTGGGACGCTGTAAAGGCTCCCATTGGCTGATTCCCAATCGGCGGGGCGGGTATAGTGGGGGTATTCCAGCAGGCCGCCTGTTTTGGGGGAGAAGCTTTCCTCCCCAGCCGTATCGACATTGCCCATGACACCGGGCAACAGGCGGATACAGGCATCCATCAAGATCATCGCGGCTGGTTCACCGCCGGACAGGACGTAATCGCCGATGCTGATTTCTTCGAAGCCATGCGCATCAAGGACGCGCTGATCCACACCTTCATAGCGTCCACATAAAAGGGTGAGGGAGGTTTCAGCGGCAAGGCCTTGAACGATTTCCTGATTCAAAACGCGGCCACGCGGGCTGAGGTAAATCTTGCGGCCCGGATTGGGAACGGCCAGCAGAGATTTTTCAATGACATCGGCACGCATCACCATGCCTGCGCCACCGCCAAAGGGGGTGTCATCAACGGTCTTGTGCTTGTCGGTTGCGAATTCGCGGATGTTGAATGTAGAGAAGGACCAGATATTGCGTTCCAGCGCACGGCCACTGAGCGATTGCCCCAGCGAACCCGGAAACATTTCCGGGAACAGGGTCAGTAAATTCACATGCCATGGTGCGAATACATCGGCCATCAATCCACCAGGCCTTCTGGCATGTCGATGGTGATGATGCCTGTTTCCATGTTTACTTCTGGTACATACATATCAACGAACGGAATATAGAAGGATGGCTGGCCAGCCGGTTTGATTTCCAGCAAATCGCTGGCCCCGAAATTTTCAACGGCGATGACAAGGCCCCAATCTTTTCCATCAATCCCGACAACTTTCATGTCGATCAGATCAGTGTGATAGAAACCTTCATCATCATCCAGTTCAGGCAAGGCATCGCGGTCAAGCCAGAGCTGCGTCCCGCGCAGTTTTTCGGCGACATCGCGGTCAGTGATATCATCAACGGAGGCAATCCACGCGCCACCAGCTTGATGTTTCAGGGTCAGTGTGTGTTTTTCTGTTCCGGTTTCGGAGGTGTAGAGAGGGCCAAAATCTTGCAGGGTCCGGATATCATCGCCAAAGGCGCGGACCTTGACCAAGCCACGCACGCCGTGGACGGTTGCAATTTCACCAACATGAATTCGTTTATGGCCGCTCATCGGTTCAGCATCCTCTTAAAAGTAAACTCCCCCCTCCGGCAGGAGAGGGGAGAAAACATGGCGATACGCCGTTTGATTACTCAGCAGCTGGTTCGGCGGCCGGCTCAGCAGCAGCTTCTTCAACAACTGGTGCCGGAGCAGCAGCAGCTTCAGCCGCGGCTTGTTTTGCAGCTTCTGCGTCAGCAATCGCTTTTTCGGCTTTCTCAGCTTTTTCGCGGGTACGTTCAACCGCTTTTGCTTTCGGCGCGGATTGTTTTGGTGTTTCGATGCGTTTTGGTGCTTCGACCAGACCGGCTTTGGACAGCAAAATTGTTACGCGGTCGCTTGGTACTGCGCCTTGGGACAGCCAGTACTTGATGCGCTCAACGTTCAATGTCACGCGGTTAGGATTGTCATTGGAAACGAGTGGGTTGTAGGTGCCCAATTTTTCCAGGAAACGACCATCACGCGGGTTACGGCTGTCGGTTGCAACGATGCGGTAGTAAGGCAGGTTACGGCGGCCACCACGAGCCAGACGAATTTTCAGTGCCATTTTGTAGTTCTCCTTCTTTCTTGTTTAGTCTTTAAAGTGTGTTTGTTGTTTCGGTTATCGTTTGCCTTTTAAGAACGGATTTGCGCCGAGGAGATCCCGCGGGTCTGCATTTCCTTTCATACTTTCTGCGATCAGGGCTTGGTCTTTCTCGCCCATCATGCCTTGCATCATGCCCATCATTTTACCCATGCCCATTTTCTTCATGCGTTTCATGACGGTTTGCATGTCTTGCAATTGTTTATACAGCTTGTTGATGTCTTGCACCGTGGTGCCGGAACCGGCTGCGATACGGCGCTTGCGCGACGCATTTAAGAGGACGGGGCGCGAACGTTCCTCCAATGTCATCGACAGGATAATGGCTTCCTGTTTTTTGGTGGCATCGCCTAAATTGGCTTTTTCCAGCTGGGCCGACATATTGCCAAGGCCGGGCAGCATTTTAACAAGGCCGCCAACGCCGCCCATTTTTTTAACCTGATTCATTTGTGAGAGCAGGTCATTGAAATCGAATTCGCCCTTTTGGAACTTGGCGGCCATCTTTTCCGCTTCGTCGCGGTCGATGGTTTCAACGGCTTTTTCAACGAGGCTGACAACATCGCCCATGCCAAGGATACGGCCCGCGATACGGTCCGGGTGGAATGGCTCAAGCGCATCCCATTTTTCGCCCACACCGATCAGCTTGATTGGCTTGCCAGTGACGGCCTTCATAGACAGCGCAGCACCGCCGCGCGCATCACCGTCAACGCGGGTCAGGACGATACCGGTGACAGGTACGCGGTCATTGAAAATCTTGGCGGTGTTGACTGCGTCCTGACCGGTCATCGCATCGGCGACCAGCAGGGTTTCAACCGGGTTCATGGCACGTTGAATTGCTTCAACTTCGGCCATCATTTCTTCATCGATGGTCAGACGACCGGCAGTGTCGAGGATGACGAGGTCAAACCCTTCCTTGCGGGCCATGTCCATGGCGCGGTGCGCGATGTCTAATGGCTTTTGCCCGGCAACGATTGGCAGTGTCGCAATACCTGTTTGTGTACCCAACTGTGCCAACTGGTCTTGCGCAGCGGGACGGTAAACGTCCAGCGAAGCCATCAGGATTTTTTTGCGTTGTTTATCGGTCAGGAATTTCGCGATTTTCGCGGTGGTGGTTGTTTTACCTGACCCTTGCAGACCAACCATCAGGTACGCGGAAGGCGGGGCAGAGAAGGTGAGTTCCTGTGTGTCGCCACCCAGCATCTCAACCAATGCGTCATGAACGATTTTGACAACCTGTTGACCCGGTGTCACCGATTTGATGACGTCTTGGCCAACGGCCTTCAGCTTGACGGTCTCAATGAAATTCTTGACGACCGGCAGGGCGACATCGGCCTCCAGCAGGGCAACGCGGATTTCGCGCATTGCATCGGCAACATCATCCTCGTTCAGCCCGCCTTTACCGCGCAGCTTACCGAAAACCTTGCCTAATTTGTCACCAAGTGAGTCAAACATCAGTTCAAAAGTCCAAAAGCAGTTTGGCCGCAGTGAGCGTAACTTCGCCGACTGCGGTGTACCCGTAGGCACTGCAAATCAATACAGTGTCTGGAGAATTTGGAGGGAAATTAGGGGTTTGGCCCTGTCTTGTCAAGCATTTCCGCCCCATTCAGGCGCATTTTATGCCGGGCGGTGCGGAGGTTCTCCGCCGCCGTTAATCGTTCGCCGTTCAACATCTGGGTCACGCATGATTTTGCGTAATCCATTGCAATATAAGCACTTTTTTCGCTGATCTCGATATCTTCCCGGCCATTTAACTGGTCATAGCGGTCAAATGTCCCGGAAATCAGGCGGCTCATATGAAACTGGTTATTGTCCTGATCCGCCACCCCGGCAAAGGCCAGCAGCAAATGATGCCCGAAATTGAAATGATCGAGGGATTCGATCGCGCTGCGGATCAAAACAGCCGCACCCCGTTTCCCGGTCATGGTGTGGTATGCGCACACGAATACCCCGGCGGAGCCACATAATGTGCGCGGGTGTTCAATCAAATTGCCGGGAACCTCAACAATATGATCGTTGGGGTTGGCCATGAATTTGAAAGTGCGGGACCGGAAATGGTTTAGGTTGCTAAGGCGCAGTGTCGTCAAAACATGCGCGGTGATGCTGTCATCTTGTTCATAGACATCAGGGTTCTGCCACACCGTTTCGTGAAAACGGGTGAGGGAGATGGTGGCGGTTTCTTCGGCCCGATTGTTGAACGGTTTTAAAATATTCATGGTCTGCCAATTATAAATGATAGGTGAAGTAGTCTTTAATATTGGAATCGTTATTCAGCGGTAGTTTTTCAACGGCGCTTAATAATTCCTTCGCCTTCACCGGTTCACGGTCACGCATTTTATCGGTGACCAGTTTCATGAAGATCAAACTGCGCAAGGTTTCGGTATGGGCGTCGGCGGACATCGGGTCAATCTTACGTGTTCCCGTGATGATGCCGTTATCATCGACCACAGGCATGAAGATATCGCGCAGTGTAACAAATTCATCCTTTTCGCCATCGGTGCAATTGGCGCTGAGGGTGAAGATGATTTTCCTTGGGTCATCGGACAGAATTGATGTGCGCGCAACAATCGATTGTTCGCAAGGGTGCGGAACAGCATTCAAACGCGCAGCCTGTTCAAGGATGGCCGTTTTTTTGCGCGAATAGATCAGGATAGTGGGAATAGCTTTTACCGTGTTGACGATTTGTGTGGTGAATCTGTTGAACGAACTCATCCGTCCATATTTCATCAAATTCACATAGACGCTGACGGAGCGTTCACCCCGCAGGACACGGGTCTGGCCAAAGCCATGTTCATAGCTGCGCAGTGCGGTGGGCGGGAAACCGGCGGTGACGCGAATTTCATGACCCTTTTCACTCGGTTCGTCGCTGTAGCTGCCCGATTCCAGACGGAAGATGCGCGACAGGTGGGTCTTGGTGATTTTGTAACCCAGTGGCGGGTTGCGGCGCGGCCACTGAAAGCCGGAGGATTCTTTTTCTGCCTTTGGTGTAGATTCTTTGACGTCTGGCTTTGGGCCGGGTTCCGGCAGAAGATTTGTAATGCCGATAAGAATGCGAGCGAGAAGCCGCGTAAAAGAATTCTGCATAATGGGTGGCCCTGTTTTTATCTTTTATAATTTTATCGCTATGGGCGGGGACTTTAGCCGCTTCGCGAGAGCGGGGGCAAGTAAAACATCATTTTTGCATTGCAAAATCAGCGTTTTCTGGCGGATTTACGCGCCTTGCCGGGAGTTGTATGATGCTGCCATATCAAATAAAGGAATCGCGTTCATGACTATCAAATTCCGCAAAATGCATGGCCTGGGCAATGATTTCGTTATCATTGATAACCGTGACGGATCGCGCAAGTTCGACGCCGAACAAATCCGCCATATCTGCGACCGCCGTTTTGGGGCGGGGTGTGACCAGTTGATGTTGCTGATGCCTGCACAAAATGCGGGAACCGATTGTTTCATGCGAATTTATAACCCGGATGCATCCGAAGCAGGGGCGTGCGGCAATGGCACACGTTGCGTGGCCGCGATGTTGATGCGCGATGAAAAGCGCAATTCCTGTGTCATCGAAACTGTTTCCGGCCTGTTGGCTTGTCGCGCTGTTGAAAATGACATGGTTGAGGTTGATATGGGGGCGCCGCGTTTGGACTGGAAGCAAATTCCGTTGTCTGAGGAACGCGATACGCTGCATCTGGGGATTGGTGATGGTGATACGTTGACTGATCCGGTCGCGGTCAGCATGGGCAACCCGCATTGCGTGTTTTTTGTTCGCGATGTTGAAAAATTATCACTGGAAACATTGGGCCCGGCGGTGGAGCGCAATGCATTGTTCCCGGAACGCACCAATGTTGAATTTGCCGAAGTACAATCAACCTCCGCCATTCGTATGCGCGTGTGGGAACGGGGTACGGGTGTGACACAGGCCTGCGGATCAGGCGCGTGTGCCACGATGGTTGCGGCGGCGCGTCGCGGACTGACAGGGCGCAAGGCGGAAATCATTCTGGATGGCGGCAGCCTGTTTCTGGAATGGCGCGAAGGGGACGATCACGTCTTGATGACCGGGCCGGTCAGCTTCGTTTATGAAGGCGTTATGGCTTCAGCATAAGCGCACGGTGCAAGGCCCGTTGGCTTTGATCCAAAATAACAACTTGCCAGATTGAATCTGGTGGATTGAACGCATTTTGCATGGCTTGCCATGCGACCTTACGCGCCTCTGCCGCTGGCATGGTCAGATAGGCGTGATGATCTGTGGCCAAGGCCTTTAAAACATCCAAAGGTGGCAATGTTCCAAATTCCAAGGCCCCTGTGGTGACGATGGTCCGGCGCGCGGCGGTGCGGTTAAACGCGTTACACATTGATCCGGTGATCAGCGATGTTGATGAGCTGCCATCCTGCGGTGTGGTCACATTATCCCATAAGGATTCAGCGCGGTGGAACATGGGGCTGTGGCGGTCTGCCATCATAATCATCTCGCCCTTGCCATAGGGGCCAAGCCCGGTGTGAAAATCGATATGGGTGAGGTGCGGGGTCTGTGCGGTCACACGCGCGACAATCTGGTGCCACAGCAAGTTTGACCATGCCGGGCCAGTGCCACCAAAATATAAACCGCTTGGGTCACTATATTGCCCCCGCGTCAGCGCATCTTTCGCCGTACCCATGCCGTGGCGGGCCATTAACAGGGCAATGCGGGCTTGTTGCCACAGGCCGGGTTTTGTTTTCAGGGTAGATTGAACGGCGGCGTTGAGGGAGTGGTCTTCCGGCAGTGGGGCGGACCAATCAATGAAATTACGGCTCAAATCAATATTGTGTTCATTGACGCGCCGTCCGAAATCAAAGCCGTGTGGGTTCAGGGCGTGGACATGAATGATGCCGACATCATTGGGCTTATCGGCTGTCTTTAACGCTTGTATTTGTGCAGCGGACCCGGCAAACCCCTCAACGCCGTGAATGCCCGATGTGGTCATGACGATGTGTTTGGCATTCCCCGGAATTTTGCTGGCGATGTCTGTAAAAATCGCCTGTCCATCATATCCGGGTAAGGGGTGCTGGTAACTGGCAACGGTGAATCCGGCATGGGATGCTGCCTTCAGAAAGCGGCTGCGTGCCTCCTGATAAGACGAACTGAAATATTCAGATTGATGGCCCATGTCTTGACCATAAGATTATGGGGTGGATGAAATCAAGTGCGATTAAGGACCAGCAGCACGCCTTTGCGCGGGCTTATAGGTTGTGTGCGGCGCACCCCAGCGTTCGCGCAGCTCAGCAATCTGTTCATGGGTTCCGGGCAACAGGGACATAAACAATCTTTCGCCGCCGCCTGGGCGATGGCTTGATAGGTCGCAGTCAGTTTATTTGTGTTCAAAATACCTTATCCGATATTAGACGTGTTGCAAAAGTCCGGGGGATTCCCGAAGAATGGGTAATGTGATTCACTGTTGAAGGGGATAGAGGCCCCTTCAACATGACAGATT
>DIVF01000019.1 GCA_002423285.1 Micavibrio sp. UBA6139 | reverse complement strand
GGGCCTCTATCCCCTTCAACAGTGAATCACATTACCGATTCTTCGGGAATACCCCGGACTTTTGCAACAGGTCTACTATTCTTCGTTTTGCTTGATTAAAATCAAAGGGTGTAGCTTGCCGCATGCTCTAATTACATAATTTTTTAAATGGTTGGGATGGAATGCCGATAAAGTCTTTATTATCAAAAGCTTGATGCTCTATAATCGCCGAATTGAGCGATCTGCATGGATCGCACTGAATGCGGCAAAAGACTGTGTTATGCTTGCGCTGAAAAATCAGGAGTAAACCGCGCCATGGATATGATTTACTGGGACCATTATTACAACGTTATGCTGTTGCTGAACCTGCTGATCGTAATCGCATTGTTTACGTCCTTGCGGCTTTTTTCAGGCATGATTGCGCATATTGATGCATCGGATGAGTTGCTAAGAAAAGATAACCCGGCCTTTGGTATATCACTGGCGGGGGCCACCTTTGCGATTACAATTATGCTAAGCGGCACCATTTATGGAAGCCCTGAAAACGGCATTCACCATGCTGTGCTGGCCGTGGGGTTTTTGGGTGTTCTGGGGATTGGGTTGATGGCGCTAACGCGCTTGATTTTTGCCAAAGTGACATTGTCCGACATTTCCCTGCGCGATGAAATTGTCAGTGGCAACAAGGCTGCTGCGATTGCTGACGCGGGCAATGTTCTTGCGGCGGCCATCATCATCCGCACGGTCATGATATGGGTGGATGTTAATTCTGTGGCGGGTGTCATGGCGCTGCTGGGTGGTTATACCATTTCACAGGTCATCTTAACTTCCATGACCCTTCTCAGAATAAAATATTATAGCTTCGTCTATAAAGGAAACCGTTTCTCTGAGCAGTTAAAACGGGGCAATGTCGCGCTTGCCTTGAGATTTTCCGGCCAGAAAATTGGCGCGGCTTTTGCCATTACAACGGCAGCCCATACCGTTGTTTATGAGGAATATGACATTGCGCCCATTTTGGCGGCATGGGTTGTTGCCTCAATTGTTATTATTCTGGTCTGGAAAATTCTGTGCCTTGTTGCCGAGCGCATCATTTTGTTCAGAGTTGATATTAATCAGGAAGTCATCGAACAGAGAAATATTGCCGTCGGCGCATTGCAGGCTGTTATTTATATCTCGATGGGCATGCTGCTTTCTGCGCTCTGAAGCCTTGGCGTACGCTCAGCTTTGAAGAAACTGAAAAATGCAGGGGGCGGCAATTTTGATTGCCATTGTTCCCCCTGCGCTATTGGGATTTATGCCAGTCTTGCAGAATATTCTTCACGCGGTACCGTTGTCAGGCCGGAAATATATAAATTGATCAAAGGGGCCGGGGTATGAGTATTGTATGTTTTGAAATTGAAGACTGGGAATCTGAAACGCTCCGTGATCTGTGTCATGGTCATGATGCGGTCATGGTGAAAAATAAGATTGATGTTCATAATGCGAATGAATATGAATCAGCAGAAATTATATCGTGTTTCATTTATTCAGATTTGCGCCGCCCTGTGCTGGAAAAGCTAAAAAATTTGAAGCTTATTGCCACACGCTCAACAGGCACCGACCACATTGATCTGGATTATTGCCGCAACCACGGGATCACAGTGGCAAATGTTCCGGCCTATGGGGAGCATACGGTTGCCGAGCATGTCTTTGCGTTGCTGCTGGCCTTGAGCCGCCATATCCCACAGGCGGTGCGGCGGACGCGGGATGGTTATTTTTCTTTTTCGGGTCTTTGCGGATTTGATTTGTATGGCAAGACGCTGGGTCTTGTCGGCACCGGAGCGATCGGGTTGCACGTGGCGCAGATTGCCACAGGGTTTGGGATGAAAGTTCTGGGCTATGATATCCATCCATCTGCCAGCTCAGTTTTTACGCCAGTCACCCTTGATCAATTACTGTCTGACTCTGATGTTATCTCCTTACATGTGCCGGGTACGCCACAAACGCGCCATATGCTATCTGAAAAAGAATTTTCCATGATGCGGGACGGGGTCGTTATTATCAATACGGCGCGTGGGCAAGTGATTGATGTCAAGGCATTGCTGCGGGCATTGCAAAGCGGCAAGGTCGGCGCGGCTGGCCTGGATGTCCTGCCTGAAGAACCGGCGATTCGTGAAGAGGCTGAATTGCTTCGTGAGTCCTTTTCCCAACAGCATGATCTTGAGGCTTTACTGGCTAACCATGTGTTACTGCATCATAAAAATGTAATTGTTACCCCGCATAGCGCATTTTACACCAATGAAGCGGTGAAGAAAATTATTGAGACGACAGGTGACAGTATCCTGTCGTTTATCGCAGGAAACCCTAAAAATATTGTCGGTTCTTTTTAGTCGTTGAATGAGGAAGAGTGATGAGATTAACGTTTGTTGGTGCCAATAAAACCGTAACGGGTTCTAAATATTTATTGGAGCATGAAAACAAAAAAATTCTGATTGATTGCGGGTTGTTTCAGGGGCTCAAGGAGTTGCGCTTGCAAAACTGGGATGGGCTGCCTTTTAATCCGGCGGCCATTGATGCCGTAGTGTTAACGCACGCCCATATTGATCACAGCGGCTATATCCCCAAACTGGTCAAGGCCGGGTTTAAGGGACCAATATACTGTACAGAGGCCACATTTGACCTGTGTAAAATTCTGCTGCCGGATTCCGGTCATTTACACGAAGAAGATGCCGAAGCCGCAAACCGGGGCGGCTGGTCAAGGCACCATCCGGCTTTACCGCTTTATACGGAGCAAGACGCACGTGATTGTTTGAAATATTTCAAACCGCTGCCCTTTGGGAAACCGCATTCCTTGGGTGGGGAGATGAGCTTCACCTTCCACCGTGCTGGGCATATTCTGGGGGCTGCGTTTGTTCGCATCAGTGATGGCTATACATCAATTCTATTTTCGGGTGATATCGGAAGGCTTCATAACCCCATTATGAAACCGCCAGCAAAAATTCAGGATGCTGATTATCTGGTTGTCGAATCAACTTATGGTGATCGGCTCCATAATGCGGATGATCCGACGGAAGACATCGAAAAAATTGTTCGTAGGACTGTGGCGCGGGGTGGGACTTTAGTGATCCCTGCCTTTGCTGTAGGGCGGGCGCAGATGATGCTTTATCATTTTTATGTACTGAAAAGCGAAAAGCGCATTCCGAATATCCCTATCTATCTAGACAGCCCGATGGCGATCAATGCCACGGAACTTTTACATCGGCACATGGCAGACCATCGCCTGTCACCGGAAGAATGTGCGGCGGTTTGCAATGTTGCAACATATACACGCACAGTTGAGGAATCGCGGGCGATTAGTGAAAATAATAATGCCATGCCAAAGGTCATTATTTCTGCCAGCGGCATGGCGACGGGTGGGCGTATCTTGCACCATCTTAAACATTATGTCGGTGATCCTCGTAGCACGATCCTTCTTGCCGGGTTTCAGGCTGCGGGCACGCGCGGGGATCGATTGGCGAGAGGTGAAAAAGAAATCAAGATTCACGGCCAGTTTTGGCCGGTGCGCGCAGAGATCGTAAAGCTTGATAATATGTCGGCCCATGCGGATTATAGCGAGATCCTGACTTGGCTTGAAAATTTCAATTCTCCACCGCGCCGCGTATTTGTCACCCATGGCGAAATTGAAGCGGCAGAATCTATGAAAGAAAAAATAGAAGAAAAATTTGGATGGAATACGGTTGTGCCATCCTATCTGCATAGAGAGGAGCTGTAATCATGGTGCCTAATAACGAGCCCATGGTTTGTCAAAAACAATGTGACTGCCAGCAGGACGTACATCAAAAAACCAAGCTGGTCGTCCTGACGGGCGGACCGGGGGCCGGAAAGACCGCCGTTATGGAGATTGTCCGCAAGGATTTGTGCGAACATGTCGTTATTCTTCCGGAAGCGGCCTCAATTGTCTTTGGCGGTGGGTTTTGGCGGCTGGGATCCGTATCTGGACGGCAGGCATCGCAAAGAGCGATCCTGCATATCCAGCAGGAAATGGAAAAATTGGTTCTTAGCGAAGAAAAATGGTCACTGGCGTTGTGCGACAGAGGAATTCTGGATGGTTTAGCCTATTGGCCCGGCGATGAACACGATTTCTGGCAGGCCGCAGGAACAAGTTTGGAGGCTGAATATGCGCGATATCACTCTGTCATTCATTTGCGGACCCCAACGGAAGAATTCGGGTATAATCATCAAAATCCTTTAAGGATCGAATCCGCTGAACAGGCCGCCGAGATTGATAATCGCATTTATGATATCTGGTCAAAACATCCGCGCTACCGCATGATTGAAAGCACGCCTGATTTTTTGATCAAGGCAGAAAAGGCCCTGCGCTATATTGTTGAAGACATGCCGGAATGTTGCGTGAGATCATTGCGTATTTTCCCTGAACATCAATAAAGATTCGTCAGGCCGAAAGCTGTTCGCGAGCCACATGATGCAGCTTGCTGTAAAAAACAGTATAAAAACTGTGGTGGTGGCTACCGATCTACAAAACTCTTAATAGAGCCACACCATATAGCCGCTATACAGCAGCAGCATTGCTAAGCCTGCCCTGCGGCCGATACGGATGCCAAACCATAAGAACGCGGCAAAGATTATCGTTATCGCCAGCATAATCCACACGTCGTACGCAGCAATATGGCCTGTGATCGGGATAGCCTTGATCATGCCGGTGATGCTCAATATGGCCAGAATGTTAAATATGCAGCTGCCGATAATATTGCCAATAATCATATCGCCTTGTTTGCGGATGGCCGCGACAACAGACGTGGCAAGTTCTGGTAAGGAGGTTCCGATGGCAACAATCGTCAGACCGATGACGGCTTCGGATAGGCCAAAATCGCGTGCCAAAGCGATGGCCCCCTCCACCAGCAAATATGCACCACCAACCAGTAGTCCAAGGCCTGCCACAGTGTAGAGAGATGCTATTGTTGCCGGAAGATGCTTTTCGCCATCGATATCATCAATGGTCAGATCAGTCGTATTTCTCACATTTTTTTGGTCATGCCTATAAGACCATATGAGATAAGCCACAAGGCCGACGAACATCAGCAATCCTGCCGCAAAACCGAGCGTGCCATACAAGGCCAGTGCACAAAGCACGATACTGGCGGCGACCATCACGCCTGCGTCGCGTCTGACCGCCTGCCCTTTAAGCAGGATTGGGAAAATTATGGCGGCAATCCCGACAATCAAAAGGATGTTCGCAATATTGCTGCCCACCACGTTTCCAACAGCGATTTCTGAGGACCCCTTCAAGGCGGCGCCGACGGAAACGGTCATCTCAGGCATAGATGTGCCGAATCCGACGATCAGGGCACTTACGAGAAGTCTGGACATACCAAAGGTGCGTGCGAGAGAAACGGCGCCCTTAATGAGGCCTTCACCCCCAAAAAAGAGCAGAACAAGGCCAGCGACAATCATCAAAATATCTATCATTACCCTATCCTTTTCAGCATGACCCGTGACGCGCATGGTTGCGGCGGATGAGGAGGAATTTTTATAACGAAAAGGCAAAGATGTCCATCATTCGCGACATTTTCTCTGTCATGTGCAAAAGGACAGGCGAGATGGTTGCCTGCGCCGTCACCCGATAACGATGCTCAGCGTTAAGGGTCTTTGTTTTACATATCGACGTGTTGGGTTATGAGGTGAGTGTCCTGAACTCTAATGGCATGAACAGGTCATGATTCAGGAAATGGGCCGTTTGATAGATGGCCATGGGATCCATTAGAGCAGATTCATGTTTTCCTTTCCGTGCCAGATGGTAAAGGGCGTGTATCGTAATTTCGCCATCAAGTGTGAATCATGAGCGACATCGGGACTGTTGATGCGGTTGTTTTAATGTTCTGGAACTTTTTGCCTTCGCTGACGTTGATGATTCAACTTTCAAAATCGAGGTCTCATGTACAACAGCATCTTTAAATCTGAAAAAGTTAATGATTTTGTGTCCGCAGAAACCTTTCCACGTTTAAGGGTTCTGGGGAAATCCATTTATCGCGGTCCTCATCTTTACAGTCAGACGCCCATGATTTGCTTAAAGGTCGATCTGGGGGTTCTTGAAAGCTGGCCGACCGATAAGATTCCAGACTTTGCCGAACGATTGCTTCATTTATTGCCGGGCTTGCATGAGCATGGTTGCTCTTATGGTGAGTCAGGCGGATTTTGTAAGCGTATGGACGAAGGAACATGGCTCGGCCATGTGATCGAACATGTGGCCATCGAACTTCAAATACAAGCCGATATGCCAGTTTCGCGTGGTAAGACCCGGTCCGTAAAAGGACGTCCGGGCACTTATAATATTATGTACGAATATAAATGTGAAAAGGCGGGTTTGTATGCTGGCCATTATGCTCTTGAGCTCATAAACACGCTGCTGCCGCCGGAGATTGCGGGCTTTGAGGGTCTAGATAGCCTCGGGTTAGATGCAGAGAAATTTTCGAGCGTTGATCTTGCCATCAAACATATAGCTCTCGTTGCCGCCCTTAATGGTTTGGGACCAACAACGGGTGCTATCGTGGAGGCCGCCAAAAAACGCGCTATTCCTTTTATGCGTCTAGATGATCAAAGCTTTGTCCAGCTGGGTTGGGGTAAAAACCAAAGGCGTATCAGGGGCAGCATTACGGACGCTACATCCAATATTGCGGTTGATAACGCCAGCGATAAACAATTAACAAAAAAATTGCTGCATGCGGCTGGCGTCCCTGTTCCGGCGGGTGATTGCGTAAGCAGCGTCGAGCAGGCTATAAAGGCGGCCATCAAGATCGGCTTTCCTGTGACGGTTAAGCCCCTGAACGGCAATCATGGGCGCGGGGTTACCACCAATATTACCAGTGATAGGGCAGTTCAGGACGCCTTTTCCTTGGCTCAAGAATATGGCCCTGATGTTTTGGTGGAACAGCATTATGCGGGCCGTGATTACCGCATTTTGATGGTCAATGAACGCGTTGTTGCTGTTTCCGAACGGGTGCCTGCTCATATTATCGGCGATGGTCGGCATAGCATCGAGGCATTGGTTGAGCTTTTAAATGCAGATCCCCGCCGTGGTGATGGACATGAAAATATTCTATCAAAAATTATCATTGGTCCTGCGACCTTAAAATTTCTTGAGCGTTCTGGCTTTACGCTTAAAGGTATTCCGCTTGCTGGGCTAAATGTCCCATTGTGTGGGGCTGCCAATATTTCTACGGGTGGGACGGCCATTGACCGGACGGATGAAATTCATCCGGCCAATATTGTTTTGATGGAACGGGCTGCGCAGGCCATTGGCCTGGATATTGCCGGTATCGATGTCGTCACCGAAGATATATCAAAGCCGATTGCGGAATATGGCGGCGGTGTCTTGGAGGTGAATGCCTCTCCGGGCTTTCGCATGCATCTGCATCCGGCGGAGGGGCGTGCGCGCCCTGTTGGGGAAGCGGCTATTTCTCTGCTTTTCCCAAAGAATGCACCCGCACGGATTCCTGTGATTGCCGTGACGGGCACGAATGGTAAATCCACCACGACGCGGATGATTGCGCATATTTTGAGACACACGGGTAAACGTGTCGGTTTCACCTCCACTTCCGGAATCTACATTAATGATCATTTATTGTGGAGAGGGGATGCAAGCGGTCCACAAAGCGCACGCACCTTGCTGTGTGATAAAACGATTGATGTCGCAGTTTTAGAAACAGCGCGTGGCGGACTTATAAGGGAAGGTCTGGGTGTGGATTATTGCGATGTCGGTGCCGTTTTGAACGTAACAGCCGATCACCTTGGTATAGCCGGAATCGAAACGGTGGAGGATATGGCGGAGGTAAAATCCGTCATTACAGAATCTGTGCATGGGGATGGGGTAAGCGTTCTTAATTTTGATGATCCGCTCACACGCGATATGGCCCGTAATGCAGGTGGACGTGTTTGTTACTTTTCTATGCAGGGTGGCTTTAAAATGGATGAAGCTCTGCGGAAACACATAAACGAAGCTGGTATGGCCGTGGTTAAAGAATCTTGGCCAGAACAGGGGAAAATTGTAATCCATAAAGACGGGCAGCGCATTCCTTTGATGGATGCGGACAAAATCCCGGCAACGCTGGGCGGTATTGTAGACTTTAATATTGAAAATTCTCTTGCTGCTGTCGCTATCGCTGTGGGTATGAATATTGAGACAGGCAACATCCGGGGGGCTCTTTCCACCTTCGCATCTTCTTTTGAGAAAAACCCCGGTCGCCTCAATATTTATGATGAGCATGGATTCCGCGTCATCATGGATTATGCGCATAACCCGGCGGCGTTATCTGCTTTTCTGGACATGATAGAAAAAATGCGACCGCATTATAACAATCTTATTGGTTGTTTCAGCATCCCCGGCGACAGGCAAGAGAAAGATATTCGTGAGATGGGCCGAATCGCGGCCCGTAGCCTCGATTTTATCGTCTTTCGTGAAAGTCCGGATCGACGTGGTCGTGCTGAGGGCGAAGTGCTGCGCCTATTAAAAGAAGGTGCCGTGGAGGCAGGATTTCCGGAGATAAATATTACTTGCATCGATACCGAAGAAGAAGCCGCCGATGTTTGTCTGAGCATGGCCGCGCCCGGTGATCTGGTTATATTAACCCCCAGTGACGTAGAGGGGACGTGGCAACGTATAATATCATTTAAGCCGACATTCGCCATCATACCAGCTCCGCCGATATTCGGAACCGTTGATTTGTATGCTTAAAAATCACACCCGGTCCATCATTGTTCGTGGTGATGCTTAGGCCGTGAGCCTTACAAGATAGAGAGTGGGTGTTGCATGGCTAAAGCGAAAAGTAAAAATAATAAACCGACGAGCAAAAAGACAGAATCAAAAAAATCAGGCACTTTAGTTGTTATTGGCGGTCATGAAGACAAGGAAAACGAATGTCTCATTTTGCAGGAAGTGGCGAAGCTCCTTTATAATGGAAAGCTTATCGTCGCAACCGTGGCGTCTGAGGAGCCCGAAGGCGATTTTGAGTCTTATCAAAAGGCTTTTAAAAAACTGGGCATCGACCACCTGAGTGAACTTTACATTAAAGACCGTGATGAATCTCTCGATGAGGGACGGCTTAAGGCATTAAACGGTGCGTCAGGTATTTATTTTACCGGCGGCGATCAATTGCGGATCAGCAGTCAGATTGGTGATACCGCGTTTGAGACGCATATCTGGGAGATTTATGAGCGCGGCGGTGTGATTGCGGGGACGTCCGCCGGTGCCTCTGTGATGGCCGAAGTCATGCTTGTGCGGGGCGCCAATAATGAATCTTATAAAATCGGTGATGTGCATTTGGCCCCAGGTCTTGGTTTTATGCGCGATGTCACGATCGACCAGCATTTTGCTGAGCGCGGACGCATTGGGCGTCTTATGGGGGCCATTGCTCTCAATCCACGTATTTTAGGAATCGGCATTGACGAAGATACAGCCATTGTTGTGCGTAATAAAAAATTCTCCGTCATAGGGAGCGGCGCTGTTTATATTGTCGATGGTGCCTGTGTTACAGAATCCAATATTGCAGAAGGGGAGCAGGATTCAGTTTTGTCGATCTTCGGGGTTAAGCTTCATGTTCTGGGTGCCGGCGATAAATTTGACCTCGTGACCCGCATACCGACCGGTAAGCGGGTCAAAAAATCTAAAACAGCGATGGCGCATGATTGATAAAATTTAAAAAATTACAAAAAATTCATAATGCAAAATATGTTTAACAAAGCTATCGGATAGTGTGTAATCTGAGTGATGAGTATCCAGTTCCAATGAAAATTTAAGTTTCAAACATGCGATTGTTAATTGTTGAAGATGAACCGGAAGTCTTATCCTATATTGTTAAGGGTATGAAGGAGGCTGGTCATACTGTTGATACAGCAATCAACGGCAAGGACGGATTGTTTCTTGCCACAACCGAGCAATACGATTTGTTGATTATCGACAGAATGATGCCAGAACTGGATGGGCTGACTGTTATAAAAACATTGCGTGGAGCTGGAAACAATACACCAGTTTTGATTTTAAGCGCACTCGGCGAGGTTGATGACAGAGTGAAGGGCTTGCGCTCCGGTGGCGATGATTATCTTGTAAAACCCTTTGCCTTTGCAGAACTGCTCGCGCGTTCGGAAATTCTGGCGCGGCGGGCGCATAACGGCACGACATCAGGGGAAACATCTTTGTTTTCTGGAGATTTAACGCTTAATCTTCTTTCCCGTAAGGTTACGCGCGGGCAACAAGAGATCGAATTACAGACGCGCGAGTTCAAACTTTTGGAATATCTGCTGCGCCATAAGGGTCAGGTTGTGACGCGTACAATGTTGCTGGAACATGTATGGGATTATCATTTCGATCCTCAGACCAACGTGATCGATGTTCATATTTCACGTCTGCGCCGAAAAATTGATGAGTATGCGAATACGTCTCTCATACAGACCGTGCGCGGCGCGGGCTATATTATCAAGGATATTTAGCCATGATGACGGGCCGGCGTTATATCAAAAGTTCAAGCTTCGGGATGGCCATGCTCTTTACCATCCTGTGCGGGGCGGCCGCCTTATCGTTGGGATATTTTATCAATTATTTTGCCCAAGGACATTTTGCGCAAAGCACTGAAGCGGTTTTAGAGTCCGAAATACGCTATATTGAAGGTTTGGAGGGCCTGTCTGTTCTTCCATATCATGCACAAAGAATTTATATCCCTTTGAATGAAGATGGTGTGCTTCCAGACCATATAAATCCGGATACATTCACGTTGCGCGAAGGCATCCTTGTGTTTGAATATCCCCAAGGGGGACCGCGTTATGCGGCAAAAATACATCGGTTTCAGGATGGAAAAAATCTACTCATCGGCTATGACATTACTGATATCACACATGATTTTCGGTTCATGCAAATCATCGGGATTGCCAGCATCGTTTTCGTGATGATTGTCGTTTTTGTCAGCTATTTGATCAGTATCTTCGTTGTAAGCGGTACAAATAAAATTGCCAATACGGCCCGGGATATTATAGAGACCGGAGATTTATCGCGGCGGGTTGACATCGGGTCGCGCTGGGATGATCTGGGGAACATGACCACTGTTTTGAACATGCTGCTTTCAAGGATAGAGCAGCTTATGAGCGGTGTGCGGCAGGTTTCGGATAATATCGCACATGATCTCAGGACACCGCTGACGCGCTTGCGCCAAAAAATTGAATCCGCTCATGGGGAAAGGCAAGAAGAGCTGTTGAAAGAGGCTGACCATCTTCTTTCAATCTTCAATGCCTTATTGCGCATCTCACGCATTGAAACTGAAAAGCAACGAAGCCGTTTTCAAAAAATAGATCTTCAGGATGTACTTCAAGACGTCATCGATTTTTATGAACCGCTCGCCGAAAATGAATCCATTCACATGGCGGTTGATCTTCAAAATGCGCCCTATGAAGGGGACCGTGATCTTTTGTTTCAAGCTTTTGCCAATATTTTGGACAACGCCTTGAAATACACTCCGGTAAGCGGCACCATCTCTGTTTCTCTTAGGCATACGGATGGATGCATTCTTATCGACATAATGGATAGCGGTCCCGGTGTGCCAGATAAAGATCTGGGCAAGATTTTTGAGAGATTTTACCGCAGCGAGGAAAGCCGTAGCACGGTCGGGACTGGGCTGGGGCTAAGCCTTGTTGCAGCAGTTGTCGAGCTTCATCATGGAACCGTTCACGCCGAAAATTTAACGGGTGGATTTAGGATTATTACAATTTTGTAATGATTGGGCCATAGACGGGTAACGGCCTATCCCCCATGATGGTCCTATGAAAATTGCAATTATCGGCGCGGGAATTTCGGGGTTGGGGGCGGCGTGGCTTCTGCGGCAGCAGCACGATATTACCGTATTTGAAAAGAATGATTACATTGGCGGTCATAGTCGGACCATTGATATCACGACACGTGACGGGGTTGTTCCCGTTGATACAGGGTTTATCGTTTTCAACGACTGGAATTACCCGAATTTATTCGCGCTCTTTGATAAGATCGGCGTGCCGTATGAAAAAAGCGACATGTCCTTTGGCGTCAGTATCGGCAAAGGTTTTTTAGAATATAGTTCATATGGATTATTTGCACAGAAAAGGAATCTCTTCAGGCCAGCATACTGGAAGATGATCTTCGATATATTGCGCTTTAATAAACAGGCGGAGCAGTATCTAGACAAGGACCCATCCATCACGCTAGGCCAATGCCTTGATGAACTGAAAATGGGCAGCTGGTTTCGGCAATATTATCTTTTGGCGATGGGGGCTGCCATCTGGAGCTGCCCCATCAGTGCGATTCTGGATTTTCCGGCAGCGACCTATATACGTTTTTTCAAAAACCATGGCCTATTGAATATAAATCATCGGCCGCAATGGTACACGGTGACGGGCGGGAGCCGTGAATATGTTCACCGTATGGCGCATGATTTCAAGGATCGGATCCACACCGGCATCGTTATTCATGAAGCGTCTCGTCACCAAGATCAGATCAGATTGGCCGATAAGAATGGCAGAGAATATTTTTTCGATCAGGTCATTTTTGCATGTCATCCGGACGAAGCCGTTGCGATGATCAAGAATCCTGATCCGGAACTTGTTTCCGTGCTGGGGCGTTTTACTTATCAGAAAAACAGAATTGTCGTGCACAGCGATGAAAGCTTTATGCCATCACACCGCAAATGTTGGGCGAGCTGGGTCTATCTAAATGATACGTCCGAGCCTGATAAATCTGATGTTTCCTTGAGTTATTGGATGAATAATCTACAGCCTCTGGAAACGTCTGAACCTGTTTTTGTTACGCTCAACCCTTCGCGCATGCCGGGTTCTTCGTGTATTCATGATGATTATGTCTTTTATCATCCTGTATTCAATGAGGCCGCCATACGTGCGCAGGATCAGATTAATGCGATACAAGGGGTCAATGGCATGTGGTTTTGTGGTGCCTATCAACGCTATGGCTTTCACGAAGACGGTTTATGGAGCGCAATCAATGTCGCGCGAAAGTTGGGGGCAGCCATACCATGGGAATAGACCGTCCAAAAATTCTCACTGGCCATGTTATGCACGGGCGTCTTTTCCCGCGTAAAAATCATTTCCGCTACGGTATCTATTATCTTGCCCTGCCATTATCACAGCTTGAAAACTTGCCCATCTCGTACAATGCCCGGGGCGCTATAAGCTTTTATGATCGCGACCATGGTGATGGAACGATAGGAACCTTAAAAAGCTGGGCCCAAAAGATTCTGGAATCATACAGCATTTATGCTGATGGTGAGGTTGTTTTGGTCTGCATGCCGAGAATTTTGGGGCATGTGTTTAATCCAGTCAGCTTCTGGCTATGCCATGATAAGGATAATGCGCTAAAGGCGGTCCTCTGCGAAGTCCACAACACGTTCGGGGAAAAACACACATATCTTTGCGCGCATGAAGATAGCCGTGCCATCCATTCAGAAGACGTCTTTGAAGGGGAAAAGCTTTTCCATGTTTCCCCATTCCTAAAGCGTGAGGGAAGTTACGCGTTCAGGTTTGATTCCGGATCAGATCATTTCCGCGTACATATTGATTATTTTGATGCAGAAGGTAAAAAACAACTCGTCACCACCCTTGCAGGACAATACGAGGATTTAACCAAATCGACAGCACGATCCATATTTTGGAGATATCCGCTGGTGACGCTTAAAACCGTTGCTCTCATTCATTATCAAGCGATGAAATTAATTGTGAAGGGCATCCGATATGTGCCCAAACCACGACAAGAACAGAAGCGGATCAGCGCGAGTCGAAACCTTACAAAAATGTAATCCTAACGTAAGGAATACTACAGGCGATTGGATATAATATTATGACCATGTTTGCAAAACTTGCCTCAGATCAATTGTTCAAACGGCTTGATTCTTTGGAATCAGGCACGCTGACGCTTATAACGCCAGATGGAAAAACACGCGTGTTTGAGGGAAAAATCCTTGGTGAAAAGGCGCATCTAGAGCTTTATGACTGGAGTGTTGTTACCAATATGATGCAAAAAGGTGATATTGGCCTCGCGGAAGATTATCGCGCGGGAAAATGGCACACTGATAACCTTGTCGATTTCACGGTGCTGGGGCTTCGCAACCGCCGTGTGTTGGATGATCTTGTTTTGGGAAATCGTTATACCCGCACGGCCTCTATGTTTTCCTATTTGCTCAAAATGAATACGCTGAAGGGAAGCCGCCGTAATATTCATGAACATTACGATTTGGGAAATGATTTTTATAGATTGTGGCTTGATCCATCAATGACCTATTCCTCCGCTCTTTACAATACCGAGACTGAGAGCCTGCAACAGGCGCAGGACAATAAATATGACCGCATTATTGATCGCATGGAAACGAATTCAGGGCGTGTTCTTGAGGTTGGCTGTGGCTGGGGCGGGTTTGCAGAGCGTGCCCATAACCAAGGCGACTACGCGCTCAAGGGAATTACGCTTTCTGACCAGCAGCACGCATATGCAACCAGCCGCACGAATGGATATGCCGATATAGCATTGGAAGATTATCGCCATCAATCGGGTCTTTATGATCGAATCGTTTCGATTGAAATGTTCGAAGCGGTGGGGGAGCAATTCTGGCCGACCTATTTTAACAAATTGCGCGAACTCATGACGTCGGACGGAAAAGCTGTTATCCAAACGATTACCATGAATGATAATGATTTTGCTCGCTATCGAAGGGGGGGCGATTTTATCCGCAGCTTCATATTTCCAGGCGGAATGCTCCCGTCCCCAACTCGTTTCCGGCAAGAGGCCGAAAAGGCGGGCTTGCGCGTTAACGGTGAATTCTTTTTTGGTCAGGATTATGCCCGTACGCTGGTTGAATGGCTCAAAACATTTGACCAGAACGTTGACCGGGTGCGCGCGCTCGGGTTCGATGACGGTTTTATTCGTTTATGGCGATTTTATTTGGGCGCCTGCGCCGGCAGTTTCCGCGCAGGGCGAATTGATGTAATGCAAGTGGAGATGTCCCATGCGCCATAACGTGGTCCGAATAGCGTGTCTTTATGCGATGATTGGAATTTCGCCTGTCTATGCGGCGGAATATATAGCAAGCCACGTGCCCGAAGCCAGACTTGTAGGGCAGGGGCGCGCGCAGGTATTTTTATGGGATGTTTACGATGCAAAACTTTATGCCCCCCAAGGTATTTATGCCGAAAACAAACCATTCGCACTTGAGTTAAGCTATCTTCAGAAGATTGCAGGGCGTGAAATAGCCGACCATGCAGTGCGAGAGATGCGGCGCTTGGGATACAAAAATGAAAAAGATCTTTTATCGTGGCATCGCACTATGAGTGATATTTTCCCCAATGTAATTCCGGGCTCAACAATTGCAGGAATCTCTACACCAGACGGGGCAACAATTTTTTATGAAGATGGTGAAGCAATTGGCCGTATTGACGCCCCTCATTTCGGCAAGGAATTTTTTCGTATATGGCTGGATGCGGGAACAAGCACACCCGAACTGCGTTACGATCTTTTGAATATAGATAGTACAATGGAAGGACACCGCGATGAAGCGTCTATCAACAATCATCGCTCTGGGGGCCGTCATGATAATTAGCGGTTGTACATCACCATCTCTCGATCACTATAACAATACAAAACCAGAGCTGGATATTAAGGAATATTTTGACGGTCCAATTCAGGCTTGGGGTGTTGTGCAGGATTGGCGCGGAAACGTAACGCGCAAGTTTGATATTGAGATGGTTGGGTCATGGGACGGTGATTTCGGGACGCTTGAAGAAGATTTCGTCTATGATGATGGTAAGACTCAGCGCCGCGTATGGACCATTCGGAAGCTTTCGGACAAGGCCTATGAAGGAACGGCAAGTGATATAAAAGGCAAGGCTGAGGGAAAAACCAATGGCAATGCGGTTCAGTGGAAATACCAGATGAACCTGGATGTCGGTGAAAAAACCTATCTGGTCACATTCGATGACTGGATGTTCTTGATGAAGGATAATGTCCTGATTAATAGGTCTTACCTGAAGAAATTTGGAATAACTGTTGCTGAACTCACCATTGTCATGAAAAAGAAATAGGCCATGAAAGCGCGCATCCGCATCATTTGTGCAATATTTTGCGCGCTTTCCCTTCCTGCTTGTTCATCGGCATCATTTTTCGTTGCCAATATGCCGGTTCATTTCTCGGAAACGAAAATTTATACCGACATTGCATATGGCGATAAAAAATCACAAAAACTTGATATTTACACGCCAAAAATTATAGAGGGTCCAGCCCCGGTCATTGTATTTTTCTATGGCGGGCGATGGAGCTTTGGCAATAAGGAGCAGTATGCCTTTGCAGCACTTCCTTTTGTAAAAAACGGTTACATCGTTGTCATCCCTGATTATTCCAAATATCCCGATGTAAAATTTCCTAACTTCGTAAACGATGCCGCCCTTGCCGTGTCATGGGTTTACGATCATGTTGGTGAATATAACGGTAATAAACAAAGGCTTTATTTATCTGGCCATTCTTCAGGCGCACATCTGGCCGCTCTCGTCACTGCCGATCCGGTTTATTTGAAAAAACATGGCAAGGATCGCAGTATTATCACAGCATTCTCGGGGCTTGCAGGGCCGTATGATTTTATCCCTGAGGATGACGATCTAAAGGATATGTTCGGGCCGCCCGAAAATTACCCCAACATGCAGGTGCCGACCTTCATAGACGGACGTCAGCCGCCAATGCAGCTTCTTCATGGTGAGGATGATCAAGATGTCATTCAGCGCAACCTCAACCGCCTGCGTGATAAAATTAAGGATGAGGGCGGTGTGGTAGAGACTAAAATCTATACGGGCATCAATCATAAGGAAATTATGGGCGCGCTCAGTTGGCTGTGGCATGATAAAGCGCCATTACAAAATGATATGTTGGATTTTTTTGAAAGACATAAATGAAGAGTTATAGGGACAAAACGGTTTGGATCATCGGCGCAAGCTCTGGCATTGGCCATGCGCTGGCGCGAGAGCTTCATTCCCGTGGAGCCTTACTGGTGCTATCTGCAAGAAATGAAGATGCACTTCAGGTCCTGAATAGCGACCTAGGGCGGCAACATAAAGTATTAGCCTTTGATGTGGGCGATGATGCGGCATGGACACAAGCATTCTTACAACTAAAAAAAATCGATAGCACAATTTACCTTGCCGCCGCGTATAAACCGGGAAAAATTGCACAGATCGCCCCAGAAGATGCCGCAAATACGATTTCCATCAATCTGGAAGGCGCATTCAGGCTGCTGAGGAACCTTCTTCCCCATTATAGAGCACAGGGATATGGGCAGATTGCATTATGCGGCAGTGTGGCAGGCTATAAAGGTCTTCCCGGCGGGCAGCCCTATAGCGCAACCAAGGCGGCCATCATAAATTTGGCAGAATCGCTTCGTGCGGAAACGGCCCATGAGAATATTGATGTCAAATTGATCTGCCCCGGTTTTGTCAAAACGAAGCTCACTGACAAGAATGACTTTTCCATGCCCATGATGATATCTGCGGAAGAGGCTTCGCGGGCCATAGCAGACGGGCTTTTAACAGAAAAATTCGAAATCAGATTTCCGGCACTCTTTGCGGCCCTCATGAAAATCGTACAAGTCTTACCGTATAAATTATATTTTGCATTCGCGCGAAAGCTGAATCGATAGACTATGACGACATTGCGTCTGATTCTTGGTGACCAGCTTGCCCTATCGGCATATAAACCAATATCTCCATTAATCTCTCAGTTGTGCGGCCCCCGGCCGCCAGATAGATTTTGTGGAATACCCTTTTGTTTTATTAAAGGCATTATGGAGTCATACTCGCCTCATCTACGGTGCCGAGATCCTCATAAAATGAGCAGCACCCAGCGCTAAATTGGGTGCTGGCCAAGGGGGCTTCTCATTATGATGGCCGGTTCAGAATCATTTTTAAGATGCGGGCTTTTGAATCCGAGTCTTATCAGGCCATTTTTGATTTCATCACACATATACAGGTCTTGTATAAAAGTGCTGCGTGCCCGTTCAATTCCGGGCGCAATCGTGCCGTGATGAACAGCGACACGATCTTTCGAATACCATCTTCTCGTGGGATTAAGGGATTCAAAAAATCCGTATTCATCTTTAATTTTATCGCCAAAATCCTCATAGAGTTTTCTCAGCGCGACCATTGATTCTTCGGGCGTAAATTGCATGGACGCGATGGAGGCGTAGGGTGCAATTGTTCCGTCATCGTTGCCGGGGGAGCATGCCCTGTAACCGTCCGGGGTGTCACATTCCGTCAAACCAAATAGTTTATGACTATAGTCTTGAAATCTGCGGGGATTATCTTCGCAATAAGCCCTGTCTATCAGGACGTGCGCGCGTGCTTGCTCTGCATAGTTTGCATGGGCGTCCGAGAGCCCCTTTGGATCCAACCCCATAAAATTGAAAAGCTCAAAGAATAACGGCCCTCCTTTTAAATGGGCAGGCCCCAATGGTAGCTTAATGCCGTAGTGCTCACGCTCACCGCCCTTAAAGCAGTCTTGTGATTTACTCCATCCATTATGGTAGACACTGGGGCTGATAGGATGCGTAGGAGACGCAGCAGCAAGTGTATATAGCCCCAGACCCTCATTGTATCCGGTTATTTCATGCTTGTTCCCAAAGTCATGTTCTTCGCTCCAGTGCCAATAAAGAACGTCTTCATTATTCGTGTACCAATCCCACTCGACAGCGTGCCATAGCGCATCAATTCTGGATCGAAGCCTTGTGCTGCTTTCATCGTTGCCGGAAAAATATTCACGGGCGCATAATAGACCTGTCATAAGCAGGGCGGTTTCAAGAATATCCCCGCCATTATCTTTAGGGAACAGCTCAAAAGTCTGTTTTGTTTCTGCATGATAAAAATGTGAGAAGGCGCCATGATATTTTGGAACCTGCTCCAGAAAATCGACCATACGCTCGATTTGCGCAAGCGCAGCCTCAGGTGACACCCACCCTCTATGGGCACCAACCAGAATGTTTTGAATGGCGAATCCTGTGCCTCCCATAGGGATCAGAGGTGCGCCACCATACGCTTCGGGATCTGTACGCTCGAAAGGCATTCCAGATGAGTGAGCCTTATCGGTGAAATAGCGAATAGAGGCACGTTGAACCTTATCCATCAGTTCTTCATCGCTCAACTTCTCGGTTTTCGTAAACTGAGTCTTATATGCGTTACTAACTGTTGTTTCCTGATTATTTTTTGGAGCTTTTCGCCAATCAACGGAAACGGATTGCAGGTCTTTGGGATTGGCACTAGGGCCCGTCATAAAGATGAATTCGCCGGGCTCCCAGATTTTTGTTTTATCGAACATCTCTTTAGCAACCGAGAATTCCAGATCTTTGACGTTAACCCGGAAGGTAATATCTTTTGTTTCGCCGGACTGGATTATATTTCCGGCCTCGTCGCGCACGTGGCCTTTTAATTCTATCTGCTGGAAGCGGATAAGGTTTTTGCTTGGCTGGCTGCGGCTTGAAACGGGATCATGCGCGAATAAAAATACAGTTTCCCTGCCGTCATGATCTCCCACGTTGGTGACGGAAACCGTAATCTCTACGGCATCATCATCGCCGCGCAGGTGTTTAAGATTAACCTGCGGCGCCGCATACTCGTATGTCGTGTAAGATTGACCTTCACCCAGATAATAAAGGGGTTTGTGGATCGTGGGTAGATCCAAGGCGCCGCATTCAAATTTTGTAAAAGCGGGATCGCCATCTTCATCAAGCTCATTATCGCCCGCTACTCTGGTGCTCTCGGATTTTTGAGGTCTTCCCCCCGGCAAATCATTATAGCTTATTTCTTGATAGGAATGCTTTGGCCATGTAACCGGACTTTTAGCAAGAGGATTTGACTGCCCTGTCAAAATATCCGCCAGGCCCAATCCGGCCTGCGTGCCCCCAAACCAGGCATGAAGATGTGCGTCGGCATTCCGTTTGATCCACGGCTCTGCGAGCGGGCGTCCGCTAAACGTAACGACGATTAGAGGCTTGTTTTCTTTTATTGACAGTTCTTTTAAGGCCTTTAGTAAATCAAGTTGGGTTCCGGGCAGGTCAATATCCATACGACTGGAGGATTCCCCACTATGTTCCTTCGCTTCACCCACGCAAGCAATGATGACATCGGCTTTACGCGCAGCGTTTATAGCCTGACGGATCAATTTTTTACTGATCTTTTGTGCAAGCGCTTCCTTTTCTTCGATCGTCATATGCAGTTTCAGATCTTCGGGAGCGCAGCCCTCTATCTTGACGCAAGGGTAATGCTGGTTATGTACATTTAACCGTGCTGCCAAATCAGGGTCGTTTACAATATTTGCGCCTTTGGCGTAATAAATAACAGCTTGGGGACCCAGAACCTCTTGTAGGCCCTCCATAGGCGTTACGCATTTTTCTGCATCGGTTGCAACTGCCCATGTGCCGGTCATATTTGCCCTTGCTTCATCGCCTGCAGCCAAGGGCCCGATCAGAGCAATTTTTTGTCCTGACTGAAGTGGCAAAGGTGTTTGATTGTTATGTCCGAGCTGATTTTTGAACAGGATACAGGTGTCTGCAGCAGCCTGCCGCGCCAGATTTAAATGTTCTGGCGTCATAACATTGTTGACGGCTCTGTCCTGATTAATGCGCAGATAGGGATCTTTGAATAATCCCAGATCGTATTTCAGCCCCAACACCCTGCCACACGCCTCTTTAATCCGGTCACGAATTTGTTGGGCGCTATAATTCAGCCCGGCATCTTCGAATTGATACCCGGCTTGCGCGAGATGAGGTAAGTATTTCAAAAAATTATTACTCATCAGATCAACATCTACGCCCGACATCAATCCCCGCACCGTGCAGGCTTCGGCTGTGCCCAGGCCATGCGCCTCCAATTGCTCAATTCCGGCAAAATCAGCAAAAATAACCGTTTCATAATCGGCGTTATTGTCGCGCAAATCCGCCATAGCTTCACCATGCGCGTGCATAGGGATGCCATTCAATGTGTTGAACGACACCATCAATCCACGAACGCCCGCCTTGCGCATCTCATCAAAAGGAACGCGGTGATCGTTATTAAATTCTTCAGCGGGAATTCTGGCGCCCGAATAATCTATCTTCGGTTCTTGATATCCGTAGGGATGTTTTCCAATCGATGCCATTGCATCGTTGCGTGCCAGATCATCTGTTTGAAACCCCCGAACCTGTGCGGCACTCATCACTGACCTCAGGAGCACGGGCTCGCCCGAGGTTTCTGCAATGCGCCCATGATGAGGATTGGATTTATCTGCTACGGGGGCAAAGGCGATATCAATACCAATAGCGGTTGATTCAATCGCCCAGATGCGGACCAACTGTTCAAGCCGTTTGGCATCAAACATGCCTGCAAGGGCCAGATTGATAGGAAAGCCCGTTTTGTGACCATGTATGACATCTTCGGCAAAGGCGAGCGGAATAGGGCGGTGCCCTTTCCTGCGATCCATTGCCGCGTCTTGAAACGCACGCGTTGTTTCCAGTTTTTTGGGGCCAAGAATAAAGCCGATTTCACCATTTTCGATTTTCTTTGAAATCTGGTGACTGCCCGGACCCGCGTTGGCGCCAGTCGCCGGCCCTTCACCCGCTGCCGTAGAAATCAGCTGACCGATCATTTCTTCGATGGACATGCTTGATAGAATAGCATCAATAAAATGCTGTCTTTCCGACATGGTGGTATCCCCTGTGATCACAATATTAAGCTACTGTTGTATTTTCTATAATGGAGAGGCTAGCATAGTGCCTTCCGGGCGCGCAAGTTCTGCAAAACTGCCAATCCATGTGTGGTCAATGACCCGCGTGATCTACCACCAGCGAACGCCCCAATCTTATTCGAGGGTTAATCTGGCGGCATGACCCTGCGCGATGGGAAGGTTTTTCAGAGAGGTACCTGATACCGCAGGACTCAACATTTAGCCTCCACCCCTTAAAAAGGCGGAGTTTTTACATAATTTTATAAAAAACACTTATAAAAACAGCCGAACACGTCCATACTTTCCAAGTACGCCTCGTACATTCATTTCTATTTTCCACACAAACGATAGCTCTAGTTGATGAGTATTATTAATAAAGTGCTTTTCTGGCCTGAAATGGCCCTCGTCGCCGTTCTGGTGGCGGGGTGCGTGCGGCCAACTGTTCAACTAGACACATCTGCACATACTGAGCTTTTGCAAGAAGATAGAAAAATCGCTCAGAAAGATGGCATAAGCTACCAAATAATTGAATTGACCTTGGAGCAGGCTATAGAGCGTGGCTATGAAAAAAATCTTGATGCCCGCGTCGCCGCTCTGGAAGAGCTTAGCCAGCAAAAGAATGTAACACTGGCGCAATTGCGTACTTTACCAGGGGTACAATTATCCGGTGGTTATGCCGGACGCAGCAATGACGGGGCATCTTCCAGTGAATCCATTATCACCGGTCAGCAATCTCTGGAGCCATCCCGATCAACAGAAATGAGCCGCCGCGTCGCCGCCTTGGAAGTAAACTGGAACCTGCTGGACGCCGCCCTGGCACTAGCGGATGCTGCCAAAACGAATGAAGAGGTCGGCGTGGCGCGCGAGCGCTACGCCAAAGTTATTCAGAATGTCGAGCGTGATATCTATACCGCTTATTGGCGTGTCAGTGCCTATCAGGAAAGCCAGGAAAAAGTTGGCCAATTGCTCAGTGAGGCACGCGATCAGATAGAAAAACTGGATTTTGCAGCCTCCAAGAAGCTCATCTCTTCCGATCAAGCCGGTAACAAGATGGCTTTGTTGGTGGACCGCGAGCGCAGTTTGCGCGATCTGCATAATCAGATGCATCTGGCGGAAGTGGAACTTAAAAGTTTACTATCCTTACCGATGAACGCAAAATTGGTTCTTATCACAAAAAGTCGTGATATTTCTGATGATGTATCGCGCCTGACGATGGGCGATAGCACTTCTCTGGAATGGGAGGCGCTACATTCCCGCCCGGAAATGCGCGAAGAAATCCTTAAAAAAAATATCAGCATTCGTGATACGCACCGCGAAGTGTATCAAACCTTCCCGGGATTGAGCCTCATTCATTCCCGGGAATACGATAGCAACAAATATCTAGTTGATCCCAACTGGGCGAATTTTTCTGCTAAAATTGTGCAGACTATTACCGGGATCATCACGTTGCCAGATCGCTATGACGCGGCAAAGCGCAAAGAGGCCGTGGCCGATGCACGTCGTCAGGCATTGAATGCCGCAATCATCGCGCAATTCCATATGGCCCGTAGCCGTAATTGCCCAGCCCCATGA
>DIVF01000016.1 GCA_002423285.1 Micavibrio sp. UBA6139 | reverse complement strand
CGATTGTTATTTGGAATGACTATATTAGTCCGAGTGCCCAAAGAAGCGCCATATAAACAGCAATGCTGGTGGCGGGCTTCCCCTTTTCCGCGTCAGCAACAGCGCGAGGTCCTGTACCAATCTTTTCAGCCATATTTTTGATGGTCAGATTCCGGCGTAGCCGCGCTATACGCAAATTTGTACCCAGCCGTGTGAGGGTTCCGGATCGTGTGAGAGGAGATCAATATGACGATCCAGCGGTCGTGCGGCATGTTCATGATCTGGCACTGCTTAAAGACGCCGCTGAGAAGAGTGACAGGTTTCCAGGACTTGTGATGTCAGCCATGGAACATGATGATCGCCGCTCGAAAAACAATACAACATTCTCTGGTCTGCCTGTCGCAGAAAAATTTCAGCAGATGTTTTCTGCTTTTGATCGGGACGAGCAATACAGGCCGGAATATGATTTGTTTGTGAAGGGCGTGTCTTATGCGCCAGAAGGAGATGTTCCGGATTTTGATGCGGCGATGGACGCTGTCCGGGCGTTGGATAAAATCGTGACGTCCTGATCGTGGGGTGTCTGAGTTGTTGCATTTTTTGCAACAACTCATATTTCTCATAACCATTTTCCACAACGACTGTTATCACGCTGTGGTTTTAGCCTAGGATGACGTTGCGGAAGGTCAGGGAGACGTGGCGGGCACGCTCTGTTTTGATTCCATCAATGACATCGGATTTTCTGGCGGGGATGGCGTGCCGCCATTCGTAGCGGGCGGGGCCGAAAAGAACGATAAGGCTGCGATCTTCCAGAATAATTGATTTTTTTCTTCGGTTCTGGGGTTGGAGAATTCCATGATACAGGGCGAGCCCAAGCTCAGCGATGCAATCGTACCAGCAAAGCACGGTACGCAATCGATGTGAGCTGAAATGCCTTGGCCTGGTATATATTCATTCACGATGACTTGGTCGGGAGCAGATGGAAAGATACCATCATCATGCAGCTTCTTTGATAATGATGAGAGCCAGATGGGCAATAGTCCTAAATAGGCATCGTTCCCAACAGTGCGGGCTTTATAATCATATTTGTAGCCGTAATGTTGCACGCGGCGTTTAAGATCCGTCAGCCAGGGGTGCTGATCGATCTGCGACAGAAGAAATTCATGCTCAGCGGGTGTGATAAAATCGGGAACATAAGTGAGGCCGGAAATATTGATTTCCGGCGCTTCCTCTTTAGCAATCAAAAAGTTTAGCTGTGTCACAGATGGATAATCTCCATCGCGATATTCCACTCTTTTTGTAGATATTCCGCCAACAAACGACGGTGGCAATGATGCGGCGTTTTTTCTGCACACAGGAAGCAGGTATCGGCGACATCGTTCGTGCTTAATTTATCAGCAATATGCCGGTCGTGTAAGAGCTGGAGATAGCGGGTTTCATATTCGGGCCAGCTGATTTCCTTATTCTTGAAATCCTTCAAAATATTTTCAGAGGGAGCCAGATCAATTTTGTGTTCATAGTCGGCACCTGACAGGCTTTTAAGAAGAAACGGTAAATCCTTCTTTCTGGCGAATCCTGATAATTGCGTATCCGCCCATAGGCGGGTGTCGACGACTTTTCGTACGCCAGCCTGGCTTAGACGGGAAAAGAAATTTTCTGCTGTTGTGCCGGTGAAACCGATCGTGAATATTTTGAAGTTTTTGTTGTCCATTAATAGAAAAATACGCCATTGCCCATCAAATAACAATTATTGTCTTTATAGGCATAGGGCTTAGCAAGGCCAACCCGGACATGAGCTTTCGAACCGGAAGCTTGCATCTCTGCGTTAAAGTCGTCGAAATTCTTTATGTTATCCAGAAGGTCACGCAAATATTTACAGGTAACGCGGAGATCATACTCAGTTTTATCGTTATCGACGATCCGGATCCTTAGTTTTCCAATTTCTTTAAAAAACGTGATGTTCTGCGATGGTATGATAATCGCACCCAATGAGGGGCATTCTGTGCCTGCTGGCACATAAGAATTTTTCTGTAATTTACCATCAAAGGCTTTTTGAATTGCGTGATGCAGAAAGGCGCAGGTCTTCCGCGAGTTTTTTCGGATCATCGTATGTCTTGATAACCTTGAAATCTTCATCGATCCATATGTCCTCCGTCAGATGAGGGGATCCGGTTCTTTTTTGCGGAGGCGTTTCAAAAACCCCCATCTTTAGGATAGGGTTTTCCGTGCTTTAGAATTCCGTTTGTGACGTGATGTGAACTAAGGATTCCGGGTAGGGACCAAAAGATCAAAAAGTTCATTTTTGAAACACATAGGTTCCGGGCGCGGGGGTGAGGCTTTTGCCAATGGCTGGTGGGGTGATTTTATCTTTATCTGAATGCTGCGCAAGCCAGTTCTGCCAAGCGGGCCACCAAGATCCGTCTTTTTGTTCTGCTGCTTCCAGCCAGTGATCGGGATCAAGATAGGAATCACCGGATTTTCGCTGATGGATATGATAAGAACGTCCTTTATGGCCCGGCTCGCTGATTATTCCGGCATTATGCCCGCCGGTGGTTAAGGTGAAGGTGATGTCCGCCCCGGTCATTAAATGAATTTTATGCACGGAGTGCCAAGGCGCGACGTGATCTTTTTCCGTACCTATGCAGAAAATCGGTACTTTGATATTTTCTGCTGCCACTGGTTTGCCGTCGATCCTGAATCGTCCTTCGGCAAAATCATCATGCAAGAATAGCTTTTCTAGATATTCGCTGTGCATTTTGTAAGGCATGCGTGTTGCATCCTCGTTCCAGACCATGAGGTCAAGGACAGCACGGCGCTGGCCTTCGAAATAATCATTGATAATTTTCGACCAGATCAGATCGTAGGATCGCAGCATCTGGAACGCACCTGCCATTTGTTTCGTATCGAGATAGCCTTGTGTTTTCATCATGTTTTTCAGAAAGGAAACCTCGCTGTGGGTAACGAACATTGAAAGCTCTCCGGCTTCGCTGAAATCTCCTTGCGCCGCCAGCAGCGTCAGGCTTTGGAGGCGTGTATCATTATCCCTTTCCATTGCAGCTGCTGTGATCATCGCCAGCGTGCCGCCAAGGCAATAGCCGACCAGATGAATTTTTTCTTTGAGTGTGCTGACATGATCAATGGCTGCCATAGCCCCCAGCCGGTAGTAATCGTCCATGCCGAGATTGCTGTCCCCAACGCCGGGATTTTTCCACGACACCATGAATACCGTATGGCCTTGTTCCACCAGCCATCGCACCAATGAATTATGCGGGGATAGGTCAAGAATATAATATTTCATGATCCATGCGGGGATAATTAGTACCGGTTCCTTGTAAACGGACTTTGTCTGCGGTGCATAGCGGATCAATTCGATCAGCTTATTACGAAAGACGACTTCGCCTGGCGTAACGGCCAGATTTTCACCAACCTTGAACTGGCCATCGCCGGAGGCGGGTTGTCCGGCAAGTATGCGCTGCATATCGTGGAATGCGTTTGCCGCGCCCTGCATCAGATTGGATCCGCCGCTGGACAGGGTTTTATGAAATTGATCAGGATTTGTCATCGGGAAGTTTGCCGGGCACAGCGCATCCATAATTTGCCGGACGATAAAGGCGGCCACCTGTTCTTCGTGATCGTCCATGCCCGGCACATGGATTACGGCGTCCTGAAGCCAGTTTTCCATGGCCAGAAAGTTTTCAGCGTATAGGCGCCACGGCCAAGATTCCCAGCTTTCAGATTTGAATCGTGGATCAGCGGCGCAGAGCCCGGCTTCTTCACGCGTACAGCTTATGCGGTGGGCAAGATCCTGCGCATGCAACGCGGGATATGAAAAGATCTCAAGACACTTCCCCGGTGATTGGGCCAGATGCGCTGCCCAGGAATAAAACACGGTGCCGACACCCCCCGGGCTGATGCCGTGCGTCCAGCGCGCTAGCCCCGTCTGCCATAAGCGGTCCATTTCTCTGAATACAGAGACGGGCTCGTCCATAATTTAAACTCCGTATTTCCCGAAATTTTCCATTTTCATGAGCCATTTCTGGCGCACGTCTTGTGACACGGCTTCAACAAAACCATAAACCGTTTTGCGTACCGGCGCGATACCGCAAAATTTTAGCATATTGCGTTCAAATGCCTTTAGGGAATGTGCTCGATAAAACCATTTGTAAAACCAGCCGGGCATGCCCATGGTGACAATGACATGGGCTGATTTTCCCCTCAAAAGCTTTTGCGATAAGGGGTTTTTCTTGTGTGCGGTATCATAGGCAAAACCCGGAGATAAGGCCCATTCCAGAAAGGCTTTCAACTTCGCAGGCATACACCCAAGCCATAACGGATAGATGATAATCCAGTGGGTGGCTGCGTTTAGTTTATTTTGTATTGTCTTTATTTCCGCAGATAGTCCCGGATCGTAATAATCGCTTCGGTTTTTTAGATAGGGGATATCCATCCCGCCAATATCAATAAAGGATACGGCATGACCAGCTTGCCGCGCACCTTTTTCATAGGCTTTCGCGAGGGCTGCGCAAAAACTGGCCTCTTTTCCTGCGGGATGGCCAAGGATGACCGCTATGTTTTTCATACGTCATAAACTAGGGTGTGCTGTACAAAGCGCATTGATTTTTATCAAGAAGGGTATCCTTTCAAATTAATGTTGTTCTTATATGACAATGAAGGGGCTGGTTATCGCTGACTTGTCGCTTGCTCACAAATCAAAGGCGGCTTAAATGTAGTGGTATGACAAAGAAGATTTCAAAATTTCTGGTCGTTACTGTCTTGGCTGTTGCGGTTCTTACTGTGGCGGGCCTTTATGCTTTGCGTGGGTTGAAGACGATAACCGTTGTCCACCCTATGCGTGGCCCGGCCGTGCAGGCCGTCTATGCCACCGGCACGGTGGAGCCTACGGTTATGCTGCCAGTTGCGCCACGCATTTCCTCACGCCTGATGGAGCTTTGGGCCGATGAGGGAGGTCGTGTTCATAAAGATGCCGTTCTGGCGCGGCTGGAGGATACGGATATCAAAAAAGAGCTTGTGGATGCTGAGGCCAGAGCCGAGCTCGCGCAAAAGGAATATGATCGCAAGGCGGCATTGGTAGAAGGCGGTGCGGTTTCTCGCCAGTCTTTTGATCAGGCAAAAACAGAGCTGCAATCGGCGCAGGCTGTCGTGGAAAAAATAAACGCCAGCCTGAGCTACATGACATTGCTGGCCCCGGATGATGGTACAGTGATCCGCCGCGACGGAGAGATCGGAGAGTTAATCATCGCCGGACAGCCTGTGTTCTGGCTGGCGGGCAATTCAATGCGCGTGGTGGCAGAAGTGGATGAAGAAGACATCGCACTTGTTGAGCCAGGCCAAAAAACATTGATCCGTGCTGATGCCTTTCCCGGCGAAGAGTTTGAAGGTGTGGTACAAAGCATAACGCCAAAAGGTGATCCAGTTTCCCGCAGTTATCGTGTGCGCATTGGGTTGCCGCTGGACACCAAACTCATGATCGGTATGACTGCTGAATCTAATATTATTATCCGCGAAGATAAAAATGCAATTCTTCTTCCTGTCAGTGCGATGCAGGATGAAACAGTATGGGTTGTTAACGGAGGTCTTCCTGAAAGACAAGCCGTTAAAACAGGCGCAAAAAATGCTGATACGGTCGAAATTCTAAGCGGTATATCGGAAAGCGATTTTGTTATCAAAAGCCCGCTGACGGATTTAAAGGAAGGCATGGAAATAACAACCCGTCTTAGGAGTTGGAACATACGGCCATGAATATAGCCGTCTTTATCGCCCTCAAACATCTGCTGTCCCGCAAACGCCAGAGCGTTGTCTCTGTAATGGGAATCGTTATCGGTGTGGCGTTTTTTCTTGCAATTTCATCGCTCATGCAGGGGTCACAAAAGGATTTTATTAAGCAACTGATCGATAGTGCCCCGCATATCACTGTTTCTGATGATTTCAGGGCCGCAAAACGGCAGCCGGTTTCTGCTGCATATCCGCATGGTCTGATTGATTTGCGCAGCGTCAAGCCGCTTACCGAAACGCGTGGCATTCGTGGCTATAAAAAAATTCTGGAGGATCTTAAAAGTATGCCGGGCGTTCTGGCATCTGCTGTTTTAACTGGGCAGGCCTTGCTCAGTTTTGCTGGAAAGGATGTCAATGTTACGCTGAACGGAATGATACCAGAAGATTTGCGCGATATTACCACAATTGAAGATGACATGATCCGCGGAAGCGTTGATGATCTGATCGCTGACCGGAACGGCATTCTCCTTGGCCAGTCTCTGATGGACAAGCTATCTTTAAGCTTTGGTGACAATATTACATTGGCTGCCTCTACAGGACAGGTGCGGGTATTTCGTATTATCGGCACGTTTCGCACCGGGCGCTCCGAATACGACGAAGTACAGGCTTTCGTCGATATTAAGCGGGTGCAATCCATGCTGGACCGGACGAATCGTGCCAACTCAATTATCATCAAGCTAGATAATCCGGATGATGCCTTTTATTTTTCCCGGGATCTTGAGGCTAGGATTGGCTATAAATCGGTTTCGTGGCAGGAGGCATCGGAAGATTTACTAAATACTTTGGTCATCCGCAATATCATCATGTATTCGGTTGTTAGCGCTGTTCTGATTGTTGCAGCTTTTGGAATTTATAACATTATCTCGACTGTTGTGATGGAAAAGCACCGGGATATCTCCATCATGAAATCCATGGGTTTCACCGCTTCTGATGTTAAGCAGATTTTTCTTATTCAGGGAATTGTGCTTGGCATTGCGGGTCTTTTTGCCGGGCTGCCGCTAGGTTGTGCGCTGATGTATGCCCTGATGCAGGTCCGGTTCAAGCCGCCGGGCGCAACGGAGGTCATCAATATGCCGCTAGACTGGAGTGTTCCTCAATTTTTGATTGCCTCCGCTTTTGCGCTTACAGCAGCTATACTTGCTGCCTGGCTCCCGGCGCGTAAGGCGGCACAAGTTTTGCCGGTTGATATTCTGCGCGGGGGGATGTAAATGAGCGTCTTGCTCGAAGCCCGGAATATTACCCGCATTCTGCCGGGCGAGATTCCTGTCACATTGGTGCGTGATGTTTCCGTGTCGTTCAGGGCAGGTGAGTTTATTTCTATTACAGGACCGTCGGGATCAGGGAAATCATCGCTGTTGTATTTGCTGGGGCTTTTGGACAAGCCGACGCAAGGCTCTGTTCTGATCGAGGGCAGAGACACGGCAGCCATGGATGAAGAAGAACTGGCAAATCTGCGACTGGAGCGGCTGGGCTTTGTGTTTCAGTTTCATTTTTTGTTGCCTGAATTTACTGCGCTGGAGAATGTTACGCTACCAATGCGAAGGCTGGGCAAACTGAGTGAAAAAGAACGCCGGGCGCGCGGAGAAAAAATTATGAGTGAACTTGGCCTGGGAGACCAGCTCAATAAGCTCCCCAAGCAAATGTCAGGTGGGCAATGCCAGCGCGTAGCCGTGGCGCGTGCACTGGCGAATGATCCGGTGCTAATTTTGACAGATGAACCAACAGGCAATCTAGACACAGTTTCTAGCAAGGTTGTGCAGGATATTTTAAAAAATCTTGCGCATCAACAAAACCGGGCGGTGGTCGCTGTAACCCATGATATGAATTTTGCCGGAATGGCCGATCGCCGCATTCACCTGGTGGATGGAAAGATTGTTTAATAAAATTCAGTTTTTATTTCTTGGCTTGTGATGTTTCTTAATTTCATCATCTGTGTATACGGTATAGCCCAGATATCTATCGAGAATAGCTTTCCCCGATGTGTTGTTTTTTCTGCATGATCCCATCACAATAGGAAATATTGTGCCGCAGATTGATTTTTATCAAGAAATTCAGGTTCCCAGCGACGCCAGTACCGGCAATAAAGATTTGAGACCTGTGGCGGCAAACGCCACGGATATCTTCGTTCTAATGCATGGAGGTCAATGGGCCATAAGCACTGGAAGATCAGCGTTGTGAATCATATAGTCTGTTACCCCGCCAATGATGTACTCACGGATTCTGCTGTGGCTCCATGCTCCCATGACGATCATGTCGGCATCTATCATCCTTGCTGTGTTCAGGATTGCTGCGCCAAGTGGGGATCCTTCATCCATATGGTCCAGGATCTCTGCGTGTATATCATGATGCCGTAGATAGGGTTTCAGGTCACTGGCGGATAGCGGAAATTTTTTTCCTTCTTGATTGGTCAAAATTGAAACCTTGTTATGTCTCATGTAAGGCAGCGCAAAGGCAACGGCACGGGCGGCCTCACGGCTTCCATTCCAGGCGATTAAAAATTTTCCGCTGAACTTTTTTACATGCTTACCTGGCGGAATCAAAAGCACGGGCCGGCCACTGCCGAACACCGCACCCTGGGCGGCGTTCGTGTAATTCACATTCTCATCCGTGCGCGGCATTACGATCAGGTCGGCGATTCGGCCGCGCACAGCCAGAATTTCCTCTGTACTGCCTACGGTCGAATGAAACGATGCGTTATTGGCTTTCATTTGCTTAACGGTTAGCAGGAATTTGGTCTCTGCTATTTTTCGGCTTTCCTCGTTGCTTGTCTCCATCTCGCGGATGCTGGCTTCCGGGTAAACTGGCATCACGCCATAAGCTGCATAAGGCACGATGATATTTTCAGGATCGGGCGCGATGTGCCAGCCTTCGACGCGGGCATCAAACATTTTCGCCAGATTGAAAACATAATCCAGTGCTGCCTGATCCTGATCGTGGCCGCTATAGAGGACAAGAATGGTCTTGGGAGACATAAGTGTTTTCTTTCTTCAATAACCGGTTTGTTTGCACCACGCATAAAAGATGATGGCACCAAATAGAATCATCACGAGGCTAAACAGCCTAGCAATGTTTTTATAGCGCGGTGCGTAATATGACAGGATACGCGGTAATGCGCCAGGAAACAGGAGATAGAGTGTTCCTTCCAGCATGCCACCGATACCGATCAGCGTCAGCAACAAAGGCAAACCGGAACAAACAGGACAGGCCGATGATTATAAAACTGACGCTGACTGTAAATTCAATCATCTGTTCCATGGCGTGTTTCCAAAGGCAGTGCAGCCTGTTTAGGCCAATCTCGTGCCTGTTGCGTGTTTAACAATATTAGCGATTTCCTCGGCATCTGCCTGTTTCCGCAGGAGCCCGCCAAATGATAGTATGCCTTTGACTGTTCCCTTGCTGTTTTTGACGATGAGGCGACTGACCTTGTGCATGCGCATCTTCTCTGCGGCGTCTTCCAGTGTGTCATTTTCATTGCAGCCGAAAACCTGCGTTGTCATATAATCCATTACCTTTTCCTTAGTAATATCTTTGCCTTTGGAAACGGCACGGATGACAATGTCGCGATCGGTGATAATGCCTTGTACATCATCGAGCGTGCCCACCGGCAGGACACCGCAATCGACATCTTTCATTTTTGTGGCGGCTTCTTGCAATGTAGCATTTGGCGTAACCAGCACAGCCTCTGATGTCATAAGGTCTTTTACTTTTGCGTTTCTCATGGTTCTTTTCCTTGTATTTTGTGGGATTTTTTATCTATGTGTTCGCTGATCTAGGTAGTGAAGCACGAACGCTGGCTGTGGTTCTTGATTTTTATCAAAAAATTTAAGTCACGAATCTTGATTTAAATCAATTCATCACTGCTGAGGCCATGTTGTTCTGGGCTTGTAATCCTAGAACATGAAAAAAAGGAGAGGGATGATAGCCGAGAAGATCGCCATTCATAAAGCTCAAGACCAGCTTCCCAATTCATTGTGGTGGAGACCGATTTTCGACTGGCAGAAACAAATGAACGATGCACTGCAAAGCAGGTCTCCCGCAATTGTTCCATCGGCTTTCTGGGATAATGCAGCATAGGGAGGGATATTAAGCCATGTACGAAAATGTAGCAGCACTGAAAACTGATTATGCATCGCCACGTTTTTTGATAGGAAAAACTGTTCTTGGGCGCAACTTATCAAAGGCAGTCAAGAATCGGGTCATCATGCAAAAACAAGAGGATTCTGTCGCGCTTCTTGCCAAGGAAGAATGGTGTTGTGATCGGGCAACGGATTAGAGGTGGGCTATGAACGAATTGGATCCAGAGTGTGTTCATGAGGCGGTTGCTGTATTTACAGATGCTAATGATTTACAAGCGGCACTTGATGATCTTCAGTCCAACGGTTTTATGCGGCAAGAATTGAGCGTTCTGGCCGATGAAAAAGCTGTGGAGACAAAGCTTGGCCACAGATACCGGAAAATCCAGGAAGCGGAAGACGATCCTGACGCGCCGCGTACTATATTTATCCCCAATGAAACCCTGGGGGAAGCTGAAGGATCTGTTATTGCATTCCCCATGTATGTGGCAGCGACTACTGCAACAGGCGTGGTCGTTGCATCGGGCGGCACGATGTTGGCTGCCATCACGGCGGCGGCAGCGGCAGGCAGCATAGGTGCGTCCATCGGCACAATTTTTGCGCGGATTATTGCCCGACATCATGCGCAATATATACAAGAACAGATTGATATGGGGGGACTTCTGCTGTGGGTGCATCTGCGGGAGCCGGATATGAACGATATTGCCCTGAGAGTTTTGAAACGACATGCAGCACATGATGTCCATGTGCATAAGATCCCGCTTTACGGACAGAAAAAAGGAATAGCGCTATGATATCTACTGACCTTCTGAAGAGTTTTCTCGGTGATACCTATGCGCTGATGATTAAAACGCACTTTTTTCACTGGAATGTGATGGGACCGGAATTCCCAGCGCTTCACTCAATGTTTGAAAAACAATACACGGATTTGTTCGAGGCGGCCGATGTTGTGGCCGAGCGTGTGCGTGCTTTGGGCGACCACCCACCGGGTGGAACGAAAACTTTTGCCCAAATGACATCGATTGATGATCCGGTGCTGGGTCTTGATGCGAATGGCATTCTGGATGTTTTAATCCAAGATCACAAAAATATGGCCGAGCGCGCAAAAAAGGGCATCAAGGTTGCCAACCAGGCCAACGACGATGTCACGGTTGATCTTTTGATCGGGCGCGTGCGGGAGCATGAAAAACAGATATGGATGATGAGCAGCATGAGAAAGGTCGTATGATGAAAAGACATATTGTAAAATTTGCGATGGTCGCGGTACTGATGTCGAGCTCTGCTGCGCTGGCGCAGGACGGCGGGCAAAAATCATATAGATTATTATCAGCCATTATCCCGCAGCACTGAAGGACAGTGAAGAGCTTATTCGTAAATTCAGCCCCAGTCCCTGCTTCAGAAAAACACGCAGGTGATTAGAGCCATACAATTTTTTCCAGTTCCACCTGTAAATCCTTGTCGCTCATTTTCGTCAGATCTTTGTCCACTTCCGTAACAATGCGCATTTGTACCGGCTTGCTTAATATCTTGCGCAGCTCTCCCAGAGTTTGCGGTGCTGCAATAAGCACAAGCCTGTCAAAATCATTGCTTCTTGCAGGTTCATCCAGCCAGTCTGCGATTTCATGGGCAAAAGACAATGCCTCTTTGCGACTTTCATTCATATGCGCCTCGTATTTATGATGAATCGTAGCGCTACCAGAACTGACGACGCGGCCCACCGATTTGTTTGTGAGATCTTTTCTGTCATGCTGCATCGGCTTTATTTCTGCAAAGGGCTCGATACCAACGCCGTTTTTTCTGAAAAGGCGTGCTACATGTTTATCGGCAACCAGAACCCAGATGACGGGCTTTTTATGAGGTATAGGTGAATTATCATTGTTTTTTGTTGTCTTCATGGCTTTGTTCATTTTCTGTGATGGGTGAAGCGGGTTTGCGGTTTATCCTCCCAAAAGTGGAGCGTCCTTCACGGGCGCTCCACAGGCTTATGGCTTTGACGGCCTTTTCGGATATCAGGCGGCCTTTTTAATTTGTAGTTTTTTAGGATTCTGCACAGCCTCTGCTTTTTTTGGCACAGCGATGGTCAGAACACCGTTCTTGAAGGATGCTTCCGCTCTCTTGCTGTCTGCAGATTCCGGCAGGGCGATGGTTCTGTAGAAAGAACCGTAAGAAATTTCCTGACGGAGATAGTTCTCACCTTCCTCTTTTGTTTCTTCCTCTCTTTCCCCTTTGATGGTCAGGTAGCTATCGGTGATTTCCAGCTCGACATCATCCGGGCTTATACCAGCCAGCTCAACCTTGACCTTGAAAGCTTTTCCGTTCTCGGAGATGTTAACAGCAGGAGCCGAAACCGACGCCTTATCCCAGTCGGTTAAACGAACCTGTGTGCCGGAATAGAAATGCTCAAACAGGCGATTCATTTCCTCTTGCAGGCTTGCTAGCGACAGGCCGAGACCGCCTTCGCTGATGGAAATATTGGTGGGACGGTTCCAGTGGATCAATTCGCGCATTGTCATGGCTTTTTCCTTTTCTGACAAACATTGATAATTTCAATTTATAAGGTCATCCGAGCATGGCTTCTGGATTGCCCCCTTGATGAAAATCAAGAAATGAAATGTTTTGATGCCCTGTCAGTGCCCTGACTCTTATCAGTGCATGGCAATGGTTTTCTGATCCTTCAGGGTTTGCAAGGGACAGGCTGTATCCACGCGGCATCCGGTGCATTCTCCCGGTAATGCGGTGCAATGGCCGCAACTGAATTTCACCAGCTTCGCAAAGACTTCAATTTTAATTTCAGTCCCCTTTGTCGTGACGCCATAAGGCTTAAGCTGCGCTAGCGCTCGTGAAAATGTCTCCGGCTTCATGCCTAGGCGCGCTGCGGCCAAGAATTTATCGTAAGGAAATGTCATCGTTCCGCCACTGCCAATCATATGGGATGAGAGCTGCAGCAGCAGACAAGCAACGCGCTGTGGGGCGCTCATGATAGCCATCTGTTCATTCTGCCGGCGCAATCTTTGCATTTCCTGTGACAAGGATGTCAGCATACGGGTGGTTATATCAGGATTTTTTTTGGCATGATGTTTTAGGACTGCTTCAGGAATCACCAGAATGCAGGCTTCTTCAATGGCCTGCGCTGAAACCGGATAGGTGCTGTTATTAAAAAGTGCTGCTTCGCCGAAGACATCACCGCGTGTGAACAAACTTACCAGCGCTTCATCGCCTTCTGCTGTATTGCGGTACAGTTTAATCCATCCGCTTATGATGACGAAGAAAGAATCGGCTATATCGCCCTGATGGAACAGTCCGGCGCCTTTGGCATGATTACGGAGATTCGCGGCGTCGATAAAGGCATTCATATCGGCGCTCGGCAGGCCAGAAAAGAAAGTCAGGTTCTTCAGAAACTCGGATGTACGGTTGTCTATGATTCCCATTTTTCTCTCCTTATCGGGTTGTTTAGTCGATTGATATGGTTTCCTTCAAGGCAGCCAACTCGTAAAGGGCTGGGTGAAAATCATTGCAAGAAAAATCGTCCTCAAGTGCGGGGATAGAAACATATACGGGGTTCCTTGAACCGATCAGTCTGCGCAGCATTTGTTATTCATCCTTGCGTTAAATAAATTGTTTATTGCGGATCATCTCAGACTGGCATGCGCCCGGGTCAGGGCGCGATCCGGGAATGGTGGTAAAGATATAAGGAGTGCATAAGGAATTTTATGGTCATAACGTGGGTCAATGCGTGCAAAAGCCACTATACCCTTATAAATAAAAGCATTTTAAATAGAGACTTTATGCAGGGCAACAATCTGCCCTTCACTCAAAATAATATTCTGCTGCATTTTTTGGGACAGCAGCGGTGTATGGGTGATGATGATCAGGGTTTGTTGGGCTGCTTTGGCATGCACGATAATGCGGTCCAGCATCTGGGCGGCTTCGTTTTGGTCTAATCCTTCATCGGGCTCATCCAGAATCAGGAAATTGGCGGGTTTTAACATCGCACGTGTGATTGACAGGCGGCGGGTCTGTCCGCCGGACAGGGTGATGCCGCCATGGCCGATAAAGGTGTCGAATTGATCCGGCAGGGCGGCAATGACTTGATCCAATCCGGTGATGGCGCAGATTTCATTCAATTCCTGTGGTGATGCATCGGGATTACCCAGCATTAAATTGCTGCGGATCGTTCCAGCAAAAATATAGGGGCGTTGCCGTGCCACGGTGATGGCATGGGGGTTTATACCTGAAATTGTTCCGCTGGTTGGTTGGTGCAATTGGCTGATCAAATTGATGATCGATGATTTTCCAGACCCCGTGGCGCCGGTGATGGCGGTGGTTTGGCCCGGCGCAATGGTAAAATTGATGTCGTGCAAAACAAGGGGGCTGTGGGCATTGTAGCGGAAGGATACGTCCTTAAATGTGATGCTGGCCGATAGGGTGTCGCTCGTGTCCCTTGAATCGTTCTGATCGATAATCCCAAAAACCCGCTTCAGGGCATGGCGGGTTTCATCGACAATTTGCAGCGCGGCAGGTAAGGGCAGCATCATATCAAGGCACGCCATCATCATCAGCGGTAACATCGCCAAAGCTTGATGATCGCCAATTGAAAAAATCATGGCGATGGATATGGCAGCAATCATAAGAACCGCGATGATAATGCCCTGATAAAACTGCGCCAGGGAATCGTGGCGGTTCAGGGCTTGCTGGGCTGTTTCCATGGCGTCCCATTGGCGGTCCATGCGGTCAAGCATTTCGCTGTCGCGGCCATAAACCAGCAATTCGCTCATGCCTTGTAAGGAATCAACGCCTTGAATGCGCAAGGCCGCGCTGCCATCGACCTGTGTTTGAGTGGGTTTTCGTGTGTTGTGCAGGGTCAGAATGGGAACGACCAGCCCGGCCAGAAGGGCGCCTGCAATCCACAATGCCGCAATGCGCGGATCATAAAAGAACAGGGCCAACGCCACGCAACACGCAGAAATAAACGCTGTGGCCAAAGGCATAATGGCATTCAGGTAGAATTTTTCAATGCGGTCTGAATCCCTGCGTAAGGATTCCATTAAATATCCAGAATGCAGGAAATCAAGTGCACCTTGCGGCAAGGATTCAATGCGGGCAAAAAGCCACGGGCGGAAAGTGGCAATAAAACGCAGCGCCGCGTCATGGCTGACCAAGCGTTCTGCGTAACGCCCGGCGGTACGCGATAAGGCAAAGGCGCGAATGCCCGCCGCAGGGGTGAAGTAATTGATCGATGCACCAATGGCACCGGCCAACGCCATCGCTGCAATAAACCAGCCCGATACAGCCATCAGGGCAACGCTGGACAGGGTTGTGATAACGGATAAGAAAATGCCAAGCACCGCCATACCGCGCACCGGACCAGACAGGCTGTAGAGGTGTTTTAAGTGCTTTAGCATAGCGGCACCTCCAACGCGGTATCATGCAGCTCTGGGTGTTTCAGTACGGAGTCTGGCGTGTCGATGGTAACAATGCGGCCTGCCTTTAGCAGGATAATTTTATCCATGGCCCGCACGGTGTGCAGGCGGTGGGCGATTGTTAAAACACTGCGGCCTTTAGACAGGGTGTCCATGGCGCTGCGGATGGCGGTTTCAGTTTTATGGTCCAGACTGGCGGTTGGTTCATCCATCAACATAAGGGCCGATGGGCGCAGCAACGCGCGGAGCAGCGCAATACGCTGAATTTGTCCACCAGACAACCTTGCGCCGTCTTCCCCCAGCATGCTGTCATAGCCCTGCGGCAAATCGCGGACGATGTCGGTGACGTGCAAAGACTCTGCCAGTTGTAAAACTTCATCCATCCGGGCGTCCGGCTTGGCCAGTGTTAAATTTTCCAGCAGGGTTTGGTTGAAGATATGCGGTTTTTGTGGAACCCATGACAAGGCCGTGCGCCAGACGCGTTGGTCAATGTCGGGCAAGGGTATATCGTTGATCAGGATGCGCCCTGCGTTTGGTTCAATGAAGCCTAAGAGCAAGGAAAGAATTGTGCTTTTCCCTGCACCGGATGGGCCAATGATCGCCATATGTTCACCCGCATTGAGGGTGAAGGAGACGCGGTCGAGCACCGGGGTTACGCCATCATAGGAAAAGGACACGTCTTCAAAGGTAATTTTGAACTGGTCGGGCAGGGGCGCGCTGTGGTGTTGTGCGGAGGCATCTTCTGCGCCTTGCAATAAAACCGCCAAGCGTTCCGATGCGGCAACGGCATCCATCCGCGCATGATAAAACCCGCCCATACGGCGCAGCGGCATATAAAATTCCGGGGCCAGCAGCAAAATAAAGAAAGCAGGCAGGAAATCGATGTTCCCCCATAACAGGCGGAATCCGATCAGAACGGCGATAATCGCAATGCTGATCGTCGCCAGAAATTCCAGCATCAAGGATGACAAACACGCCACGCGCAAGACGCGCATTGTTTCAAGGCGGTAATCGTCGGAAATTTTGGCAATGATATCGACTTCACGGCGTCCGGCATTAAACAGCTTTAATGTCGTCAGGCCCTGGATGCGGTCCAGAAAATAACCGCTCATATAGCTTAAGCGTTTCCATTGGCGGCGGTTCAAGGCTTCCGTGCCCTTACCAATCATAATCATAAAGAAGGGGATCAGGGGGGCCGTGACCAGAAAGACAATCCCTGAAATCCAGTCCACCGGAAAGACCAGCAATAAAATCGCTATCGGCAAAAACGCCATGGTCATGCGGGCGGGGATATAGCGGGCGTAATAGGTGCGTAAAGATTCCGCACCCTCGATCCATAAATGAGCGATATCGCCGGGTTGTTCACGTTCGTTTTTAACGGGGCCGCGTTTGAATAGATTGACGAATAAATCATGGCGCAGTTTATTGACGATCAGGCCCGCCCCATAAAACGCCCATTGATCCGCCAGAAAGACAAGGCCCGCGCGTAAAATTACACAGCCCAGAAATAACCCCAGATAGGGAAGGATGTCATTAAAATTAGCGTCTTCAAACAACACGGCGTTGATGGCATAGGCCAGACAGAAACATTGCGCGATGAGAATAGAAGACGCCAGAAGATGAACGCTGGATGCGCGGGTCAGATAGGGCCCGGAATCGCTTTTATGGCGTTTTAAAAACGCCTCATTATTCCGGGTCGGCGATTCGGTTGTCGCCTCTGTCTTCATCGTCGAAGTTTTTATAGGCATCCTCCGCCTCGTACCACATAACATTGATGATGCCGATCGCCAGCGCGGCTGTCAGGCCTAAAATCCACGTAAAGTACCACATAATGTATCCTTTCCTAGGTTTAATAGCCTGATTGTTTAGGGTGTGTGTCGTCGGGAATGCGAATCTTGCCCCACATGCGGATATAGCACCACGCGGTATAGCCCAAAACAACAGGCAGGAAGAACAAGACAACCCAGAACATGATGGTCAATGTCAAATGGCTGGATGTCGCATCCCAGATGGTCAGGCTGGAATTGGGGATGGTCCGTGATGGCATGATGAACGGGAACAGGGAGAGGCCCGCTGTGCCGATAATCCCTGCGACGCTCAACGCACTGGTCAAGAATGCTTTGCCCGGACGGTGCAACATGGACAGAAGCAATGTCAAAATGGCCCCGACAAAACCAATCACCGGTGCGGCGATGGTGATCGGGTAAAGGCTGTAATTGGCCAGCCAGCCACCGGGGGCACGCTCCACTACTTTTTCAAGCGGCGTTGAGTCAGAATCAAGGGCTTGTTGCGACACGATATGGAACCCGTCAATGCCATAGGCAATCCACAAACCCGCCACCGCAAAACCGATAATGGTAATGGGGGCCAGAATGCGGACGGTTTTTCGAGCGCGCTCTTGGACTGCGCCATCGGTACGCATTTGCAACCACACCGCACCATGGGTGGACAGCATCGCAAAGCTGATAATCCCGCACAACAAGGCAAAGGGATTCAACAGCGGAAGGAAGGCGGTCAACAAGAACCCTTCATAATGGGAACGCATATATTCATCCAGATGGAAGGGCAGGCCCAAAAACAAATTCCCAAAGGCCACGCCAAAGACGATGGACGGCACGGCACTGGCGCCAAACAACGCCCAGTCCCATGATGTACGCCAGCGCGGATCTTCAACTTTATCCCGGTAATCAAACCCGACAGGCCTGAAGAACAGCGCGAAAAGAACCAACAGCAACGCCATATACAGGCCTGAAAACGCCGCCGCATAGACCAGCGGCCAAGCTGCGAAAATGGCCCCACCGGCGGTGATAAACCACACCTGATTACCATCCCAATGGGGGGCGATGCTGGCGATGATCTGTTGGCGTTCTTCGTCGCGCTTGCCAAGGAAAGGCAGCAGGTTTCCAACCCCCAAATCCATCCCATCGGCAATGGCAAAACCAATCAGCAAAGCGCCGATCAAAATCCACCAGATCACGCGTAAGGTTTCATAATCAAACAACATGGTTGAAGTCCTTCTTTATTATTCTGCTGCTGGGTAGGCCGGAGCCGCCACTTGCTTTTCAAAATGGTAACGACCTGTTTTAAGCGAGCTCGGGCCGATTTTGGCAAACTTCACCATCAACCACATCTCAATCACCAACAAGACCGTATAGAACAGGAAGAACCCGCTGATGCTGAAAATCAGATCCGCCTTGGTCAGTTCTGATGCGGCGAGGAAGGTCGGCAGCAAATCACTGACTGCCCAAGGTTGGCGGCCATATTCGGCCACAAACCACCCCAGCTCAATCGCCAGCCACGGGGCGGGAATGCTCAAAACCATCAGCTTCAGGTAAAAACGTTTCTTATCCAAAACGCGCTTTGCTGTGAAATAGAACCCAATGGCAATCATCCCCAGCATATAAATGCCAATCCCCACCATCATGCGGAACCCCCAGAACATCGGGGCCACGGCAGGCATGGCATCGCGTGCGGCGGCCTTGATCTGGTCCGGTGTTGCATCGGACGGGTTCACGACATAGCGCTTCAGAAGAAGACCATAGCCAAGGTCATGCTTCACAGCTTCGAAATCAGCACGCAGTGTTTCGGACTTATCACCGGCACGAATGCGGACCATATAGTCATGGGCCGTGATCCCGCGCAAGATTCGGGCTTCGTTTTCGGCGATGATGTCATGCAGGCCCGTGACTTCCTGATCGAATGACCGTGTGGCGATCAGGCCAAGAGCATACGGAATCTTAATCGCATAATCGACTTCCATCGTTTTATCATTTGGAATCCCGATCAGGTTAAAGGATGCCGGGGCCTCTTGCGTTTCATATTCCGCTTCAATGACCGCCAGCTTGGTTTTTTGGGCGTGGCCCAGCGTATAACCGCTCTCATCCCCCAGAACAATCACAGACAGGATCGATGCCAGACCAAACCCGACCGCCACTGCAAAGGAACGGCGGGCAAAGGCTAAATCGCGCCCTTTCAGGATGTAATAAGAACTGATCCCCATCACAAACATACAGGCCGTTACATAACCGGCGGCAACTGTGTGAATGAATTTGGCCTGTGCCACGGGGTTCAGCACCACATCAACGAAATTGACCATTTCCATGCGCATCGTATCGACGGAAAAGTCTGCGCCGATCGGATATTGCATCCAACCATTGGCAATTAAGATCCACAACGCCGATAGGCTGGTGCCAAGGGCCAGACAGAATGTGGCCATCAAATGCTGAACCTTGGACAATCTGTCCCAGCCAAAGAAAAACATTCCAGCAAAAGTGGATTCAAGGAAGAACGCCATCAACCCTTCAATGGCCAATGGCGCGCCAAAGACGTCACCCACATAATGCGAATAATAAGACCAGTTGGTTCCAAACTGGAACTCCATGGTCAGGCCCGTTGTAATCCCAAGCGCAAAGTTAATGCCGAATAATTTCCCCCAGAATTTGGTCATATCCCGGTAAATGACTTTGCCAGTCATCACATAAACCGATTCCATGATGACCAAAATCCATGTCAGACCCAAGGTGAGGGGTACAAACAGGAAGTGGTACAGCGCGGTCATCGCGAACTGAAGGCGGGAAAGATCAACGAAGGTATCGTCATATAACATTGTGGGCAACATGGCTTGCGACCGTCTGTTAGAGGGTAATCAACAGTGAAATACCCTGTCATGACGACTCCGCCCTTGATTAAAGTCAAGGGCGGGGTGCAAGTGGCTGATTTTAGCCGTTTATCGGTGTATGCAGGGGCCGCTTAGAAGCGATATGAAACCCCGGCGCCAATCAACCATGGGTCCAGATCGACATCAGCGCGAATCGTTCCCTGATTCAGCGACGCATCTACGTTCAGCCATAGTTTTTTCACATCCAGATTCAAACCCCAATGGTCATCAACCCAGTAGTCAAACCCGGCTTGCAGGGCCGTGCCAAAACCATTGCCGACATCAAGGTCACTGAAGCCAGATGCCGTGTCCTCGCCATACATAATAGAGTAATTAATGCCGGCCCCAACATAAGGGCTGAAGCTGTTTTCAGGGGTGAAGTGGTATTGCAGGGTTAATGTAGGCGGTAAAATCCATACCTTGCCCAGATCGGCACCGCTGGAGTGGGTCAAATCATGACGCGCTGTCCCGGCAATGATTTCGGCGGCGACGTGCTCGGTCAGGAAATAAGTCAAGTCAATTTCCGGAACAAGCGCATTGCCAACCTTGACATTGCCCCCGATATTGACGCTTGAGCTTTCCTCTGGCACCACGCCAAGGGCGCGAACACGTAATTGGAACCGTTCTTTCGCCCAGATACCGCCTAATTCCGCATGGGCGGGCAAGGGGGTAAACAGGGTTGAGAGGAAAACCGCGCCAAGCGCAGAACAGAGTATATTTTTATGCATATTCTTCATGAATATGATCCTTTTTCAAATGGGGGCAGGGACTTAATCGTGCCGCCATCATTGCAAAATGGCACCCATTCCCAATTGATTTTTGTCAATCACATGCAATTTGACGCAATGCGTTATGGCCTTTATAAAAGTATCTATGGACGCCCTTCATGCAGACACCACGTTGTCGAATTACATGCATCACCTTGCTGAGGTGCCGTTGCTGCGCCAGTGCACGCCTGCGCAACGGCAGCATCTGGCGCAACATGCGCGGTTAGAACACCATGCCAAGGGCAAGGTTCTTTTTCTGTCTGGCGATCGGGCTGACCATTTCTTTTTGGTTTTGACGGGGTGGGTCAAGCTATACCGCGAAACGCTGGACGGGATGCAAGCAATTGTCGATGTTCTGCCCGCCGGGCATTTATTCGGTGAAACGGCACTGTTTGAAGAAAACGTCTTTCCGTTCAGTGCCGAAGTGATCGAGCCTGCGACGCTGCTGCGTTTGCCGATCGCGGTGTTGTCCGATGAAATCAGCAAGGACCCCGCCCTCGCACTGGCAATGCTGCGTGTGATGGTTCAATACCGCCGCCAGCAGGATCAGGAACTGGAACACACGAAGTTGCAAAGCGCACCGCAACGCATTGGTTGCTTCCTGCTGCGCTTGCTGGACCAGCGCAATCAGGGGCCGTTTTCACTTAATCTTCCTTATGATAAAACGCTGATCGCGTCGCGTCTGGGGATGCAGCCCGAAACCTTCTCGCGCGCCTTGACCCGCTTAAAAGATGAAACTGGCATTCGTATTTCCGGGGCGCGGATTGAAGGGGATGCCATCAGCCAACTCGCGATTTATGCCTGCGGTGCTTGCTCCTCCACTTTTCCGTGCAAGGATAAGGCTGGCTGATCCAGCACCCCTAACACCCATTCCCAATTTAGATGTTCTGGATGACCGCTGTAAAACACGGCGCGGTCGATGGTGTCTTGCAAGGTTGAGCGGGGCACTGACCATGCTGTGGAATGCTCTGGTGTGATCGGTGATATGCTGACATATCCTTGTGACAGGCACAGGCCTACATAATCGATCCGATCTTCACCACAAATCTGGACCCGGACATGCAGGTTTTCGACGTTTCTTAAGGATGCGATTATTGCGCTGAATGGAAAACGAACTGCCGCGCCTTCTATAGCGCGGTTGCATATTCCGACATAACGCAGCATCAGACTTTCGATCTCTGTCATATCCTCATTATGGCGGGGGCCGGGGGCGGGCTTCTTTGATTAAAATCAAATCATTGCTATAGTCATACGTTTGTAACGTATGGAGAATTTTATGCTGCGCCCGTCCTTTTTGACCCTATCCCTGCTGCTTCCCCTCATACTTGTGACGGCCTGTGATGATGGGAAAAAGGATTCTGCTGCCGAACAAAAGGCTGCGGAGGTGGTCGTGGCGCCAGTCCCGGTGTTGAATGACGCTGCGCCGCTGGATAGTGCCGCGCCTGAAACACCGGCCACCCGCGTCCTTTATATGTGTGGTGAAAAGGAAGTGCGTTTGATCCTCAGCAGCGCTGGTCCTGAATTGATCCTTGATGATGGGGTCAGCTATGCCTTGCAGGACGTTGTTTCCGCATCCGGTGTAAAATATGAAGCTGTTGATAAACCCGGTTTGACCTTCTGGAGCAAGGGTAATACGGCGCTTATCACGCTGGATGGTCAGGATTGGCCAGAATGCATTGCAAAGACGGCCGATGCCGGAACAGGTGCCCCGGTTGATGTTGTTGATGACGTCAAAGTCGAAAACCCGGCCCAGATCACAGGTATTACATGGTTGCTGGAAGATCTGAATGATGGCGGGATCATTGACAGCTCTCACATGACATTGCTGCTGGATGATGCGGGCAATGCATCGGGGCATTCCGGATGCAACCGTTATACAGCCGGGTATGAATTGAAAGACGCGACGCTCAGCATCAAAACAAATGCCGCCATGACGATGATGGCTTGCGCCCCGGCCTTGATGGAACAAGAACAGCGTTTCGTCGATGCGCTGGTGTTGATGAGCGCGTATCATTTCGATGAAACGGGCGCACTGATTCTGAGCGGCGAGGACAAAACCCTGAAGTTCCGGGTTGAGGCCCAAGAGGTTCCTGTTGCACCGCAGGAAATGCCCGCGCCCTAGGTAATTTTTTGACGGACATCATGAAAACAGCCCCCTACAGCGCCTGTGCGGGGCTGCTTTCTTTACATAAAATAAAAATTTCTGCGACATAATATTTCACAAATTGCACCGTTTAAATCACGGATTGCGGGGTTTTACGGCTCGTGTTACCGTCCTGCGGTCATACTTTATCTGACGGATTGACCGCCAGAGTTGGGTGGACGAAACAACACTTTATGAAGACTGAATTTTAAGGAGACTTCCAGAATGGCTACCGGTACCGTTAAATGGTTTAACGCAACAAAAGGCTACGGCTTTATTTCCCCAGACGATGGCGGGGGAGACGTTTTCGTTCACATTTCCGCAGTTGAGGCAGCTGGCCTGCGCGGCCTGAATGAAAACCAAAAAGTCAGCTATGAGCTGGTAACCAGCAAAGGCAAAACATCTGCCGGCGATCTGAAAACTCTGTAATCTCCGTTCAGGATCTTACGAAATTTAAAAACCGCCACCTGTGATAACGGGTGGCGGTTTTGCTATTTATAATATGCGCGGTACCAGTCGATGAAATTGGCGATGCCCTGTTCAACGCTGGTCTTGGGCGCAAAGCCAAAATCACGCTGGGCGCGGTCAATATTGGCGCAGGTTTCCGGCACATCACCGGGCTGCAGGGGCAGCATGTTTTTAATCGCTTCACGGCCCAATGCTTTTTCCAGCAGGGAAATAACATTCATCAGGTTTTCAGGCTTGTTATTGCCAAGGTTATAAACCGACCACGGCACGCGGCTGGATGATGGGTCTGCGCTCAGGCTATCCCAATTTTCATTGGCTTCGGGCACTGTTTTTGCCGCACCGATGACACCGCTGACAATGTCATCAACATAGGTGAAATCACGGCGCATATTACCGTGGTTAAAGACGTTGATTGGCTTTCCTTCCATGATCGCATTCGCAAACAGGAACATCGCCATATCCGGGCGGCCCCATGGGCCATAGACCGTGAAGAAACGCAGACCTGTTGTCGGCAGGCCATAGATATTGCTGTAGCTATGCGCCATCAGCTCATTGGCTTTCTTGGTGGCGGCGTAGAGGCTCAGCGGGTGGCTGACATTATCGGTTTCCGAAAACGGCATTGATGTATTGGCACCGTACACCGAACTGGACGAGGCATAGACCAGATGCTCAACATTGCCCTTGCGGGATTCTTCTAAAATATTGGTGAAGCCGGTCAGGTTGCTGTCGATATAGGCCTGCGGATTGGTCAGGGAATAACGAACCCCCGCCTGTGCCGCCAGATTGATGACGATATCCGGTTTGGCATCGGCAAACAGCGCGGCAACATCGGCGGCATTTTCCAAGGACCCCTTGCGGAAGACATGGTTTTTATGCGCGCTCAGCGATTTCAGGCGGTCTTCTTTCAACGATACGGCGTAGTAATCATTGAGGTTATCAAACCCCCATACCGCATGGCCCTGTTCCAACAGGGTGCGGGTCAGGGTGTAACCAATAAAACCAGCAGAACCAGTAACAACGATACGCTTTCCGGTCAGGTCGATATGTTTCAAGGTTTCAAATCCATTTCAGTGAGTTTTGCAATGAACGCCGTAAAATCCGGATCCTCGCCGCGCATCATATCGGGCAGGGCTTCGCGGAAATTCGGACGGCTGGTCCAGTATTCAATATAATCGATCCACGAGTTCCACATCCTGCGATAGGCCGGGTCGGTTTCCCCGTGCAGCAAAATGAAAGCCCGTTCAAACAAGCTGATCAGCATTTCATACAAAATGCGCTGACGGCGTGCTGATTCCGGGTCAGTCAGGGTCGTGTCGTGTTGATCCAGTTCTGGGTATTCAAACAGCTTTTCCTTGATGTCATCATAGTGATCCATCAACTGGTCATAGATTTCTTCCTGTTCGGATTGACGCTCTTTGCGCTCTTGCGATGTGAATGTCAAAATGGCCAGCGGGATACCGATAACGGTTGCCAGATAGCTGAGCAATTCCATGAATTCCAGAAAAGACGTTGGCATTTTTTGACTCTACTCTTGCGTGGGCACCCAGAGGGAATAAGTCCGTATCGCGCCGTGATGCCCCTTATTCGGGCTTAAGACAGGCATCATTCCATGCCGGACGGTCAGAATCAATTCCTTTACAGGCCTGATTATCATCAAATATTAAGCGCCCCTAATGTAATGAAATGCGAAAATCTTGACATACGGCTGCATTTTCTGGTTGATGTGGGTCATTAACATACAATCCATTTTTAAAATCGCGGCAGAAATGCCGGTTCGGAGCATATTATTATGATGTCATCAGCAAAAGCGTATCTTTTGGCCCCTGTTTTTTGTCTTGCGTTAAGCGTATCGCCCGCCGTTTTTGCCAGTGGCAGCGCGGTCAGCGATCTGAACGTACAGGCCGTCATCGTTCAACCACTGACCCTTAACTGCAATACACGCAGCTTAAGTTTCGGCACTGTTTTACCCGGCGCATCGGGTGGAACTGTACGGGTCCCCACGACAGGGGCTGCCACCTATGGCGGATCAACAGCGGCAGGTGCAGGCGCGCCAACAGCCGGTCAATGTTCCATGACAGGTGGTGGGGATGCGAGCTATGAGGTGCACTTGCCAGCAAGCATCACACTCAGTAACGGCAGCAACCAAACCATGACCGTCAATAATTTGATCATGAGCGATGGTTCCTCAACAGGGGCTAGCGTCTATGTTAGCGCATTGAATAATGGTTCTGATGTCATAGCGATTGGTGGTGATCTGGTCGTTCCTGCTGGCCAGAAGGCCGGGACGTATACGGGTGTTCTCCGTGTTGAAGCTATGTATGAATAAGACGCTTTCTCTTATGCGTTCTATCTTGGCTGCGCTTGCGCTGGTTTCGGTCATCTTTCTTTTTGATGCCGGGGCTGCGCATGCGATCAAGCTGACAATAAAACGCGTTGTTTTTGAAGGGTCAAAGCGTACCGAGGTTTTGACGCTCATCAATGACAGCGATGAAGAGCAAACATACCGGATCAGCTGGCGCAACATGACAATGCGCGATGGAAAATCATTCAGCCCGGTTGAAGAGGGCGAGACAATTCCTGGCCTTAATCCGGCCGATAACATGGTCATTTTTGCTCCGCGCCGTATCACCATTCCTGCCGGGGGCAGTCAACAGGTGCGTTTGATGGTGCGGAAACCCGCCGATCTGGCTGACGGGGAATACCGTTCTCATCTGTGGATTCGCCCTGAAGAGGACGCCATAAAATTCACCGCACCCGATGATGCAACCCAGACGGTGGATGAATCCGCCACAGGCATCCAGATCAAAATGCTGGCCGGGGCCAATTTCCCGGTCATCGTGCGTCAGGGCAAAACAAACGCCAGCGGCACCATTACCAACCCGGTCCTGACACAGCAGGGTGACAATTTCTTCGTGACGCTGGATTTGCACCGTGAGGGCAACCGCAGCCTCTATGGTGATTTCCAATTCACCTGCCTGTCTGGGCCATCGCCGCAACTTATCCATGAAATTCGCGGTATTGCCGTTTATACCGAAACCACGACCCGCCACCTTGAATTTAAGGTGAAGGTTCCGGACGAGGGGGCGGGGATATGTCAATCGATGCGCGTATCCTATCTGGCGGGGGATAAAGACCCAGCCTTCTCAGGCAAAACCATTGCCGAGGCGAGCATTACCCTGCCTTAAACCTCCGCTCAGGATTGGCCAGCGAATATAGTCGTGCTAAGATATAGGCGGCCACTTCACTATATTAATACGTGTATATTTTATTTATTTCCTTCCTGCCTTTCCCCCGGTTTCATGGGTCTATTACGCTTTTATCGACCGGGCACGTGCTGTGCCCTGCGGATTATTGTATCTGCTGCGACCCTTATGCCGGTTGCGGGCCTGTCTTTTCACGCCCCCGCCTTTGCCGCCGAACAACGTGGTGCGCTCCCCGAAGAGGACACCCAGCCTTTGATCCTAGCGATCAATGCCGGGGCCCATAATCTGTCATCCGGTATTGTTGTTTACCAATACCGCGCCCGCAATTATTTGCCGTTGATGGAACTGGCCGGGGTTTTTGATTTCTTTATCGAACCCGATCTCAGCCGTGGCCTTATCAGTGGTTGGGCGATGGATGAAGAAAACAGTTTTTTAATTGATACCGGGCGGCGTGAACTGGTCATTCGTGGTCAACGCGAAACCTTGCCCGATACGGCCATCCTGCCTGCGGGTATTGCGGATAAGAATGATCTTTATGTACAGCAGGAAATTTTAAATCGCATTTGGCCCGTGGGCATGGCGGTGAATCTTCCCGCCCTGACGCTGGATGTCATGGCCGATGAAAAAATGCCCTTTATGCAGCGTATCGCTCGCAAACAAATGCAGGAATTAACAACCAGCCGTCGTGCAGAAACCGCCTCAACGCCAACCGATCTAACTTTGCTATCCAATAAATACCGCATTTACGGTTTGCCCGCCGCTGATTTTGAAACATGGCATCGCTACCAAAGCCGGGGCAGTCATTTTGAAGGCATGATGAATGTCACGGGCGTTCAGGACCTTGCGTGGATGAGCGCCAATTACTCCGCCAGCTTTGGCTACCGCGATGGTGATACCGTTGACCCCGACGTCATTCGGTTCCGTTTGGAACGGGACGCCACGCAAGAAGAACCTTTACCCTTCGATCTGCGCCGGGTCGAACTTGGCGATACACGTGTGCGCCATTCCCCCTTGATCGGCAACGGATCATCCGGGCGGGGGGTGATGCTGACCTCATCCAATAATGATCGTGACGGGGAATTTGACCGGATCACCATTGATGGCACCGGCCCCATCGGGTGGGAAGTAGAGCTATACCGTAATGGTGAGCTTCTCACCTTTGGCCGTGTCGATGTGCGCGGTGAATATCGTTTTGAAGATGTCGTTTTGAATTTCGGCAATAACCAGATGCGCGTTGTCCTGTACGGGCCACAGGGGCAGGTGCGTGAATCCACGGAAAATTATCAATTCGGGTCGAACATGCTGCGCCCCGGGCAATTCAGTTACACGTTGGGGGCTGTGGAAACGGGTGAAGACCTCATTCGCCTGCGCGATGATAACCGCGTTGATCGTCTGGATGGGTTTGCTGTGACGGGGGAGGTCGTCTATGGCCTTAATCGTATGCTCACCGCCTATGGCTCGCTCAACACAATCCCGACCGATCAAAACCACACGCGGCGCGATTATTTGACACTGGGAGCATCAGCCGTCCTGCCCTTTGGTTCGTTGCAAACGGAAGCCTATCAAGATGTCAGCACCAATGGGGGCGTCGATAAGCGCGGCAATGCGCTGGATGTACGCTTCATCACCGATCTGGCGGGTTTTAAGGTGAACTTGCACAATGCGATCTTCAACAATTTTGAAAGCCCGGAAGCGGGCTATGATTTTTTCGCGCTCAGGCGGAAAACGGAAATCGGGGTGCAGCGAAATATTATGTTGCCTTTTGGGGCCCTCGGTTTAAATCTTGATCTTGAAAATTTAAAACGCCGCAACGGTGATACTGAAACAAATCTGTCTACACGCCAAACGCTTGGGTTTGGTGGGGTGCGGCTGGCCCATTCAATCCGCACAGATCTTAGCAATAATCATCACGATAATACGACCGGGCAATTGACCATCACGGCGCGGATGAAAAAATGGCGGCTGCGCTCGACGCTTGATTATGATGTCTTCCCGGAAAAGCAATTGAGCGCCTTTGATGGGGAATTATTTTATCAGGCGACCGAACGCCTCTCGGCCTCGCTTTTTGCCCGTCATGATATGGAAGAATCTGATTCCAGTGGTGGTTTTCAGGTTAATTATGATTTTGAAAAATTTATCGGCAGTCTTGAAACATTGTGGCTGGACCAGGACGGCACACAAGTCACGCTGCGCGCGACAACCTCGCTTGGTCCTTATGGCAAGGACGGCCAGTACATCATGACATCGGAACGTCTGGGGTCTGCGGCCATGGCCCGGGCGCGAGTCTTTATGGACCACGATTCAAATGGCCTGTTCAGTGAGGGCGACACCCCCGTCGGCGAAGCCCGCATTCGTGTTAATAACAGCCCCACAAACGCACAAACCGATGAAAACGGAATATTGGCGACGCAAGCCGGAACGGGAACCAGTGATTCTGTTATCACGCTGGACCCTGCATCGCTGGGTGACCCTTATTATCATTCGCTGCTGGATGGTTATAAGGCATCACTGCGTCCGGGGTCGTTCCCGTCATTTGATTTTCCGGTCATTGAAACGGGCGCGGTTGATGGCACGATTTCCTATTATGATGGCCGTGCGGTGCAGGGTATTCGGATTGATCTGGTCGATGCAAACGGCGTGGTCGTGCAGTCAACGGAATCAGCCTATGACGGGTTTTATACCTTTGAATATGTGCCGCCCGGTTCTTACACGGTGCGGGTTGATCCGTCCTATGGCATTGATGTACGCCCGCAAAATATTGCGGTTGATCCTGATGATTTGTTTGCATCGGGGATTGATCTTCATCTTCTGGAACCCGCTGCCGGGGCAGAAACCATCAACAGTCAATTGAGCGAAGGGATCGATGGTGAAGTGGCCAAACCTCACCCCGAATCGGGTACGGCTGTGACGGGGTCTGTTGTGCTGCGCGGGTTCCGTATGGGGGAACACCCGGACAGGCTGCGCCTTGTGCTCGACCTGTCCGGGCCGGTTTCCTATGATTTGGTCCCGGCTTCTGATGCGCAGGGCTTCAGCGTGACCTTGCCGGGCGTAAAATGGGATTTGTCGCGTAAAGGGGGTGGGGATTCCGCTGGATTCATAGCGGGCTACAGCGTTGAAGACTTGCCCACGGGCGGGGTCCGTTTAATCATCACGGCGGATCATCCGGTGCAGGTGGGGGCCAATGCCCTGTTGGAATCTGCGGATGGCGGGGCCAAGGTATTTATTGACCTGAAGCGCAAGCGCGATTGAATTTGTCTAAATTTTTGATGTATACTTAAACCAAGATGTAACCTTGAATTGTACCCCAGAATTGTATCAAAGGCATGACACCGCCACCATCCTCCTCGAATGCCCCGGGCCAAACTGTTTTTTCTCTGCAGAATTTTAATATCCTGCTGGTCGAAGATTACGAATTTATCCAGTCGCTGGTCGTATCAATGTTGCGGGCCTTTGGTGTCGGCAATGTGATTGTGTGTTCCAGTGGCGAGGAAGCAAAACAGATTATCACCCTGAACCAGTCCGGTGGTTCAAAACCAATTGATATCGTCCTGACCGATTGGATGATGCCGGGCGGTATGGGGTCAGAACTGATGGCCTTTATCCGCAATCACAAAAACGAAACCATTCGCTTTATGCCGATTATCATGCTTAGCACCTTCGTCAATGAACGCGCCGTCATGGCGGCCCGTGACGCAGGGGCCAATGAAGTGCTGATGAAGCCTTTATCAGCCGAAAAAATGGCATCCCGCATCTTATCCGTGGTCAATAACCCGCGCCCGTTTGTGAAGGCCACGTCGTTCTTTGGCCCCGACCGCCGTCGCCGCGAACTGAATTGGAACAAGGAAGATCGCCGGAAAATGGATACCGGCCAAATCCGTGAACATCACGAAAGCACCGTGCCCTGATTTCTCGTTTAGGCCTGTTCTGGTTCGGTTTTTATCTGATGCCGGAGTGTTATCCCCGAAAATGTCGGAACTAACAATTCTGGCTTTAAAAAATGGCGGTAAATCGCTAGGATACAGGCCATGGAAACACCCAAGCTACAAACTGCGCAAGCCGTCTATTCGCTCAAGAACTTTACGGTTCTTCTGGTGGATGACTATGAATTTATGCAAGATTTATGTGCATCAATGCTCCGCGCTTTCGGGATTGGTGGTATCATGGTCTGCAATAGTGGGGCCGAAGCGATTGAGCTTTTGACGATTACCCAGTCACAGGCCCGCAATAACAGTGTAAAGGGCATTGATCTGATCCTTACCGACTGGATGATGCCAGACGGGTCCGGGGTTGAACTTATTGACTGGGTGCGTAATCATCAAAGCGATCAGATACGCTTTACTCCGATTATGCTGCTCAGCGCCTTTACCAGTGAGGATATTGTCGGCATTGCCCGCGATCACGGCGCCAGCGAAGCGCTTGTGAAACCGATCTCCGCTGAAAAAATGGCGGCCCGTATTCTGGCGATGATTGATAATCCACGCCCCTTTGTTAAAACGGCAACATTCTTTGGCCCCGACCGCCGCCGCAAGATTGTGCCCTGGAGACAAGAGGAACGCCGCCTGATGAACACTGAGCAGGTTGTTCAGCACAATGAAAGACTTTAAGACCGTCAATGACAGGACAATAAGAATGACTGATGAAAATGCAAAAGTAGAAATCTATAACCGTGTCAATCGCCTGAAAATCAAGGCGGGCGGCACGCATGGCGGGGGTCCGGGTAAGCTGGACGTGAAGGCCGTTGAACGCGCCAATGCGGTTATTCAAAAAATGTCTGATATGTACCCGGCAGAAATTAAAAAATCGCTGGAAGAGCTGAATGCCATCTGGGTCGATGTTCAGGCGCTGCCTGCGGAAAATCGTAAAGACACTGCGCAAAAAATGTCCAACACCGCAAACCAGATCAAGGATCTGGCCGGGACGTTCGGTTTTGACCTGATGGAATATTTTGGCGAATCTTTGCGAGACTACATCTTGAACATTGATCTGTCCTTGCCGGAACAAATTATTATCGTTCAGGCGCATATCGATGTGATGCAGGTGGCCTATAGCCAGAACCTGAAAAACCAGGAGCACCCGCTGGGTGAGGAATTGAAAAAAACGGTTGCGGCGGCAATCGCGAAATATAGCTGAGTTAACGAGGGGACTATGAATACGAAGTTGCGTTTTGCTGTGTCATGTCTGGCATGGCCTGTTTTGCTGGTATCGTGCTTGGCTGGAACGGCTTATGGTTTTTCTGTTGATCATCCGGTGATTGCTTTTAACGTCATTTATTTTTCGCTGGCCGCATGTTTATTCATGTTGGAACGCAAAATGCCGCATGAACAGGAATGGATGCCTTCTGATGGGCAAACACTGGCCAATATCGCGCATACTTTGATGAGTAAGGGGACCGTGCAAACCCTGATCGTCTTCAGCTCCGCCATAGGCCTTGCCAGCTACATCACGCCAATGTCTGAACCCGGCCATAGTATCTGGCCGCGTGACTGGCCGCTCTGGGCGCAGATTATTCTGGGTGTTTTTGTTTCCGAATTTGCCCTCTACTGGAGCCACCGCATGGCGCATGAAATTCCGTTCTTCTGGAAGTTCCATGCCATCCATCACAGCGTTACAAAATTATGGATCATCAACACAGGCCGTTTCCATTTTATCGATTCCCTGAAAAGTGTCGTGATGGGGATGACTGTCTTGCTGCTGGTCGGCGCACCGATGGAGGTGTTGACATGGCTGTCTGCGATTACGGCTTATGTTGGTATTCTTACGCACTGCAATGTTGAAATGCGTTTCGGGCCGTTGTCTTATGTGTTCAACACACCGGGTCTGCACCGTTGGCATCACAGCCGTGATCTGCGCGAAGGGAATATGAATTACGGTGAAAACGTTGTTCTTTGGGACATGCTGTTTGGTACATGGTTCAACGAAAACCGCCGCCCCCCGGCCAATATCGGGATCAGCGAGCAGATGCCATCGCGGTTTATCGAGCAGCTGGCCTGGCCTTTCAGAAATATGAAAAATAACAACCAGCCAGAAGCTGCGGAATAGCGGCAATTACACTTTTTTGATGCAAAAATGATCGCTTTTTGCGCATGATTCATGCATACAAAGGCATATTTTAAAGCTCAATTTATAAATGCATCGGATCAGGTCAATTATGGGCCGGAAAAGCGCACTTATCACTGGTATCACCGGGCAAGACGGCGCCATTTTGGCGCGGTTTTTGTTGGGGCAGGGCTATGTCGTTCACGGCATGCGCTGTTACGCCGCGACCGATGACCGCGAACGCCTGAATGGCGATCTGGCCGATCATCGTGATTTCCATCTGCACCTGGGTGATATGACCGACAGCGCCAGTTTGATCCGCCTGCTGCAAACAACCCTGCCTGATGAAATCTATAACCTCGCCGCGCAAAGCCATGTCGGGGTCAGCTTCATCGTCCCGGAACAAACCGCCAATGTGAATGGTCTGGGCACGCTGCGCCTGCTCGAAGCCATTCGTCTGTGCGGCATGGAACAGCGCGTGCGCCTGTATCAGGCCTCCAGCTCTGAAATGTTTGGCAATATGCCGGGTCCACAGAATGAAGAAACACCCTTTGCCCCGTGCAGCCCCTATGCTGCTGCAAAACTCTATGCCTATTGGCTGATGAAGACCTATCGTCAGGCCTATGGAATCTTCGCCTGTAACGGTATTTTGTTTAATCACGAAAGCCCGCTGCGCGGCGAAGAATTCGTCACCCGCAAAATCGCCCGCGCTGTTGCGCGTGGGGAAGTGCTGGAGCTGGGAAATCTTGAATCCCGCCGCGATTGGGGCCATGCCCGTGATTATGTTGAGGGCATGTGGGTGATGCTCCAACAAGACGCGCCCGATGATTATGTTCTGGCCACGGGTGAAGCGCATAGCGTGCGTGATTTTGTGATTGCTGCCTATGCCCATCTGGGCCGCAGTCTTGAATGGCGCGGGACAGGTGTTGATGAAACCGGACATTGCACCCGCAGTGGCGATCTTCTGGTCAAAATCAACCCGGATTTTTTCCGCCCCGCAGACATCAATCATTTGATCGGGGACGCAACCAAGGCAAAAACGCGTCTTGGCTGGACAGCGAAAACGCATTTCCATCAACTGGTTGCCGAAATGGTCGATGCGGAACGTATTGCAGTGTCTGGCGGCGTGTGGGGTATGGGCCTTGCTGCGGAATAGCTTCAAAAAAATCTGGATCGCGGGGCAGGGCGGCATGGTCGGCCAGTCGCTGGTGCGGGCCCTGTCATCATCCGCTATCACTTTGCTGGAAACGGACCGCAAAACGCTTGATCTGCGCCATCAGGATGCGGTGAAAACATGGATGTCCCGTCATAAGCCGGATGCCATTTTTCTGGCCGCGGCTACAGTCGGTGGCATCGAAGCCAACCGCACCCGCCCCGGTGAATTTTTATATGATAATCTGATGATTGCCGCCAATGTTATTGATGCCGCGGCGGAGACGGGCGTTGAAAAGCTTCTTTATCTTGGCTCATCCTGCATCTATCCGCGTGACTGTGCCCAGCCTATTTCTGAATCATCGCTGATGACCGGGCCGCTGGAAAAAACCAATGAAGCCTATGCCTTGGCAAAGATTACCGGCATTGCCCTGTGCCAATCTTACCGCACCCAATATGGTTGCAACTTCATCTCCACCATGCCGTGCAATTTATATGGTCCCGGTGATCGTTATGATGCCCTGCAATCTCATGTCATTCCCGCTTTGATCATGAAATTCGATGATGCCCTGCGTGTGGGCGCAGACCATGTCACCTTATGGGGCACAGGAACGCCGCTGCGTGAATTTTTGTATATCGACGATCTGGCCAAGGCCCTGATTGTCATGATGAATGATTACGATGGGGCAATGCCGTTGAATATTGGGTCGGGCGTTGAAATTTCCATCGCAAATCTGGCGCAGATGATTGCCGATGAAATTGGCTATCACGGGCAAATCCATTTTGACGCATCCATGCCGGATGGAACGCCGCGCAAAGTTCTGGATTCTACAAATTTGCGGGCTTTGGGCTGGGCCCCTTCTGTTGATTTTCACACCGGGCTTCGTGGGGCCATTCTTGATTATCGCGGACGGCGCGTGATCACCCATGCCGCTTAATAAAATCATTCCGGTTGTCTTATGTGGTGGTTTGGGGCGGCGTTTGCGGCCCTTTTCAACATCCTCTTGTCCAAAACCGTTTTTAAAATGGCGGCGCGGCGGGTCGATGTTACAAAAAACCATGCTCCGTATGCGCGGCATGGCGGCTCCGGTTCTGGTTTTAAATCTGGCGCTGCGTGACCGCGCCCTTCGCGATATGGCTGAAATTGATACCACTCCGCGCCAGATCATTTTGGAACCCGTGGGGCGCAATACCGCACCGGCTTTGGCGGCGGCCAGTGTGCTGCATGATGGCGCTGATCTGCTTTTGATTCTGCCCAGCGATCATGACATTCGCAATCCCGAAATTTTATTTGCTGCGGTTGAGCGTGCCGCAGCTTTGGCGGCGCAAGGATGGGTTATTGCCTTTGGCATTCGGCCACGCCGCGTGGAAACCGGGTTTGGCTATATTCGCCGTGGTAAGGCGATGGATGCTGGTATTTACCAAATTGAACGCTTCATCGAAAAACCGGACTATGATGTTGCAAAGGACCTCATTAAAAATGGTGATTGCGATTGGAACAGCGGTATATTTTTATTATCCGCCCAAACGGCGCAGGAGGAATTAGCACGCTTTGAGCCTGCTCTATTGACGCAGGTCAAAATGGCTACCCAATCCGTCCGGCGAGACAGCGATAGCGGAACAGATTGCATTACGCTGGGCCCTGAATTCGCCGCCGCACCCGCCTGTTCGATTGATGTCGCGGTGATGGAGCGTTCCGATAAAACCCTTGTCATGCCGATTGATCTGGATTGGTCTGATCTTGGCACCTGGCCGGCCCTGCTGCGCCGCATGGCTGGATAAGATCGGGGCGGGGCTTGCAATTGCGCTGCACCATGCCGTATTTTAATCACCTAAAGTTAAGGCGTTGAACGCGGTGCAGGGGGCATCCAGTTTTTATGAATCCAGTATCTTTGATCCCGTATGTCTGTGGTGCCGGGGCGTCCAAACCGGGGGCGGAGCTGGGCGCTGTGTATTGTTATGAACAGGGCCTGACAGAAAAACTACACGCGCATGGTGTTTCTGCTGTGTGGGCGTGTGATCCCGAAATGCATTGGAACGGCCCCTATGGTCAAACCGCGCATGTGCCATTGACGGCATTGGGCACGCCGGAGCGTCTTGAAACAGTCGCGTGGCATTTGCATGTTCTGGCAGAAAATGTTGCAGCTGAACTGCGTCAGGGCAACCGCGTTGTTGCCATTGGCGGTGATCACAGCATGGCGGCCGGGTCCATCGCCGGTGTGCAAATGGCGATGGGCGAGGAAGCCACCATCGGTGTCATCTGGGTTGATGCGCATCCTGATTTGCACAGCTTGCAATCTTCTGTTTCAAAATCACTGCACGGCATGCCGATGGGCAGTTTGCTGGGGCTGGATGATACTTTGCTGGTCCCCGGTGTGACCTCGCCGGTGCTGCGTCCTGAAAATGTTCTCTATCTGGGCTTGCGCGATGTTGATGCCGGTGAAATTGAAAATGCCAAATCGCTTGGCATGAATCTCATCAGCATGGAAGATTTACGCAGCCGCAATATCGCTGGAACGGTGCAAGATGCCGTCATGCAATTGGCCATGCGCTGTGACCAGATTGTCTTATCAATTGATCTGGATGGTTTTGCCCCGGACATTGCCCCGGCCACGGGCACACCTGTTCCCGGTGGGTTTCTGCCCGATGAAATCATCCCGGTCTTGTCCGGAATTGTCCGCGCCTATCCGGTGCCCTTGATTGAGATCGTGGAATTTAACCCGACCTTGCCGGGGGCGGATAAAACCTATCAGTTCATGATTGATCTTTTGGCTGAGCTGTTGCCAGCGGAGTAGGCTTATGCGCCGTTTCGACGCATGGTGATGAAAGTAATGTTGTCACCATATTCAATCTGGCCGGATAGTTGAATTTTATCACCTTTCCGCGCCAGTTTTAAAATAGTTTTATAGGTGACAGGCTGGCGTGACGGCGAACCATCCGGGCGCAGCAGGGAAAAATCCGGCGCGGCATCGCTTGGGTCTGCGACCGAAACCATTTCAACTTCTGTTTCACTGATAATTGTAAATGTGCTGGTCCACAAGCAATTGGCCTTGTCCCGGCGGTGCGTCTGGCCATTTACGATGGTGGTTGTGCCATCGCTTTTCATTTCCAGCGGGCCTTGATAGCTGGTTGTGCTGCTAACCTGATAAACACCGTCAAGTTCGTGGGCAGATGTCATGATCTATAAATGCTCGTGCGGGGGTCGGATGTGGGCGGTTAAGGACAGCTGGGCTTGCGAACGGCCTTGGCCAGAATAATCCCGTGTGGGCTGGTTTCATTCTCGTTCGAGGCATCGTTCATGATTTCATACCCGGCCTTGCCCAGAATCTCCTTGTAATCGGCCTTGTTCCATTTATGGGACAGGGTCATTGGAATTCTGGCGCCTTGTTTGAAATGGAATGTTTCTTCCCGTGTCGCAACAGAATGGTCATCCTTGCAGACGGCGTATTCAATGACGGCATGAATTTTATCGTCATAGGTCGGGTCAATTTCCCAATGGCTGAACGGGTCATACCCTTTATCGATGATGACGCCTTCGCCAATCGCACGTACAAAACCGCTCAGGATAAACGCCTCCAGATTTTCGGTACGGCGATATTCTTCCATCAATTTCGCCGGGTCGCGTTCACAGTGATAAGTCATCAGCAGATAAGACCCAAGGCCATGCTGGCGGTTCATCTGGGAAAAATGGACGGCTGCGTTGCTTTTGCCGTTGCGGCCCTGAATGGGGCTGTAATCAGGGGCATTGGCGAAACCGCCGCCAAAGCTGGTTGCGACCGGCACAGATCCTGTATTGCGGGGCAGGGCCAGTTTATTCTTGCTGGTGAAATCACCGACAACCGCAAAGGCGCGCAGATTAAATTCTTCGTGAATTTCAAGGGCGGATTCCGTCGCAAAGCGGTTCAAAATATCAACGGCTGTATAGCTATTGATGGTTCTTCCCGATGGATGCTGTCTAATCGCCTGTAACAGATGGGCTGGTTTGCGCACGCCGCTTTTCCCGCCCGGACCATATTCAATGATATTCATGGTCTGGGGCAGTTTATCAATCAAGCCAGCCTTCATGGCTTTCTCAATGGCGTTCATGTCGCTGTCTAAAATGTCATACGATCCACCTTCTTGAACGAAGGCTTCCCAAGCCAAACCGCCATACAGTAAACGGTTGGACCGTGATTTTGCAGCCGCATCGACGCCTAAATCGTGCGTGTCTTTCGCGCCCGTGTCGTGGGCGGGTTCGTGATACAGATGCGCCGTCAGCAAGCCATTGCCCTGACCGCGCAGTGTTTGCATGAACGCGTTTTTGAAACTGGATGGATTCAGGTTTTTGGAATTCATCTTGGCCAGTTTCGGCGCACAGAGCTCAACACGGGGCATATAAACAGCAACCACCTGAGATTGGGGCTGTTTATGGGCATTCCGGTGCTGTCCTGTCTTGCGTGTTCTAGCCAATGTCTGATCCCGGTTCTATTTTTTGCCCTTAACAGCTGTGGCTGTTAATTGCGGAACGATTGCGTTTTGCCACATCGCGCGGAATTGTGTGCGATAGGCATCGGCCACGGACGGGTAATTGACGACAATGACCGTGGGTTCTTCGTTAAACAATAAAATCGCCAGCTTATCGGCGTACACATAGAATGGAACGGACGAGAATTGTTCCTTTGGTATCCAGCGGTAATCGGCATAATCCGTGCTGGCCAGGAAATAGCTGTCGCCTTCCTTCAGCAGGATTTTATAATTGATGCCGGACAGGCCCTGCATATTTTTCGTATGCATGGCGATTTGTTCTTTGGTCAGCCAGTTTTCAAACTCACGCTCATTGGCGTTGCTGACCATGACTTCGCCGGGGTTCGCCTGCAGGGACTGATAAATATCTTCATAAAAGCCCCAGAAGCTTTCGCGCCCTTCATAGACACGAATATCACTGCGACGAAGACGCACACCATCCAGACCGATAAACTCAATACCGGCATTTTCAAATGCCTTTTGAATCGTGTTCAGCGTATTGGCACGGGGCGTGCTTTGGCTGTTTTCAATGCTGCCAATGGAGGTCGCGGAAATACCAGTATGCCCGGCAAGATCGGATTGGCTCCAGTTTAGAATGCCGCGTGCTCCGCGGATTTGTGCAGTGGTAATGCTCATGTGCTTTGTACTCTTGGCTACTTATTTTTTTCTGAACTTTAAGTTTTGCCTTTAGGAAGACTATTTAACGCACAACTTGGGTTTTCCGCAATATAAAAAAGACGAGTTCTGGAAAGTTTTTTTTCATAAAAAAGTTGACAGGAGTGCCAAATTATGAAAAAACTATGTTTATCTTCAGTAAATAATAAGTTTCCGGGTTTGGGTCGTATCTGGTGATCCCTTTCCCCCCACGAAAGTCCCGGGAACAGCCATTGAAGAGCCAAAAAGGCGAGATTAGAGGAATAGACCTGTTGCAAAAGTCCGG
>DIVF01000005.1 GCA_002423285.1 Micavibrio sp. UBA6139 | reverse complement strand
ATCAAATGAGTCTTGGCCCTAGTCATAGCCACCTTATAAGATTAAAGTTAGTTTGGTGAAGAGGGCAACCGCCCCCTTCAAGCGACCCCGTTTTTCTTTCCCTTGGAGTCCTCATGCTCTTTCCCATTCTGAAAGCCGCGTTGTCCGGCATTCTCATCGCCCTCATTTCTGAAATTGCAAAACGCAATCCGGGTTTTGGGGCGTTGATTGCGTCGTTGCCGCTGATCTCGGTCATGGCGATGATTTGGATGTGGCGGGATACGGGGGATGCGGAGCGGATTGCGGCGCATTCGGCGGCGACATTTTGGTATGTGTTGCCGTCCTTGCCGATGTTTTTGGTGTTGCCCTTGTTATTGCGTCTCAGTGTTCCATTTTATGCGGCGATGGGGATGGTGTGCGGCATGACGGTGGTTTTATATTTCCTGATGGTCTGGACGCTGCGCCATTTCGGGATTACGCTGTGATCCGAAATTATCCTTCCGAAGGTTCATTAAGATGAAAAAAATCTGGTTTTTGTGGTTGCCGATTTTAGTGATCGTGGTGCAGCTGGCTTATGAAGTGACGCATGACGCTTCGCAGCTGGCCGTTATGATGTCGGAAAACGGGCCTGTGGAGCTGGCGCAATGGCTGGTGGTGACGCTGGGCGCGGTGGTGGCGTTTGTGACGCTGTTAAAAATAAACCTCAAAAAAGACCCGTTTTTATTCACCTGGGTGCTGATCGCCGGGTTGGCTTGCGTTTATATTTCCGGGGAAGAGGTCAGTTGGGGTCAGCATTTTCTGAATTGGGATACACCGTCTTACTGGGCGCGCGTCAATGACCAGCAAGAAACCAATTTGCACAACACCACATCATGGCTGGATCAAAAACCGCGTTTGATTTTGATGATCGGAATTGTGCTGGGCGGGATTGTCTTTCCGCTTTTACAAAAATTTAAACCCGGAACCTTGCCGGAAAAATTCAGCATTCTTTATCCATCCGCCGCGTTGATGCTGGTGGCGATTTTGACGATTGGTCCGTATCTGGTCGATAAGCTGGTGAATATTTTTGAACGGGTCAGCGAAGTGCAGGAACTTTATATGTACTACTTCGTTCTGCTGTACCTGATTATGCTAAGGGCCCGCATTACGCAAAAGTAATGCCTGTGGATAGGTCGTGTTGGTCTGTAGGTATTCCGGGGGGTGCGGTCTATCCTTATACACGGGCCGACGGGAGAATCCAGTCTTGAAATGAGTCCGGATTTCGGCCCATATAAAGCCATCACAAAGATGGCGTAAGACTACAGAACGGGTTTCGTTATGGGCTACAGGAATGAGATCTACCGCGCGAAAGCTGCGGCAGTGCCCTCCGTGAAGACACCACCAGAGGCTCCGGTGGGGTCGTTTTGTGTCCCTGCCACACCGCAAGATTGGCAAGCCCGTGGATGGGCTGTACTGGACGGCGTCAACGCCGCAGAAAATGCCGCCACACGCCCCAACCCTGCCGATTCCAGCATCCTTGGCCTATCCTACTGCTTGCAGAACTGCCATGAGTCCGGTTCGGAAAAAATCATGCTGCGAATCGATTCGTGGCGGCACGACAAGCTGGGCGATACGACAGATCTTCCGGTTATGGAAATAATCTTTGATGCAGCGCAGTTCCAAACACCGGCCCGCGCCCTCGAATCATTAAAATTGATGGCGCGTCCTGTCCGATTTACAGAAAAAGTTGCATCACGCACCGTAAGTGCTGCATTGTTTCTCATAAATCAAATAAATGCAGGCCAGGTCCCGGATTTCGAGCGCGTCTTGGAACTGCATAGAATTCATCCGGACATCAACAGGGAGTCCGGAAAAACCAACGGCAAAATGATACGGGCCCGCACCATGCCATTAAAAGCATCGCGCAGTCTGACACGAGGGTTTGATAGCGATCGCGGCAAGGAAAGCTAGCGGTCATTATTGGACAAAAACGCTTTGGGGAGCACACTGGGAAACGTATGACCAACAATAATGATAATAAAACGAACGGTACAAACCGTGGCCCGCAAGACAATGCAAAGGGAGTCCTGAAACGGACCTTTGAACGCGCCGCCGATTATCACCCAAATTTCTTCCCGGCTGAGATCGGGTTGGACCCGCAAAAATATCATCAGGGCAAAGCCGCCGATTACGCTGGCGTAAAATTCTTCGCTGAGCAGGGTTGGATCCACGGCGTTCACGCCCATACCGTTCCCGGTGAAAAGGGCGGGGCAACCATTGCCCTGAAACACTGGGTTCACCGCCCGAACGGCAATAACGTCTTAACCCCGTTCCTTGAGATCGAATCTGTGCCTGTGCGTGTTGCTGGCAAAGATTTCATCCGCGTATCGCGTGTGGTGGTCCAGGGCGAAGTCATTGATATCAACGACCGTAAAACGGTCAATGCCGCCATTTCCACTTGCCAACAGGCTTTGGAACAATTGCGTCTTGAGCGCCGTATGCCGCTGCTCAATAAAATTGCTGAAACAGCAGGTTTAAAGACCAAACCACTTCCGGATACCTATAAGGACGGCAATGCCCGTCTGGCCTATGAAGCGGGCCGCAAAAACATTACGCGCCGCCTGCGCTTCCCAAAAGAATTCCTGCCTGCGATCACCGCCTTTTTTGAAGAGGGGTATGAGGCCACACGCGGCACGCCCGTTCTGTTCAATGCCACTGCCCGCAGCCAGGAAAAAAATGGTCCTGAATACACGCTGTATGGTGAATTGAAGCAACAGCAAGACAAAACCAGCACCAATTTCACGCTGAAAATGGCGCGCCGGAAACTGGATGCGCAAAACCCCTATACCGAACGCGATATTGTGCGTTTCCGTGTACGCCCCAGCCAGTCGCTCAAAAATTCCGAGATGCTGGAAATTGTTGCCGCCGATATGGATGGCCGCGCGCAGCGCGTCAGCGATCATAAAAACATGGTGCGCTTGTTGCACTTCTCCCACGATTCCGTGTTACAGGTCCGCCAGGGTGTGATGCCTGATCTGGCAAAAATCCTCAGCTACACCAACACCCAAAAAGCCATCAGCGGCATGCCGGCCCTGAAAAAAGAAGATGGCCCACGCTATACCTACCGCGTTCTGGGCGGGAACCCGTCGGGTCCGCGCCTGTTCCAGCAGGATGGCGGTATCGGTGCAAACTGTTTCGTCCATTTATATGAATGGCACGATGACAAGGGCGGCTATAAATCTGATGCTGTGATGGTTGATTGCGGGATTACGCCCTTAAACCGTGACACCACCGGGTTTGACGGCATGATGTCCTTTGCAGGTTCATATTTTGAACACCGCAACAATCCGAAACACAAACCAAAGCATAAAGTCAGCACGCTGATGATTACGCACCCGCATTTGGATCACTTCCTCGGTGTGCCGCATTTGCTGTTGGCTGGTTACGTCATTGATCATCTGGTCTGTAACGAAGCCACCCGCATGTATATCGAAAAGGCCTGCCGTGATCTGGACGTGCCAAAAGAATTCATGCCGAAAAAATGGACCGTCATTAATAAGGAAATGGATCTGAAATCAGGTCCGTTCGATATGACATTCGGGTGGATGCCACACTCCGCCATCACCAACTGGGTCAATGTTAAAACGGCTGAAGGGTCTATCCTGCATTTTTCGGATGCGAAGGTTGATGACACCGTTCTGTCGCACCCGGCACTCAATATCGAAAAAATTAAATCGCTGAAACCAACGATGGCGATTGTTGATTCGACCCGGGCCGGACAGGAAGAAGAAACCGAATCCGAAAAATCCATCGAACAAAAAATCGTCGATTTTGCCAATGAACACCCGGATAAGGGCGTGATTGGCTTCCATATCGGTTCCAACGCCGCGCGTATGGCCGGTTTTGTGAATGCTTATGGCCGCACGGGCCGCGACACGGTTATTTTCGGGGCGGCGAAACGCTTCTTGAAACAGGTTCTGGATAAAGTTGGTCTGCGCAATGGTTTCGGCCTGAAGGCCCATGCCCGCCATGAATTTGGCAAGGATGTTGTCAACTTTACGCCAAAGGCAAAACGCGCCAATGAAATTCTGGACGGTGATGCAGGCAAACAAGGTTTGCTGGCCACGGGTACGCATAACGAAGTGATGTCGATTGCCAACCGTCTGGTTGAAAACAAGGACCAGAAAAATCTCGGCTTCATCACACCGCAAAAATATATCGCCGTCATGTCGCAAACCGGTATTCCGGGCAGCCAAAAGGGCTGGAATAAGCTGATTGAATGGTTTGAACGCCGCGGCTTTGAATACCGCGTCATTCATGCTTCCGGTCACGAAGGGCGCAAGGGCATTGAAAAAATGCTCGACTGGGCCGGGGCCAAATACGGTGTTGTCACGCATGGCAATATTGACCAGCGTCTGAACGCCGAAAAAATTGTCCGTGCCAAGGGGATGGAATCCATTAACCCTGTGGAACAGGACGTTATTCAAGTGTCCGATAAAAATGGTTGTAGCGTGATCGCGCAGGAACCATCGGTGATGATTTATTTCTCGATCAAACGCCCGGCTGAACAGCATTATGGCGGCGGCGAAGACGTTGAATATTATGCTTACATGGCGCCACCTGAAATTCGCTCCGCTACGGGTGAGATGATTAAGGATATTGCCAAGGCCCGCCCTGGTGTTACGGGCGGTGATACACGCCTGCGTCAAGACCGCAACACGACCCAGCGCGACCCGATCTTGAATATGCAGGGCGCTGATTTGTCGTCGCGTAAAAAACGCGTCAATATTTCCCTGCCTGATTACCTGATCCAAAACGGCATTATGAGCCGCGTGATGCTTGACTGCGAAACAACGCAGCTGGGCCGTTATGCATGGATCACACAATTTGCTGCGAAACAGTCCAACTGGTTCGATGACAATGACACACGCATCATCAATATTCGCCAGACCTTGCCGCAAACGATCCTGCCGGATCTGAATGCATTGCTGGCGACCGGTATTGCGCCGACTGAGCTGTATAAGACGGGTGAAAATTTCCATCCGCCGCGTCAGTTCTATAACGAAATCACCAAATTCCTGCGCGAATCAAAACTGGGCGGTGAAACGCACAGCGATCACCGCATCTGGGTTGATGCCAACCAGCAAGCAAAAGACCCATCGCGCCGCACGCGCGGTGATACGCCTGCCGGGATTGATCCATACATGGCGCGTACACTGGATTATTCTTATAAAAAAGAAGAAACCTTCAAAAACGCCCGTGCCATTCCGGCCAAAACATTGGTCGGTGGTTTCAACAACACCAAGGCCGATGATGTCTGGCTGCAACATGCCGGGTTCCGTGCAGGGGCGCTGCGCTATTCACCAACCAACACGGGCGGCATGCGCCGCTTTGACCTTCGCAACATGGCGCGGATGTTTGCTTATTTGCGCCCTGATAAGTTTAAGGTCCGCCAGAAACCTGAAAATCCAGACTTCCCGGACTTCACGGTTCAGGGGATTATGAAGGCCAATAATCTTGGCTACGAAAAATACAATGCGCACGAGGCATCTTCGGATGTCGATATGCAGGATAATGCGATCTTGAAGCATATGCTGGGGATCGATCCGGAACTGTTCACGCAATGTATGCTGAATGCGAACCCGAAAGAGGTTAAAAAATTCCTCACCGGGACGCATAACGGCATGCTTTATCCGCGTCATTTGATGACGTACATCAATAACAACGCCTTCGCGGCCAGTGCCAATATCGGTGTTTATGTCGGGCGTTCCACCGACAAGAAATACATGAACAAGGCGCTTGTCTTTAATGTGTCTGATTTCGACCCGAAAGATTTTATCGGCATGGGCGCGCAGGAAATTTCTGAAATTATGAGCAACCGTAACCACCGGCTGCATAAGGCGTTTGAGGTCATTCACCTGAACCGTCAACCGCTGCTGGGGTCTGCGGACCGTGGTTTTGCCGTGGGGGCAAACCGTGGGACATCATTGGAAGCAATGAAGGGCTACAAGCACTTCATCGAACGCCACCCACAAATGGCGGCCAATATGATCAAGGCGATGGAGATGGCGAAATTCTTCCCCGATGCCGATCCGCGCATGCCAATGGAAGAACGCGTCTTCGCCGCCCCGTTCATGGAAATGAGCAGCAGTGATAAGGCTGTCGCCAAATTGTTCGAACCGCAAGACCGCGAATTTACCGATGCAGAATATGCCGATGAATTGAACAAAAAACGTGCCCATGCTTTGGATGAATTCCATTCAACCCAGCTGCGTGAACGCTATGTTGCCGTCATGTATCAGGTTGAACGCGAAACTAAACAGCTCTTTGGTGCTGAAAAACACTATCTGCACCCGGATGATCGCGCCCGCGAAAAAGCCAAGGAAAAGGCCCGTATTCACGGCCTGATCGACTCCGAAGCCATGTCACTGGGCCGCCTTGAAAATCAAATCAAGGATGCCAAAGCCAACTGGGCGAAAAAAATGGAAGGAAAAACACCTGAACAGGTTGTGGTTTCGGAACGGATCTTGAAAGAAAGCGTGGCTCTGGTTGCGCATTTGAAAGAACGCATCCATGCCGGCGATCCAGACTGGGCCTTGCAGGAAGAGGACTATGCGCTGCTGGGTCTCAATGACAATATCAGCTATGGCCGCTACCAGCGCCCCTTGTCAAAAAATCCAAATCCAAAACCTAAAGCACCAGATGTTGCTTAAAGAGAAGTAGAATGGGGTGAAGGGGGCAATTGCCCCCTTCATACTACCTTGTCTAATTTTTTCTTATTTTTGGACCAGAAGTGCCGACCATTCGCCGCGGTCGAGGCGTTTTTCGAGGCGCAAACCCAACTCCAGATATACATCCAGAACATCTTGCGCTTGATCTAAAAGCAGACCGGATAAAATGGCGTAACCACCCGGGGCCATGTGTGACACCAGATCAGGGGCCATGGCCTTTAAGGGTACGGGCAGGATGTTTGCGATTGTTAAATCGTAATGCCCCTCAACAATGGCAAAACCGTCTCCGGCTATGGCGGTCAGGCGGTCATGAATGCCATTGGCGCGGCAATGGTTTTCGGTGACATGGACCGATTCCGGGTCGATATCAACGGCCAGAACGGGGCAGTCCCATAATTTAATCGCACCAATGCCCAAAATACCCGACCCGCAACCCATATCTAAAACATGGGCGGGTGTGTGGCCGGATTCTTTTAAGTCATTCATCAAAATCAGGCAGCCTGATGTTGTGCCGTGCTCACCGGACCCAAAGGCGGTGGCAGCTTCGATCTCAAGATCAATCTGACCCTTTGGCGTTTCGTCCTGATAATGGCTGCCGTGGATAAAGAAGGGGCCGACTGAGAAGGGCGGGAACTGGCGATAGCTATGTTCCAGCCAGTTAATATCGGGCAATTGTTCAATGGTAATCTCCGGCATCGCCAATGACAGGGATTTGGCAATGGGGGACAGGATCAATGTCATGAAGGTCGCGTCGGGTTTATCCACGAATAACCACTGCAAGGCCCATGTCCCGTGAAACGGGTCGCCCTTGCGCAGCATCGAGGTGGATAGCACAGCGTCTTCGCCGAAGGCTTCGGCAAAACGGCTGGCCTGATCTTCATTCAGGCCAGCCGGAAGCGCAATTGTTGCTGTAAAAAGCGGTGTACCGGATTCGGTCACGGATTAACGCTTTTTCGCAGGTTTTTTCTTTGGTGAAGAATCGTCATCATCTTCATCTTCGTCTTCATCCAGATCGTCGTCCTCGTCATCTTCATCTTCGTCATCATCATCGAGGTCGTCTTCATCCAGATCAGCGTCCAGACCCAGATCAGGATCGGCCAGCTCTTCATCTTCCTCTTCTTCATCCTCAACCTCTTCAACTTCGTCGAGGCTGACCACATCATCCGATTCCATGATGACGTCATCATCATCTTTATCGGCGACTGGTGCATCATCCACTTGATCTTCTAAAACTTCGGCGGCCGCAACACGGCTGCGGCGGGCCTTCACCTTGATCTCGCCTGTGAATTCAATTTTGCAATTCGGGCAGATAACAGGGCGTTTGTTGAAATCGTAATAACGGGTGCTGCAGCTTGGGCAGATCCGTTTCATGCCTTTTTTGTCGGCGGTTGCTGTGGCCACTTGGTCATTCTCCTTAAAAGGTCATTTGTCCCCTTTTGCTGCACGAATTTTACCCCCCTGTCAAAGGGAAAAGCCCACTCCCCGTCCGGCTGCGCAAAGACCAAGTATGCAAGGGTGCTGGAAAGGATGGATTCTGGCGCTATATCGCTATAAAGTATGCGAGCGCCGGATTCTCTTTCCGGTTTCGCGCATATCGTTTTCCCCCGGAGGTTATTTGAATGGAACGTTCTGTTGTCATTTGCGGATATAAACGCAGCCCTTTTCACATCGCGACAAAAGGCGCCCTGGCAAAGTCCAGACCCGATGATATTGCCGCCACGGTCATTAAGGCCCTGATCAAGGAAACAGGCGTGAACCCCGGTGATATTGAAGATTTGCTGATGGGCTGTGCCTTTCCAGAAGCCGAACAGGGCTTTAACCTTGGTAAAATCGTGGGCCAGCTGGCTGGCCTGCCGGATAGCATTGCCGGTGCCACCGTCAACCGCTTTTGCGGGTCATCCATGACCACCGTGCAAATGGCCGCTGGCTACATTCAAATGGGGGCCGGTGAAGTCTTCATCTGTGCCGGCGTTGAATCGATGAGCCGGATCCCGATGGGCGGGTTTAACCCGATGCCAAACCCGAAATTGGGCCAATCTTACCCGCAAGCCTATATGGGCATGGGCGAAACAGCCGAAAATCTGGCTAAAAAATACCAAATCAGCCGTAAAGAACAGGATGAATTCGCCGCAAACTCGCAAAGCAAGGCCAGTGCCGCTGCAAAAGCGGGTAAATTTACCGCAGAAATTACCCCAATTGGCGATATTAGCGAAGATGGTACCATCCGCCCCGAAACAACAGTTGAGGTTCTGGCTGGTCTGAAGCCCGCTTTCGTTGCTGATGGGTCGGTTACCGCCGGAACCTCTTCCCCGCTGACTGATGGGGCCTCCGCCGTTTTGGTCGCGTCCGAAGACTATGCCCGCAAGCATAACCTGCCGATTATGGCGCGGATCAAATCCATCGGTGTGGCCGGCTGCGCCGCAGAAATCATGGGTATTGGCCCGGTTCCAGCCTCGAAAAAGGCTCTGGAGCGTGCCGGTGTTACCATCAAGGACATTGATATTGTCGAGCTGAACGAAGCCTTTGCCGCACAATCCCTGTCCGTTTTGAAGGAATTGGGCGTTGATCTGGCCAAGGTCAATCTGGACGGCGGGGCGATTGCTTTGGGCCACCCGCTTGGCGCGTCCGGTGCCCGGATTACGGGAAAACTGGCGTCTTTGCTGCAGCGCGAAAAGAAAAAGTTCGGGCTGGCCACCATGTGCATTGGCGGCGGTCAGGGCACAGCCATCGTTTTGGAGGCGGTTTAAGGATTTTGAAGCGGGCTGCCCACTGGGTTGGCCCGCTAAACCTTCCTTTACCTTCCCTCTCTACGCTGGTGGATGGGGAAGGTTCTTTATGATTCCATCGGGTCCATTTTTATGACGCAGCATCCTTTACTGGACATGTTGGCTCTACCGCCATCGGCCTCTCAGGCTGCCGATGCAGATTCCTTTGACCGCGTCGAACGTGCCTTTATGGATCATATAAAATCTCGCATTCAGGTGATGATGGAAAGCTATGACGATGCCACCGTCCATCAGGAAGAATTATATCTGCGCCGTATCTATCCGCTGTTTTTTGATTATTCCCTGCAATGGGTCAAAGAACAGATGGAAAAAAACCGCAGCGAAAAAAGCCATGCCGATGCACTCAATTTAAAGAAGGAAGCGCGCACGGTTCTGGCCTCCCTTCAAAACGACATCACCGCATTTTCGATCTGCTACATGCATATCATGCGTTTTATGACGCTGGTCCGCGACGCCATTAAAAGCGACGAAGAACGCGGTATTATCGTATCGGGCGGTAAGGAGATTAAATGGACATCCGATACAGGCGTGATGCTGGGCCGCAATAAGAAACGCAAAAGCGAGCTTGATGCGCTGAGCACGCGCTATGCGCAGGCAAACGCGCTTTTTTCAAGCTTTGGTGATCGTCTGGGCGATTTTGAAAACGCTGTAAATGATCTTTATAGCCGGGATGATGCTGAAAAAATCCTGCGCGGGGTTCGTTCATCCTTGCGCATCGGTGATTTTACGCGTGCGGGAGTGGCACTGAAGCAGGTTCAAACAACCGCGCCCAAATTCACACTCGACCGCAAGGCCAGCGAAGCGGCGCAAGGTGTTTTAATGTTACAGGGTCGCACCTTGATCGATTTTATGGCCAAAAATGCTCCTGTGTTCACCGGCGAAGATGGCAAGTTATTGCTGAGTGCTTCAGAACTCAAAATCCTGATGGATGCGCAAGAGATCGAAGTGCGGCGCATTCGTGCTTTTGTCGTCAAATACAACCTCCCTTATATGGAATACAAGCTGGAAGGGCTCGCGCGGTTGCGCGACCGTTTGCAGGTGATTGGTTCGCTGGAGGGGTTGATGACGCTTTATCGAAAACTAATCACCGGTCTGGCACAGCCGATGAAAACGCTGGAAGATGTTCGCGCCTATGAAGCCGATGTTTTGGGCCTGATTAAACATTTACAGGCCAGCCAGTTTGCAGATATTCCGAAAATTTATCAAACGGCGGTGGAAACAGTTTCCGAATTCCGCGCCGCGCGAGATGAATACAGCGAAGATCTCAACCGTCTTCTGGCGGAACAAAATCCAGACCAGATTGCCGCGCATCTGGCCGAAGCATAATTTGCGGCGCACTATACAAAATGGCCATTCAGGCCTATCTTAATCATCAGTATTTTCAATTACGGGGTCCCCACCATGTCCATTCAAAAAGTTGCAGTTATCGGTTCCGGCGTCATGGGTTCCGGCATCGCCGCCCAGATCGCTAATGCCGGCATTCCGGTGGTTCTGTTGGATATCGTGCCAAAAGATGCAAGCGACCGCAGTGTCATCGCCAAGGGCGCGATTGAAAAACTGCTCAAGGCCGATCCGGCCCCGTTGATGCACCCGAAAAACGCGAAACTGATTACGCCGGGCAATCTGGAAGATGATCTGGCATTGCTGTCCGATTGTGACTGGATTATCGAAGTCGTTTTGGAAGATTTAAAAATCAAACATGCGACCTATGAAAAAGTTCAAGCGCACCGTAAGGCAGGCTCGATCGTTTCCTCCAACACCTCCACCATTCCATTGCATCTTTTGACCGAGCCGTTCGGTGATGCGCTGGCCAATGATTTCCTCGTCACCCACTTCTTCAACCCGCCGCGCTATATGCGCCTGCTGGAACTGGTGGTTGGTGATAAGACCCGCAAAGACGCGGCAGACACCATCGCGCAGTTCTGTGATGTGGCTTTGGGCAAGGGCGTTGTGCGTTGTCATGATACACCGGGCTTTATCGCCAATCGTCTGGGCGTGTTTTGGTTACAGGCATCGATGAACGAAGCCTTTAAAACCGGCATTACAGTCGAACAAGCCGATGTGGTCATGTCGAAACCCGTTGGTATTCCCAAAACAGGTGTTTTTGGTTTGATCGATTTGGTCGGGATTGATTTGATGCCGCATCTGGCGGAATCGCTTCTCTCGACCCTTCCTGAAAATGACGAATACCGCAAAATCTACAGTGACTTCCCGTTCATTCACGGGATGATCAAGGCCGGCTATACAGGCCGCAAGGGCAAGGGTGGTTTTTATCGTCTTGATCCAAACGGCAAGGGCTCCAAGAAAACCAAACAGGCTTTGGTTTTGAACCGCGATGGGTTTGATGAATCGACCTCTTATGCCGATGCAACAAAGCCAAAGCTGGCTTCTGCTGATGCTGGTAAAAAAGGTCTTCGCGCCGTTGTTGAAACCGATGATGTGGGCGGAAAATATGCATGGAACGTGCTGAGCCAGACTTTGGCTTATGCCGCATCGCTTGTGCCTGAAATCGCTGATAATGTCGCCGATGTCGATGAGGCGATGCGCCTTGGTTATAATTGGAAATTCGGTCCGTTTGAAATGATCGATTCGCTTGGTGCGGCATGGTTTGCCGCCAAGCTGAAGGAAGAGGGCCGCCCGGTTCCGGCACTGCTTGAAAAAATCGGCGATGGCAGCTTCTATAAGGTTGAAAATGGTAAGCGTCATTATTACGGCTTGGACGGGAAATACCATCCGCTGGTCCGTGCCGATGGTGTGTTGCTGCTCAGCGATATTCGCCTGTACACAAAACCGCTTTATAAGACCGCTTCCGCCGCCCTGTGGGATGTGGGCGATGGCGTTGTTTGCGTTGAATTCACCGGTAAAATGAATGCGCTGGATAATGAAGTTTTCGATGTTTATCACCACGCGATCAAACTGATCGGTGATGGCAAGGGCCAGTACAAGGCCATGGTCATTTATAACGAAGGCACACATTTCTCGGCGGGCGCGAATCTTGGCTTGGCCGTCTTCGCTATGAACATTGCTCTGTGGCCACAAATTGAAGAACTGATTGCGGGCGGCCAGCGTGCGTATAAGGCGTTGAAATTCGCGCCGTTCCCTGTTGTCGCCGCACCGTCCGGCATGGCCTTGGGTGGGGGGTGTGAAATCCTTCTGCATGCGGATCATGTTCAGGCGCATGCTGAAACCTATTGCGGCCTGGTTGAGGTCGGCGTTGGTTTGATCCCGGCCTGGGGTGGATGTAAGGAAATGATCCTGCGCTTCCGTGAACGCGAACGTGCAGCATACAAAAAATCTGTCGGTGGAGAGCGTTTGTGGATGTCACCGCAAAACACGCCGATGGGCGCGGTGCGTCAGGCCTTCCAGACCATTGCGACGGCGACTGTGGCGAAATCTGCGGCCGATGCAAAAGCAATCGGTTATTTCCGCGATAGCGACGGTATCACCATGAATCGTGACCGCCTGTTATTTGATGCGAAGAAACGCGCATTGGAACTGGCTGTCAATTATCAACCACCAGAACTGGTAAAAGACATTCGCCTGCCGGGCCCATCGGGTAAGTATGCGCTGGACATGGCGGTGGCTGATTTGGCCAAGGTTGGTAAGGCAACGCCTTATGATGTTGTTGTCTCGAATCTGCTGTCCAATGTTCTGACCGGTGGTGAAAAAGGCGACATGACCACAACCGTCACCGAAGATGACATTGTGAAGATGGAAATATTTGAATTCATGAAGCTGGTCAAAAGCCAAGGCACCGTGGACCGTATCGAACACATGTTGGCCACCGGCAAACCGCTGCGGAACTAGGAAGTTTAATGACACAGGACATCCTGATTGGCGCAGTCACTGGCGCAATAGAGCATAAAATCTCCCTGAAGCTGCGCTACGCCAATCGCCACGGCCTTATCGCCGGAGCCACCGGGACGGGCAAAACCGTGACCTTGCAGGGGCTGGCGGAGGGGTTTTCCCGTGCGGGCGTTCCTGTCTTTCTGGCCGATGTGAAGGGCGATTTATCGGGGCTGGCGCAAGAATCCACCCTGCAGGATTTTCTGGTCAAGCGCGCCGCTGATATCGGCATGAATGATTATCACGGCGAAGCCTACCCGGTTGTCTTTTGGGATATATACGGTGAAAAGGGCCACGCGGTCCGCGCCACCGTTTCGCAAATGGGTTCGTTGCTTCTGTCGCGCCTTCTGGATTTGAATGATACGCAAGAAGGTGTGCTCAGCATTGCCTTCCGCGTGTCTGTTGAGGAATCGCTGCCTCTGCTTGATTTAAAAGATCTGCAAGCCTTATTGACGATGGTGGCCGGGAAGGCTTCTGTCTATTCCGCCCGTTACGGCAATATCTCTGCCGCCAGTGTTGGGGCGATTCAGCGTAAATTATTGGTTCTTGAGGATCAGGGGGCCGGGTTTTTCTTCGGCGAACCGGCGCTGAATTTACAAGATTTTATGCGGGTTGATGCCAAGGGGCGCGGTCATGTCAATATTCTGGCCGCGGACCGTTTGATGCAAAACCCCCGACTCTATGCGACCCAGCTTTTCTGGATGCTGTCTGAGCTTTTCACAACACTGCCTGAATGTGGTGATCTCGAAAAACCAAAATTAGTCTTTTTCTTTGATGAAGCGCATTTGCTGTTCAATGACGCGCCAAAGGCGTTGCTCGAAAAAATCGAACAGGTCGTCCGCTTGATCCGGTCCAAGGGTGTTGGGGTTTATTTCATCACGCAAAACTCGGGCGATGTCCCGGATAGTGTTTCCAGTCAACTCGGCAACCGCGTCATTCATAATCTGCGGGCCTATACGCCGCAAACACAAAAGGCTGTTCGGTCCGCCGCGCAAACCTTCCGCCCCAATCCGGGCCTGAATATCGAACAGGCAATTACAGAGTTGGGCACAGGCGAAGCAATTGTTGGTGTTTTGGGCGATAAGGGTATTCCCGATATTGCGCAGCGTGTTTTGATCCGCCCGCCTTACTCTTTCGTGGGGACTATTTCCGATGACGCCCGAAAGGCCATGATTGCGGCGAGCCTGTTTGGGCGTCTTTATGATCAACGCATCGACCGTGAATCGGCCAGCGAAATTCTGGCAGCCAAAATGGCGGCGCGTCCGGCGGATATTCCAACATCCAAAGAAGCAGCCCGAAAGTCATCGGGGCGCGGACGTCAGGGCTACGGTGAAACATTGTTTAAATCAATGCTGCGTCAGGCGGGTAATACGCTGGTGCGTGAAGTTATCAAAAGTTTGAAATCATCGAGGTCACGATAAAATGAGCTTTATGGGTATTTTTGGTAAAAGTAAGGAAAAAAAGGCAGCTGATAAATCAGCGGCACTGCGTGCGGAGGCGCTGAAAAACGCCCGGGAGGCCCGTGAGCGTCTGGGTGATGAAACCATCCAGAAAATCGCCGAAAAATTGAGCGAACAATCACAGGGTAAAAAAGCCCAGCGCGAATTACAGGCGATGGATAAGGCCACCATCGCCGATCATTTAAAACTGATGCTGGATGATAAATAATCCATGATGTTGCCCGCGCCAAAACCGCTGTGTTTCTTAACCGAAATTCCGGATGAAGACACCATCATCGCGTGGCTGCGCGATTTGCGCCGCAATGCCTATGTGCCGGGATCATCCTATCAGGTGGCGGTTGTTATGATGATGAAGGTGCCGGGTGGTTATTATTTCTTTGGCGGGGTGAATGCCGAATCTGCCGAACATCGTTTAAGCCTGCATGGCGAGGAATCGGCCATTGCTGCCCTTGCCACCGCTTTTGGCAAGGCGGCTGTTATTGATGCTGTGTGGTTGATGGCGGCCCCGGATTATTTGACCAGTCCCACACCGGATGCCTTGGCCGATGTTCAGGGGCAAACCTGTGGCAATTGCCGTCAGCAAATTTCGGGTCTTGCTGTGGCCGGGAATATTCCGGTGCGGACGATTTCTCTGAATGGGCAGGGCGTCACCGATACAATTGAAACCTTACTGCCAAAAAGTTTTTCTTTCGGTGATTTTGATCCCGCCATTGCCGCGCGCCGCGCACAAGATCGCGCCCGCAAAAATTCACCCGATTACACGGCCATTGAAAACCGTTTGATCCGAAATGCTCATCAAGACAATTCTGCCATTTTCGCATGGCTGTGTGATCTAGAATCGATTGATTACGCCAGCGGCCAGCCACAGGCGGTCATCTTATCGCTCTCCAATGGTGCCTTTGTGGCCGGGGTGCGGGTTGAAAATGCGGCTTATACGGGGCTGAACGCGGTGCAGGCCGCCATTGGCGTTGCCAGCACGGCCTTTGGCGGTGTGGGGGTGGCGGGGGTTCATATTTTATCAGGGCTTTATCCGCCAAGCCTGGCCGCGCTGCAAATCCTGCGCGAACGCATCATTGACCGCACAGTTCCGGTGACGCTGTATAGTGCGGGCGGCGAAGCCGTGAGCATGCCCTTTAACCGTATGCCCGATTATGCCTTTGGTTTCAAAACGCCCCCGCTGACCTTGCGCGATGGTGGATTATTTGAATCCTAGTATTTGAAGGGGGGGTCGTTTTTTCTTAAAGAATTCACCCTATATTATTCGCTAAGATTTTTTTGTTTCCTAACAGGAGCCAGCCATGCCCGTCTACACCGCCCCGCTCGATAATATCCGTTTTGTGATGCACGATGTTTTGGGGGCGGAATCGCTCTCCGCGCTGCCGGGTTATGAAGAAGTCTCAAAAGACCTTCTGGACCAGATTCTGGAAGAAGGCGCAAAAATTTGTCAGGACGTTCTGTTCCCCTTGAACCAATCGGGCGACAAGGAAGGCTGCCACTACGAAAACGGCGTCGTCCGTACCCCGGAAGGGTTCAAGGAAGCCTATAAATTATTTTCTGAAGGTGGTTGGTGCGGCCTGGCGGCTGATCCGGCCTATGGCGGCATGGGCATGCCGCAGATTTTGAACTTCGCGTTGCAGGAAATGATCTGCGCCGCCAATATGTCCTTTGGCATGTATCCGGGTTTATCGGAAGGGGCTTATAACGCGCTCCATCTGCATGGCACCGATGAACAAAAACAGACCTATCTGCCGAAACTGGTCACGGGGGAATGGTCGGGGACGATGTGTCTGACCGAACCACAATGCGGCACGGATCTGGGGTTGATCAGATCAAAGGCCATTCCCAATGGGGATGGATCATTCAGCATCACGGGCACAAAGATTTTTATCTCCGCCGGGGAACATGATTTAACCGATAACATTATCCATCTGGTGCTGGCAAAATTGCCGGATGCGCCAGAAGGGGTGAAGGGCATTTCCCTCTTTGTCGTTCCAAAATTTCTGCCAAAGGATGATGGGTCGGCGGGGGCGCGGAACGGCGTCAATTGCGGTTCTATCGAACATAAAATGGGCATTAAGGGGTCTGCCACTTGCGTTATCAATCTGGACGGCGCACAGGGGTGGTTGGTCGGTGAAGCGCATAAGGGCATGCGGGCGATGTTCACGATGATGAATACCGCACGGCTCGGTGTTGGCATGCAGGGCCTTGGGATTGCCGAAGTGGCATATCAGAATGGTCTGGCCTACGCCAAGGACCGCTTGCAGATGCGGGCGTTAGACGGCACGAAGGCGCCGGAAAAAGTCGCGGACCCGATTATCGTGCACCCTGATGTGCGCCGCATGTTGCTGACTGGGAAGGCCTTCACCGAAGGCGCACGGGCATTGTCCTATTGGGCAGGAATGAATCAGGATATTGCTGAAAAACACCCTGACCCGGCGGTGCGTCAGGAAGCGGATGATCTGGTGGCGTTGTTGACACCGATTGTGAAGGCCTATCAAACCGATATGGGCTTTGATGTTGCTAATCTGGCGGTGCAGATTTATGGCGGGCATGGCTATATCTGGGAACATGGTGTTGAACAATATGTCCGCGATGCACGCATTGCGATGCTCTATGAAGGGACCAACGGGATTCAAGCGCTTGATCTTGTGGGCCGTAAACTGAGTGCCAATTTCGGGCGGTACTTGCGCCGCTTCTTCCATCCGGTCAGCAAGTTTATCGAAGATAATCAGGAAGATGAAAAACTACAGGAATTTATCTTCCCGCTGGCCAAGGCCTTTTCAAAATTGCAGCAAGCAACAGCCATCGTCGCGCAAAAAGGCTTGAAAAACCCGAATGAAGCCGGGGCGGCCAGCACGGATTATTTGCGTATGTTTGCCCTTGTCGCCATTGGCTTCATGTGGTGCCGCATGGTCAAGGTCGCGCAGGAAAAATTGGCAAATGATGCAGGAGGTCGCGAAGAATTTTATAACAGTAAAATTCACACCGCCCGGTTCTTCTTTGAACGCATGCTGCCCGAAACAGATGCGCGGTTTAAGTTTTTAAGCGCAGGGGCGGGGAGTTTGATGAATCTTGACGCATCCGGATTTTAAGAGCAGTGCGATTGATGGGCTGGTGGGGCAGGGCTATGCCGTGCTGCCAGGCTATTTTTCGCGTTCCTTCACCGATGCGTTGCTGATGGATCTGCAAAATTTGAAAGAGGCCGGAGCCTTTCGCCGCGCCGGAACCGGGCGCAACGAAAATAATCAGGTGAATGACGCCATCCGCAATGACCAGACATTATGGTTGGATGGTGCGGGCACAGCGCAGGCGGCGTATCTGGATCATATGGCCGGGTTGCAGGATGTGCTGAACCAGTCACTCTATCTGGGCCTGTCGTCCTTTGAATCCCATTATGCGCAATATGAAGCAGGCGGATTTTATAAGAAGCATATTGATTCATTAGACCTGTTGCAAAAGTAGCG
>DIVF01000027.1 GCA_002423285.1 Micavibrio sp. UBA6139 | reverse complement strand
AAATCGAATACGGTGCGGGGACATTGCAATACTGCATATATAATGACAGTGCGAACCGGTTCACTGAACCATCAAATCCCGGCAGAACCTTCAGTGCGCCAAGCTCAGAGGCAAAGGCAAACGCTCCACCAACCAAACCGTAATAGACCGGCTTTTCTCCCATACGGTCACGCACGAGATAAAGCCGCTCTTCCTTATGATCCCACAGGGCGATGGCGAACATACCCACCATCTTACAAACCATGCCCTCAATACCCCAGGCATCAATTCCCGCTAAGATCGTTTCTGTATCAGAATGTCCCCGCCACGACGAAAACCCGGCGGCACTTAACTCCGCACGCAGTTCAAGGTGGTTATAGATTTCCCCGTTAAAGATAATTGTGTGCCGCGCACTTGCTGATTTCATCGGCTGCGCCCCGGCAGATGTCAGATCAACAATCGCCAACCGTTGATGCCTAAAAGCAATACCCAAGGACTCATCACACCAATCCCCAGAACTATCTGGCCCACGATGAGCGATCGCAGTTCCCATGCGCGTGGCCAGCGAACTTAACATATGCGCATCTTTATTCCCTTTGGGATCCAGAAAACCGGCAATACCGCACATAAATTAACTTTCTTTCTTCACTGATCAGGTAGAGGATATTAACAACATTAACCAATTGAGCAAACAGGCAAAGCTGTTGTTATTATGGCATATAATTGGGCGCGAATGCTTGAAAGCACGCAAGAAACACTGATATAAAAACATCTCTTCCGACCTTATCCAAATGATGGATCAAAACAACGCATGGAAACAAAACTGCCCCGCAACATTGGGCATAAACGCCGCATTTTATTTGTGCTGCCCAGCCTGATGCCGGGTGGTGCAGAGCGCGTCATGATTACACTCATGAATGATCTGGACTCCACACAATTTGAACCAGAATTGGCCATCGTTTATCCTGGCGGCACATTGAGGGACTTGATCAACACCGATATTCCAGTATGGGATTTGAACCATAAGGGACATATTCTGTTCAGCGCGATGAAACTTCTGCACCTCATTCGTATGCAAAAAATTGATATCGTCATTTCGACCATGGCACCGATGAATTTTACGGTCCTGCTTCTCAAACCGCTGCTCGGCAAGACAAAAATTATCGTGCGTGAGGCCATTACCCCGTCTTATTTGTTTCAGACACATCCGCGACTGGCACCATTGGTCCGGCGATTTTACCGCTGGCTGTACCCGCTGGCAGACCGCATTATCAGCCCATCCAATCAAATCATGCAGGAATTTTCGCAAGATTTGAAAATGGATATGAAAAGACATGCGTGGCTCCCCAACCCCGTCAATCTCGAGAAAATCCGGGCACTGTCACCCACCACCAGAACGCAGCCTGGCTTGTGGTTTGTTTCCGGCGGACGTTTGCATCCGCAAAAGGGCTATGACCGCTTGATCCCGGCCTTAAAAGATTTTAATCCCGGCATGCCGTGGACACTGACCATCCTTGGTGAGGGACCAGAGCGTGCAAACCTTGAGGCGCTCATTGTCGATAATGGCCTTGGCCAAAAAATCTTTCTGGCAGGTCACGTGCAAACTCCTTGGTCGTATTACGCCGCCGCTGATACGTTCCTATTGCCCTCCCGCTGGGAAGGCCTGCCGAATGTTGTTTTGGAATCTCTGGCCTGCGGTACACCTGTGATCGCCATGAAGGAAGCCGGAGGCATCGAGGACATTGCGAAACTTGCGCCGCAATCGGTCACAACAGTGCCCGATATAAACGCCATGATTACGGCCATGGCTCAGGTTGCTCCTGCCCCGACACAAGATTTTCGCCAATCTCTTTTGCCTGCTGCTTTTAACAGACACGATGTCCACAAACGATTTACCGAAATTATTTTATCGTCGTAAAATGGACAGCCCCACACGAGGCTAAAATTACAAAAAAAGTTGTGCCCTTCAGTAGAAAAGATTAGCATCCTGCCATGAATAACCTCCGAAAAACATTAACGAATTTGTTGGATACAGAAGACCGTCGATCCTTCACCACCTTCATCGTTATTTCGTTTTTGGCTGGCATTATCGAAGTCATCGGTATTGGCTCTATCATGCCGTTTATCGCTGTGCTGATGCAGCCCGATATTATCTTCAGCAACAAAATCCTTGCCGCTATTTATGCAGAACTCGGCTTTGAAACAACGCAGCAATTTTTAATTTTCATGGGTTGCGCCACCCTTGTCCTGATCACACTGGGCGGGATCATCAATATCTGCAGTATCCGTTATCAGTTAAAGGTCACGCACCGCATCGGGCACAAATGGGCAACGCGCCTGTTTTCAGCATATCTGCATCAACCCTACCGCTTTTATCTGAAAACTAACACCAACACGATGAAATCAACCATCCTGTCCGAGGTTGACCGGGTTGTGTCCTCAATCTTGATCCCGGTGGCGGTCTTCATTTCAAAGGCAATGATCATCTGTATCATCCTTTTTTTACTTCTATTTGTCAGCCCCATAGTTACGGTCCTGTTGATTGTTATTACTGGGGGCGTGTACTCCGGACTTCTCATTTATTTCAGAAAAAAAATGAAGAGCCGCGGCCAGCAAGCTGTTTTACAAAACAGCCTTCGTTTCAGAACGACCAGCGAAGCCTTTGACAGCATCAGGGATATCAAGCTGCACGATAACGCAGCATTCTTCGAAAATGCGTTTGGGCAGGCATCTGAAAAATTCACAACTGCGCAGGCCTATAGCCTGTATCACGGGCAAATTCCTAAATACATAATTGAGATGATTGGCTTCATTATCTTGATTGCGTTGATATTGTATTTAATGACATCAGGCAATAATCAGGTCAGCGACATTATTCCGTTGATAACACTATTCGCTGCTTCCGGCTATAAAGTACTGCCCGCCGCACAGAACCTCTATTCCTCACTGAACAGCATCCGGTTTAACGGCGCAGCACTGGCATCCGTTGCCGCAGGGATGAACCTGCCTACAAATAACAAAATCACCAGCAATAACAATCTTTCTAAAATAGACTTCAAGAATGAGATAAACATCCAGAATGTGACCTTTGCCTATGATGACCGTGAACAGCCAGCCCTTCGCAACGTAACGGCCCATATCCGCAAAAACACGATGGTTGGCATTATTGGCCAAACAGGGGCGGGTAAAAGCACATTCATTGATATTCTGATCGGACTTCTATCACCCCAAAGCGGACAGATCCTGATTGATGGAAATATCTTGAACGCGAACGACATCAAATCATGGCAAAGCAAAATTGGTTATGTCCCCCAGCAAATTCATTTATTGGCTGGGTCTATCAAAAGCAATATCGCCTTCGGCAAAACAGAAGAACATGCAGATTTTGATAAAATCAAAGACTCCGCAAAAAAAGCTCATATTGATAGCTTTATCGCATCCCTACCCGATGGCTATGACACCGATGTCGGAGAACGCGGCGACCGCCTGAGCGGGGGCCAGCGCCAGCGGATTGGTATTGCGCGTGGATTGTACCGAGACCCGGAAATTCTGGTTCTTGACGAACCAACCAGCGCACTGGATTCAGAAACCGCGCAGGGATTGGTCAAAACACTGAAAGCGATTTCAGCTGAAAAAACAATTATCATCATCACGCACAACATGGATACACTCGATCATTGCGATCAAGTGCTTCGCTTTAGCGATGGACAGATATGCTCCGCCTCGCCAGACGATGCAAAAAAAGATTAATCAATGCAAAAGAAATCATCATATCTTTTATACGGATATTTCGGGGCCGCCAATTTTGGTGATGACATTCTGCTATACTCAGCCATCCAGAATATAATTACGCAAGATCCGAACGCAAAATTCATTATCCGCAATTATGGCGATATAGGTTTTCTAAAGCAATTCGGCGATCGCATTCACAGTGCAGATTTTGAAAACATTCATCTGTCAAAACGTTCCATACCCCTTAAGCTCCTGCTGCTGATGCAGGCTTATTGGCGCTGTATTGGCATGTCCTCGACACTGGTTGTTGGCGGTGGGACACTTATTCATGATAAGCCATACCTCAAATCCACATTTCTGCTAACCTGTCTTTGCCTTATTGCCAAAATCAGAAACCGGTCCATTATCGGGGTAGGCCTTGGCACAAAAACCATCACCACAAAAACCGGGAAAATGCTGGTTCGCACGCTGATCCAAACATTTAATCAGATTAATTTGCGCGATGAAAAATCTCTGGCGCAATGCCGCGCACTTTTGCCGCGCTCTCAAAAAATAGCCCTGACGTCTGATCTAGCCTATGCCCTCAAATGGGATAATATTGATAGATCACAAGGCATTCCGAAAAAGATAATCGCCGTTACACTTGTTGATTATTTTTTTGAGACCATGCCGACAGACCGACAAGAAGACATATTAGAAAACTTAGGAAATGCCTTGGCTTCGTTTATACAAGATGGATACAGAATCAGGCTTATCCCCCTACAGAGAAAAAATGATGCAACCGGCGCGCTTGGCGATGAGATCATACTGAAGAAAATAAAAATCCCCGACAGCATGAAAGCTCAATGCGAGTTATTCACCATTGAACCAACCGCACCGTCTATACAAGCAGCCTATGATGGCGTCAGCGTAACGGTTGGCATGCGATTTCACTCACTCATATTCTCTGCCATGCGGCAGATACCTTTTGTCGGGCTTGCACACGAACCAAAAATCGATGCACTGTGCGATGAATTTTTGATGCCACGCATAAAATTGAACGAAACGTCTACAGACATTGTAAAATCTGCTATTCAATCTGTGCTGAGCGCAACAATCTCGTCAGAACAAATTGAAAACAATAAAGCGCTGGCACAGAAAAATTTCAACGCATTTAACCTATCCAAGGCACACTGAAATGCAAAAAACTCATATCATGCTGCAAGGTTTTGGCGCCTTCCCAATCAATTTCAAGGCACTGATTGAAAGATCAAGAGCACTGAATGATCCGATTGAATGGAGCATTATCTGCTCAACGGGCCATTACGTGAAAATGTATCAGGACCTTCTTGGCAAGGATGCTGTCCTCTATCTTCATTCTGATATGAAGAACCACTTAAATGCTCCAGACCTGTTCAACAATTTGACTGACTATGCAGGAAATATTTATCGGAACATTGAATCTGAAAAAAGATTCACAAAGCATAAAAAATCCATGCGTCAGCTAAAAAGCGCCGCAGCTATGTATCTTTCTATGAAGAAATTTATAGTGAACCGCAAACCGACCCATATTCTGTTTGGCCAAATTGAGGGGATGGACGGCATGACGCTCATCTCACTGGGTAAGGAACTGGGCATACCATCCCTCGTCCTATCCCATACACGCCATTTGGGTGAAATCTTCTTCTCACCCGATGAAGTTGAAAGTCTGCCCGCAAACAAAACCGTTACAGACGCACACAGAGCCAAGGCTCAGGTTTTTCTAAAAAATTTCAGAGCAGGAAAAACGTCGGCCTCCGCACTCCCACCAGAAATAATCAATAGCGTGGATGAAAAATACAACACCTACACACATCCGCCTTTCTTCAAAAGATGCATCGGCACAGTAAAACGGCTGATTGCCGAACCAGAAATGCGAGAACCTGATGTGTTTCGATCCAGCATTCTGATCAACTTCCCATTTATCGCAAATATTTTATGGGGTACACGTATATTTTTTAATAAACGCGTTTATGACATCGAAACACTGGAACAACTTCCAAAACGATACGCCTATTACCCATTGCAATACTCCCCAGAATCTTCAATCAACACGCCTGCACCTTATTTTGTTGACCAAACACGCGCTATTGATGCCATCCGCTTTGCGCTGCCATCTGACATGATGCTTGTTGTGAAGGAGCATCCCGTTTGCCTTGGCCTTAGAAAACTAGGGTTTCTTAACAGGTTACAGAAAAAGGCAGGCGTTGTGCTCGCCCGCTATGACATGTCATCAAAAGAAATATCAGAAAATGCCGCTATTACATTTTCAGTAACTGGGACAGCTGCACTGGAAAGTTTTTTAATGGGCAAGCCATCCTTGACACTTGGCGGAGCATTCTTCGCGCAAGCGCTTGGTGGGCCAACGGGCGTTGACACATTGCCGCAACGCATCCGCTATTCTTTAGCAAATCATCCTACGGAAGATCATATCATTGAATCAATTGCGCGCATTTATGCAGCCAGTGCGCCCTTCATTGTTGGTAGCGTGTTTGATGAGGGTTCCGTATTCTCGAAATACTCCCTCAATAAAACTAACATCAATACTTTTTACGATGCACTAAAAGACAATCTTTAGTCCTTAATCAGGAAAAATGCCTGACGGTCCCATCCGGGAGAAGGCGTGTAATCAGTAGCCATCCAGATGCGAAATCCAGCCTTCTTTGCCATGGCCACAAATGCGACTGAAGAAATGCGCGTATAGGTACGCATATGCTTGTTAATAAGCCCGCTGACCGGTGCGGCAAGCACATGCTTAATGTTCTGCATCGGATCAATGGCAACAAACAAAATACCATCCACCTTCAAAAGATCATAAAATCTTTTCAAGTGCTGAAAGTCCGGCCTGTAATAAACGCCATAGGCATTCGCAATAATTGCGGAATACGAATTTTCCTGCAACGAACTAGAATAAATGTCGCCGAGAACAAATTCTTTATTTTTATCTGCGCCATGCAATAAACGGGCGGTTTCCGTCATCTCAGGTGATAAATCAACCGAGGTATAGCGGTCATACGATAGAGATTCCCAGATACCGCATGTCCCGCCACCCTCTTCCAGTAAATGAGTATTGCCCGATACTGAAGGATTGATGATGCCATTCAGGAAAAAATGGTTCCAGTACTGCCGACGGTATGTTTCATCTTTTGCTTTTTGATGGCTATCAAGATAGCCCTGCGCATAATCCTTGCTGTATATGTCATGAATGCTCATTTACAGGGCCCTCTTTAAAAATATTATATTTCACTAAATGACGACTAAAAAACGCTTATCTCTTACCTGCCTCCAGAACCAGAAACTCAAAATACTCTTTTCCGCGGCTATAGGTTCGTCCTATTACCTCACTATAGTTAACAAAAAGGCTGCCCTGCATTAGCAATATAGCGCTCATATTCATCTGGTGCCGTAAAACGGAATGGATAAAAATTACCGTAGAATGGTGCGGTATCTCTATGAATACCCGTCAACGTACTTTCATCAATCTTCTCAGATGACGGCGCGAGCTTCAATACATCTGAATTTTTTGATGGCGTATAAGAAAAATACTTACCCCCAGGCTTTAAGACCCGCTCAACTTCATCAATGTAGCGTACAAAATCTTTCTCGGGCAGGCAGTAAGACGAAAAAACATCCACAACAGCATCAAAATATCCTGACTCGTACGGCAAGTTTGACATGTCCCCCGCTTGCAAAGATGCCTTTGTTCCCCAGCTTTCCAGCATCTGTTCACAAATCTCAATTCCTGCGGATGATAAGTCGATGCCATAGGCATCAAACCCTTCACGGGCGATTGACCATAAATTACCACCCGATCCACAACCGACTTCTAAAATACGAATGTTTTTACGGTCTGCAACAGGCACAGAAGAATACGTACGGCCCATAAAGCGCATCAATTCTTCGTTGGGATAGCGCCGCTGCGCTTTAAACCCAGCAGATTCATAGGAAGTTTCATAGTATGCTTTACAAGCCGCGTTCTTAGCCATTTATTTCCTCCATAATGCTATCCATAAAAAATTTTACGCCCCAATTTGGAAATGCCAGTCGTAAATAATTCCCGTATACAGGAACAGATCCTGGCAAAGCCCCATGAATATGACGATCCTTTGAAAAAACATGCAGCCGTTTTACGGCATCAATACTTTTAAATCCCGATGCCTTGTATCGGGGATCTCCGCAAATTTTTTCAATTATAAAACATACCCCCGCCCATTGCGCCAAGCCTGTTGTGCAAATATGGGAATTTTCGACTTTATAATGTGCATTGTATTGAGACCTTAAAACACACCCTTTCTCATCCTCAACCAAAAGACGAGAGGAAAAATTCAATGCGCTATCATAATAGCGTGAATCTTTCGTCAGGGCGAATGTCTCTAATAGGCCCTCCACGACATAAACCATCGTGTGCAAGAATGGCGGGCTATCATCAAAGGACAAATGATTAAAAAAGCCATTTTGCTGTTGTTGGCTAACAACCCAGTCAATACTTTTTATGCCAGAATCACGAACAGCGTCATCATTCAACAATTGCCCTGCTTTAATCAGCGCAGCACCCACCCGTGAATAATATGTATGCGGACGGTTGTTATAAGCATATTTGACAAAAGACCCATCGCCTTCCTGAACACCTACAAGCCATCGTGCGGTGCGTTCTAATGCATCCTTTACAGGATACAGATCTGAATGATGTTCAAAAACATAGTTCAGGCCAATCAAAATCTGACCTGCATCAAATACCTGTGGCCGCCCTTGCAAATCGACGAATGCCCCATCAGGCGATTGTGTTTTAATCAACCATGCAAGCGCCCTTTTGGTTGAATCCAATATCCTGTCGTCTTTTAAATGGGCATTGGCGCGCAGCAATGTGGGAATAATATAACCCGTTGTTTCTGGGTATGGCGGTTGCCAGCCATGGATTAAGTGATAGGAATGCGCATAACCTTTACCGCCTGTGGCGTCCTGTGCATTTAAAAGCCAATTTGCAGCCTCATGTAGATGTGCCAAATTGTCACTCCCGCCATGACGCTTTCTGGCAATATACGCCATGATCGTTGCAGCCCGCTGGACTAAGTCAGTGCGATTAGACATGGTCAATAATATCGGATAATTTCCGCCCATTGTTCGTTTTTAAATACGGGGCAAGGCTTTCACTGGATGCACCACCTACCTGATACGCTCCATCCGCAATCCGTTCAAATACACTCAGCAATTCATTGACCTGATTATGATCAAAGCATTCATGCCCCAGCGATTTTAAAATACGCTGCGTTGGGCCGGGTGATGAAATTCCAATAATTGGACGTTTGGAGCCAATATAATCGGCCAGTTTTGATGGAAAGAAAATGTTATTCGCCCTAAGCGGCGCATCAATCACAAGCAAAGCATCACTTTCCGCCATCAATTTTAAACTTTCAGCGTAATTAACCCGCCCGACAACCTTAATCAGATTGGGTGAAAGCCCACTTTTCTGCACAAGCAAGCGTGTTTTTAAATTCGCGCCTACAATCTCAAATCTTATCTTTTTTTGCACTTCTGGTGTTAAACGTGACAGCGACAGTAACAACGGCCGCGCTGTCCTATCACCATAAAAACCCCCGATATAGCGAACGATTTTTTGCGCGCCGGAGACAGGCTCCGCAACAGGATACATAGCGGGATCAAAGGAATGATCGATAAAGGAAATCTTATCCTTGTGTGACACATATTTCTTTTGAAAGAAGATCGCGGCTTCTTCATTGGTAAATATCAATCTATCTGCTGCGCCATATGCTTTACGTTCCAATCCTTGATTGATTGGGCGCGTCATCGGACCGTAATGCATAAAAATATTATCGGCCCATGGGTCGCTTTGGTGTGCGATCCACTTGCATTCATAGTAATCTTTCAGCCGGAGACCTAACAGATTAAGGCTAAACGGGAATGAAAAGGTCAAAACGGCATCAAACTTAATATCACCAAAAGAGGATAAAACTTCTTTGTAGGCCCTCTTTCCCCAGGCCACATACATATCTGGGCATTTACACAAAAGCGGTAAAACGCGGCTTTTGAGGTAGCTCCAATACGGGTTATAGCGATAGGGAACTCTCAAAATTTTATTTTGATCAATTCCATCGAAGATATTGGGATATAATGTGGGGTCAGCAGATGTGTTTTCTTCTGCGCACAAGACATAGACATCGTATTTGTCTTTTATCTCACTCAAAAAACGTCCAATTTGTATCGACTGCGGATACAAATACGGCGGCATAGAGTGCGATATAAAAAGAATTTTTTTCATAGCGGCTTATCAGATATTTTTAATACATCTTCCAAAATGTTAACAATTGCTTGTGCCGTTTTACCGTTGCCATAGGGGTTTTGGGCGCCAGACATGGAATTATAAACGCCCTTGTCTTGAATCAAGGATTTCGCAGCTTGGACAATATGATCCGTCCCAACCAATTTGGCACAGTGCGCTTCAACCGCTTCTGGCCGCTCCGTCGTGTCGCGCATGACAAGAACAGGCTTACCAAGCGTTGGGGCCTCCTCTTGAATACCGCCACTGTCTGTCAGAATAAATTGCGATGACATCATCAAATATACGAAATGGGGGTAATTGACGGGCGGAATCAAATGGACATTCGCAATTCCACCGAGAATCTCATTGACCGGCTTTTGAACATTTGGATTGAGATGAACTGGATAAACGAAATGATAATCTGGATGATCCTGGGACAGTGTGCGGATCGCATGACAGATTTTTTCAAATCTTCCGCCAAAATTTTCGCGGCGATGCCCCGTGACTAGAATAATTTTATGATTCAAATCCTCTGATAAGCCCAATCTCTTGAAATCATTCAGAATGAACTCTTTGAGTACATTATCCTGTTGAATTTTATCGACCGTCCATAGCAACGCATCTATAACACTATTACCGACGACAAAAATTCCTTTGGCGCTTGTGTTTTCTTTAAGCAAAGCCTGTTTGGCATTCTCAGTCGGTGCGAAGTGGTATTCAGCAAGAGAGCCCGTCATTTTTCGCATCATTTCCTCAGGAAATGGCGAATACTTATCTCCGGTTCTAAGGCCCGCTTCGAGATGAGCCACCGGGATCTTATGATAATACGCTGCTAAAGCACCGCAGAATGTCGATGAAGTATCACCGTGAACAAAGACAAGATCCGGCAATGATTTTTCAATCACCGCATTCACTTCCCTCAAGCATTCCGCTGTAAATTCAGACAAAGAAAAACTTGTCCGGTTCAGGACCATCTTAAAATCCGGAACAATTCCAAAGAAGGAAAGAATTTCATCTGCCATTTCCGGATGCTGGCCAGTCAAGGCAATCAATGGCTCAAAGGCAACGTGCCCCTTCAAGGCTTGATAAAGCGGCGCGACCTTAACGGCCTCTGGTCTGGTGCCAAGAATAAAGAGTATCTTTTTTTTCATGAACTACCGCTATTCTGTTTTGGCCGGAAATTCACAGACCATTCAATGCAATGCGACGGTCGGTCGCAAAACCCTTTTTTGAACTGAGAAATAGAAAATTCTTTTGCGGATACTTCTGAGGCATGAGGCAACAAACCTAGGTAAAAAGTCTTTTTATTTCTTTTTTTAGCCCGAAATATGGATTCATAGACAAGTCCATGTGCCAAAGGCTTATCAAACAGATCACGGTTATAAACAGCCACAGCATACGTTGTTGTATCAGCATAATCTGTGAACAAAGAGCATGATACAAGTCCATAGGGCTCCAGATACGCAACCAAAAGCTCCGCACACCCGCCCTTTATCATTTGATACAAAATATCCCAACTTTCCTGGCTGCGTGTTTCGCGCCCAGAAATATCAACATGGAATTTTTGGAAGTTTTCAAATATTTCCCTGCTCACTGAGTTTGAATCAATCACACAAATATCGAGTTCACGCTTCGCCTGGTTAATCAATGAACGATAGCTATCTCTCACGCCTCGATGGATTTTTTCATCAGATAGGGATAAATCGATTTCAGCCTTTAAGAGTGATTTCGGGAATGCGCCATTTTTATAAGCCTCTGCTCCCCATATTCCAAGTTCACGCTGCATCTCATTATCGCGGATCAGCATCGTGGGAATAGAATTTTTCGACGCTATCAATAAAAGCGTTTCATAAATCGCCTTAATAACACGCTTATCTTCTTGCTCATAATAAGGCTTGATACCCGAACCATCCATGCAAAGCACATCATTAATGATATGACACGGAACAACACTTTTAACTTTTCCCTTTTCAAGAAAGATAAAAGATGAGTCCTTAAACTTATCGCTAAAATAATGACGGTTATATTCAGACCGTAGATAAAGCTGGTCTGGTGTTGGCGCAACAAAGCTTGTTTCGTTCAATAAAGAAAGAAACTGATCCTTGTTGTCTGCGTAGAATATAACCTCCAACAGAATACCTCTCTAATCGCCCACGCTAGAAACCATATCCCAGCTGAGCGGCTCCCCTGCCTTGATATCGCGCGTTGCCTGACGCCCCTGAACAAAATCAGTAAAGCGTATATGCATACCTCCGGCAGGACGAATTGAATCGAAATTACCTTTTCGTGTTTTGGCAGCGAAATCAAACACCTCACCTTGCTTAATATCCTCAACAACCCATAGCGATGGACGAATATTACGGCTGTTCATTTCTTTGGCTGTTGGTTCAAAGCAAACCCGACCATGGGTCGCAGCAGCAGCGTTACGTTCGGCCTCTGTCTCATAATCAATCTCGCCGGTCTTTTCATAGCGGCGGATCATATCAATCATTTTTTTCAGCTCTTGCGGTTCGCGCGAGAACGGCCAGTCATAACCACCTTCTTTTTTATCAAAAAGGCTGCGGGCATGGGCGCGGTCCAGCATTAAATGCAGCTCAATAATGCGTGCGCCAAATTTCACCGCCTCAACCGGCGTTACATGCGCCAATGGATCGGCATAATTTTCAGTATCCGCAAATAGGGTATGGTCAGACAATCCAGCAACAACATCAAACATATCCGCAATCACAGGGATCGTTTTCAAATTGGCTTCACTAAAGGCTGCCGGGTATCCGCTGTTACAATGAAGCAATGCAAGATCCTTCGCACCGTGGTCACGCAGAACCCTTACAGATTCATCCATCTCAAGGAAATCTGTCATACCGTTTGACATGATAATGGGCAGGCCTGTCTGGGCCATATGTTCCAGCAGTTTTGTATCAACCACTTCAAAACTGGCGACCTTTAATACAGGAACACCCGCATCAACCAGAAAATCAACGGCCGTTTCATCAAATGGCGAGGAAAAGAAATGAACGCCATTATCCTTGGCAACCGACATTAAGTCCTTTGTCCAGTTCCATGGCGTATGGGCCTTGTCATACAACTTATAAAGATCCAGGGATTCCCAGATGGTCCCCTTGGGTCGTGTTCCAAAATTACGGCTGATTGTGTCCGCTGTATAAGTTTGCAGCTTCACCGCGTCAGCACCGGCAGCAGCGGCAGCTTCAATAATCTTGCGCGCTTCATCAAAGTCACCCTCATGATTACAGGAAACTTCCGCAATGATATAGGTGGGTTTGTCTTCGGCAATTTCTCTGTCTGCAATCGTAAATGTGCGCTTCATCTATACTGCTCTCTTCTGCTCGAACCATGTTTCATTGACTGGCGTAAATCCTGCCTTCAGGAACAGACGCCGTGAAGCCTCATTTTCCACATGGACTTCTGCCATAAAAGTCGCCACAGGGTCAAGTTTTCTAATAAAATCAAGGGCTACTGATGCAATACCTCGGCCATAGAAGTCCGGAGCAATCAGTATGGAAACTTCAAATTCGCGTGTATCAGATGCACGGCGGTCTAAACGGAGCATTCCTGCCGCAATTCCATCTTTCGTGATTTTATACAAAAAACTGTCGGGATTGTTAAGGGTACGCTTAAACCACAGCACATGATCATCCCATGATGGAACTTCCGGGTTCCGCGCATATTTGCGTGTTGCCGGGAATGATTGCCAATCATGTAAAATCCGCATGTCGCTTTCCGACATCAGAACCAATTGAATACCATCATCTTGTGCAATACAGAATGGAGCAAGACGGTCCATCCCCCGCCCATCGCAGATAGCCAAGGCATGCTTCGTCATTTTTACAACGCGGGCTGGATCATTTTGCAAACCAATAACGGTCTGCCGGATCATGTCTGGCGTAATATCCGCATACCAACCAAGATTTAGAACGCATCCATCTTTTGACAAGGCAGTAGCAATGTCATGTTGGTTTTCAGCCAGCTCAATCATAACTGTAGGAAGGCCCAGACAGCAGCGCTCCCAACTGGTTGTTCCGCCCGCGCCAATGGCAATATCGGCTCGGCCCATCAATTCGGCCATGTTTGAAACATTTTGATGCGCTTGAATCTTTACGCCCTGATCTGCCATGGCACTTATTTTTTGCATCACTTGCGGCAAATGCGGACAGCCAGCACCGATGACGGCATCAATTGAAATGGTAGAACCCTGTAATCCATCAAGAACAATGGACATTACATTATGGGGATCTGTCCCCCCGAGACTAATCAGTACACGTTCAATTTTTCCAGAAAACGCAGCACGGCGTTTTAGAGAGGAATCCCGATATTCCAGAAATTGCGGACGTAATAACGCATAATCCGATCCCGTAAGAATGACAGAAGACTCTGGAACCAAGCTTTTATAATCATCTGAATTTCTAGAAAAAGTCTGGTCTAATAAAACATCGCAATCGTGCGTACGATCGGCCAGATCATCGAGGACAATAATTTTACCAGCATGTCCCCGGTAAGAATGATCCTGTTCATAGGACATCGCGTAATTATCAATGAAGACAATCTCAGATGAACGGCGCACTTCCGGGCCAATGATTTCAAAGCCTGACTGTAGAAGAAACGGGACAGCCTGCGTGGCGCCATCACAAGCCGAGAACGCGCATTCCCATCCACAATCGCGCAGATAATTGGCAATCGTCAGACAGCGCATGACATGGCCGCTGCCGATTTCATGCGATGCATCGCAACGAAAAATGGCAGAAGGCCGTTTCATTAGGTGCTCCGTACGGTAAAGACAGGTTTTAAAACAGGAACATCCAGATTTTTTTCTAAACTACCATCAGCCAACTGATTGGCAATCTTTTCCAACGTCACATCATAGGCCCGTTCAAGAACAGCAATATCGGCATCGTTATGGGCATAAGAAACGTTGTGACTAGCCGCCAGCAAAACGCCATTACGCATGAACTCGATCAGGAACCGAGTTTTAATGGCAGCCGCAGAGGCTGAAGAGCGATCACGGAAAGAAAGAATTTTCCACGGTGCAAGGCCCTTCAATGACAGGACATCTTGAAGACCGTACTTCTCAATCTTCTGGGCGGCGACATTCGCCATTTTTTCGCCCGTGCTCCATAATTGCTTGATAACATCCTTACTGCGGATCTTATCAATCGTCGCAATGGATGCCGCAAGTGACAGAGCTTCACCGCCAAAAGTTCCTGAGAAGAAAATATCTTCCATTTTTTTCAGGATGTCCGTACGCCCGGCAATCGCAGAAATTGGCATGCCATTGCCCATAGCCTTACCAAAGGTCGCCAGATCTGGCGTTACACCGTAATAGGCCTGTGCTCCGCCTTCATGAACGCGGAAACCGGAAATGATTTCATCGAATACAAGAACAGCACCGTTCTTACGGCACATTTCCTGTACGGCCTGAAGATAGCCATCCTTTGGAGCATCAACGCCAACGACTTCAAGAATAACCGCCGCGATATTGCCTCTATTGTTTTCAAAAACGGTCTTCAGCGAGTCCAAATCATTGAACACGGCCTTATGTGTCAATTGACGAACTGCATCGGGCACACCCAGAAAACGGGTGGTTGAGCCGATATACCAATCTTGCCAGCCGTGATAGCCCATGACGACAACATGATCGCGCCCCGTATAGGCCCGCGCCAAGCGAATTGCGGCGGAGGTTGCATCCGTGCCATTTTTCCCGAAACGCACCATTTCCGCACAAGGAACAATTTCACGAAGACGTTCGGCAAGCTCTGCTTCAAGGGCCGTGGACAATGAAAACGAAATACCGCGGTTCAATTGGTTTGATATGGCCGCATCGACATCCGGGTCGCAATAACCCAAAACATTCGGCAACAGGCCGGAAACAAGATCAACATAACGGTTGCCATCAACATCCCATGAAACCCCGCCCCGTCCATGAGTCAGGAATAACGGCGCAGCCTTTTGCGGGAACTGGATTTTGCTTTTTGAGAAAGTTTGAGCCCCTAGCGGAATATACTTCTCCGCACGCTCCAGCAACGCATCAGAATTTTTGTATCCGTTTGATTTATAATCCTCAAGCGCGATAGATTTCGTAAATCCCTCATTACGTTCGGCCTGATCCTTACGTTTAGCCAAGGCAGGATTGGAATCAAGCAAAGCCAAGATATGCGTGTAGTTTGGAATACCAGACAAGCCGGAATCCTGCAAAGCCTTCGCAACACGTGATAAAAATTCATAATCCTGCGGGTCATCCAATGTCCAACGCTCATCCTGTAGCCCCACCATTGGTGCGCGCAGGAACTGACAGGCAAAAACATGCTCGCGTGAGCGGATATAAGGTGTGACGTGTTCACGCTCCGACGGCAAAGCAGCATCTTTCTCGGCTGCATAAAGCGCCGCAGCCGTCATTACTTCGCAATCAAGACCATCTGGCCAGCTGGCGATGTCGCAATTGCTGACATAGTCTTGCTCCCCACGCAGCAACATGCGCAGCAAGGTACCGCAAATCGCAGGGTCTAAAAACGGGCAATCGGCGGTAATACGCAATACAACATCGGCCTTGTGTGCCCGTGCGGCACCCGCCATGCGGGTCAAAACATCGTTTTTGCTGCCACGGAAGACAGAATATTTGTGATCGTCACAAAACTGCGCGATAGGATCATCGTTTTTTTCATCCGATGTCGCAACAACAACCTCATGAACACCGGGAATAGCTGTTGCTGCATCCACCACCCATTGCAAAACAGGCTTTCCTGCCAGATCCATCATGACCTTGCCGGGCAGCCGTGTGGAATCAAAACGGGCTTGGATTAGGGCAACAACTTTCATCATCAGGCTCCTGCTAAACCCGCAATTTTACGGGCGGTCATAATTCCTTCTAAAACACCACAGGCCTTATCAGCCGGGCATTTGTACTCTGCATTTCCTGCAACGGCATCCATGAAATTTTTCATTTCCTGAATGTAATCATCATCATAGGCCCCAGCAAATTGCTCATCGCGGATCAATGCGCCGGAATTTTCAAAAACCTTCAATGTTCTGCCGTTCAGATCACCATGTAAAAACGCATTGGCGCATTGAATTTCAAAGAAACGGCGCTTGTACTGGCTGACATAATCCATATGAACGGAGGATCGCATCTTACCGTGGCTCAATACAATATCCGCGCAATCTTCAGTGGGGATATCCAAAAGACCGGTATTATAGGCGCTGGCAGTCACAACTTCCGCCGGACCCAGTAAAAACTGCGCAAGATCAGGTTCATGAATGACATCAAGCAATACACCGCCCGTTGCGATATCGGCGGTGTAGCCTTTTCTGTAGTCCTGATGTGGCCGCCAATCAGGCAAATAAGATGACATTGAAAATCTGGCCCATAAAGGCGCACCAAATTCTGCACCATCAAGGATCGTTTTGACGGCCTGTGATACTGGATGAAAGCGCAAATTCATGGCAACACCAATAATCAGTTTCTTCGCGCGTGCATCATCCAGAACATCATAAATTCCGTCCATGGTGTGCGACAACGGCTTTTCAACCAACGCATGGCACCCCGCAGCCACCGCACGGCGCAAATGATCAAGGTGATATTTATTGGGGGAGCAGATAATAACGGCATCCGCCGTATCAAAAACTTGGCCTTCCTGATCTGTTACTTCCGCGCCAATTGATTGCAGCAGCGAGCGACGATCCGCATCCGGATCAAAGGCAATAACATCGGCACCAAGCGCTTTTGCATTGCGGGCATGCCGTAAACCAATCGACCCTAAACCGATAATGCCAATTTTCATGATCTATGCACCGATAGCAGAACGAAGCGCATCAACAATAAAGCAAACATCTTCATTCGTCATTGACGGGAATAACGGCAAGGACAAAGTATGTTCGTAATAATGATCCGCGCCCGGTAAATTCAAATCGCCGTAGAGTTCACGGTAATAAGGCTGGCGGTGAACAGGAATGTAGTGGACCTGCGAACCGATATTCTGGGCTTTCAATACGTTCATCAGTGAGGCCCGGGAACATCCGGCCTTTTCAAAATCAATTCGTACAGCATATAAATGCCAACCCGGCACACAATCTGGCACGCGCAGCGGCGGCAGAACATAAGGTGCCAATGGCGCAAGCTGTTCATCATACAGCAATGCCAATTCGCGGCGGCGCTGAATAAACCGGTCCAGCTTTTTCAATTGCGATGAACCAAGCGCGCAGTGAATATCACTTTCGCGGTAATTATAGCCAAGTTCCCGCATTTCATAGAACCACGGGTTTGGCGCACCATTTTCGTCCAGGCCCAGCGCAGGATCAAATGGTTGTTCCGCACGATGGATCATCCCGTGCCCGCGCAATAAACGCAGCCGTGCGGCAAGTGCGGAATCATTCGTTGTAATCGCCCCACCCTCGCCCATGGCGATTGTTTTTACAGGGTGGAATGAAAAGACCGCCAGATCTTCATAACGGCATGCCCCCGCCAAAACCCCTTTATAGGTTGAAGACAAGGCATGACAGCTATCTGTCAGGACAGTGATGTTTTCACGACGCGCAATATTTTGGATGGCTTCTTGATCAACCGTCTGACCGGCCAAATGAACGGGCAAAACAACCTTTGGCGCTGCGCCTTGTTGTTTGGCCAGCACAATAGCCTGTTCAAAAGTTTCCGGCGTCATCAATCCGGTCTGGAGATCAACATCTGCAAAAATGACATCAGCCCCGGTATATCGAACAGCATTGGCCGTGGCCAAAAATGTTAAAGTCGGAACAATTGCGGTTTTACCGCTTTCCAGCCCCAAGGCAATACAGGCAAGATGCAGTGCCTGCGTTGCATTTCCGCATACGATAGATTCCTTTGCGCCAGCAACCTTGGCAAAATCCGCCTCAAATACACCAACCGCCGGACCTGTAGTCAGGTAATCACCACGCAAAACACGTGTGACCGCCTCAATGTCATCATCCTCGATAACCTGACGCCCATAGGGCAGAAATTTCTCAGCGGATCCCATGACTAAGCAGCCTTTGATATTCTCAACATTTCATGCAAACCCGCGGCATCAAGCCATTCATCATTTCCATCACTGGAATAATAGAATTCTTCTGGTGCGCTTGTCGCGCCTTTTGCCAGATAGGACTCACGGGTCCAGAAGGACAGACTTGGCTCGATAATATAGCGGTCTTCATACAGCAAGGTATTGCGGCCATCATCATGGGGCACCATTACCTCGTGCAGTTTTTCACCGGGGCGAATACCAATAACGTGATAGCCCAGTTCAGGTGCCATGGCCTTGGCTAGATCAGTCATCTTCATGCTGGGGATACGCGGCACAAAGATCTCACCACCATCCATCATCTCAAGCGAAGACAGCACAAAATTAACGCCCTGCTCCAACGTGATCCAGAAACGAGTCATACGCTCATCTGTGATTGGCAGACTTGTTGCGCCCTCCCTGATCATACGCTCAAAAAACGGCACAACAGAACCCCGCGAACCAACAACATTGCCGTAACGGACGACAGAAAAACGTGTGCCATTACGTCCGCTCAGATTATTCGCAGCAACAAAGACTTTATCCGATGCCAGTTTACTGGCCCCGTACAGGTTAATTGGGTTCGCAGCCTTATCCGTGGACAGTGCCACGACTTTTTTAACTCCTGCGGCGATCGACGCCAGAACGACGTTTTCTGCGCCCATAATATTGGTACGAATACATTCCATCGGGTTATATTCGGCAATCGGCACATGCTTCAAAGCAGCCGCATGGATGACGTAATCAACCCCGCGCATTGCCATGATCAAACGATCACGATCACGAACATCGCCAATAAAGAAACGAATAGCCGGATATTTAGCATCCGGAAATTCCTGCGCCATTTCGTATTGCTTCAGCTCATCACGCGAAAAGACAATAACTTTTGCTGGCTCATACTTGTCAAAAACGGCTTTGATGAATTTCTTACCAAAAGAGCCTGTACCGCCAGTAACCAGCAGTACTTTGCCATTCAAATCGAGATTTTCAGGTAAAAAGGAACGCATAGAGCTTCAGCCATTTCTTATCGTGATTGAGGTTGGTTCTGCTTCCCCAGGAAGAGCGATAGAAAAAAAATCTTATGGGAAAATTGCTTGCGGCGAGTTTACTAGCCTATAAACCAAATTCAATATGTTTCTTCGGCTTTTAGGCTAGTTCTACTGTGCATAAATCTCATTTTTCATATTATGAAAATCAAGCGTAAATCCTATTAATCTTTTGCAACAATTTCGTGGTAAAAAGGACATGCACGTTTTCTCACTCGCCCACGCAAAAGGTTTTCATTCCCATGCTGCAAGCCTCCTTCACGATCAATAAAGATGGCCATCTGCTTGGCTATACCGATGTTCAAAAACTGCATTGCGGGTTGCGGTGGGACCCTGTTGAGGATTCGACCGGGCATGCGGATCTGGATTTGATTTATGCGACCTATGATGAATTTGGCCGGTTTATCTCGGTTATTTCGGGTAAGGACGGAATCAAGAATAATGCGGCGGGCAGTATTTATCACTCCGGTGATGATGAAAACGGCGCAGACAGTCATGATGATGAGCGTGTCACGCTCGACCTGTTCGCTATTCCGCAAAGCATTCACCATATTTTTCTGGGCGTGGAATTACAAAGCGAACATACATTCGGCAATATCATCAACCCATCTATGCGCCTGTCAAAGGGCGTTGACTCACGCGATATGCTGCACGTCACGCTGGATAGTAAACAAGGTGCCAATGCACGGTCTTTTATCTTCATCCGTTTAGACCGCAACCCCAGCGGCTGGACGCTGCACGTTATCAATGAATATCCGGAAGGCCACAGTGTTCCAGAATGGGAACGCGTTCTGATCGACCACATGCCGGATAAGGCTGGTTTGGAAGAAAAACGCGCCAATATGCCGATTACACCGAAACAAAACGAACATGCCCCGCTCTATTACACCAAACAAGCCATGCACCGGATTGTGTGCGGGCTCAGCTGGGATGAACGCGGTGAGAAGCATCGCTTGTCTGACAAGCTCAATGAAAGAAAAGGCATCAACAGCGCAACCTTTGATCTTGATCTGACCTGTTTGATGTATGATGCGGACGGTGAATATTACGATTACGTCACCAGCCTTGCCGAACATGCGGTTGATGAATCGGGGGCAGTCTATCATTCCGGTGATGATACATCAGGTGTGGGCGCGGGTGATGATGAACAAATTTTTGTCGAGCTGGCGAACCTGCCCGAAGACATCCACCATGTTGTCTTCGTTGTGGACATGAAGAGCGAGCATACGCTGGGTGAAATCTATAGCCCCCATATTCGCCTGTTTGATGGGATGTCGGGCCGCGTCCAATTGGATGTGACATTCGATCAAGGCGGAAACAACAACGCCTATATCTTTGCCCGCGTGAAGCGAACCCCCGATGGGTGGGTTTTGCACAATATTACGCGGTATATTAATACCGCAGGCATTGAGGATTGGGGCCAGGCCCTTGCCCCCTATCTCAACTAAGCTGAAAATAACAAAACCCCCAGAATTCGGGGGTTTTTTATTGGCTGCTCTTAAGATTTTAGGATGCTCCCGAGGCAGCCTTGACATAATTTTCAGTTCAATGATAGCGTCCCATACAGACATAAAAAAATAAGTAAAAACAGGGACCCCATCATGAACATCACCAATAAAAAACTTAAAGGCTATCTTTCCGCGACATTCCTTGGCGTTTCTTTCGCCCTTGGCACAGGTTGCGCGACCGCGAATGATGCGCCTGTGCAATCAACCACCCCGGTGCTTGTGAACAGTCCGGCACAAGAGCAAAAAGCGCCAGCAAAGCCAACACCAGAAGAAATTATAAACAGCATGACACCGGAAGAATTGTCCGCCGCGATGCTTGACGAATTTAAAAACAACCGCATGTCACAGGCCAGATATCTGGTCAACCTGATGGAGGGCATTCGCGCCTTGCATGTCGATGAAGCAAAAACACAAGACGCCGAAAAAATGATCAGCGCCGCAATCAACGGCGTTTTGAAGGAACTCGACCCGCACTCCGCCTACCTGACCGCAAAAGAATTCAAGAGTTTTCAGGAAAGCATGTCCGGCGCATTCGTTGGCGTTGGCGTCATGCTGGACCGTTCAAGCGGCAAGCTGGTTGTGATTGAACCCATCGAAGGTGGTCCTGCAGAAAAGGCCGGATTCAAGGCCGATGACGTCATCACCCATATCGATGGCAAGCCTGTTTCTGAGATGACAGAAGAAGAAGCCTTAAACACCCTGCGTGGCGAAGAAGGAACAACTGCGACGGTCACGATTGAACGCCCGAACGTGGCAAAGCCATTCCCGATCTCTGTGACCCGTGGCGTTGTTGAATCTAAACCCGTGCGCAGCCGCATGATCGGGAACGACATTGCCTATGTGCAACTGGCCACGTTCGCGCATCAAGGCTCCGCGAGCGAACTGAGAAAACACATCACGGACCTGCAAAACAAAAACCCGGGCATGAATTCGGTTATTTTGGATTTGCGTTATAACGGCGGTGGCTACGTCCACATGGCAACACAGATCATTGATGACCTGCTGGACAGCAAAGATGTCACAGTGTCTATGCGCGGTCGCAACCCGAAAGACACCCAGATAGCACGCGCAACACCGGGTGACATCACCAATGGCAAACGCATCATTATTTTGATGAATGAAGGCTCTGCCTCCGCATCAGAACTGACCGCAGGTGCCTTGCAAGACCATAAACGCGCCATCGTTCTGGGGACTCAATCCTTTGGTAAGGGCACGGTTCAGCAAGTGATGCCGTTGCCGATGGGCGATGCCCTGAAAATCACCACAGGTGGGTATTACAGCCCGCTGGGCCGCTCCATCCAGAACAACGGCATTACGCCAGACATTTTGTATGTGGCACCCGTTGATCCAAAGGCACCGAAAATCACCCGCGAAGCCGACATGGCCAACACGCTGGAAAACAAGGCGCTGGTTCAAGACACAACACAGATCAAATCGACCTGTGCGCCGATTGAAAACCCAACACCGGTCAGCGTTCCAAAAGAACTGCAACGCCCACGTGGTGGCAAGGCTGACTTTGAACTGATCTGCGCCGTGGAAACATTGCGCAACCAGTCACAATATACGGTCAGCGGCCCTTATGTTGCCCCGGCAAAACCCGCCATCGCAGCACCACGCCCCTAAGACTTCTTTCAAAACGCCCGCCCGCTGGTCTCAATGACCGTCGGGCGGGCGTTTTTCATGGAAGGACAGCCTCTTGAAACTTTACCCGCCCTGCCTAAACTGATTAAACGCCAACGCGCCGCCCCCACCGCTATCATAACGAAAGCCCCATCATGTCCGCTTTGATCTCGCCGCAAGACCTGTATGCCCTGTTTGCTTCACCATCATTGAAACTGGTGGATGCCAGCTATCCGGCTGTTCCCGAATTTCACGCTCAAGCTCGCATCGGCAATGCCGTGCTGTTTGATATTGACGCCATCAGCGACCAGTCCACCCCCCTGCCCCATATGCTGCCCACGGAAGCAGATTTCGCAGCCGCAATTGGTGACCTTGGTATCAGCAATGAAGATGATGTGGTGATCTACGATCAATCCGGCATGGCAATGGCCGCCGCGCGGGCGTGGTGGATGTTCCGCTGTTTCGAGCATAAATCAGTGCGGGTTTTAAATGGCGGCATGCCGCTGTGGCACGCGCTGGGGCTGCCGATCGAACACACCCCACCGAAGGCGCCAGAAGCGAAAACCTATACCGCAACATTCAATCCTGCCCTGCTGGCCTCACGCCAGACGGTGTTAGGCAGCATCGCCCGCAGCGATGTCGCCATCATCGATGCGCGCGGCGCGGAACGCTTCACTGGCACAGCCGCCGATATTCGCCCCGGCCTGCAATCGGGGCATATCCCGGGCAGCTATAACATCCCCTTTCCAACCTTAATTGATCCGGGCACCGGGCAATTGCGGGTGAATGACCCACGCATCGCCACCATGGCGCAGAACAAAGACCGCACAGTGATTGCCAGCTGCGGCAGCGGCGTCACCGCCTGTGTGCTTGCACTGGCCTTGTACGAATCAGGCTACGAAAATACGGCTGTTTATGATGGGTCATGGTCCGAATGGGCCACCCCGGCATTAAACCTGCCGATTGAGACCGGGCCAGGCAAGAATTTTGCCTAATCGGCCCCAATAACGTGCGCTGCGGGATACAGAATATCTGTCACATCCAGAACAATATCGAAGTTAATTTATAGTAAACAAGTAAAGGAACCTCGGTAATAAAGACAATAAATAATCATCTATAACTGTGTTAATTATTACAGATACAAAAAACAACTCTGTTTTGTTTGTCTTATCTTTAGAACGAGGATGATTATTCTTGAATGATCCTATATTGACTTAAATTGATAGAAAAAGCGTCAAATTCGATCTTTTTCTATTGCGTATGATCCGGTATTGGCATATAAAGAATGTACACACCCTCTATTACCGCCGTTTGTCCGGAGCACCCACAAGGTCTCCGGACCTTTTTTTGTGCAAACGGCAAATACCCTCATAATTTCTGTCATCCCCGGCTCGACCGGGGATCCAGGGGAATAACCTCGATGGAGCCAATAGCTCCGGATCCCCGCCTTCGCGGGGATGACAGCATCGATAATGAAATCATGGAGAATAATGGCGACCCCGGTAGGAATCGAACCTACAACCGTCCGCTTAGAAGGCGGATGCTCTATCCAGTTGAGCTACGGGGCCTTAAGAAGCCCAAAACAAACAGGCCTAAATCAGGCCGATTTATCTTCCGGCGGAATGTATTTGAAGTTGTCTGTATAGTTGCGCGGAACAACGCGGCGTTCCTGCGTGGTCGAAACGCTGTAATCCCAACCCTTTGCCGTGGCATAGGCAACGGCATCTTCTGCGGTTTGAAACTTGAGGCGGACCTGATTCAATGTATCGCCCGATTCAGTCCAGCCCATCAAAGGTTCTGGCTGGCGGCGGGTTTCAACCTCATATTCCAAAACCCAATTCTTGCCCACGTTACCGCGGCCAGATTGCATGGCGTTTTTGCTGGGTTGGAAAATGCGAACTTTCATGGAAGTCCCCGTAAGGTTTAAAAATGGTCGGGGCGAGAGGATTCGAACCTCCGACCCTCTGGTCCCAAACCAGATGCGCTACCGGACTGCGCTACGCCCCGACATTCTTGAGTGCTCTTTTAATGTATTGGCGCAGGTTGTGCAAGTGGATTACCGAAAGAATTATGATGAATTATATCACCCGGTTTTATCCCAAGTTCCGCTGCCCGCCCGCCGTTAATTTCCAGAACACCGAGGGCTGCCCCCTTGGACGGGGCCGGGGTTTCATCATGGGGAATAGCGTTGGCGTGAATGCTGTCGATGACCCCATCCTTCCTGATGAACACCATATCAAGCGGGATCAAAGTATTCTTCATCCAGAATGCGCGTCGCTCTTCTTGTTCAAAAACAAACAACATCCCGGCATCTGGCGCCATTGATTTGCGGAACATCAAACCAATCGTGCGGGTCTCTGGCGTTGTGGCCATCTCAACTGTGAATTCGTGTTTTGTGCCATCTGATTTTTCAACAATCAGTTTTTCAATCGCTGGCGCGGGCGCGGCATCAACAGTCTCTTCTGCCCGGCATCCCGGCACAGCGAATAAAATTACGGCCATCATCAACACGAAATGCTTCATCACATTACCCTTCTGTCTTCTATTGGGGTGATTTCTTCAAAAATTCAACAACGGCCTCACCTGCGCCAAATTCATATAAATCGCTATGTCCGCCGGTTGGGAACAGTTTAAATTCCTTTGGCTCATTGGCAGCTGCGAATAATTTCTTGCCCAGGCGCACAGGCACAACCCGGTCACGCGCCCCATGCATAATCAACAAGGGAGAATTAACGGACTGAATGCGCTTGATACTGGAATACCGGTCCAACATTAAAAACTTCATTGGCACAATCCACATGCTTGCCTGCGCCACATCCGTCAAGGCTGTAAACGGCGCATCCAGAATAACGCCACGAATATTCCAATGCTTGGACGCCAGATAGGTTGCAACCCCCGTGCCCAAAGATTCCCCGTACACAACAATACGGTCTTCATTGATCAGTTCCTGTGTTGTCAGCCATTTGAAATAGGCCTCCGCATCGGCGTAAAGCCCCTTCTCAGTTGGTTTTCCGGGGTTGCCGCCATAACCACGATATTCCGCCAGCAAAACACCGTAACCCTGCTCCAGCAGCGGTTTAATGCGCCCGGTGCGAATATCGATCCCGCCGCCATTACCGTGGAAATAAAGAAGAACCGGTTTTGATGGATCAGATGGGCGGCCATACCACCCTTGGATAGATTCCGTCATGCCTTCGGGCAAAACAGTAATGACCTGCATTTCAGGCACACCTGCTTCGGCCAAAGTCATTAATTCCTTGCCGGGGTAGTATATAAAGCCGCGCTGATTGAAGAACAAGAACAGCAACAAGGTTGCATAAACGAACAGGAATGAAAAAATCATGTTCAACACTCTGCGGCGGTTATAAACGATTTTTCCGGTCGAAAATGTCATGGATCCTATTCCCTTAAACCCGCCTGATACATGCGGGCATATAAACCTTGCTTGGCGATTAAATCATCATGACGTCCCTGCTCCACGATCTGGCCCCGATCCAGAACAATGATCTGGTCAGCGTTTTGAACCGTGGACAGGCGGTGGGCGATGACCAGTGTGGTGCGGCCCTCTTGCAACCGGGCAAAGGATTTCTGGATCGCCTGTTCGGATTCCGTATCAAGGGCGGATGTTGCTTCATCCAGCAATAAAATCGGCGCATCGCGCAATATGGCGCGGGCGATAGAAATACGCTGGCGTTGGCCGCCGGAAAGGTTCACACCGTTTTCACCAAGGCGCGTGTCATAGCCCTGCGGCATGGCGCGAATAAACAAATCTGCCTCCGCCGCGCAGGCCGCCGCAATGATTTCCTCTTCCGTGGCATCAGCGCGGCCATAGGCGATGTTGGCGCGGGCGGTATCATCAAAAATGGTGATGTCTTGCGACACCAGCGCAATATTGGCGCGCAAGGATTCCAGTGTCAGGTCACGAATATCAGCCCCGTTGACCAGAACATTGCCCAAAGCCACGTCATAAAAACGCGGGATCAAATTCATGATGGTGGATTTACCACCACCCGATGGGCCAACCAGCGCGGTGACCTTCCCGGCTGGCGCGACAAGCGTCACCCCGTCCAACGCAGGGCGATCCGCCCCGTCATAGGAGAAGGTGACGTTGTTCAGGCGAATTTCCGGCGTGCTGCCCTCATCCAAACTCCGCGCATCCAGTTTATTGGTAATGCTTGGCATCGTATCCATCATGGCGAAAACACGGTCCGCAGCACCAAGGCCCATTTGCAAGGTGTTGTTCAACTTGGCCAGACGCTTGATCGGTTCATAGGCCAGCGAGAACGCCGTAATAAACGAAATCAGCGACCCCACCGTCGCGTTGCCCGCCATAATCTGGAAGCCGCCATAAACAATCATCCCGCACAGGGCCAGACCAACCAGTGCCTCGTTAATGGGGGTCGAAAGCGTTCCTAGACGCACAGCCTTTAAAATCAGGCGGCGAACATTGTTGATGGCGGTCCCGGCGCGTTTATTCTCGTACTCTTCCATGCCATAGGCCTTGACCTGACGGATGCCGTTGAAGGTTTGCGACAATTGATCGGACAAGGATGCAATTTCATCTTGAATATTGCCAGACAAGCGGCGCAAACGGCGGCCCAGATAGGCGACACAGAACGCGGCAATCGGGAACACCGTAAAGGCTATCACCGCCAGCCTTGCATCCTGATAAAACATGACACCGACCAGCAAGATCAGCGTTAAAAGGCTGCGCCCGATGCCGGTTAAGCTGTCGGCCACGGCGTTGCGCATCACGCTGACATCGTTGACAACCCGCGAGAGCAACTGACCACTGGGGTTTTTGTGAAAGAACGCCAGATCCAAAATCATAAACCGCGCGAACAGGTCACGCTGAATATCCGACACGATATTCTGGCCCAATTTATTCATCAAAACGGTGTGGGCGTAGGTGGCAAGGCCGCTTAAGGTAAAACACAGCGCAATCGCTAGACCAAAGGGCAAAATCAGGCTGGCGTTTTTACCGACCAGAACCTTGTCCATGACCGGTTCCATCAACACCGCAAAACCCGCCGTCATCGCCGCACCAAACAGCATAAACGCCATCGCCGCACTCAACATGCGGAAATAAGGGCGCAAATAAACGCCCACCAGGCGTTTAATCAGTTTTAATGTCGGTGTGTGGGGTATTGCAGGTTTCTTGCTCATCGTACTGCAAGGCTAGCACGTTGAAGAAGAAGACAAAACAACCTTATTTAGGCTGTTTTGCGCTTTTTATGCTTGCGGTCTGGCAAGGCACGGCCCCATTGCAGCATATTGACCAGATAGGTTGGCCGAATATTGTGATACTGCATAATCAGGACGTTCAAAATCTTGTCCACCTCGGCCAGCGATCTTGCTTCCTTGAAGGCACCCCAGTGTATGCCGCATTTGACAAGGCAAGTATCAATCTCAACCGCCGCCGCCCCCATGATGTCATGGGCCATGGTGTCGCCGATCATGACGGTATCGCCGGGATAAATCCCCTTTGTCTGGAGCAATTTAATGCAGTGCTGGAAAATTGGTTTATGCGGTTTGCCGATATAACTGACCACGCCGCCGAAATCTTCATAACGCCGCGCAATCATGCCGGGTCCGATGGTGTAGGAATTGCCGATCAACGCGCGGTTATCAGGGTTCGCACAGATAGCCTTTAAACGCTTGCGAATAGCGGCTTTTAAGATGGGTTCATAGTAATCAACCATGGTTTTTTCAGGGGCATCAGACCCACTGATCAGCAAGAAATCTGCATCTTCAATATCATCGACCACCTGAATATGGTTCAAGCCATTCACGATGGAGCGGTCCCCACCACGGCTCAGCAAAAAGCATTTTGTGCCAATGTCTTTAAACACACCGTCGGCCTGATCCTGCAAACCCTGCCATGTCATTTCACCGGAGGTGACGATGGTGTCATAAAGGCTGGGGCCAATGCCGAGATTCTTCAGCGTTTCCGCATTCTCCTCCGCACGCTTGCCGGAATTGGACAGGATAATCACGTATTTGTTGCGCGCTTTTAGTTCCTTCAAGCAATCAACTACGCCGTCATAAGGTTTTTCTCCGTTATGCAGAACCCCCCATTGATCGAGGATAAAAGCATTGTAGCTGTCGGAGATGTCAGAAATACCCTGGCAGAATTTTGTCTTGGACATAGTGATTCCTGTGATTCTTGTTCCCTATCAAAAGGATAGGTGAAATTCGTTCACAAAAGATTATCAAAAATAATTGTTTTTTATCAATAAGTTAGGCGACATTGGGCGCAAAATCGGCAAAAATTGACACACTGCACAAATGGGCGTATTCAAAGATCTAACGATTGGAGTATTTATGACAAACATTCTAGAGGCCCTGCCCTTGCTCTCCGCCTTTGCCCTTGCTGGCTGCGCCGAAACCGTACCGGAAACGCAAGCTGTCTGCAAAAAAACCGGGGAAACCAGCTTTGTCATTTACGATGCGCATGAACCCGATCACGCAATCTATACCGTGACCGATGCGCGACAGGTCAATCCGACCTTCATTCGCGGTGAAACCGATGACCGCCCCGGCCACCTGTTCCGTTTCGATACAACAGAAAAACTTTGCAAGGTGCATAACGGCATGCTGCACGTGATGGCGTTTAAACTGCGCTAAACCTGCAACAACAACGCCAGACCGATCAACGTCACGGCCACGCAGGTAAACCGAATGGCAAGGCGACGGTTCCATTGAACGCGCTGGTAAATATCAGGCCGCCAGTAATAGAACAATCCACAAAGAAGCATAATCACAACCGGTTGAATACCGTTGAACAAGATCACCTGAACACCGGTCGGTGCCAGCGATAACGCCCGTGTTTGCAGCATATCTGCCGTACAGGCAAAGAATTGCTGCGCGAATAAAATCGGTAGGAAAATGTGCCGCACAGCGGGTTTAAACAGCGCCTTGAAATCACCCATGATCGGACGGCTGAGCACAACACCAACCAGACCCAACAAACACCACGCTGCATAGTTCCAAAACGTCACCGTAATCCACGGCAATTCCTGTGCCCAATAACGAATCCACACCGCATACCCGGCCCAGATCAGGGACGATGCCAGCATCAGGAACAAGGTGCGCGTATGAATTTTCCGCGTATGCGGATTCCAGACAAAGGCCACCGCCCCGCTAACCACCAACGCCGCCCCCAGCATCTGCACCCAGGTCAGCGTTTCCCCCAGCAGCAAAAACCCCAGCAAATACACAAACACTGGAACAGTCTGTAACACCGGAATGGCGTTTGACGCGTCATCTTCGGTCAGCGCAATGATATAGGGCCACGCCCCGGCAAAGCCGATCATCCCACCGACCGTCAATACCAAAATCGTTGGCCATGGAATTTGCAAAACATGGGGGTTCAACACGCCCAAAGCAATCGCCAGCGGAATGGTCACAAGGCCGGAAATAATCAGGAAGGAAAAGGCAGAACGCTGGAACGCTTCACGCGCAATATATTGGTCCAGAACATTCCCCAAGGACCAGAGCAGAGGCATAAATGACGCATATAAAACCCAGGTCATTTAATAAGCCCCTGCTCTGCCCAAAGAAGAATTAGGCAGCGCGATGAATGTCCCGCTCAAACTTAGGCTCACGACCCGCCGCCGCGCACAGAATACCGTACAGGCGTCCCATATCGCTGGAAACGAAGGTTGAGGCCAATAGATCACCGTGGTCATTCGCAATCGCCTGATCGAACATATCTTCGAACTGACGGGTGAAGCGTTGGACATAGGTGCGGAATTCGCTGTCAGACGCAAATTTGTCGCGCAATTTGTCCATCGGCAGATCACCACCCAATTGAGCCAGACGGCGGGTAAACGCGCCGACATCGCCCTTTTGGAAGGCTTTCCATGTTTTTTCCGGCACTTCGCCGTCCATCATCCGTGTCAGGTCAACAGACAGGGAGTGCAAGGATTCAACGATGAACTTGGCGGAGGACAAGAACGCCTCACGCTGTGTTCTCCATTCGGCCTTGCGGATGTCCTCGACATGCTGGGCTGCGTCTTGCGCGGCCTTGAACAGGGCATTGGACTGACGGCTGAAGGTGGAAGATGCATCATCCGCCGCACGGATCGCCGAGGTCGTGACGGAAACAAGACGTTCCGATTCACGGGCCAGGGAACCACGCGAGGTTTCGATTTTCTCCGCCGCGCCATTGGCCGCATCGGTGATGTCATCCATCTGGCTGCGCAGATCAACAACCGCCTGGCTGATCCGGTCAGCAGAAGCGGATGATGTTTCCGCCACAACGCTGGCCTGATTGCGCAGTTCAGAACCATAGGCCTGCGAGGTTTGCAGCGAAGCCTTCATCTGTTCAGCCACTTCGCGGGTCCGCTGGGCAAAGGCATCGCCTGTTTTCTTCAACTCCATCAGGGTTTCTTTGGAGTTTTTCAGCAATGTGTCAGCTTCGGACTGAACTTGCGCGACTAAAACTTCGGCCAGCTGGACCGATTTGGCGGAGGCAATGTTCAGGTTTTCGCTTTCATCGCGGGCGGTTTCACCAACATGGGCGATCCGGCTGACGACGCGTTCCGATACGGAATCAACGGTCTCTGCTGATTTGCCGAGCTCTTGAACAATATCGCCCATCCGGGTCAAGGACTGCCCAACGGCTTCGGACAATTCGTGGAATTGTTCGTTGATCGCCTTTTGGATGGATTCAATTTTCAGCAAGGCCTGATCGGTGACCAGGTGAATGTCCGATGATTGGCTTTCCAAGGAAGACTGGATATCACGCATCTTGTCGCTGGCCGAACGGGCTGCGGTTTCGATCTCGATGACCCGGTCTTGCAGCTCATCACTCGATGAACGCAGGATCGTCGCCGCCTGATCGGACCCAGTGCGCAAGGACGACAGGCGTTCTTCGAACACGATACCGATTTGTTTCATCCGGTCGAGATTGCTGGTCGTGGTGGTATCAAAGTTTACACGCAGGCGGTCATAGGCTTCATGCGCGTCATTGGCCTGTGCAACAGCACGGGTGAAGACAGGCTCAAACCCACTGGCGGTCTGGGCCAGAGCTTCACGCACGGTGCTGATGGAGGTGGTCGCCGTTTCCGACTGCGTTTTCAACGCGGTCACATGGTTGCCAACGGCATCATCCAGCGTTGAAAGGTCGGCAATGGCACGTTCCGCGACACGGCTGACTTCGGTGTAGCGGGTTTCAATCTGGCCTTCCAGACGGGTGACATCGCCCACCGCACCTTCGGAAATATCGCGCAAGCGGGTGGCCTGTGCTTCCAGCGCGCGCTGAACCAGATCAACATCGGCCAAGGATTTACGGACCTGTTCCGACAAACCATCACGCTGTGTGACCATTTGTTCGTTGATGGAACGGGAATTCCCGGCGATTTGACCGGCAAGGGTTGAAATATCCTGTGCCTGACCGCGCAGAACATCACGGATATGTTCCGCACTGCCCCGGGCCTTGTCGCTGGCATCGTTCAAATCAGCCACACGGCGGCGCAGTGTGTTTTCGATTTCCTCATGCTTGTGATCGGCTTCGGATACGGCCAGAACCATGTCCTTCAACGGATCAGCAAGGGCGGAACGAACCGATTCAATCCGGTCCACGATATTGGCCGTGGTGACGGTGATCTGTTCCGATTGGTTTTCAACAGCCGCTGAGAGTTTACCAACCTGCATATCGGCAAGGCGCGAAGCCTCTTCGATCTGGGTGCGGCTTTGTTCCAGCATGGAAACGATGGAACGGATGTGTTCGACGTTGCCTGCCCCGGCTGCGTTTAGCTTGCTGATATGCTCACTGGCGGACTGGATCATGTTTTCGGCCTGTTCCTTGGCGGAACCGGTCGATTTTTCCAGCGATTCAATGGCACGGCGCACCGCCCCAGAGATGGATTCCGCACCCGTCATGGCGGTTCCCATGGCTTCACTCAACTTGTTCGCGGCAGAAACCCCGGCCTGCTCAATGGTTTCAGCTTCGGCGGTCAGGGACCGTGCGGTTTCACGCAAAGACTCGGCCTGTGTCGAAATACGGGTTTCAAGGCTGTCCGTACGCATGACAATGCTGTCCGCCGCGTCGTTCAGGTTCACAAGGCTGGCGTTGATGGTGCCGGCAATGCGCTCAGCCTGTTTCGCCACGTTGTCCGCGCCCTTATCCAGCGCTTCACGGTGGTCTTGGATGGTCTGGCTTGATTTCGCCATCGCTTCCAGCGTCCGGCCCGTCATGGATTCAAGGTTATTGATCTGCCCTTCGATGGAGGCACTCAGGCGTGTGGTTTCGGATGATACCTTCTCCGCCGCGACGCTCAGGCCAGCGGTGTGTTCATCAAACTGACCACTCAGGCCTGTCAGGCGTTCTGCCACCTGATCCACGGTTTTGTTCAGGTTTTCATAGCTGCCTTCCAGATGGGCTTCGATATCCTTGGCCTTATCACGGGCGATATCGGCGGCATCCAGAATCTTGTCGGCACCGCGTGTCAGGGTTTCTTCCATTTCCTCGGCACGGGAAATTACGGTTTTGGTTGCCTCGTCCCATGCGCCAACGCCAGCTTCTGTCTTTTCGCTGATGGTGCTGGTGCGTTGTTCGATTTCTTCGGTCAGGACCACCAGTTTCGCGGTGCGTTCCTGCAAAGTATCGGCCAGACGGTCAATATGGAATTCAGTCTTTTTAGAAATACCAACGAAGTCACGGATTTCGGAGCGCAGTCCAGCGCGGGCACGGTGAATGGATTTAATCACAGCCTTGGAAGACGCAGCCAGATCAGACGCCTGACGGCACAGCGCCTCAATATCCCGGTGAACAACGCGGGAGCGTTCTTCGGTTGGGAAGATCAGGGATTGGAGTTCCCCACGCAGAGCTTCCGCGTAGTTCTGCACATCCGCACTGCGCAGGATTGTGGAAATAATCATCCACAGCAAGGCAACCGGAGCCAAGACCCCGGTGACCATCGCACCAAGGCGATCCGGTGTAATGGCGGTCATGTTCCCGCTATTGGCTTGGTCAACCAGATAGAACGCACAAACGGCAACCCAGAAGACAGAGATAAACAAACCACCGATTTGCAGGATGCGGCTGAACACGCCCTGCTTGAACGACCCGGCATTGAGTGGAGAGAGCATCAAAACAGGCTCATCATCGACATCATCCATATGGGCGCGGGATGCAGAAATCATTGGCGTTTCAGTCAGTTGCGGCGCGTTGTCCATGTCGGGGGCCGCGGTGATCCGCAGGCTTTTCAGACCCGATTTGATGCGATATTCGCTGTTACGACGCGCGGTCAGACCCGCCAGAGACAAAGGTGAAGTATCATCTGAAGAAACGATTTCATCCACTTGATTCTCAACGATTTTATCTTCGTTTTGATCCACAGAATATGGGTGTGTCATCAGGTCTCTCCCGGGCCACTGGCGTTAAAAAATATATGTGTTGGAAACGGGCTGAATTTAGCAGTGAAAGCCTTTGCCGGACAAGGTTAATTCCCCTGTCCCGCCAAAGTTATACACTGCTAGAAACGAAATAAGCCTGTTTTACAGAACCCCGGATTTCCTGCGGGCGAGGTACGATTTCAAATCCCGCTTCAGTTCAGGCGCCATGATGTACAACCCGATAATATTCGGGAAGGCCATGGACAGGATCATCGCATCCGTAAAACGAATAACATTCGTCAAATCAGCCGCACACCCAACCACCACACACAAGCAAAAGGCAATTTTGAAGACGTACTCTACGGAAAAACGCTCCCCAAAAATGAACGTAGCCGCCTTAACCCCGTAATAGGACCAGCCGATCAGCGTGGAATAGGCAAACAAGAACACTGTTATGGCAAGAAACTGCGGTGCCCACGGAATAGCGGTTGAGAATGCGCGGGACGTTAACGAAACACCCTCCATCCCCTGTCCGCCCTCATAGACCCCGGACACCACAATGATTAACGCTGTCATCGTACAAATAACCACCGTGTCCAAAAACGGCCCCATCATCGAGGCAATCCCCTGCCGAACAGGTTCCGCCGTTCGGGCACAGGACTGGACAATCGCGGCAGAACCAAGACCGGCCTCGTTCGAGAACGAAGCGCGCTTAACCCCCACCAAAATCGCTCCCAGTAATCCGCCAACCCCGGCCTCAAGCGAAAACGCCGAGGTAAAGATGGTTGCAACAGCCGCCGGTAAGGCATGGTAATTCACCGCCAGAACAAAACACCCGACCAACACATACAAAACGGCCATCACGGGCACCACCAGCGATGAAACCCGTGCAATGGACTTGATCCCGCCAATAATAACTGCCCCGGTCATGGCCGCCAGAATGATCCCAAACAACCACCCCTTACCCGCAAACCAGCTGGCCTCGCCACCCGTGGCGTTTACAAACTGAACAAAGGTCTGATTGGCCTGGAACATATTCCCGCCGCCAAAAGCCCCGCCAATGCAGCACAGCGCAAAGATAACGGCTAAAATCTTACCAAAACGCGGCCAGCCGCGATTGGCCAGCGCGTCTTGCAGGTAATACATCGGGCCGCCGGAAATATCCTTTTCCCCGTGTTTATTAGTAAAACAACGGCGATATTTGACCCCGGCGGTCACTTCGGCAAACTTGGTGGACATGCCGATAAAGCCCATGGCAATCATCCATACCGTGGCCCCCGGCCCGCCAACCGATACTGCAACCGCCACACCGGCGATATTGCCAAGCCCCACGGTGGCCGCCAAGGACGCCATCAAGGCCTGAAAATTATTGATCTGCCCGTCGGCCTTTGGCTCGTCAAATTTGCCCCGGACGATATCAAAGGAATGCTTGAACAGGCGCAGGTTGATAAACCCGAAATACAGGGTGAAAATGACCCCTGCCGCAAACAGCCATATCAGGATCAGCGGAAATGCGACGGCGGTCACACCCCCGGCCCCATCGGACAGGTTCAGGTTAAAGCTGTAAAAGAGAAATGATTCACTGAAATCTGCCAGCCCCTTAAAGGCGGCATCAATGGCCTGATCAATTGAAATCGTCATGAAATCCCTGTCCTGTAATAATTTTGCTACAGGATAGGCCTGCCATTACAAGGCTGGCAATACGGTGCTTACTTTTGCCCACGCCCTTTTGTCGCTTTGGGGCAGGCTCAACGCCGCCTCAACGCCTCACACACCTCACCCACATAGCATTAGCCTTATTGCTGCCGTTCTGGAGGCCATCGGTGAAGAACTGGTTCCACGCATTGGTAGTGCCGTTCTCCGTAGAAGACCAGTAAATGGCGTTCTGGAAATTGGTTATGTTTCCCCCTGCTTCAATCGTCCCCCGCACAGACCATAAATAATACGCCTCCACCTGAGCGGGCAGATACCAGTCGCTATGCCCGCCTGTTGTTAAATCCTTGCACAATTTAAACGCCGGAAATGTCGTGCTGTTCGCAACCTGATTGGTATTGGCCCGTCCGTCATAGGTTGAATCGGTGGCAATGTCATTTACACCCGTTGACGTTTTCCATGCGCTTGTCGTGCCCTGATCTGTGGTTGGGATGAACAGATGTTCCTGCGTAATCGGATGATACCCGGCGAAAACCGTCCCGTCCGCGCACAGATCACCGATATTCGTGCAACCGGAAGGGCCGGATAAACCTACCATGCCTCCGCCCACCGCCCGCCAGTCATCCCCGTCGCAATATTGCAGGACATGATAGGCGCTGTTGTACATCAGATCCCCTGCAATGCCCGTGGGAACACCGCAACCGCTGCCCCCTGCGCCGGGATTTAATGCCCCGAACGCAATCCATGCCGACCCATTGCAATATTGATGTACGTTATAATCCGTGTTGTAGATGATCTCGCCTTCATCGGCTGCTGGGTTAGCGCATTGCGCAAAGGCTGGCACGCCCCAGAGCAAGATGTGTAAAACAAACAGCATCACAAGACGATTCATGATAACCCCCGATCTTTGGCAAAGAAAACGGCACGACGGTCTTTTTGACCGGAGCCATTGGACATACACCGTCGCCCCCCGGTCCTATGACGAGGAGGTACGGCACCCCTGATGCTGTCGTGAAAACGGCACCAGTCACGGCTGATGCCAGCCGCTTGAGACAAAAGAGGTTACTACGCCCCGGGATCGGAATTATCCGACCTTATACCAAGGATAACGTGAAGAAGGGTGTTTGAGCAAGCTGAAAGCCATGCTTACTTTTGCCCACAAATTGGCTGGCTGGGCGGGTGGCCGGGGAAGAAGGTTGCCGCCCATTTCTGGATATCGGTCTTTTGCATGGTCGAAACGCGCTGGATGCGGGGCATATAATGACCGCAGAACAGGTCCGGACGCATTCTGGCGGAATCGAGGGCAATTTTGTTCGCAAACTCGGTCCGCATGGTGTTCAGCTTGGCTTCCGGGTTGGTGGACTTGGTCCGGGCGTAATAGCCCAGCATTGTGCGCTCATACCGCGCAAACAGGTCGGAATGGCGGGATGTGAACTCGCGGTAGCTCTGATACAGGTTCTTCTGGCCCGCCGGGGTCATATGCTGGCAATTCAGGCCAATGACCATCAATTCACTGTGAATGCGGATGGCCTGTTCGGCTTCAGCCTCCACTTGCGTGTAACAGCCATCAATGATTGTCGGGTAAACGGTAATCGCCAAGGCGCGATCTTCCGCCGCCATAGCCCCTTGGGCCGAAGCCAGCAGAACCGCACAAAACCCAGCCAATTGGAGAATTTTTTTCAAAACGACACCCTTTTATCTATTATATGCTGCCCGTTATATCGCCATCCCGAGTTTTAGCGAGGTATGATTGAGATAGGCAAGAATATTATCCACAACAAGCCCTGCCCCTTAACTTGTTGTCATCCCCGCGCGATGTGGCAGACATTATAAATATTTGAATTTAAACGTATAAAATCAGCCATTTTTGCCTGTGTAGATATTGTGCAGGACTTTCCTGTTGCCGTTTCTCGTTAACAAAGCAACGTGCATCAGGACGATAGCAAATTAGAGAAGATTCCTCCATTGGTTTAAACCAATGGAGGAATCTTATGAAAAGATATAAACGACTGGAAGAAGCAGACCGCGTATCCATCCAGGTTCTTACAAAAAGAGGATATTCGGACGCAGAAATCGCCCGGGAAGTCGGCGTCCACCGTTGCTCTGTAGGCCGTGAGCGCAAAAGAAACACGGTTGATGGGAAATATTATTACCATCTGGCGCAAGGGCTTGCGGACAAGCGGCGACGGGCAAAACGGCGGCGACAGTCGAAGTTGACGCCGGAGATTATCGCATTCGTGGAGGAGAAGTTGCGGTTGGGCTGGAGCCCCCAGCAAATCAGCGGCTGGATGAAATACCGCCAGTCTAAACTGCCGACCATCGGCTATGAACGCATTTACTATCATGTCTGGCAGGACAGGTTCCGTGGCGGAAGCCTCTACCGTCATCTTCGCCACGGCGGACGGCGCTACAGACGCTATGGCTCAAGGTTCGGCATTCCAGACCGCAGAAAAGGTCCAATTCCTGGCCGCGTGGATATCGACCAGCGTCCCGCCATCGTCGAACAAAAATCCCGCGTCGGAGATTGGGAGCTGGACACGATTGTTGGCAGTCAGCATCGCGGCGTTCTCGTCAGCATGGTTGATCGTGGTTCTAAGTTCCTGCGTCTGGCTTTGGTGCAGGAACCGAAATCCGCCTCCGTTGCGGAGGCCATTGAAACATCGCTTTATAATGACAAGAAAAAAGTTCTCACGATCACGATGGACAACGGCTGGGAGTTCGGAAAAACCCTGAAAGCCGATACCTTCTTCGCCAAGCCTTACCATTCTTGGGAACGCGGGTTGAACGAACACACCAACGGCCTTGTCCGCCAGTACTTCCCGAAATCCACCGACTTCACGACAGTTTCCGCGCAAGATGTTCGGGACGTTCAAGACCGGCTTAACAACAGGCCACGCGCCGTGCTAGGATTCAGGACGCCGATGGAGGTCTTCTCAAGGCCATCGTCATTGCGCAAAGTTGCTTTGGTTAGCTAAAGGGGCGTGTTGCGGACTCACGTTTTCAGCGCAACATCAGCCGGATTTTCGTCCATTTGCAGGGTTTTGGCAATGGGTCGATGCCGCTTAGAGCATTCGCATTCAATCCGGCCCTTCCGGGGCGTTATCAATGTCGATTTCTGTCCGTCCGCACCATGTCCGCCTTTTCGTGGAAGCCTTGCGCCGTCCCCGTTTCTGCCGCAAGCGCTTCGCGCTCCTTCTCTGACGTTTCGGCCCTACGGGTGCTGGCACGATCCGGTGCGTCGCTTTTTCCGGTTCCACAAGGCTGCAATTGGAGCGGCCGGAACAGGAGAAAACGATGCAACTGATAACAACTTACGAACTGAAAGGCCGGACTGAAATTCAATTAAGTGCTCTCTACGCAGCCGCGATAGGCGCACTGGTTCGGAGTGAACCTGAAACGCCGGAACGCAGGAACGCTTTGGCGACACTGGAAAACATCACCCGCGCCCGGATTTCCCTGACATTTAAATTCTGAAATCGCCGCCGCTGGTCCCCTCCGGCGGCGGATTTCTTTTTAATTCAGGGTCGCTTGCTACAGGTTCATGGGCCGGATCAAAAGCGGAACTGTTGAAGCGGTCGGACATTTTCGGTTTAAGTGTTTCCTCTGAAAATGAAGAGTATGGCTCTGCGCTGTACTTGGGCGGAACGCGCTCTCTGGCGATTGCTGATTCCTGTCTGACTTTTTCTCTTTCCTGCCCGTAAACTGCCCGTCTTACAGAAACATGATCGACGCTATTTAGATTAAAGTGCCTTCGCTGCATTGAGGAATCATCATGTTTTGTCGTGCTGACAGATTGAGGATTCTCTCGCTTCCAGTCCCTGATTATTTCTTCCTGCCAACGGGTGGTGATTTCACTGGCGGGGATGAATGATATTTTTGGGCTTGGGTTTGATCGTTCGTATTCCGCTATCGCGTGTTGAAGTCCCGGTATTCGTTCACTCATTTTTTGAACGTAGGAAGGATTAAAATCTGCTTTCTGGTTCAATGTAGATGGCGCATTGAAACTGACCTTAAAGTTCAAATCCGCTTTGGCTTCTGTCTTTACGGGATGAAGGTAATTCTGGTTATAGGTTTCCGTTAATCTTACCCCTCGTTCCTTTTGGGAAGTTATCTTCGCTGCAACATGATCCGGCAGGCTACTCCTTACAAGATCGGCTTTAAGGGCAAGTTTTAAAGACATTTCCCCTGTGGTTATATATCTCTGCGGTAAACCACTTCTTCCTGCTTCTGAAAAGATAATAGAGGGGTGGCCCTTAATTTCTTTTTCGATGTGGTCAACAAATCCCTTGTAGCGTTTATAATCATCTGCGGTTTGCTCTAATCTTTGAAGCTGGAATTTCATTTCCCTGATCTGCTGGTGAATCCCCACACGGTAAGGCTGCCCGTAGCGGAAATATTGCCGCTCGAACCTGGCCTTGCGTTCTTCTTTGAAAGTTTGGACTGTTTCTCTTGCCTGTATGCGGGACATAAGCAGGGTTTTTGAGAACCGGATGACCTCAATGATCGACCTTTTTAAAGCATGAGGAAGGCTGGTTCTGGAATAAAGCGTTTCAAAATTCTTTACCCTGTTATCCAGCCGGTCCATCAGCCTTTCAATACGATCAATCTGAACCGCCAGCGGAAAATCAGAATACACGGCCCTTTGATTATTGATCCGCTTGATTTCTTCGACAAAATCCGTACGGCTGCGGGTCTGGTCTACGGTTTTATAATCAATCTCCCGGCCCTTGCCGTCTTCCACGGTTTTGCTTTTAAGAGTAGGCCCGCCGGTGCTACCGGCATCCCCTTTACCGCTTCCTTCACTATCGCCTTCTTCATCGTCTTCGGTTTTTTCTGATTCTTCCTGCCTTTCTTTTAGTTTTTCTGCGCCCTTGGCTTCCGGCCCGACATGAATCTGGGGAATCCGGTCGATGCCTTGGTCTTCCAAGGTCCGCTTATCAATCTGCATGTCGGAATACCCGGCTTGCCGCAATGCGGCATTGGCGAGGGCTTCCCAGACATCACGGATCATCTCGATCTCGTGCGGACCTTGCTCCTTGTCATCGAGAATGCGGGTTTTCTTGCCCAAGCCCTCTTCTGTGACCTCGCGGGTCGTAAACAGAAGATGGGCGTGGTGGTTGCGGGGGTCATGCCCATCACCTGCGACTGGGCTATGAAGCGCGGTATCGACGACAACGCCATAGCGTTCGACCAGCCACAGGCCCATATCGCGGGTCAGGGCTTGGCGGTCGGACCCGGATAATTCATGCGGCAGGGCCAGAATGATCTCCCGTGCGACACGGGAGTTTTTGCGGGTTTCCGCGTCCTCAGCCGCATTCCACAAATGGGCGCGGGACTGGAAGATGTCCGGGGCGTGGGGCGGGGTCAGGATGAACGAAGCAACAACGCCCTTGCGGTGCTGGTAGCGGTGAGTTCGTCCGCTGCGCTCATCCGTGATCACGGCTCCGGCGCGATAAGCGGCGGCGGCCACGGCAGAGTGGCCTTCAGAGCGTGAGAACACCCGCAATGAGCAATGATAAATCGCCAAGGTTTCCCCGAAACCTTTCTCATTTTTAAGGGCGATTTATTGTTGTTCAAAACTATTGTTGTTTCGCCCGGTTCTACAAATTGCCGGGCGGGACAACAACATCAGGGGCAGCGCAAGCTGACCCGCAAGGCCCGGCAGGGCCGCACTCTTAGCACGGCAAACGGAGTTTGCGTAAGTGCGCTATTAGCCCTTCTTTATTCAGGATAGCAGGGGAATGTTAATCTTTATTTACGGAAATACAGGCTGCGCCTAACCGCTTGTTTTTCGGACTATAAGCTGATTCCTGAGGTTCACAATGGGTTAGAGTTGCATGAATTTTAAATGAAATTTCTTGCAATGCAGACGGATTCTCGATAGTCTGGAAATAGAGGAAAACGCCATGAACGCCGTTGAGCAATTCAAAGACCATTTCCAGCCGGGGGCGGTTTACCGCCGCGCCGATCTGGAACAATGGTCAAATGCCGTTGATCGCCATTTGCGCCAGCTACAGGAAAGCGGTGTTCTGGTGAAGCTGTCCGGCGGGCTGTATTACTGCCCCCAAATGACCGCCTTCGGCCCAGCCCCCGCCGATGATGAAACGCTGGTGCGGGCATTCCTGAAAGATGATCGTTTCTTGCTGACCTCCCCCAACCTGTATAACGCCTTGGGGCTGGGGGCGACCCAGCTTTATAACGAAACGGTTGTTTATAACCACAAGCGGCATGGCCGCTTCAAGCTGGGGGGGCGGACATTCCGCTTTGCCATGAAGCCCTATTTTCCGGGGAAAGCCACACCGGAATTTTTGCTGGTCGATGTGGTCAATAACCTCGACCAGCTTGCCGAGGATAGGGAACAGGTCTTGAAACAGGTTAAAAGTAAGGCCGATTCAATGGAAAAACGCGCCCTGACCGAGGCCGTGCGCGAATATGGCGGGGCAAAGGCTAGGAAGCTCTTTGCTGCGCTCCTGATGGACGATAGATTACAGTATGTCCACTGACGGATTCTTGCATAATCATCCTGATTTCTCCGCCCTCATTCGCATTGTGGCGGCGGAAATGGATATTGCCCCCGGCTTGATTGAAAAAGACTACTGGATTATGCACTGCCTTTACGGGCTGCAAACGATCGGCATGGCGTTTGAATTGAAGGGCGGAACGTCCCTTTCCAAAGGCTTCGGGCTGATACACCGTTTTTCCGAAGACATAGACATTCGGATTGAGCCACCCACAGGGATGGATATAAAAACGGGCCGCAATCACGACAAGCCGGAACATTGCCAAGGCCGGAAAGATTTTTACAACTGGCTGGCCGCAACCATCAGGATTGACGGCATCCATGACGTTCAGCGTGATACCGCCTTTGACGATGCAAAATATCGAAGCGGCGGCATCCGCCTGTACTATCAGAATATCGGAGAAAAGATTGATGGCCTGAAAGACGGGATTTTGCTGGAAGTCGGGTTTGACGATATAACGCCAAACTTCCCCAGAACCATCAGTTCATGGGCCTATGATTACGCGGTCGGCAAAGTGCCGATCACCGACAACCGCGCCGTGGATGTTTCTTGCTATCATCCCGGCTATACGCTGGTCGAAAAACTGCAAACCATATCCACCAAATATCGCCAGCAGCAGGAAACGGGGAAATTCCCCGTTAACTTCATGCGGCATTATTATGATGTTTATTGCCTGTTGCAGGATGTGGAAACAGTGAAATTTATCGGCACACCCGAATATCTGGCCCATAAAGAAAAACGGTTCCGCAGCGCGGATAATCCGGTGATTGCCGAAAACGAAGCCTTTTTATTGCGGGACAAGGCAACGCGGGATTTATACAAATCCGCCTATCAATCCACCCGCACTTTGTATTACCAAGCCCAGCCGGATTTTGATGAAGTATTAGCTTTGTTTCAAAAGCTCGTAGCCAATCTTTAAAAATCTTTGAAAGCCGCGCATGAGCATTCAAAAGCTGATAAAGACAAAACCCCGATAAATACGCAGAACAGTTCAAGGCTCTTGAAGAACGCCTTTTTTCATAGGGTTTAAACTCTTTAAGACTTTCGCAGACATCACTTTTTAAGTGTCATCTCTGCCTGCACAGGATGTTTGCAGTCTATAATTATTGTGCAGAAAAGCTACATTAGGCCTGTTGCAAAAGTCCGG
>DIVF01000033.1 GCA_002423285.1 Micavibrio sp. UBA6139 | reverse complement strand
CTACTTTTGCAACAGGTCTATTTCTTTTGATGTTGCCCTTTGCGGCACATCAGCCGACCTCGTTTTATGACGCGCTCTTTACTGCTGTTTCCGCGGTGACAGTCACAGGGCTTGCGGTTGTTGATACAGGGAGCCATTACACGTTCTGGGGGCAATTGATTATTGCCATTTTAATCCAGCTTGGTGGACTAGGATTAATGACCTTCGCGGTCTTAATCCTGTCTTCACTCGGAATGAGAATTCCTGTGGCCAAGCAGCTTTTGCTTCGTGAAGATTTGAATCAGACGGATATGGGTGGTTTGATCCGCTTGGTGTGGATCATTTTTCGCGTGGTGTTCGTGCTGGAGGTTGTGGGGGCCGCGTTTCTGGCATATCGGTTTATTCCTGAATTCGGCTGGCGCGAAGGGATCTGGCAATCCATCTTTCACTCGGTGTCTGCCCTTAATAATGCGGGCTTTGGACTGCTTCCCGACAGCCTGACACGATGGGTTGGGGATCCTCTGATCAATATTGTTATCCCCGTGTTGTTTATAATGGGAGGGCTGGGATACTCAGTCCTGACTGATATTAATGACAAGCGGCGCTGGAGATATCTCTCGCTTCATACAAAGCTCATGCTTAGTGGTACGCTCGGTCTTATTCTTTGGGCAACATTTTCGTTCATGGCACTGGAGTGGAGCAATCCGGCCACGCTGGGCGGTCTTGATGGCACAGCAACACGTCTTTGGGCTTCGTGGTTTCAGGCTGTGACAACACGGACCGCGGGATTTAACACGGTAGACATAGGTGCTGTGCATGACAGCACGGCCATGATGATTATGCCTTTGATGGTTATTGGCGGCGGGAGCACGTCGACCGCAGGCGGGATCAAGGTCACGACATTTATCCTCTTGTTGCTGGCGGTGGTTGCATTTTTCAAGAGACAAAACCAGATCACGGCTTTTGGCCGCAGTCTTGGAACGGAACAGATGATGAAGGTGCTGGCCCTTGTTTCTGTTAGTCTTGTGATTATTGTAACGGGTTTGTTTGCAGTGACTATCACAAATGATTTGCCGTTTCTTGATCTCGCTTTTGAGGTGTGTTCTGCTTTTGGTACGGTCGGACTTTCGCGCGGGGTGACGGCTGATCTGGATGGGTCAGGGCGATTTGTGATTATTCTCATTATGTTTTTAGGCCGTGTTGGACCTTTGACTCTCGGCTTTTTCCTTGCTGCTCGCAGTGCGCCGCGGGTGCGCCATCCATCAGGCGAGGTGTTTTTGGGGTAGGCCTAACTTGTTTTGGGTAAGTTGCAGCATACATTTCCTCACTCAAATTTTGATTTCAATGCAGGACTAACGATTCACGTTTGTCGGCACCATCTATAGAAGTATCAAATAACCAAGCGGGAGCTTTTTCATGTTTAATATAATCAGAGTATCGGCAGGATTTGCTGTTGGCGTTTGTGCTGTCGCCTTGTCTGGCAGTGCGCAGGCCCAGCAATGGTACAATAATACGCAGCAAGCCGCCCCCGCGACACAATCCGCAACGCCCGCCGAAAAAGCCAGTGATTGGGAATACACGGTTGGTATCGGGGCGGGTTATGCGCCGACCTATGAAGGGTCTGATGAATACGATGCGCTGGTTATTCCTGTTCTGGGTGTTGAATACAAGGACGGTTTATTTTTCGGGAATGTTCGAAACGGTATTGGCAGTTACCCGCTGCGCGGTGAAAATTATAAAATTGGCGCATCGATCGGTTATGCCGGAGGCCGCGATGAAAGCGATGATCGCAAAAACCTGCGTGGCATGGGCGATGTTGATGCATCGCCAACGGCCAATCTTTTGGCCGCCTATAATTTCGGACTGGCGGAATTGAGCGGAAAAATCTCCACGGCTGTATCAGGAGATTACGGCACCACGGCAGATGTAAAACTGGGTTCGCGCTATCCCGTCAGTGAAAAAGTAATCCTGTCGGGATCTGTTGGCACCGTATGGGCCGATGAGGAGCATATGAGCAATCATTTTGGTGTTTCATCCTTGCAGTCTGTGCGGTCGGGGTATCGTCGCTATGATGCTGAATCGGGTGTTAAGTCGGTTGGGGTTTCTGTTGGTGCAACATACCGGTTCACAGAGAATTGGAATACAAACCTGACCCTGAAAGGGGATCAACTGATCGGTGATGCCGCAGATAGCCCAGTTGTGAAGGATGATTTTGTTCCGGCGGTCTTTTTAACGACCAGTTACAAATTCTAAAAATCTTCCGCTCTTGCCATGGGGTTGTGTGATGCCATAATCACGTAACCCGTTAAGAACTATTGATATTGTTTCCACTGTCTTTCGACCCATTTCCACCTATATTAAATCGGCACTATTCAACGCAGGAGAGAATGGAATGATTTCGAATAAAGTACAGACGATGCGTTCGGCATTATTGGGTTTCGCTTTGGTGGCGATGATGGTTCCGTTTGCGGTGTCCGCTCAAGAAACGGGTCATGCTGGTCATGCCGATCATGGCGCGGCAGCCGCCGAAGATATTTATGCCCCTGCAATGCGGGCCATGCATAAAGGCATGATGGTAAAGCCTACAGGCGATGCTGATGTTGATTTTGTCCGCGGGATGATTCCACATCATCAGGGTGCGATCGACATGGCCAAAATTGTCCTGGAACACGGCAAGGACCCGGAAATTAAAAAGCTGGCCGAAGAGGTGATCCGTGCACAGGAAGGCGAAATCGCCTTTATGGAAGCATGGCTGAAAAAACACGGCCAATAAGCCTGTAGTGCGTGCCTGCACGCTGTTTCATCTGCGGTGAAATATGCTAATGTGCCGCGGATCAGCTGTGCGGAAAAGCGTAATGTCTTCAATGTTTCACAAGGTGGGCCAAAAATATTGGGCATCCCGGTTCGGGCTTGCCTTGCCGTTCTGTGCGACCTTGTTGCTGGGTTCGTGTCTTGGCGGGGTCTTGCCCTTTGGTGAAAATGCGCATTACGAAATCACTGGGGCTGGCGATGACGCGGCCATGGATGCTTATCTGCAAACCATCCTGAAAAACCGCCTGACTCAGGAACTAGCAGAGAATGGTGATGCGGAAATCGCGGAGCGTCGTGAAGCCTACCGCGAAAAAATGATCAGCGCTGATCTGAAAAAGGCGATGGCAGCCAAGGGCTATTATGATGGCAGCGTTGATTATGTTGATGATCCATCCGCACCGCTGACCGGGGAATACCGCGTCACACCGGGCCCGCAATATATAATTCAAAAGCGCAATGTTGAACCCGCCGAATATGCTGCGCTGCTGGGCGCGGATGATATTCAAGAAGGGGCACCGCTGGATGCTGTCGCGACATTGCAAACGCAAAAAAATCTCTATGATGCGATTGCCAAGGATCGTTGTTATTTCTCCCTCGATATTAAAAACGCCGTCGTTCTGGATAAGGTTAACCACACCGCCACGCTGACCTATGAAGTCGCTGCCGGGACGGAGGGAAATTTTGGACCCGTAATCTTTACCGGCCAAACCAGTGTGAAAGATTCCTATCTGGCCAAGCTGGTTTCATGGAAAGAGGGCGATTGTTTCCGCCGTGACCGCATTGAATCATTGCGCGCCAAGCTGCTGGAATCCGGTCTTTTTGTGCGCGCCGAGGCGGTGCTGCCGGACGGGCCCGATGAAAATGGCCTTGTACCGCTGGAAATTCAGGTAACCGAGCGTGCGCACCGGACCTTGCGGGCCGGTTTAAGTTATTACACGGACGAGGGGATTGGTGCGGTCCTTGGTTGGGAACATCGCAATTTTCTGGGGGCGGCTGAAAAACTATCAGCGGCACTGAGTCTATCGGCCTTAAAACAAAGTCTGGATATTGATCTGACCAAGCCGTTCTTCTTGCGCAAGGATCAAAGCCTGACATTCAGCACGGCGTTGCGTAATCAAGAAACAGAAGCCTATGACGAATTGGGCGCGGATTTTGGTGTCACGCTCAGCCGGAATTTTCACAAACGCCTGAATGGTTCAATTGGCGCAAACCTGACGATCACAAAAATTTCAGAAGAAAATAATCTGAACAATGATGAGAAGGTTTATGGCCTTCTTTCTTTTCCGGGATCGCTGACCTTTGATAACCGCAATGACAAGCTCGATCCGCTGCGCGGTTGGTTGATTACGGCGTCTGTTGCGCCCTTCCTGGATGTCCTTGGTGAAAGCGACCCGTTCTTTAAAATGCAGCTTTTGGCCAGTACATATCTGCCATTGGATGATGCCGGGAACAGCGTTGTGGCCTTGCGCGCGGGCGTTGGCAGTGTTGTCGGCGGTGATACATTTAATGTCCCGCCCACAGAACGTTTTTACGCAGGTGGCGGTGGTACAGTGCGCGGCTATGGTTATCAGGAAGTGGGGCCAAAGGATTTCGCTGGCGATCCGCTGGGCGGGCGTTCGATGGTTACCGGTTCGGCGGAGTTCCGGCAGAAAATGACCGACACAATCGGGGCTGTTGCATTTGTCGATGCGGGGAGTGTGAGCGAAGACAGCTATCCTGATATGGGCAATATGGCGATAGGTGCGGGTGTGGGGGTGCGGTATTACACGGGCTTTGGCCCGTTGCGGTTTGATGTTGCCGTGCCGTTGACTGAAAAAGAAGACCTCGACCGTAACTTCCAGTTTTATATCAGCATCGGGCAGGCCTTTTGATGAAACAGATGGCCATCAAAACAATCAAAAGAACCGGCCACGCCATTTTGGATCTGGCGGCTATATTATTGGTGCTGGTTATTTTGGTGCATGTGTCACTGGCGGTGGCGGCGGTGTGGTTAAATACACCATCGGGGCAGGATATGCTGCGCCGGAACATCGATACGGCGTTGGCTGAATCTGGCTACACACTGCATTTTAAATCCCTGTCTTATAATCCACTGGATGGGGTGGTGGTAACCAATTTGAATATGGGTGATGGCGCGGGGCCGATTCTATCTGCTGATCAATTATCGGTGCGGGTCAGTCTGCTGTCCTTTGCGGCGCGTCAGGGTGCGCTCAATGTGCGTGGCGGCCATGTCACGCTGTACCGGTTGCCAGAAGGTGCAGATACACCAGAGCCAATAGAACAATCAGGTTTTATGGTCCCCGATATTTTTCTGACCAGCGTTGTGATTGAGCGCCTGTCCATTGCACGCCTTGAAATTCAAGACGCTGTTATGGGGCAGGCGACGATCTTGTCGCCTGATCTTCGGGCGAAGGCAATATTATCGCCGTCATTATCATTGTCGCTGGACGGGCGGATTGCACAATTGAGTAAAACCCCGGTGGCGTGGATGCCTGAAAATATTTCTGTGGCGGCGGAGTTTGATCCTGAAACGCTGCTGGCGGATATTACCGGCCTGAGCATCAAGGCACCGTCTTATCATGTTAAAGGAGCAGGCCGCGCCAATCTTCAAGAGGGCGGTGATGTTGATGTCACCCTGAATGCCGCCATTGATGATTTAAAAGCACTGGCCGAGGAAGCGGGACGTGTGCAGATGGATATTAAGGTGAGCGGCTCCTCCGCCAACCCTATTATTGCCGCCACGGGAAATGCTGTGTTGGAGCGTTTTGTGGCGGAAGGGTTGCCTGCGCTCGATTTTAAACTGGACGCTGCCGCGCTGCGTACCGCCCCGGCGGGCACATTTAGTTTGTCGGGCGCGTATAAGGAGCGGCCATTATCGCTGTCATCTGCCTTTGCTTATGCGGCCCCCGAATTGACCTTATCTGATATTGCCCTGACGGGTCCGGATGCGATGGCGTCGGGGGCGCTGGTTTTGAATACGCAGTCGCTGCTGGTGCAGGGTAAAATTCATCTCGATGCCAAAAACCTGAAAACCTATGCGCCGCTGGTCGGGGTTGATGTTGGCGGTGCGGTTCTGGCGGATCTGGCTTTATCGGTTGGAGAGGGAACAACACAATCCGCCGCTCTGACGCTTGATCTGCGCAACGGGGAATATGAAACTTATCGCATTGAAAGCGCCAAGCTGACCACCAGCCTTGCCGATATCAAAGACCCATGGCCGCAAACATTGGATTTAATGCTGTCCAATGCCACCCTAACTGACTCGGTTAAAATTAAAAGTGCCACAGCAAATTTGAAAAAGGCTGCTGGGCAGGATTACCGCCTGACACTGGATGCTAAGGGTGATGTACCCCAAGCCGTGTCGTTACGCGGTGGTGTGACGCTATCCGGAATTGCGGGTGTAAAGCCTGCGGCCCTGGTCTTGAATGATATTGATGTATCAGCTCAGATTGGCAGTTCTGGTGTCACGCTCACCGGAAGGACAGATTTTGTTACGGCCGATATTGTGGCCGCGACACAGAAGCTTGCCTTGTCTGATTTGCCGGGGACTTTGCCCGATAATATGAAGGGCGCGACCCTGTCCGGTTCCGCTACGTTGACGGGGGCGTTGGCAAAGCCTGAAATCACATTGTCCTTAAAATCGAGTGTTTTGAAGCTGGCCGATGCGGTCCCGGCTATTCTTATTGCGATGGATGGATTCTACCGTGACGGCGTAGTGCATGCGGATTTGAAAGGGTCGGGTGATGGCATTCGCACCCTGAGCAGCTCGGGGGATGTTCCACTGTCTTTGTCCCTGTCACCTTTTGTATTTGATTTACCGCAATCGACGCCGTTATCGGTGGTGATGGCTTTTGATCTGGACGGGGGTGTTTTATCGCGGTCCGTATTGCCCCCAGACCATGAATTTTCCGGCGCATTGCGCGGGGATGCAAAAATTGCAGGCACGATGGCAAAACCCGATATTTCCGGTCAGGTGCAATTGAAAGACGGCGTCTATCAATATGACCCATTGGATCTGGCGCTGCGTGACATGATTATGACGGCAGATTTGTCGCCATCCGGTGTTGAAATTAAAACATTCTCTGCCCGTGACGGGGAAAAGGGAACATTGGATGGCCGGGGCCACGTTGATTTTGCCGATAATGCCAAAACCAATGCCACGCTGAATATTCAAAATTTCCATTTGCTGAAAAGCGATAAGGCTGAAGGATATGCCAGTGCCGCGCTCAGCGTCACGGGCAAAAAGACGGGCTATCAAATCGGCGGAACGGTCGATTTGGGTGAAATCAATGTGATGATTCCAGAACAATTTCAAACCAATATCCCGCAACTCAACATCATTGAACCCGATGCCGAACAAGCAGAATCGCAATTGCTGCAATCCATCGATCTGGATGTGAGGGTTCATGCGCCGGGGCGTATTTTTGTGCGCGGTTGGGGTTTGGATGCGGAATTTGGCGGCGATCTCGATGTCTCTGGGACGCTGGCCGGGCCATTGGTCAATGGGTCTTTTGATTCCATTCGTGGCCGGTATGAAGAATTTGGCAAACGCTTTGCGCTCGATCACGCAAAATTGCGGTTCCAGGGCAAGGTGCCGCCATCCCCCTATCTGGATATTAAGGCGACCACTACGGCTGGCGATGTTCAGGCTTCTGTTCTGTTGAGCGGACCCGTGGCCAAACCCGGTATTGCCTTCGCCTCCGTTCCGGCCCTGCCGGAGGATGAGGTGATGTCACGCATCCTGTTCGGTAAAACGATGAGCGGCATTACCCCCTTCCAGGCCATTCAGTTAACCCAGACCTTGCAGCGTTTTTCTGGCAACGGGGGTGGTGGGTTTGATCCGCTGGGTACATTGCGTAATGCCACAGGTCTGGATGATATCCGCGTGGACAGCGAAGAGGGCGGCGACACAAGCGTTGGTGTCGGTAAATATTTGACTGAAAAGGTTTATTTGGAGGTTGAAAAGGGTGCCGGGGCGACATCCGGGGCCGCCACCATTGAAATTGAACTGACCCCCAGCATCAAGGTTGATAGCAAAATCGGTCAGGATGCCCAAGGCGGGGCGGGTATTTTCTGGAGCCGTGATTATTGATGCTTATTGTTCTTAACCCTTAATTGCTGCCGCTTTAAAAAAGATACACGCCATGGATGTTATCAGTCTTGTTCTAATGATGTTGTTGCTGGTTGTAGTCAGCGGCTTTTTGGTGCGGATTTTACCGCGCCCGGTTCCCTTGCCGCTGGTTCAGATTTCCTTGGGTGCGTTGATGGCGGCCTTCATGGATTTTCAGGTGGAGCTGGAACCCGATATTTTCTTCCTGTTGTTTCTTCCGCCGCTATTGTTTCTGGATGGTTGGCGCATACCAAAGGTCGGTTTGCTGCGTGACCGGGGGACAATTCTTGAATTATCGCTTGGTCTGGTCTTGCTCACTGTTGTGGGCATGGGGTTTTTCATTCACTGGATGATTCCAGCGATGCCCTTGGCGGTCGCATTTGCCTTGGCGGCTGTTGTGTCGCCAACCGACCCGGTGGCGGTATCGGCCATTGCCAGCCGTGTGCCAATTCCAAAGCGGATCATGCATATTTTAGAAGGGGAATCGTTATTAAACGATGCCTCTGGTCTTGTGTGTTTGCGCTTTGCCGTGGCCGCTGCGTTGACGGGCACATTCTCTCTGCCTGATGCGGCCCTGACCTTTCTGTGGTTGGCGATTGGCGGGATCAGTGTCGGGGTTGTTTTGACGCTTGGGGTGGCGACGGCCAAAACATGGCTGGCGCGGCGATTGGGGGAAGAAAGCGGGACGCAAATCCTGATCAGCATTCTGATCCCTTTTGGTGCCTATATTCTGGCGGAACATTTGCATTGTTCCGGCATTTTGGCGGCCGTATCCGCAGGCGTTACGATGAGCTATGTCGAGCGCACAGGCAGTGCGCTGGCCAGCACACGTGTGCGCCGGAATGCGGTGTGGGATACCATTCAATTTGCGGCGAACGGTGTTGTGTTCGTTTTACTGGGTCAACAATTTCCGGGGCTGTTTGATGGTGCGGCAACGGTTGTACGTGAGGCCGGTCATCGCGATGAATGGTGGCTGGTTATTTATGTCTTTGCCATTACGTTTGGTCTTGCGCTGTTGCGCTTCGCATGGGTTTGGGTATCGGTGCGTTTTACTATGCTGCGGGCATCGTGGCGTGGTCAGCAAACACAAAAAACCCATTGGCGCATTATTGCCGCCATGTCCGTTGCCGGGGTGCGCGGTGCCATTACGCTGGCGGGGGTTTTAACCCTGCCCTTGGTGATGAATGATGGAACCGACTTTCCGGCGCGTGATCTTGCCATTTTTCTGGCGGCCGGGGTTATTATCTTCTCGCTGATTTTGGCCAGTGTCGCCTTGCCGCGCTTGGTAAATGGTCTTGAATTTCCCGAAGATACCCATGATGCCGAAGAAGATATGGTGCGCGATGCCTCGGTGCAGGCCGGTATTCGTGCCATTGAAAAGACCCGCAATCTGATGGTAGGGGCCGGTGAAGATGCCGACCTTTATGCCGTCGCGGCCACCCGCGTCATGAGCCTCTACCGCCAGCAATCCGCCGAAGGCCCCCGTTTAGAGGAAGACAAAAACTACATCCGCAAGATGGAGGTTGTTGAACGCAAGCTGCATCTGGCCGGACTTCGCGCCCGCCGCGATGAAATCTTCCGCTTGTCACGCACTGGAAAAGTTGAAGACGACATCATGCGAAAATTGGTGCGGGAAATTGATTTGATGGAATCACGCTACGAGACGTAAGGGGTGCCACTGCATGCGATCAGGCCAGCAACATCGGCCACAATAATTTCATCCTATGCTGCAGAAGGAAGGGGATTAATTTTGATAGGATTGGCTTTATTGAATGGCTGCGTGCCAGCCATTCAATAACTAGACCTGTTGCAAAAGTAGCGT
>DIVF01000018.1 GCA_002423285.1 Micavibrio sp. UBA6139 | reverse complement strand
CTACTTTTGCAACAGGTCTATTAAACCTGTATGTTGGTAATGCATATGGCGCGCGATCAGGCCATATTCAGGCAGCATCAGATAGATGAGATGCACAATTGATATCATAATACAGGCGAGCAGGAATATTTTTAAGAATATTTTGATCGGCGCTTCGCCAAAATTTGTTGTGATCCATGCGCCAAGGCAGAAATATGCCATCAGAACGAGCCAGCCAATAAACTTATTGATGATGGCCCATTGCGACCATGCCCCTGTGGTGTGATGCCCATTCCACATGGCAAAGCATAGCAGGCACGATAGCGCTACAGGCCAGAATAGGCCCAGAGGGATTTGCCAGCGTGGCCAGATTGTTTTACGCAGTAAAAGTGTGCCTAAAATCAAAATCCCGGCAAAGGGCAGGGCAAGATCTCCCAGATTGACCCGCAGGCCAATTGAATCTGCGGAATGACCAATCGTCATTTGAATCTGGATCGCAAGGCCGATAAAGGCGCACAGAAGGGTTGCCACCAAAGGCAGGCTGAAGGTCTTTAGCATGCAGGGTCCGCTTTTTTGGCGCAGTGCTGTTTCAACAGGGCTTTAATATTACCGTTCAGCAAGGCGGGCACGCCGCACAGGATTGTGGTCAGGAGCGACAAGAAACCAATCTGAACAGAAATGATAAAGGCGCTTTCCGGTGAAATCCCCATCAGGCCCAGACCAAAAACAAAGGCCCCTTCACGAACTCCCCAGCCGCCAAAGCTGATCGGCAGGCTGGCCAACAGGGTTATGATTGGCAACAGGGCCAGTAAGGAAGGAATATCAATTTCGGGTGCGACAACCCATGTCATTAGAATGATTGCGGCAAAATAAAACGCTTGCCCGATCAGGCTACTTCCGAGAATAAGCAGCACATGACGCGGGGATTGGGTCATTTCACGGACATATTCAATGGATGGGTGGCTGGTGATCTTGCGCGGCAGCGTGTCCAGCAGGTATTGAAACGCAAAAGGAAACGTGGCAATCGCGATGATTAGCAACGCCGTGCCGATTTTGGCGGCGGTGACCAATGCGGTTGGTAAATGTGCCGGGATCAGGAATGAAAAGATCCCTGCCATCAGGACCAGCGCGACCAAGGTCATCAAACGGTCGGCAATCGCCGCCGTACTGGCGCGGGCCAGCGATACGCCATGACGGATCGCCAGCGCAATGCGGGCGAGAATTCCGCCCAATGACGCGATAATCAGGATATTGGCTAGATTGCCCAAAACGCTCATGCGCAGGGCATCAATATAAGTAATGGGGGTATCGGCGCGGTGGATCATGATTTGCCAGCGCCCGGCCAGAACAACAATTTGTCCCAGCAGAAGCGCAATGGTTGGAATCCACCACAGCAATTGAATATTGGCGGTGCTGCCTGCGACTTGGTCCCAATCCAGCAGAGTGGATAGGAAAACCAGCAGGGCCAAGGACAGGGAGATTTTGAAGAAGGTTGCTTTATTATTCATAATGAAAAACCCGATAATCTATGGCTCAAATTACTGTATTTCAGACGGGTCGGATAGGGCGGGTGATGGGGCTTATCCCCCTTTATCAACTCAAATTTATGTGCGGCATTGTCTCTGGCGTGTTGGATAATAGACGTCGTTTGACTTTTGTTCCATCTGTGTTTTATTTGCCCACAGTTTCGCAACATAATCGCTCTTACTGATGAGGTTCCCTATGGCACTGCTTGCTGATCGTTTGTCCCGGATTAAACCATCCCCAACACTGGCTGTGGCCGGTAAAGCCAAGGCGCTGAAGGCCGCCGGGCGGGATATTCTGGATCTGGGTCTGGGCGAGCCTGACTTTGATACACCTGATTTCATTAAGGACGCAGCCTATGCCGCCATGAAGGCTGGCCAGACAAAATACACCGTTGTCGACGGCACGCCTGAACTAAAAAAAGCCATCGTTGCCAAATTCAAACGCGAAAACAATCTGGACTACACTGTTGAACAAGTTTCCGTTGGCAATGGCGGGAAGCAGATTTTGTTCAACGCGCTGCTGGCCTCCGTGAACCCGGGCGATGAAGTGATCATTCCGGCCCCGTACTGGGTTTCCTATCCAGACATGGTGCAATTTGCCGAAGGCACACCGGTTATTGTTGATTGTTCGCAAGACAGCGGCTTCAAAATGACTGGCGCGCAATTGGAAAAGGTGATTACGCCAAAAACCAAATGGGTTATCCTGAACTCCCCGTCCAACCCGACGGGTGCGGCCTATACAAAGGCCGAAATGAAGGCGATCACCGATGTTCTGGTGAAAAACCCACATGTTTATGTCATGACCGATGATATTTACGAACATCTGGTTTATGACGGTTTTGAATTTGTAACGCCAGCGGCGCTGGAGCCATCTTTGTATGACCGTACATTGACCGTAAACGGTGTCTCCAAAGCCTATTCCATGACGGGCTGGCGCATTGGTTATGCGGCGGGTCCGAAGGAGCTAATTAAGGCGATGGGCCTGTTGCAAAGCCAAAGTACATCCAACCCGTCTTCTATTTCTCAGGCAGCGGCTGTTGCGGCGCTGAACGGCGATCAATCCTTCCTGAATGAATGGCGCAAAGCTTACACCGAACGCCGTGATCTGGTCGTATCGCGCTTGAATAAAATATCCGGCCTCAACTGCCCCAAACCAGAAGGGGCGTTTTATGTTTACGCATCCTGTGCCGGTGCCATTGGCATGGAAACGCAAGACGGAAAAACCATCAACACAGATGAAGATTTCGTCACATACCTGCTGGAATCCGAAGGTGTTGCCTGTGTTCACGGTTCAGCCTTTGGCCTGTCGCCGTATTTCCGCATTTCCTACGCAACATCGACCAAGACACTGGAAGATGCCTGCACCCGGATTGAACGCGCCTGCGGCAATCTGCGCAAACGTGCAGTGGCCTGAACAGATCAGGATAAAGAATAAGGAAAGGGCACCTCCGGGTGCCTTTTTTATCCTTGTCATCCCCGCGAAGGCGGGGATCCAGGGGAGGGGGCACTATTGGCGACTATAAAAGCTCTGGATCCCCGGTCAAGCCGGGGATGACAAGGGAAAAGTTTAAGGGGATGGGGGTGGTGGTGCTTTACCGCTTTCGGGTGGTTTGATGGGGGATGTGTTGCGGCCCAATGTGCGGTTAAAGATGAAAGTCACCTTTTCTTTAAAGCTGCGCTCGCGCACTTCTTCGAATGTAAACCAGTGCTGTTTTTTGAACGGGCCGTGGCGCTGGTCATGCGGGATATAGTTTTTCAGCTTGTCTGTCGCGGCGGCGTTGAAATGTTCAATCAGCTGAATGCGCTCATCGGCCTGATCGCGGGTGATGTGGCCCATATCAACGGCGTTTTCAACAAGGTCGCAGCACAGCGGCATCAGCGTATCGAGATTTTTAAACGCCATGATCCAGCCGAGCGATTCCAGATTCTTGATGTTTTCCGGACGGGAATCAAACAGGTCGGATGACGGCAGGGATGTGGTGATCAGGTCGTTCAGATCAACACCCATGGCCTTGGCAATGTCTGCGGTGCGGGGGTCTTCCAGATAATCCGGACGCAGACTTTCTTGAATGGCTGGAATGTTAATGCGTGTGATGTTTTCGGCACCAAGGCGGTATTGCAGATCCATATCCGCCATTTTATTGATATAGCGTTTGCGAATACCAAACAGGTAGCCGCCCAGATCAGCCATCATCTGTTGCAAGAACAACATTCCGTTCATGCTGTCAACGTCGATCTGGCGGTCATTGACGCCCGTGCCGATGGTGACCAGCTTAATATCCAGTTTCTTATCGGCGTGGCGATCGACACTGCTGATGGGGGTGCGCATGGTGTCAAAATCGGCGATATCGACATAGGTTTCGCCGTTGCGCAGTGTTGGTGATTTGAAAATCGTTTGCGCGGCACAGCTGCCCAGAACGATCTGGTCCAGATCCATTTCGGCATCGGACAGGAAATCGGTCTTGCGGGTTGCCGGGTCTTTAAAATGGAAGAAGATCGCCGGTTCATCGCGGGTCAGGTTATGGGCGGTGACGTGGTGGCTGATCAGGGTCTTGCCGAACTTCACGCGCTCATCCGTATCTTCATAACGCATGGTCGCATCCAGAATACGGCCCAGCACGGCGATGTCATAGCGTGATTGTTCAATCAGGTAGTCAATCCCGGCCTTGATCTTGTTATTCACCGGCGTAAAAATCCATTTATGCATGGACCGGAACAGCCGTGTATCTACCGGGTCGTATGGCATTTTGCGGTTCAGCTTTCCGTGAACCCACAGGGACGGTTTATTGATACTGAAATTGATCAACTGGTCCAGACGGCTGGAGGTCAGGATGGAAATCGCTGTGAAGAAATCATGCCCCAGCTTTGCCAGATCCATCACCATCTGGCGGACATAGTAGCCACGGCGGGCCGGGAAAATACGCGGGCCGATCTTTTTATAAAAATCCAGCATGTCGGATGCGGAATAGCGCGGGTCATCAGAATTTTCTGAACGCGGTATGTTGAGCGCGGTGAGGGGGATGGACCCCGTGGATGAACCGGACGACATATTGAACTGTTTGGACAGTGGCAACTGCGTCATCGTTTCCAGAAATTTTAAGGTAACGATCGGCAATATGCCCCACAGCCCGCCACCAGGAATATGCAGGACATAGTATTTTTGTGTTTTGTCGTCAGTTTTTGTACTCAAAGCCATTCCCTGTTGAATCCGCCCTTTTTTGCATCGTGCGGGGGCGGTTTTCAATATGGGGACAGGTTAGGAAAAATGGCGGGATTTGTCAGCAAGTTATATGTTGTGCGGCGCAATTTTTCCCATAAAAATTGCTAAATATTGTGTTTTAGACAGGTGTTGACCGGTCTTCATAGGCAACCATGTCATCCTTGCCGGAAAAGAAGCTGAAAAACCGCTTGGCGCGGGTTTTGCGGATCTTTTCGCGGTGTTCCTCAACCCGGCGGTCACGGTTGGTGACCAGCAGGTGGCAGACCTCATCAAAGCGGTCTTTCTTCTCTTCCATTAGGGCTTCAACAAAGAAACGCAGGCGTTTTAATGTTTCCGGGCTGGCGTCATCAATCTGTGTGCTTGGTGCCACGGACCGGTCGAGAGAGAAGAGGGATTTGTTGAAGACAAACAAGTTCTGGCCCATTTCAGTTTCAAACGCATCCATAAGTGCGGATTCAGAGGCGTTGAAAAGGATGTTGATGAGGGGAAGATCATTCGCCGGATCAACAACGCCCAAAGCACCGTAGCGGTTCCAGTCTTCTTTCTTGATCGATTTATTGGTGTAACCCGTGCCCAGAACAATCATCAATAAACGGCTGTCATCTGGAACGTGCTGGCGGATGGCGCCCATGTAACTGATGCAGGGGTTGTCAAAAATGCAACCATCGATGCCAGAATAATGGGTGTCTTCCTCTTGTCCTTGATACCGTGTTGTAAACGGGTGGCAGGGGAAATAAGTCGGTGCCGCAGCGCTTGCCATCACCGCATCGAACAGGCGCACATCGGGGGTTTCACCCTTGTTGCTGTTTTTTAAAACGCCGCTGCGGATGTTTTTTAACCAGACCGCATGGCCACCCTGATCAGTGACGTTGTTTTGTGTATGGACGGGAGAGTTTCCGGTTTCATTGACTTCGCGCACGGCTGTGATGTGCCCGCTATCAATATTATAGGTCGGGATGATCAGGCTGGAGAGGGAATCGCGCAGCTTCGCATCGCCATACAGCGCACGCAGTGCTGCCGCCAGATGGGTCGGGTCGTAATGCCCGTGGCGGAACAGGTTATTCAACTGGTTCAGCTTCATCGTGCGGTTGTTGAAATCGTGGATCAGGCCGCGGAATTCGCGGAAACTGTCTGGCGGGAAAATCCGTTCGCCTTCACGTTCATAAAAACGCACCATATGGCGTGCGCGGTATTTGGGCTGTGATGGTTCATCGGGGTGGCGCAGCGTCATTGCCGCGTTCAAAATCGAGCCTGTCGAGGGCCCTGCAAAGATATCGACCATTTCCGACATGCGCAGGCCCGTGGCATCTTCAATTTTGGACATAATATGCGCAGGGATCAGGCCACGCATCCCGCCGCCATAGTTAAACAGGGCAATCGTGGTTTTTGTTTTTGTGGGGATCTTCTGGGGGGCTGGCGGGGTATTCAAAACGGAAACTCTATTCTATCTGGCTGGAAACAAACGGATATGTGATGAATCATCGTACATCGGATTGGCGGGTATTGTCAGCCTTGCCGTATGGTGCGGCGCATAATAGCAAGCCGATCCACTTTGCACAAAAAAAACCGGACCCTTGCGGGCCCGGCGAGTTGAACAGGGAGGTTTCACGTCTGGGAGACGTGGGATCTGGGAAGATCCCGTCAACGTCGAAACGTCGATGGGCGCTTTATATAACGGGGGAGTTATGCAGTCTAGATGTATTATTGCATGACCGTCATGCATTTTGCGCATAAGTGGCGGGTAACCATCTGAAATAAAAAGAAAAAATAATAATTTTTTCTGATTTTTAAACTGCAGATAATCCCAAAACTAACTTCTAAAAATCCTCATTGCGCAGCGATTCGAGCAAAAAGTCCCGGAAAATGGCGATTCTTTTTGAATTTCGACGCTCCTCCGGATAGACGAAATAGACATCGACCCCGGCGCGCTCTGCTTCGGGCAGCAGCACTTCCAGATTCGGGTTATTGCGGACCATATATTCCGGCAACGCAGCAATACCCGCACCGCTTTCAACGGCGCGCTGGATGGCATAAATGGAGTTCATCATCAAAAGGTTATTCTGCACTTCCGGGTCCGCCCCGGCCAGACGGAACAACCAGTTTGGATTTGCGAAGGGGGCCGGAACATTTTCCGGGAAGCCAATCAACGTATGGTTGCGCAGATCCTTGATGTCCTTTGGACGCCCGTGCTTTTCAAGATAGGCCGGTGAGGCCGCAATCTGGAACCGCAGTGTGGTCAAATGACGCTGGATCAAATCAGGTTGTTCAGGTTTATACAGACGAATGGCGGCATCGGCTTCGCGCATCCCCAGATTTAAAATCCGGTCGTCCAGCAGCAATGTCAGTTGGATATCGGGATGCTCATCACGCAGTTTCCCCAAACGCGGGGCCAGCCAGGTGGAGCCGAAAAATTCAACAACTGTAATGCGCAGCGGTCCTTCGGGCAGTTGTTTGGAATCTGAAATCTGCCCTTCGATCATCGACAATTTGCCGAAAATATCGCGTGCTGTTTTATGCAGCAGCTCACCCTGTTCGGTCAGCAACAACCCGCGCGCATGGCGATGGAACAATGTGATGCCAAGGGATTCTTCCAGCGAACTGATTTGACGCGATACTGCCGACTGGCTGAGGTTCAATGAATCCCCGGCATGGGTAAAGCTGCCTGCTTCGGCCACAGCGTGGAAGATACGCAGCTTGTCCCAATCCATTCGGTTCTTCTCCTGTTTATTCAGCAGCTTTTGCGGTTGCGTGATCGGCTTCGGTCGCGGCGATGAAGCGGTCGGCTTCCAAGGCCGCCATACAACCCATCCCGGCGGCGGTGACGGCTTGGCGATAGGTTTTGTCCTTCACATCGCCTGCGGCGAATACGCCCGGAATATTGGTGGCGGTTGAATCAGGGGCTGTGATGACATAGCCCTCAGAATCAAGGGTCACTTTACCCTTGAACACTTCGGTGGCCGGAACGTGACCAATGGCCACGAACATGCCATCCACTGGCAATGTCGATGTTTCACCGGTTTTGACGTTTTTCAATGTCAGGCCGGTGACGCCTGGTACGCCGCCCTCTCCATGGCCAACGCCTTGGATGTCGTCGACAATGCTGTCCCAGACAACTTCGATTTTTGGATTTTTGAACAGGCGGTCCTGTGCAATTTTTTCTGCGCGCAACGTATCGCGGCGGTGAACCAGTGTTACCTTGGAACAGAAATTGGTCAGGAATAATGCTTCCTCAACGGCGGCACTGCCACCGCCGATGACGGCAACTTCCTTGCCCTTGAAGAAGAATCCATCGCAGGTCGCGCAAGCGGATACGCCAAGGCCACGGAATTTCTGTTCACCCGGCAGACCGAGCCAGCGGGCTTTCGCGCCTGTACAGATGATCACGGTGTCGGCAGTGTAGATTGTGCCGCTATCACCCGTTGCTTTGTATGGGCGCACGTTGAAATCAACATCGGTGATAAAGTCGTAAACCATCTTGGTTCCGACATGTTCAGCCTGAGCCTTCATCTGGTCCATCAGCCAAGGGCCTTGGATCACATCGGCGAAGCCGGGGTAATTTTCAACATCTGTTGTAATGGTCAATTGCCCACCCGGCTCCAGTCCCAAAACTTGAACAGGGGATAGATTTGCGCGCGCGGCATAGATGGCGGCGGTGTATCCCGCCGGGCCAGAGCCGATGATCAGCACTTTTGTATGCAGAGTTTCTGCCATAAGGTCCTCATTTCTTTGAATAAGATAGTCTTAAATGTCAGAAGTGCAGGGGTAAAGCCTAAAATGAACGGGACACGCCACTGTGCAGGCGTTTTTTGATTTCTGCGGCCACAAGGGCGGCATCGTTCAGAGGGGTATAGTCCCAAGACTCCAGAATCCCGTCAAAAACCCGGATAATTCCCCGCTCTATCATAGATTCATGGAATTTGGTGATGCGGGGGGCTCCGCCCTCTAACGGGATCATATAGACCGGTTTTCCAGTGCTGGCGGCTTCGGACAGCATGGAAACGCTGTCGGCGGTGACCAGAATGTAATCGGCCCAGGCCAAAAACCCGAAATAGGGGTTATCGCTTTCATGATCCCAAACCCATGCATCGGTGTCGCCCAAAACTTCGTCGATAATATCTTCGTTCGCCTTCCCCGTGCGGCGTGATGTTGTGATGAAGACAGATGCATCGCTGTTGGTGCAAAGATCATGGAGTTGCGCCGCCAGTTTTTGCGTGGTCGCTTCGGTCATTTTATAGGCCTGAGAATTGCCACCAATTAAAACAGCCACGCGCGGCGATGGGAAATCACCAAAGGGATCGGCAAATTCTTCGCGCGCTGTTTCAAGAAGTTCCGGTGTGATGCGATTGGGCGCGGCGGCGGTGACAATAACATTGGGGCCGCGCAGGCGATCATGCGCAGGCACAGCAACCAGATCGAATTGCGATGGTGAGACGCGCGGGTCTTGCAGGAAGACAGTGAAGGTGCGTCCCTTTGATACGCGTTTGATATAACGTGCGGCGGCGATGGCTTTGCGCCCGGATGCAATCACGAGGTCCGGCCATGGTGCATGTAATTTATCGCTGATTGGCAGGAAGGTCCATTCGGTTTCACCGCCGATAATGGGGGTCAGTGTTTTCCATGGCTGGCGCAGGGCGATGCGTTTGATGACAGGCGTAACCCCCAATGCTTCGGCGACGCCGCGGCACTGGTTTTCAGTCCCTGCAATTCCCTCGGTTATGATCCAGCATAGGATAGACATATTTGCCCGTTCTAATAAACAACTCGCCCATACCATGGTCGAAAAACAATATAGGTGCGTGGATGGTCGAAAACCCTTGCATCCAACCTTGCGCAACTTTATATCAACGTCAGGTCTTTCCGAATAACATTTTATAAAGAATCAAATGCACCGCGTGAAGCTCGATAAAATCGACCGTAAAATCCTCTTTCATTTGCAGCAGGATGGGCGGATGACCAACGTGGAACTGGCGCAGAAGGCCGGAATTTCCGCCCCCCCATGCCTGCGCCGCGTGCGGGCCTTGGAAGAGGCGGGCTTTGTGAAGGGCTATCACGCTGTTTTAGACCCCCATGCCATGGGTTTTGGCGTGACCGTCTTCGCCAATGTGAAGCTGCTGTCCCAGGCCGAAAACGACCTGAAACAGTTCGAAGTGATGATTAACAGCTGGCCGATGGTCCGGGAATGCCACATGTTGGCGGGGGAGACTGATTTCTTGCTGAAAATCGTGGCTAAGGACTGGGATGATTACCAGAATTTCCTGACCACCAAGCTGACTTCGGCCCCCAATGTGACCTCGGTTAAATCCTCCCTTGCGATCCGCCCCGCCAAGGAAGAGCCGGGCGTACCGATCGACATCTGATTTATTTGACATATTGCGTAAACATGTCTATAACTTCGCTAGGTAATTTTTGAGGTTTCCTACACCGATTGGGGATAAATGATGTCTGCTCGCTCCTTCTTTAAAAAAGCGTCCGATGGTTTTGCGCGTTTCCTGGAAAATCAGGAAATCGCTGCTTTGAACGATTCCATTGAAATCGCGAAACGGGGGCAAACCTATGTCGCTGCCCGTGGCGGTGCTGTGCCGGTAAGTGTTTCCCCGGAACGGGCACAAAAAACCATTGAGGAATGCACGGAACGCCTTGCTGAAATTGAGCGCAAGCGCAACGCAAACCTTACCCCAAAACCATAAGCGGAGTTTTGCCCATGTCTGTAAAATCAGCACTCAGCACTGTTTGGAATTCAGTTGTTCGTTTCAGCACGAAAATGGAAATCGCGCAGCTGGAAGCAGAACAGAATTTGGCAAAATCCGGCCTTATGCTCACTGGAGTAACGGGGCCTGGCGTTTCGTCCAGCATGACCACCAAAATTTCCGATGAAGCGGCCGCCGCAATTATCAAGAACAGCGAACAGCGTCTTGTCGAATTGCGGAACAGCCTGCAGCCGAAATAATAAATTAACCGATAAACTTCACGTCTACGATTTCATAGGTGCGCACGCCAGACGGGGTGCGCACTTCTGCTGTGTCACCGACGGTTTTGCCGATCAGGGCTTTTGCCATTGGTGCTGTGGTTGAAATTTTGCCGAGGTCGGCGTTGGATTCGTATGGGCCAACGATCTGGTACTTATATTCATCTTCGGAATCCTCATCGTACAAAACGACAGTCGCGCCAAATTTGATGGTGCTTCCCGACAGGCTGGCAATGTCGATGATATTCGCGGCGGAAACAACACCGTCCAGTTCCTTGATGCGGCCTTCGATAAAGCTCTGGCGTTCACGCGCGGCATGGTACTCGGCGTTTTCAGACAAGTCACCATGGGCGCGGGCTTCGGCGATCGCTTCAATCACAGCCGGACGCTCTACGCTTTTCAAATTTTTCAGTTCGGCTTCCATCTTGTCGAAGCCTGCTTGTGTCATTGGAACTTTTTCCATGGTCCTGTTTTCCGTCTTTTTTTCAAAAAAACAAACCCCGCCGCAAGCGACGGGATCCGACAAATTGTTAATATACTGGCTAGCTTAGGATAGGGTTCCTGAGTCGTCAAGAGCGTTTTCCTGAAGGAATCCGCCAGATTGCATCGACCATAGCCGGGCATAAAGGCCGGGGCGTTGCAAAAGCTCGGCATGGGAACCTTGTTCCGCAATGCGTCCCGGTTCAAAGACAAAGATGCGGTCCATGCGGGCAATGGTGGACAGGCGGTGTGCAATCGCAATAACGGTTTTGCCGCGCATCAATTCCACCAGGGCGGATTGGATCAAGCGTTCAGATTCACTATCCAAGGCCGATGTTGCTTCGTCTAACACTAAAATGGGGGCGTTTTTCAGGATGGCGCGGGCAATCGCAATACGTTGACGTTGTCCACCGGACAGGCGAATGCCGCGTTCGCCTACCATCGTATTATACCCATCGGGCAGGGTGGTGATGAAATCATGGGCGAAGGCTTTTTTCGAGGCTTCGAAAACCTCTTCATCCGTGGCATCGCGGCGGCCATAGCGAATATTTTCCATCAAGGACCGATGGAACAAGGAGGTATCCTGCGGAATGACGGCGATGGCATCATGCAGGGAATCTTGCGTCACATCGGCAATGCTTTGGCTATCGATCAGAATGGCGCCGTCTTCCAAATCGTACAGGCGCAAAAGGCAGGAAACGAATGTGCTTTTCCCGGACCCTGATGGTCCGACAATGGCAATCTTCTCACCGCCTTGAATTGACATGTTCAAGGGATTGAAAATCGGGTGTCCGGAGAAGGAGAAGCGAACATCACGGAATTCGATCTGGCCCTTGGAAATCTCAATCTTCTTTGCATCCGGTTTATCGGTGATGGCATGGGGGCGCGTGGTGATGCGCAGGGCGTCAGTGATATATCCAGCCTCATCCACCAATTGCACCATGGCCCCGCCCAGCATCCAGACCGTACCGGTCAGCATCAAGGACAGGGTTGAAATGCTGGATGCTTCGCCGACGGTGATCCACCCCCGTGACCAGCCGTAACAAGCCAGTGTTGTCATCCCGCCGCCTAAGATAACCAGGCAGATACGGCGCATATCTTCCAATTGCACCATGCTGCGAATGACCTTGCTGGCGCGGGTGCGTTCTTCGTCTGCGATCTGGCCGTGAACATCAACCTCATGCGGCAGGCTGGCAAAGGATTTAACAGCCGGAATGTTGGATAGCATATCGACGATAATCCCGGTGACCAATGCCCGTTGTTCCGAATACCGGAAAGACCGTTGGCGAATGCGCGGCAGGCGCAGAACAACCGGAACGGTGACGGCAATAATAAAGGCAATAAACGCCAGCCCGTAAATAACATTGGCATAGAGCATATAGGTCAGCGATGTGGTGATTTGAATCAGCGCATACCAGATTTGAAAGCGGATAATATCGTGCAGGCGCAAAGCACTCTCAGCGACTTCGGAAATTTTCCGCGCAATTGCTCCGGCGAAATTATCCTGAAAATAAGAATGGCTGTGGCCCATGGTGTAGGTCAGGAAATCAGACCGGATGACGGTGCGCAGTTTTGGTTTCCAGTGGATGATGGTGTGGGCGGTGATAATGTGCATCAACTCGCCAATCCCCAAGGTCAGGACAATGCCAATCAGTAATAAAATCGCACGTGTTGGAATGCCATCCGCCGGGTTACTGCCCTGTAACGTATCAATAATCATCCCCAAAAGGATGAAGGTGATGGGGTAGCGGACGAAGTGAATCAAATCTTCTAAAAAGAAGAAGAACCACAAAACCGGATTTTTACGCCAGACATAGGCCAAAAACTGCCTGAAATCAGAGGGCAGCGTATTGGCGGTGGCGTAAGGGACATCCGGTTTTATGAATTTCATCTATGCACTTTTGCTTTCCAGCTCAGCCTGTTCAGTAACAAAGTAGCTTTGGAGCGGTGCGACGTTAATTTCGCGTGTCTGCATCGCCCGAATGGCCTGAACACCTGCCCGCGCTGCGGTGAGCAGCGTGTAATAGGGCAGTTTATGCGTCAATGCCATGCGGCGGATTGATGTCGCATCGGCAATTGCCTGTGGCCCGCGTGTGGTGTTGATCATGAAATCAATCTGGCCGTTGATGATGGCATCAACGATGTGGGGTTGGCCTTCCATCATCTTGTTGATGCGGGTAACAGGTAGCCCGGCATCGCTCAGATGTTTGCAAGTACCGCCCGTTGCCACCAGCTTAAATCCCATTTCGATCAAATCTTGCGCGATTGGCACCAGATCAGATTTATCAGAATCTTTTACTGACAGGAAAACGGTGCCGGACACCGGCAGGATCGTTCCCGCCGCCAATTGCGACTTGGCAAAGGCTTGTGCAACATCACGGTCAATGCCCATGACTTCACCCGTTGACTTCATCTCTGGCCCTAAAACCGGGTCAACGCCGGGGAAGCGCGAGAATGGGAAGACAGGGGCCTTTACGGCGGTGTGATCCGGGCTCATCCCCAATAACAGGGGGGAGAAGTCAGACAAACGGTCGCCCGCCATCAAACGGGCGGCGATTTTGGCAATTGGCACGCCTGTGGCCTTGGCAACGAAGGGAACGGTGCGGCTGGCGCGTGGGTTGACCTCCAGAATATAAACATCGTTTTCTCCGGTGCTTTTATTGCGTTTGACCGCGAACTGGACGTTCATCAGGCCTTTGACCTTTAATGCCTTGGCCAGTTGGATGGTTTGTTTTTCAATTTCCTTGACCGTTTTATAGGGCAAAGAATGCGGCGGCAGAACACAGGCTGAATCCCCGGAATGGATTCCGGCCTCTTCAATATGTTCCATGATGCCGGTAACATAGACATCTTTGCCATCGGCCAGTGCATCAACATCAATTTCAATGGCACTGTTCAGATAGCGGTCGAGCAGAACGGGGGAGTCGCCTGATACCTTCACAGCCGTTGCGATATAGCGTTTCAAATCATCCATCCCGTGGACAATCTCCATCCCCTGACCACCCAGAACATAGGATGGGCGGATGACGATCGGGAAGCCGAGCTTTTCGGCCTGCACGACAGCTTCATCATAAGACGTACAAATTGCATTGGGCGGCTGGCGCAGTTTTAAATCGTTCAGCAGTTTCTGGAAGCGTTTGCGGTCTTCCGCCAGATCGATCATGTCCGGGTCGGTTCCCAGAATTGGAACCCCTGCTTTTTGCAAACCATCGGCCAGTTTCAGTGGTGTCTGACCACCCAATTGAACAATCACACCCAGCAAGGACCCGGCTTGGCGTTCTGCATGGATGATTTCAAGAACATCTTCCAAGGTGAGCGGTTCGAAATACAAACGGTCGGACGTATCGTAATCGGTGGAAACGGTTTCCGGGTTGCAATTGATCATGATGGTTTCATATCCGGCCTCGCGCAGGGCATAGGCGGCATGAACGCAGCAATAATCAAATTCAATCCCCTGACCAATACGGTTTGGACCGCCGCCAAGGATGATGATTTTATTGCGGTTGGTGGGGCTGCATTCGCTTTCAGGCGGGTTCAAACCGTCGCCTTCATAGCAGCTATACATATAAGGTGTGGCAGATGGAATTTCAGCGGCGCAGCTATCGACGCGTTTGAAGACCGGGCGAATATCATGCGCATGGCGCAGTTTGCGTACTTTTTCTTCTTTCACCCCGGTCAGGGCAGCAAGGCGGGCATCGGCAAAACCCATTTTTTTCAGCTTCAGCCATTCATGGTCTTCGGAGGGCAGGCCGGATTTACGGATTTTATCTTCCGTATCGACAATGTGCTTAATGCGTTCCAAAAACCATGGGTCGTATTTGCACAAAGAATAAATATCGGCAACCGACATGCCGTGGCGCATGGCTTGGGCCACATATAAAATACGCTGTGGTGTTGGAATGGCCAGAGCCGCGCGGATTTGGTCAATATGCGGCGGGGTGTTGATGTTGGTCGGGCTTAAGGACACATCATCAAAACCAGACAGGCCTTTTTCCAGTGAGCGCAGGGCCTTTTGCATCGCTTCTTCAAAGCTGCGGCCAAAGGACATCACTTCCCCAACCGATTTCATCGACGTGGTCAGCAGATTATTTGTGCCACGGAATTTTTCAAACGCGAAGCGTGGAATTTTCACGACGACGTAATCAAGGGATGGTTCAAACGATGCCGGGGTCTTGCCACCGGTAATCTCATTTTTCAGTTCATCGAGCGTATAACCAACCGCCAGCTTCGCCGCGACCTTGGCAATCGGGAAGCCTGTGGCCTTGGAGGCCAGGGCGGAGGAGCGCGACACGCGCGGGTTCATTTCAATGACCAGCATGCGGCCATTATCCGGGTGAACGGCGAATTGCACGTTCGATCCCCCTGTTTCAACGCCAATCCCGCGTAAAACCAGCAGCGATGCATCACGCATGATCTGATATTCTTTATCGGTCAGGGTCATGGCGGGGGCCACGGTGATGGAATCCCCGGTATGGACACCCATCGGGTCGATATTTTCAATGGCGCAGATGATGATGCAGTTGTCGTTTTTATCGCGGACAACTTCCATCTCGAATTCTTTCCAGCCCAGCAAGGATTCTTCGACCAGAACTTCATGCACGGGAGAAATATCCAAACCTTCTCGCACAATCGTTTCAAATTCTTCCCGGTTATAGGCAATGCCGCCGCCGGTTCCGGCCAAGGTGAAGGATGGGCGGATAATTGCGGGCAGGCCGACAAATTCCAGTGCCTTGCGGGCATCATCCATATTGCCAACGGTTTTACTTTTTGCGGATTCCAGACCCAGTTCATTCATGCAGAGTTTGAATTTTTCGCGGTCTTCGGCCTTATCAATGACATCGGCCTTGGCACCGATCAACTCAATCCCCAAACGCTCCAGCGTGCCATTGGCGTGCAGGGCCAATGCCGTATTCAATGCTGTCTGTCCGCCCATGGTGGGCAGCAACGCATCAGGGCGTTCCTTTTCAAGGATCTTGGCAACGACTTCCGGGGTGATCGGTTCGATATAGGTCGCATCCGCCATATTCGGGTCGGTCATGATGGTTGCGGGGTTCGAATTGATCAGGACGATCCGGTATCCTTCGGCCCGTAATGCCTGGCAGGCCTGTGTCCCGGAATAATCAAACTCACAGGCTTGGCCGATAACGATTGGACCCGCACCGATGATGCAGATGGATTTGATGTCTGTACGCTTTGGCATTTTACCGGCCTTCGACTTTGAGGATTTGGGTGTGTTTTTTCAAATAACGGAGCGTGATGCAGAAGACAAAAATGATCGTGTAAACCAGCGGCCAGATGAAATCTTCATGAACCCATTCGCTGAAATTTTCTTTTTCAAAGACAAGGTCGGTGACGGCTTCGGTGACCAAAAACGCGGTCGCCATGCCCAGCAGGCCGGGATATTCACGCCTTAAAACGGTTTTCCATGAAAACGCAACACCGGGTGATTGCCACAGTTTCAGGTTCGGGATGATCACCGGGGTTTGGGCGCGCCACGTGTTATAAGTATCACCAAATTTTCCTTCCAGAAAATGCTCCTCGGTCAGGATGATGCGTTCCATATAGATAAAGAAGAACATGGCGGCAATCAGAACCAGCCACCAGACCTTAATCGACAGCAACAGACCCAGAATAATAATGAAGTTCCCCAGATACAGGGGATTGCGGACCACCGAATACATGCCGCGCGTGTTCAGGAAATCGGCGCGTTGTTCGGTGGTGTTGCGGCCCGATGTACTGCCGGGAACGAACCCGACGGTCACGGCGCGAATGGCAATGCCGCTGAGCGACAGGATGAAGCAGCACAGGACCCAGATGTCTTCAATGCCGCCGCCAACAAGGGCCTCGACATGTGCGCTTTCTTTAAACGCGAGAAGCAATGGACCGATAAAGACGAGGGGAAGATAGCTGCGCCACCGGAACATGGTGTGGCCGTGGCGGATCATCGATTGGTAGAGACTCATGTGCTTCGGTCCTCATGGTGAAAACAAGTGCCGAAGCCCATTGTGTATCGAATCCCGGGGGGAGTCTCAAGCCCGAATTCGCAGAGCAGCATAAAGACTCCCTGTTTCAAAAGGGTGTTTTTGAGGGGGGCAAATTGCAATCTTCTAATGTACTGATAACGCACATAAATATGATCCGTGCTGATTATGGGTATTTATGTTGACGGGGGCATGGGGGGTGGGATAGAGATTTTGCATATCATTCCACTAAAAGGGTTTCGTAATGAAAAAATCTCATATTATGGGTGTTGCCGCAGGCACCGTGCTCAGCACAGCGTTTCTTCTGGCAGGCTGCGAAAAACAAAATGAATTTTATTCTGACAAGGCCAGCTATGTCCGCGATAGCGACAAGGGTGCCGTCGTCTTGGACAAAATGGTTGAAGGGCATGATGCGTTCCAGGAAACGCTGACCCGTGAACTGGTCGTACAATTTGGTGGCTCTGCCGTTCCTGCTGCCAAGGGTGTTTGCCTGATGCAGGTGTACCGTATCGAAGGCGATATTGCGTTTGATCATTACAGCCCATTGGCGATGGAATATCTGCAATCCGCCCCGGATGGTTTGAAGCCCGTGATCAGCCGTCAATACAATGATCTGCAAAATAAGGGGGTTCTTCAGGACGAAAAGCTTTTTTGGAAAACAAAGCTGGAATGCGGCGAAGACATCGTGAATGATTTCCCAAGAGAACTGAAAAACATCATCGAACTGCGTGACCGCGCTCATCAAAAACGCTTTGGTCTTTAATCTGAGATAAATTGTCTAGCCTGTTGATCTATCAATCGAAAGGGATTTTAAAATGGCAATGTTTGAATCGGGATTCTCGGCCCCCCGTAAGCCAGTTGAAGAAAAACCAGCTGAGAAAGAGGGGCTGTTCAGCGTCTTTAACGATGCCTTGAGATCGCATAAACACGCGAATGACGTATCGCGCCGTATGATCGAAGCGGGCAAAGAAGCAGAAGAACAACGCCTGCGCGAGCAGCGTCGTAAATTCTCAATTATGGCCGGTTAGTCTTTGAATGTATTTGTAAATTTAAAAGCCCCGCTGGTCTGGCGGGGCTTTTTATTATGCGGCATCCATCAAATCTGTGAACCGCGCGAACAGATAATGGCTGTCTTGCGGGCCGGGGGATGCTTCCGGGTGATACTGAACGGAAAACACAGGCTTGCCTGTCACTCTTAATCCTTCGTTTGAACCATCGAACAGGCTGATATGGGTGACTTCCACACCTTCAGGCAATGTTTCAGGCAAAACGCAGAAGCCATGGTTTTGACTGGTGATTTCGACTTTGCCAGTGGTTAGATCTTTCACGGGTTGGTTAGCTCCGCGATGGCCCAGATGCATTTTCTTTGTGCTGCCGCCAAGCGCCAAGGCCAGCATCTGGTGACCCAGACAAATCCCGAAAACGGGCTTTCCGCTCGATAACAAATCGCGAATAACCGGAACGGCATATTGCCCGGTGGCGGATGGATCGCCCGGACCATTGGACAGGAAAACACCATCCGGCTTATGGGCCAGAATTTCTGCCGCCGTGGTGTTTGCCGGAACCACCGTCACCCGGCACCCCGATGAGGCAAGACAGCGCAGGATATTGCGCTTAATCCCATAATCAACCGCGACGACATGGTATTTGGGATTTTCGTTGGTTCCGTAACCGGATGTAATATCCCAGCGGGTTTCATTCCATTGATAGGTCTGGGTGCAGGAGACTTCTGCGGCCAGATCCATCCCGTCCAAGCCCGGCCATTCAGCGGCCATTTTATGAAGGGCGGGGAGGTCGAATTTTCCGTCCGGGGCGTGGCAGATGACGCCGTTCGGGGCGCCGTTGTCACGGATGCGGCGGGTCAGGGCGCGGGTATCAATCCCAGCCAGTCCTGGGAGGCCCGATTTTTCCAGCCAGCGTGCCCATGGTTCCACGGCGCGCCAGCTTGATGGTTCGGTGATATCTTCCCGGACGATCATGCCGCGTGCGGCGGGGTTGATGGCTTCGATGTCTTCGGCGTTTGCCCCGACATTGCCGATATGGGGGAAGGTAAAGGTAATGATCTGCCCGGCATAGCTGGGGTCGGTCATAACTTCCTGATAGCCGGTCATTGCGGTGTTAAAGCAGATTTCACCAACCTTGGCCCCGGCAGCGCCAAAACCGCGCCCCCACAGAACCGTTCCATCGGCAAGGACGAGAACACCCGTAGCGTTGGCCGGGGGTTTGATTTTTTGTAGATCTGGCATAGTGTTCACCACTGAAAATGAATTTCTATTCTGATAGAGGAAAAATCGCCAATGGACAAGCGTACAGAACTGACAGACGCCATGAAAACCGCGATGAAGGCCCGCGATGAATTGACCACCAACACGGTGCGCATGATTATCGCCAAGCTGAAGGAAAAAGACATTGAATCCCGTGGTGTTGCGGGTGGTGCTGAAAAGATTAGCGATACGGAAATTCTGTCGATGATGCAGGGTATGATTAAGCAGCGTCAGGAATCCCAGACCATTTATGCCAATGCCAACCGTCCTGAACTGGCGGAAAAGGAAGCGGCGGAGATCAAGGTCATCGAAGCCTTCCTGCCTGCGCAGATGGGTGATGCCGACATTAAAAAAATCATCGATGATCTGGTTGCGGAACTGAACGTCACCGATGTGCGCGACATGGGCAAGTTGATGGCCGCGCTGAAATCCCGTTACGCGGGTCAGCTGGACATGGGCAAGGCAAGCGCCATGGTGAAACAGAAAATGGCCGGGTAATTTATCCGGGCATTGATGTTGTGAGTCATGGTTTTTGTGGTATCGATTTTGGAACATCCAATTCGGCTTTATCTGCCGGGCTGAGCGGTGACACGCAGCTGGTCCCCATCGAAGGGGACCATGTCACCATCCCCAGCACGATATTTTTTAATGTTGAAGAACGCAGAACCACTTTTGGCCGCCGCGCCATTGCCGAATATCTGGATGGGTATTCGGGGCGGTTTATGCGCTCCCTCAAATCCATCCTTGGCAGCAGCCTGATCCACGACACCACCCAGATCGGGTTTGACCGGGTCAGTTTTCAGCGCGTTATAGGTCATTATATTGGCCATTTGAAAACCAATGCCGAAAAATCACTGGGCTATGAATTGCCCAATGTGGTGATCGGGCGGCCTGTTCATTTTGTGGACGATGATAAAATCGCTGATCAGCGCGCCGAAGATGAGCTGCGCGCTGTTGCCACCGCGCAAGGGTTCAAAAATATTGAATTCGAATATGAACCCATCGCCGCTGCGCAAGATTACGAAACAACGCTGGACCGCGAAGAATTGGTTCTGGTCGTCGATATTGGCGGCGGGACGTCTGACTTTTCTGTCATTCGGCTGTCGCCGGATTTAAAAAACAAACCCGACCGTTTTAAAGATATTCTGGCCAATGCCGGGGTGCATATTGGCGGCAATGATTTTGATAAGCGTTTCTCACTGGCCAGCGTCATGCCGGAAATGGGGTATAAGGGGTTTTTGCAAAGCGGCCTTGATATGCCGCTGGCTCATTATCACACGTTGGCGACATGGCATTTGATCCAGACACTTTATACGCAAAAGAATATCAATTTTGTGAATGGCCTCTACCGTGAGGCCGAATACCCAGATCAGGTTGCGCGTCTGGTCAAGATTTTAGACGACCAATCCGGCCACGAATTGGCTAGCCGGATTGAGGGGCTCAAAATTGCCTTGTCCGAAGATACAAGCGCCACGGCGCAGCTTGATTTTATCGAGCAGGGCTGGGCGGTCCGTGCCAAACGCACCGATTTGAACAAGGCGATTAAGGCTGACGTAACAAAAATCGTTGATGTTGCGCAGGAAACAGTCACAAAGATTGCCAATATCCCGGCCAAAAACATCAACGCCATTTTTATGACCGGCGGGTCTACGGGCCTGCATGGTTTCCGTGAATCCATCCAGAAAACCTTCCCCGACGCAGCCCTTGTTCAGGGTGATCGCTTCTCAAGTGTTGCAAAGGGCTTGGGTTTATCCGCGCTGCGAAAATTTGGTGCCGCCACGCAGTCATAAAAATGGCCGGTTCACCCGGCCATTTTTTTATTCTTAGTTTTCGTGTTTTTCATCCGTATGCGGATGATGGTGGATCACGTGGTCCACGGTGTTTTTACAAACACCCGTGATGCGCTGGATAACGTAGTAGAAGACCGGCGTCAGGAACAGGCCGAAGAAGGTTACCCCCAGCATCCCTGAGAACACAGCCGTCCCCATCGCTTGGCGCATTTCTGCCCCCGGACCATGGGCCAGCATCAACGGAACCACGCCCAGAATAAAGGCGAAGGATGTCATCAAAATCGGGCGCAGACGCAGACGGCAGGCTTCGATAATGGATTGTAACAATCCATGACCTTCACGTTCGCGCTGGTGGGCAAATTCCACGATCAAAATCGCGTTCTTCGCCGCCAGACCAATCAGCACGACCAGCCCCACCTGTGTCAGGATGTTGTTATCCATCCCGCGCAGGTGAACCCCGATCAACGCCGCCAGGATACTCATTGGCACGATCAGAATAATCGCCAGTGGCAATGTCCAGCTTTCATAGTTCGCAGACAGGAACAGGAAAACAACCAGAACCGACAAGCCGAAGATGAAGAGGGCCGCCGAGCCAGCCTGCTTTTGTTGCAGGGCCAGTTCCGTCCATTCATATCCAACACCCGGCGGCAAAACCTGGTCCGCCAGCTGTTCCATTTTCACCAGAGCTTGACCAGAGCTGAACCCCGGCATCGTGTTCCCGTCCAGTGCAATCGCCGGATACATATTGTAACGCTGGATCAGGTCAGGACCTGTTGTGCGTTCAATCTTAACGAAGTTGCCAAGTGGAATCAGTTCCCCGTTTGCATTTCTGGTTTTCAGTTTCAGGATGTCTTCGGGTTGCAGACGGAACCGCATGTCCGCTTGGGCTTGAACCTGATATATCCGGCCAAAGGCGTTGAAGTCGTTGACATAGGTTGAACCTAAGAACACTTGCAGCGTTTCAAAGACGTTCGCCAAGGGTACGCCCAGAATCTGTGCCTTGGTCCGGTCGATATCAACGCGGATTTGCGGCGAGGAGATGCTATAGGTCGTGTACACCGATGTCAGTTCAGGTTGCTGGTTCGCCACGCCCATCATGCCATAGGTCGCTTGCATCAATGTGCCGAGGCCAACGCCGTTTTTGTCCTGAATCATCATTTTGAAACCACCGGCATTCCCGATCCCTTGAACAGGTGGGGGCGGGATGACGATGACGAAGGCATCTTCGATGGCGGATAAAGCAGCCTGTGCCGCGCCGATAATTTGCGGCATGGTCTGGTGCTTTTTCAACCGTTCTTCGAAGCTGTCAAAGGTAATGAAAATCGCCGAGGCATTCGAATCCATGGTGAATGTCGCACCCGACAACCCGGCAAAGGCAACTGTGCCACCAATGCCCGGAACCTTTAACAGGATGTCGCTCGCCTTGCGGGTGATTTCATCGGTCCGCTGAAGCGAAGCACCATCCGGCAGGTTGATAACAACGATACCATAGCTTTGATCCTGCATCGGGATGAACCCGGTTGGGACTTTGTTCGCCATGAACAATGTTGCGAAAATCAAACCGCCATACAGGATCAGCATAATCAGGCTGCGCCGTGTAATGATCTTGACGCTTTGCCCGTATTTATTGCTCAGCCAGTCGAAACCGGCATTGAAACGCTTTGCGAAACCTTGCCCAAGCCGCACGACAGCAAATCGGGATATCTTCGCATGCCCATCCGTTGGGTGTGCCTTTAACAGGAACGCCGCCAAAGACGGTGACAGGGTCAATGAGTTGATGGTGGAGAAGATCGTCGCCACCGCAATTGTCATTGCGAATTGTTTATAGAACTGGCCCGACATGCCCGGAATAAAGGCTGTTGGAATAAACACCGCACACAGGACGAGGGAGATGGCGATAATCGCCGTGCCAACTTCATTCATCGTGGTGTGGGCGGCTTGGCGTGGGCTCATTCCTTCACGGATGTGACGTTCGACGTTTTCGACGACAACAATCGCATCATCGACCACGATCCCGATCGCCAGAACCATCCCGAACAGGGTCAGCATGTTGAGCGAATAGCCAAATGCATACATGACCGCAAAGGTTCCGATCAGGGATACCGGAATGGCGATAATTGGGATCAAGGCCGCGCGCCAGGATTGCAAGAAGACAATCACGACCAGAACCACCAGAATAATCGCTTCGAAAATCGTGTGGTAAACGGCATTAATCGATGCCGAAATAAATTCGGTTGGGTTATAAACGATTTGGTAATCCAGCCCCTTGGGGAAGGATTTCTTCATCGATTCCATTGTTTCGATCAGGCTCTCTGCGGTTGCCAGCGCATTTGAACCCGGGCGTTGGAACACGGCAATGGCAACGGCTTCCTTGTTATTCAGGTAGGAATTGTTGGAATAGTTTTGCGCACCCAGTTCAACCCGTGCCACATCGGACACGCGAACCAGACGGCCTTCACCGTCGTTCTTAATAATGATGTTTTCAAACTGTTCCGGTTTATCAAAACGGCCCTGTGTGGTGACCGTGAACTGGAACGCGTTATCCATGTTGAGGGGAGGTTGACCCAACGACCCGCCAGAGACCTGCACGTTTTGTTCGCGCAAGGCGGCCACGACATCACCCGCCGACAGTCCCAATGTCGACATGCGGTCAGGGTCCAGCCAGATGCGGATGGAATATTCACGGGCCCCGAAGACTTGAACATCACCCACGCCATCAACACGCGACAACTGGTCGCGAATACGCAGCAGGGCATAGTTCGATGTGTAAAGCTGATCCAGAGAATTATCAGGTGACAGAACGTGAATAACCATCAGGAAGTCTGATGAGCTTTTCTTGGTCACAATCCCCATACGACGCACTTCCTCAGGAAGGCGTGCAGTCGCGGCATTGACGCGGTTTTGCACCAGAACTTGTGCCATATCGATATCGGTCCCGATATCAAATGTAACGGTCAGCGCCATTTGCCCGTCGGATGAAGAGTAAGACGACATGTACAACATGCCCTCAACCCCGTTGACTTCCTGTTCAATCGGCGTGGCGACCGTATCGGCAATCGTTTGCGCGTTGGCACCCGGATAGGATGCGGCTACGACAACCGTTGGCGGAACAACTTCCGGATATTGCGCGACAGGTAGTTTCACATAGGAAATCGCCCCCACCAACACCATCAGGATAGAAAGAACGGCCGCGAAAATCGGCCGATCAATAAAGAAATGCGATAATTTCATGTTTACTGTCCTTCAGCCGGTGCTGGGGCTGGTGTTTCGGTTTCCGCCGGGGTGGGGGTCAGGCCCTCTGCCGGTGTTGCTTCTGGTGTTGCGGCAACCGGTTCAACAGGGGTGGCCTCAACATCAACGGGTGCAGGTTCCAGTGTGATCGCAGCCGGTGTTTCAACCGGGGCGGCACCGTCTAGTGATGGTGTTGTGCTGATGATGACAGCGTCCGGTGTGGATTCAATTTGCGTCATTTCCGGGGTAACCGGCATGCCATCGCGCAACATCTGAATGCCTTTGAAAACAACCTTGTCGGTTGGTTCCAGACCTTCTGTCACAACGCGCAATCCTTCGGCCAGACCACCCAGTTTGACGGTTTTTGTGCCAATCATGTTGTTGTCAGTCAGGACGTAAACGAAGTTACGGGTCTGATCAACGCCAACGGCTTCATCAGGGATCAGTGTCGCCACTTTTTTGCCAGTGCCTTGAATGCGGGCGCGGCCAAACATGCCCGGAACCAAGGTGTAGTCCGTGTTTTGGAAGGTTGCGCGACCACGCACGGTGCCAGTTTGCTCATTCAATGTTGTATCAACAAAATCAAGCGTTCCAGCGAATTCATAGTTGCTGGAATCCGTCAGGGCCAGCTGGACGGGTCTTAGGAATTCACTGGCACCAGATTTAACGGCTGATGTTTCGCCGCGTGAATAACGCAGGTAAGTTTGTTCGTCGATATCAAAGTAAAAATAGATCGGGTCCAATGCCACCACGGTGGTCAGCAATGTTGCGCCCTGTGCGCCGCCGGTGACCAGATTTCCAACATCCACCATGTGGCGGCTGATGCGGCCAGAAAAGGGGGCGCGGACTTCGGTGAATTCCAGATCCAGCTTGGCCTGTTCCAAACGCGCCCGTGCGGCATCAACATTGGCAAGGCCGGTTTGTTTGCTTTCAATTTTGGTGTCGAGCGTTTGTTTGGAAGAATAACCCTGCTTGGTCAGTTCTTCAGAACGGGCCAGTTCTTTTGTCGCGAGGTTCAACCCGTTCTGTGCGCTTTTCAGGGATGCTTCGGCTTCGCGGACGGAGGCTTGGAAGGGGCGCTGGTCAATTGTGAACAGCAAGTCGCCTTGCTTGACGGTCTGGCCATCCTTAAAATGAATCTGGTCGAGGTAACCGCTGACGCGGGCGCGGATTTCAACCTTTGCTGCGGCTTCGAACCGTCCGGTGAATTCTTCCCACTGGCCAACTTCTTTTACGACAGGCAGTGTGGCGGTCACTTTTGGGCCGGCCATGGCCGGAGCGGCGGGGGCTTGTGCGTCGGCGCTTGCGCCTTCTTCTTTACAGGCCGATAAGCCGGTGGCGGCCAGAAGTATCATCAGCGTAAAGAGCGCAGACGTAAAAGTCAGTTTCGTCATAGTGTAAAGTCCCCGATTGCCGAAGAGGCGGCTATATAATGATTTTGGAATGAAAGCCAATCTAAGCCGCTTTGTGGCGATTTCAAGGCTCATTTAAAAAATATAATCATAAAAATAACAGTGGCTTGCCGCACCGTTATGGGAAGGGACCATAAATCGGGCTGAATTTAGGCGGGGGTGTTGCCACGGTATTTACGGCGTGCGTCCAATGCGGCTCCGGCGCAGGCAACAGACCATAAAAACCCGCCAGCCATTCCCGTAAATCCGCCAATCGTCAACGCCATGGCACTTTTGAAGGCCGGGGTGGCGGAAATGATCTTTTGGTTGGTTTTTTTGTCCGCGCAGTTGAGGATTTCTGCGTCTTTGTCCGGCAGGGTGTTGTTTTTGCAGGATTTCAGGCTGGCCGCATAGGATGGGTGAGCAGCAATCTGCTCCGCCGTGACGGCGGCGCGCATATCCCAGATATCGCCCATTCCGGCTATGAAGGGGGTGGCGCTGCCAGCGATCAGTGCCAGACCAAGGGCGGCCTTCCGAAACTCAGACTTCATGCTTTTTTGCCAGAATGCCTTATTTGATGGGTCTTTTTGCGTTTGCGGCCGGGTCATGATTGCCTCTGTTCTTATCTGTTCTTGTTGGCACTTTTGGCGGTGTACGCCTCGCCGCTGCGGTTGTCAAATTTCATGTAAATCTGCCCCAAAAATCTGCTAAGACTTGGGGCATGTCGACCATACCCCCACGCTTTATGGAGCAGCTACGCGACCGTTTGACCCTGTCCGATATTATCGGGCGGCGGGTCAAGCTCACGCGCGCGGGGCGGGAATTCAAGGCTTGCTGCCCTTTTCACCATGAAAAATCACCGTCCTTCTATGTGAATGACGATAAACGCTTCTTCCACTGCTTTGGGTGCGGCGCGCATGGGGATGTCATTGGTTTTTCCATGCGGCATGACAATCTGTCGTTTATTGAGGCTGTCGAGTTTCTGGCTGCCGAAGCCGGCATGCAGGTGCCTCAACAAACGCCGCAAGCTATCCATCAGGCAAAGCAGGAAAAAGACCTTCACGCCCTTTTGGATGACACCGCAAAATGGTTTCAAAATCGCCTCTATGATCCGGCGCATATTGATGCCCTGACCTATATGAAGGAACGCGGCGTTGCAGATGAATTGATGACATCCTTCCGTATTGGCTTCTCACCCGCCGATGGCCGCGCCTTACCCGCGTATTTGAAGGGGCAGGGTTATAGCGAAGCACAGATGATTGAGGCCGGTGTCGTGCGCCGTTCCGAGCGTGACGGGCAAGTCTTCAGTTTCTTCCGTGACCGCATCATGTTCCCGGTTCCGGATCGGCGTGGCCGTGTGGTTGCGTTTGGCGGACGGGTCTTGCCAGAACACTTACGCCCCTTAAAGCCCGGCGATTCCAAGCCGCCGAAATATATCAACTCCTCTGAAACGCCCGTGTTTCATAAGGGCAGTATGCTTTACGGTGAACCGCATGCGCGTCAGGCGGCGGTGGATGGTTTGCCGCTGATCGTGGTTGAAGGTTACCTTGATGTCATGGCCGCGTTCAGCGCCGGGTATCGCGGTGCGCTGGCCCCGCTGGGTACAGCCCTGACCGAAGAACAAATTCTGGTTCTGTGGAAAATGATTCCAGCAGATCAGAAAATGCCAGTTTTGTGCTTTGACGGCGACAATGCCGGACGCCGGGCCGCCGCGCGGGCCTGTGAACGCATTTTGCCATTGCTGAAGGCTGACCATTCCGTGCGTCTGGCTTTCCTGCCTGATGGGCAAGACCCGGACAGTCTGATCAAGGCGCAGGGCAAGGAAGCCTTTGAGACGATCATCAATGCCGCCATTCCGCTGGTTGATTTTATCTGGATGGAACATACGGTCGGGCGTAACTTCGCGACGCCAGAGGAGCAGGCCGGACTGTCACGCGCCCTTGAAAACGAAACACTTAAAATTGTCGATCGGGATGTTCAATTCCGCTACCGCGATGCTTTCCGTCAAAAGGTCCGCGCCCATTTCGCCCCCGCACCTTATAATAAGGGGCAGGGCGGCAAGGGCCAGCGGGCCGGGGCGCCGGGTCGGGGTGGCAAGTCGCAGGGCTGGGGCGGGGTCTTAAAGCCGCTGGGGGTCGCTTTGCGCCGCCCGCTATTTTCCAAAACACAAGGGCGCATTCAAGCGTTGCTTGCCGCCATCATCAACCACCCGACCATGTTTGGGTGGGTTGAGGATGACTTTGGCAGGCTGGAAATTGCCGATGAACGGCTTTCCGGGCTGCGTCAGGCGATAATTCAGGTCTTTTCTGGGGGGGAAGATCTTGACTCTGCGGCTTTGCAGGCCCATTTAAGGGCAGCAGGTTATGAAATCGAGCTGGAATCCGTCCTTTCTGAGGCGGTTTACACCCATGCTGGCTTTGCCCGGCCCAATTCAACGCTTGATATTGTGCAAAAAGGCTGGCAACACATCCTTTCCCAGATTCAGGGTGATTCTGTTTCGGGGGAAATTAGTGCTAGATGGAAGGCCTTGGCAGACGAGCCGGAGGAAGAAGGGGAAAAGCGCCTGGTCGCGTTCCAACTCTCAAACCGGGCAAGGCATAATCATGAGGATTGATCGCAATTGAGAAAGTTGCAATCAAGGCTTTGATTTTTAGCGGAAATAGGCTTTAATCTGGCAATTGGATTCGGGATAGAATGGCACCAAAACGCACACCACAAACTGCCGTAAAGCAGAAAAAAGCAACATCAGCACAAGATAACCGCGAACAGGGAACTGGCGCGGCAAAGGGTTCCCTTGAATCCATTATCAAAAAACTGATCGTGAAGGGTAAGGAGCGCGGCTTCTTAACTTATGATGAAATTAACAAGGCTGTCCCGGCGCAGGAATTTTCCTCCGACCAGATCGAAGACGCAATGTCTGCCCTGACAGAATCCGGCCTGCAACTCGTTGACAGTGAAGACGACGTTGAAGAAGGCGATGCCGAAGAGAAAGAAGAAAAAGAAGAAGAAGTTGAAGGCGAGGAATACGCCGGCGGCGGTAACATTTCTTCTGATGATACAGGCCGTACCGATGATCCGGTGCGTATGTATCTGCGTGAAATGGGTTCGGTTGAACTGTTGTCGCGCGAAGGCGAAATTGCCATTGCAAAACGCATCGAAGCGGGCCGTGAAATGATGATCGGCGGGATTTGCGAATCTCCGCTGGCCATTGAATCATTGATCGCCTGGTACCAAGCGTTGCAGAAGGGGGATATTCTCCTTCGTGAAGTTATCGATCTGGATGCGACCTATGGCGGCGACAGCCCTGAAGCCTTGGGCATGCCAGCAGCCACAGAAGAAGCAGAACCTGCTGAAAACGCCGAAGGCGGCGAAGGCACAGGCGACGATGAACCCGGTATTTCCTTGTCCGCGATGGAACAGGAATTACTGCCGCAAGTATTTGAAGTTTTTGGCAAGATCCAAAAGACTTACAAGAAAATGCAAAAAGTTCAGGTTGAGCGTTACGAGTTCCTGCAAAAATCCAAGGAACCACCAGCGCCCGTAAACAAGCGTTATGACGCAACGAAGGCCGAAATGGTTTCGTTGATGAACGAAGTTCACCTGAACAACGCGCGTATCGACCAGTTGATTCAGCGCCTGTACAAAATGAACCGCGAAATGGTCACACTGGAAGGTCGCTTGATGCGCCTTGCCATTGATTGTGGCGTGAAGCGCGAAGAATTTTTGGAAAACTATTACGGGTCCGAAATGGACGCGAAATGGTTGTCAAAAGTTTCCAAGCTGAAGGCAAAGGGCTGGGCGAAATTCGCTGAGAAGCACGAACCTGAAGTGCAGGAAATGCGCGACCTGATTCAAAAGGTCGTTGATGATGCCGGTCTGCCCTTGTCTGAATTCCGCCGTATCGTTGGCACCGTCCAGCGTGGTGAGAATGAAGCAGGCCGCGCGAAGAAGGAAATGGTCGAGGCGAACTTGCGTCTGGTTATTTCCATCGCCAAAAAATACACCAACCGCGGTTTGCAATTCCTGGATTTGATTCAGGAAGGGAACATCGGTTTGATGAAGGCCGTTGATAAATTCGAATATCGTCGCGGTTACAAATTCTCGACCTACGCCACATGGTGGATTCGTCAGGCCATTACCCGCTCGATCGCCGATCAGGCGCGCACCATCCGTATTCCGGTGCACATGATCGAAACGATCAACAAGCTGGTTCGCACCAGCCGCCAGATGATGCACGAAATTGGCCGCGAACCAACGCCAGAAGAACTGGCGGAGCGTTTGCACATGCCTTTGGACAAGGTCCGCAAGGTTTTGAAAATTGCCAAGGAACCGGTTTCGCTTGAAACCCCGATTGGCGATGAAGAAGATTCAACACTGGGCGATTTCATCGAAGATAAAAATGCGATTCTGCCGATTGATGCGGCGATCCATTCGAACCTGCGTGAAACAACGACCCGCGTGCTGGCCACACTGACCCCGCGTGAAGAGCGCGTTCTGCGGATGCGTTTTGGTATCGGCATGAACACCGATCACACGCTGGAAGAGGTTGGACAACAATTCAACGTTACGCGTGAGCGTATTCGTCAGATTGAAGCCAAGGCATTGCGCAAGTTGAAGCACCCAAGCCGCAGCCGTAAACTGCGCAGCTTCCTCGATACCTAATCCGATCCTGCTGCCTTAAAGGGGACTCCGCGTGACGTTGTTGAAAGACGCTTTTCGTCAGCAGCGCAGCCTTATTGCCTTCACCTTTATAGCCCTTGTCGTGACAATCGCCGTTGGTCTGATCAAGGGGGCCGCGCCGGGTGAGTTCCTCTTTCTGCTTTCTTCCTTAAAAATGTTTGCGCTGATGACGCTGTCATTTTTTGGCGCGTTGATTTTTGTCCTCTACGGCCAGTCTGTTTTTGAAAATATCCGGGCCGGGCAGGGGATGCGCGGCGTTGAACGGCGCTTCAATCAAAAGATTGATCCCTATCTGACCCCGCAAACGCTGGTGATGGGCGCGGTGGGCATGGTGCCGCTGATCATGACGGGATGGGTGTTATCGGTTGGCAAGTCCCTGATCCCCTATATGACCAGTTATCAATGGGATCCCCTTTTCATGGAATGGGACCGGATTGTTCATTTCGGTTTCTATCCGCATGAGCTCATTATGCCGCTGATTGAACGGCTGCATCTATCCGGATTTTTTAATTTTGTTTATCTGTCGTGGTTTGCCGCGATGTTCGGGTGCAATGGCTATGTGCTGTTTTGTGAGCGTAACCGCGCGCGCCGTTCGCAATATTTATGGACGAATGTTATTTCGTGGATGCTGATCGGTGTGGTGCTGGCCACCGTCTTTGCATCGGTCGGGCCGGTGTATCTCCATCATTTCTATCCTGATCTTAATAACCCTTATGACGGCTTGCGCGATCATTTGCGGACGGTGCATAACAGCGGCGTTGAACTGAACGTGGTGCGCATGTCGCCCGTTCTTCTTGAACTGGTTCAAAATGATCGTGTCGTGGATATGAACGGAATCTCCGCCATGCCCAGTATGCATGTGGCCATTTCCTGGTTGATTGTGCTGTATATGTTTGCCGTGAACCGCCTCATGGGCTGGCTGGCTGTTTTATTCTTTGTCTTGATCCAGATCGGGTCGGTGTGTCTGGCGTGGCATTACGCCATTGATGGCTACGCCGCCGTCATCCTCGTGACCGCAATCTGGTGGGTATGTGGGCGTTTTATTAACACTCGCCCTCATTGATTTCCCCTCAATTTCCCGATAAAACAAAGATCTTGGTCGGGCCTGTAGCTCAGTTGGTTAGAGCGGGGTGCTCATAACGCCTTGGTCGTGGGTTCGAGTCCCCCCGGGCCCACCAAGTTTTTTTTTAAGGTTTTTTTCAATAAATAGTATTTCTTTTTTTCTCTGCTGTTAGTGAGCATAAAGAGAAAATGATAAAATGGATTTTTTTTATGACACAGCGAGTTCCACTTAAGCTTCGATTTTCTGGTCCTGAAGTAGATGAGCATGGTCTTGATCTTTATGATGGGGCTACATCGTTTTATGGTTTTGCTCAAGCATTGCAAATGGTAGTGCATGCACGCCTTAATAATGAGGTTGTAACGAGGGCAACCGCATTAAATGGTGCAAAAATGCAATTTTCTTCTCCTCGTCAAGGCAGTGTTCTGTTTGATATTGTTGGCTTAATAGAGCAAAATCCAGTAACCGGGGCGGCAGGACTCGTTGTTACTTATGATTTTATAAAATTTTCACTTTCAAAAGCGATTGGCTTGTTAAATGTAGAGCCTGAAACTGCTACCGTTAAGAAGCTTGAAGATACAAGCACAATATTTGATGAATTAGGTGGTGCTTTGGAGGGGAGTCTGCAGCGCGCGCATAGAAGTGTAGGGCGTGGTGTTGATCGTGTGACGTTAGAGCGGTCACGAGGCGTTCCCTTGGTTGTTTTTAATCAATCAACGAGTGATTGGGTTAACACTCGAAATGAAAATCCAGATATAGTTGAATTTACTGGTAACGTGACTCGTTATAACTCTATTACTTATAATGGGCGGGCGTATATTGATCAGCTTCAAAGAATTATACCATTTAAACTCGGTGATGGCTTTGTAGAACAAAAACGTGGATTACTGACTTGGTCTTTGCATGGAAATGCAATTGCAAAAAAAAATCAGCTTAGATTTTATGCGTCCAATATTGAATCTGCTAGTGGAGTAGCAAAACGGCTGATTCTTGCTAATTGCGATCAAATGACAAACCTGTAAACTTATCCAAGTGTAATAGTTTGAGTACTGTTGGAAATGCGGGTTTTAAATATTAGACCTGTTGCAAAAGTGGCGTGATTCCCTTCAGACGCAAAGTGGCCTGTTCTGCCTGCCTTAAAACCCTGCTGTGATGTTGCAGATACCGGCGATGATGGAGATTTTTGCGGCGTGTGATTTTCTGGGGTAGCGGTATCTGTCGGAGAGAATGCGGAATCGCTTCATGCGGGCGATGGAGTGCTCGACGCGCACGCGAAAGCGGCTCAAGGC
>DIVF01000028.1 GCA_002423285.1 Micavibrio sp. UBA6139 | reverse complement strand
CCGGACTTTTGCAACAGGTCTATTCTTCATCCCCCAGATACCCATCACCATCGACATCCGAACGTGAATAGAAATAGGTGGTGAACTCTTCTGGCTCGATAAAGCCGTTTTTGTTGCTGTCATAAGAATAGGTGCGTGTTTGGGTTTCGCTCTTTTGTGCATTGGCCAGCATTGGCAGGCCTGTTGCAGACACAAGGATAACGGCAACCAGTGCAGTCGCATGTAAACGGCGGGTCATGATGATTCTTTCTGTGTTAATGGTTGGTGGTTCTATGCCCTGTCAACGTAACGGCAGAACAAATAGTTCCGTGCTTAATTGTCCGTCGTACTGATATGCACACCGCATGCAAGGCGAGGAACCTTTTATACCTGAGCTGCGTTCTTTTAATGATCCATCAACGAACAACATGACATACACGATCGAGGAGAATTTTTATGAAGAACGCCATTTTACCCGTATTGGGCGCGGTTGCTGCATTGGCTATGGTATCAACATCTGCCTACGCTGATCGGTGGAGCTTTGTGCCGCATCTGCAATATCCGGCATACCAAGAAGAATATGATGATCTTTTAACACATCAACAGCGCAGTGAGCTGGACGTTTACCTCGATTATGAAGAACGTGAGCCGTGCCAGAAATATCGCATTCCGCCATCCGGCTTTTACCGTGATGCGTGTGATCTGAAATATTACTATCCAGAATCCATCACACCTGTGATGGCCCGGGGTATGGCGGTAGAAAACGCTGATAGACGCAATGTTCTAGCGACTTACAAAATAACCTTTGATTTTGATCGTGCTTCACTGGATTCTGGTGCCTCTAGGGTTTTGGATCAAGTCGCCCGCGAAATCAAACAATTCAACCCGCGCGAGGTTACAATTTCCGGACATGCGGATAGTTCGGGGCCGTCAGCCTATAATATGGCGCTGTCACAGCGTCGCGCCGATGGCGTTTCCATGGCCTTGAATGACCGCGGTATCGCAAACCGGGTTATTGATAGCACGGCCTATGGCGAAGGTGTTCTGGCGGTAGAAACAGGTGATGGTGTGGCTTTGCTTGAGAATCGTCGCGTTACAATTGAGTTTTTAAAATAAATAACAACCGATTTAGCAGGGCGTTATAGGTGCGCCTTGCTTTTTTATTCAAGTGAGAAAAATGAATGCATGCACCGTTACAAAAATTGACATTCAAGCCCTGATCGATGGCGAGTTGACAGATAAAAGGGGAGAGCAGGTCTATGCCTGCATACAAAGCAATCCGCAGGCTAAAAAATATTATGATGAGATATTTGATCAAAAACAACTGATCCAAACTTGGTGGCTTGTTTCTATGCAAGATTGATCCTTAAAATAATAAAGGGCCCGGCAGATTACTCTGCCGGGCCCTTTATCTTGGGTTCATTAGGCTGCGCGGCAAATATCGCCGAGGGTTTCACCGCAAAGCTGATGATTCGAATGCGATGCCAGATCGCCCAGCGATACTATGCCAACCAAGCGCTTTTCAGCATTCAGAACAGGCATTCGACGAACCTTGTTCTTGCCCATGTTGCGTGCGACTTCATCTGCATTGTCGGTGTCGCGGCAATATAAAATTTCGGGGGTCATGACATCCTTGGCTGTTGTTTCTGCTGGAATGTGGGCGTTGGCCACACAACGCAGAGCAATATCGCGGTCTGTAATCATGCCGACCATGCGGTCATTTTCAACCACGACCACACAACCGCAATCACGCTGTTGCATTTTTTGTGCAATTTCGTGAATCAGCGTATCGGGTGTAACCACTTCTACGTCTGTGCTCATAATATCTTTGATGTTCATGATGCTGTCCTTTTGATTTGTCCTTGTTGCGGTATGCCACCCTTGCAGGGGAACTATCAGAAATCCATGGCTAAGTCTTCTTCGCGCATAAGAAAGTTATAAGGAGGTAATATTCAATAACAGCAACCGTTCTTTAGCCATTGATTATGTGGGCGTGAATATATTTGAGAAAGATTGAGTACGAAAAAAGCACGCGTTCGTTTGTGTATTGAATGGATATTCGAACCGACGATGGGAGATCTACGCAATGGTAGAAAAAGCTATTCACAAAGCCAAGTTTATCAAACGCCCGGTTTTTTCGTTTTGCATCAGCAGTGTATTTGTCCTGCTTTTTATTGCATCCGCTATGTGGGTATCTGGTTTTTCATTCCGTCGCATGGCTTTGATGGAGGCGTCGATTGCACGTGAAAAGACTCAACCTGTCGAAATCGACCAAGCCTTTAGCAAAACCTGCTATATCAACAACCCAACGCCGGAATGTTTGAACAGTATTGAACCTGCAGCGGGGGATGCGGCGCCTGTTGAGCCGTAGCTCGTATGCGTTATTTTGAGGTACTAATGGCGGAGAGGGGGGGATTCGAACCCTCGATGGGTTATGCACCCATAACGGTTTTCGAGACCGCCGCATTCAGCCACTCTGCCACCTCTCCGCATTTGGTCTGGGGGGAAAATAGGGAAAAAATGGGTAAAAAGCAAGGCTTAGCCAGCGTCTTGGATGACCTGTAGGAAGGCCGGGGCGTATTTTTCCAGCTTTGACTGGCCAACCCCCGGAATCTGGGCCATTGAGTCGAGATATAGCGGGCGGCGCAGCACCATATCCAGCAGGGTTTTATCGTGGAAAATGACGTAAGGCGGCAGGTTTTTCTCGCTCGCGATGCTAAGGCGCAGGGCTTTTAAGGCTTCAAACAGGGACTGATCGGCGGCGGAGGTCAGGGTCGGGTTTGGTAATTTTCCAGCTTCGCCACGCATTCCTTTTGATTCCCGTGAGGGGCGGGGCAGGCGCAGGTTGAAGGCGCCGCGCTCACGCAAAAATTGTGCACCGTCGGGGGTTAGTTTTAATCCGCCATGGGCTTCCAGATCGACAAAGATAAAATTGGCGGCAACCAGTTGGCGAATGAAGGAGTCCCAAGCCTTGCGGTCATGATCCTTGCCGATGCCAAAGGTGCTGAGTTGATCGTGGCCGTGCTTTTCGATTTGCGGTGTATCGGCACCCAGCAACACATCAACAATATGTTTCCCACCAAACATCTGGCCGGTCCGCAAAACGCAGGAAAGAATCTTTTGTGCGGGGATGGAGCCTTCGATGGTGTCAGGGCGCGATTGACAGGTATCACAATTGCCGCATGTCTGTTCGGTATCACCAAAATATTGTAGCAAGATCTGGCGGCGGCAGGTAGCGGCTTCGCAATACCCGAGCAGCGCACCCAGCTTATGATGTTCGATGCGTTTTTGTTCATCTGGGGCGTCGGAGCCAACAATCATCTGGCGGCGCAAGGCAACATCTTGCAGGCCATAGAGCATAAAGGCGGTGGATGGCATGCCGTCACGGCCCGCACGGCCGGTTTCCTGGTAATAGGCTTCGATATTGGCCGGTAAATCGAGATGAACAACAAAACGCACATCAGGTTTGTTGATGCCCATGCCAAAGGCGATGGTGGCGACGATAATGACGCCTTCTTCCTTGATAAATTTATTCTGGTTTTTGGAGCGGATATCGTTGCTGATCCCGGCGTGATAGGGCAGGGCGTTATAGCCTTTTTCTTGCAACCATTCGGCGGTTTCTTCGGTCTTGCGGCGGGACAGGCAATAGATAATACCGCTTTCGCCGCGCTCGCGCCCTTGTAAAAATTCCAGTAATTGTTTTTTTGGTGTGTCTTTAACGGCCACGTTGTAACCGATATTCGGGCGATCAAAACCGGCCACGAAGATTTCGGGCAGGTCCAGCTGCGCCATGATGTCTTTGCGCGTTGGCGCATCGGCGGTGGCGGTAACGGCGAGGAAGGGGATATGCGGGAATTGCTGGCGCAGATGCGACAGGGCCCGGTATTCGGGGCGGAAATCATGGCCCCATTGCGAGACGCAGTGCGCTTCATCAATGGCGAACAGCGCAATATCAATATGCTGCAACAGGCTCAGGATTTGATCTGTCATCAGGCGTTCTGGCGCGATGTAGAGCAGATCAAGTTCGTTATTTTCAACCGCACGCAGGGTGTTCTGCATGGTCTGGTAATCGAGCGAGGAATTCAGCATCGCGGCGCGAATGCCGAGTTCTTGTAGCGCACTGACCTGATCCTGCATCAGGGCGATCAAGGGAGAGACTACTATCCCAACGCCGCGACGGCACAAAGCCGGAATTTGATAGCAAAGCGATTTACCCGCGCCCGTTGGCATCAGGGTGCAGCAACTCCCCCCCGCCATGACGTGGTCAATCACCTGCTTCTGCAATCCGCGAAACTGATCGTACCCAAAGACGGTTTTTAAAACGGTCTCAGGCGTGATTGGTTCAATTTGTTCGGCGAGGCTGGTCATAGATGATGTTATACATCATCTACCCCTTATTGATACATCTGGGACAGGTACTTTTCCCCACGATCACACAGGAAAGTGAGGACTGTCTTGATGTTGGGGTCCTGGCGTTTGATTTCCTTGGCCGCCCAGTAATTGGCGCCGCTGCTGGGGCCGACGAACAGGCCGCGTTCACGGGCCATTTGTTCGGCTTCTTCAATGGCAACGGGGCCACGGACGGAAATAATGCCGGTGATCTCATCTTTATGGCGTTCATAAATGGTGGGAACAAAGCCATCGGAAATGCCTTCAATCTGGTGGTCGGCGACCATGCAGCATTCAAGGGTTCTGGATTCGGTGGGTTCCATGGCAAAGACTTTAAGGTCCGGGTTGTGCCATTGGCGCAGGGCCTGTGCCACACCGATCAAGGTACCGCCCGTGCCAACGCCTTGAACGATGGCATCAATCTTCATGCCGTCTGGAATCTGTTCGATAATTTCACGGCCCAACCATTCGCGGTTTTCTTCCACATTCCATTCATTGTCGAATTGTTGCGGGCAGTAATGGCCTGGTTGCTGGCCGAGGCGAATGGCTTCTTCGCGGGCTTGGTTGACCTGAAAATGTCCAACGGCACGGATGTCGGCGCCAAAGCCTTTTGAAATGCGCACACGTTCGTTGCTGTAACCATCCGGCATCAGGACGATCATTTTATAACCCTTTACGGCGGCAATCATAGACAGGGCATTGCCGGTATTACCGCTGGTTGCTTCGACGATTGTGTCGCCAGGTTTCAGGAGGCCTTCGGCCTCGGCTTTTTCAATCATGAACTTTGCCATGCGTGCCTTGATCGACCCTGACGGATTGAAAAATTCGGCTTTGGCCAGAATGCCATCGCCCAGATCCATCAGCGGCGTATTGCCGATGCAATCAAGGATGCAGTTGGTCAGTTGTGTTGGCGCGGATGTGTGTTTCAAAGCTGTTTTCATGGTTGTGACCTCATAGGGCCATAGAATCCACCTTTCTTCACTGAAGTTCAAGGGGAAGTGATATTGCAGCTGCGAAAATGGGAGTTAATTCGTCTGCTGTAGGCTGATTTTTTTCAACTCGTAGAGCATTTCCAATGCTTCGCGTGCAGATAACTCATCGGGGTCGATGGTTTGCAGGCGTTCTTCAACGGCTGAGACTTGTGGCGCGGCTACAACTTTTGGCACGGCAGAGAAAAGCGGCAGGTCTTCGGCCATGCGCGACAGCGTGGTTGATTTTTCACCGCTTTGCAGATGGGCCAGAACATTCTGCGCGCGTTCAATCACGGCCTGTGGCAACCCGGCAAGGCGTGCTACGTGAATACCGTAGGATCGATCGGCGCTGCCCGCGCCAATGGCGTGCATGAAAATAATATCACCCTGCCATTCCTTCACCTGCATCGAATGGCAGGAAAGTTTCGGTAGTTTCGAGGTGAGGGTGGTCAGTTCGTGGTAGTGGGTTGCAAACAGCGAACGGCACTGATTGGCCTCATGCAAATGTTCAACACAGGCCCACGCAATCGAAAGACCATCAAAGGTTGCCGTGCCACGGCCAATCTCATCAAGGATAACGAGGGAGCGGTTGGTGGCCTGATTCAAAATCGCCGCCGTTTCAACCATCTCAACCATGAAGGTCGAATGACCACGCGCCAGATCATCAGATGCGCCAACGCGGCTAAACAGACGGTCAATCAGGCCAATGGTTGCAGCACGTGCCGGCACAAACGAACCCATCTGCGCCAGAATGGCAATCAGGGCGTTTTGACGCAGGAAGGTTGATTTACCAGCCATGTTAGGACCGGTCAGCAACCACAAACGCTGTGCATCACCCAGATCACAGTCATTGGGCACAAACGCATCGCCGCCATTGGCCCGCAGAGCCGCTTCAACGACCGGGTGACGGCCACCGGAGATGGTGAATTGTGTGTCCTCGGTCATTGTTGGGCGGCAATAACTATGATCGCTGGCCAGTTGCGCCAGTGCCGATGCGACATCAAGGGCCGCCAGAGCGCGGGCAATAATGCCAATCTGTTCTGACAGATTGCTGATCTCGTCATTCAGCTGGTCAAATAATTCCTGTTCAATCGCCAGTGCTTTTTCAGAGGCAGACGCCATATCGCGTTCCATCTCTGCCAGTTCGGGCGTGGTGAAGCGCACACCACTCGCCATGGTCTGGCGATGGATGAACGGGTTATCACGGGTGTTTTCTTGCCCCGGATGCACCATCAATTTATCGGCGCGTTTGACGGGCACTTCGATGTAATAACCAAGGATGTTGTTGTAGGATATTTTTAAGGATTCAATCCCTGTGTCCTGTTTATAGCGGGCCTCAAGGCCAGCCATCAGGCGTTTTCCTTCATCGCGCATCATGCGCAGCTCATCAAGACGGGCGCTGTAGCCCTCACGGATAAACCCGCCGTCGCGGTCTAAAACAGGCAGTTCATCCTTCAGACATTGATGCAGGCGGTCAGCCAAGGCCTGCACCGCAGGCATTTGCACCAACTGGTCCATGATGATGGAAAGGGCAGCAGGGGGTGATTGCAACAAGAAGCCGCGAATATCCTCAGCCCCGCGCAACCCATCACGAATTTGTCCTTGATCGCGCGGGCCACCACGGCCCACGGTCAAACGTGACAGGCCACGTTCCATATCGGGAATATTTTTAAGGGCGGTGCGGAGCATGCCGCATAGTCTTGAATCTTCAACCAGTGCCGCCACTTCATCATGACGCTGGGCAATGGCCGCCGTGTCGCATAGCGGGGCGGAGAGGCGGGCCTGTAATAACCGCGCACCCGATGCGGTCACCGTGCGGTCGATGGTCGCCAGCAGTGATCCTTTACGCTCACCCGTTAATGTGCGGGTCAGTTCAAGGTTGCGGCGTGTCGCGGCATCAATTTCCATCATCGCGCCGGATGATAATTGGCGCGGGCGGAACAAATGCGGTAATTTCCCCATCTGGGTGCGTTCAACGTAATCGATCAGTGCGCCAGCTGCCGCAATCTCTGCGCGGCTGAATGCACCAAAGGATTCCAATGTTCCAACACCGAACAATGATTCAAGGCGTTTACGGGCATTTTCGCTATCAAACAGGCTCGATGGTTGCACTGTTAAACGGCTGCGCAGCGGCGTGAAGGTTTCAAACAGCGCTGGTTTTTGAATCATCCGGTCGGGGGTCAGGATTTCGGATGCGCCAATGCGCTCAATCGCCGCACCCAGTGATTTTTCCAAAACAGGCTGAACCCAGAATTCACCCGTTGAAAGTTCCAGCCACGCCAGACCATATTGCCCACCAGCTTCCGCCAAGGCAGACAGGTAATTATTTTCCCGTGCATCGAGCAGCGTATCTTCAGTCAGTGTCCCTTGCGTGACCACGCGAACAACATCACGGCGCACCAGCGCCTTTGACCCGCCGCGCTTCTTTGCCTGTTCCGGCGTTTCGGTCTGGTCACAGATGGCGACTTTAAATCCCGACCGGATCAGGCGGGCGAGATAGGGGTCCAGCGCATGGGCCGGAACGCCGCACATGGGAATCTCATTCTCTTGCGTCTTGCCGCGTTTGGTCAGGGTAATGTCGAGGGCTTCGGACGCATTGACGGCATCATCAAAGAACAATTCGTAAAAATCGCCCATGCGGTAGAACACAAGGCAATCCGGATATTGCGCCTTCACCGACAAATATTGCGCCATCATGGGCGTGTGCCCATCGGCGATGAACTCATCGGATGTTTTTTGCGCAAGTTGTGACATAGGGTATTTTTACGATGAACAGCCCAAGGGGGAAAGGGGTTTTTGCCCCTTTGCCGTGGTTTTACGGGGAAAAACCGTTATTTCGTGCCAGTAGAGCCAAACCCGCCCGCACCGCGAGTGGTTTCATCCAGTGTTTCAACTTCGGCCCAGGTCACGGTGGAATGGCGGGCGACAACCATCTGCGCAATGCGCATGCCGCGTTCGATCACGAAGGGGGTCTGGCTCAGGTTGATGAGGATGGCTTTGATCTCGCCGCGATAGTCGGCATCGATTGTACCGGGGCTGTTCAAAACGGTGACACCGTTTTTTGCGGCAAGGCCAGAGCGTGGACGCACCTGTGCTTCAAACCCAGCGGGCAGGGCAATGGAAAGACCCGTTGGCACCATACCGTGTTGACCCGGCTGCAGTGTGATGGGCGCATCAATCGCCGCGCACAGATCCATTCCAGCTGATTGTTCGGTTGCATAATTGGGCAGCGGCAAATCCATCGCATGCGGCATACGCGCGACTTGAACCGAAACATGATCCAGTGAATGTGTCTGTTTAATCTGTGCGGCAGCATTGGTCATGGCGGAGTCCTTTTCCAGGTTTAAAAACTAATCGGTCCCATCTGTATGAAGATGGGACCGATCATAAACCCTTATGACACAGAGGTCGAGAGGGTGCTTATATTAGTGAGCAGCTTATTCAGCGGCAGGAGCAACAGCGTCTGCTTCTGTTTTGCTTTCAACGTTGCCTTCAATGGCGGCATCAACGGCAGCTTCTGTTGCGGCGTCAACTTTCACGTCGGCTTCAGCTTTAACTTCTTTCGCAGCTTCACAGTCAGCAGCAGCTTTTGCAGCTTCAGCCGCTTTGTCTGTACCAACAGCAGCTTCAGCAGCAGCTTGTGCGGTCGCGCATACGTCAACAGCTTCAACAACTGTTTCGGTTGTTGTTGTCACAACGCTGTCGCCAACGGTTGTGGAAACGCTTGTTGCGCCGTCTTCAACGCTAACGGTTACGCCTTCTTCACCGGCTGCTGGCTCCAGTGTGATGACGCTGGCTGCGCCATCTTGCATGTATGTGTTGTAAACGAAGTTCACGCCGAACAGGCCGGCAACCAGAACGACAACAGCAGGCAGAATTGTTTTTGTAATGCGTACGAAATCCATGACTTAATCTCTCCAGAAGGAATGTTTTTTCAATGTTTGTTTGGTTGGTTGGTGTCTTCCGAAAAGAGGGCAGACCGGAATACATTGTGGAAACTGCAACAGATTCTCTACAAAATCAATAATCTTTTCATATTCTTAGGCAGATATCCCGTGGGAACCGGGGCAAGGGCCATTTTCCGGAATTACAGCTTCCAGCCCTCGTGGATTGCTGCAATGCCAAAAGACAGGTTTTTAACCCGAACCCGGCCAAATCCCGCCCCGTACATACGGCGTTCCAACGCCTTCTGGTTGGGGAACTTCCGGATGCTTTCGACCAGATATTGGTAGCTGTCCCGGTCCTTGGTCACGATCTGACCGACTTTCGGGATCACGCGGTAGGAATAGGCATCATAGAGCTTGGCGAGAAGCGGGTCGGCCACATGGCTGAATTCCAGGCAGAAGAACCGCCCGCCGGGTTTCAAGACGCGGTAGGCTTCGGCCAGCGCATCATCAATCTTGGTTACGTTGCGCAGGCAGAATGCGATTGTATAGACATCGACGCTTTCATCCGGCACAGGCAGGGAGTCGGCATTACCAACCACCCATTCAAAATCATTTAACCAACCACGGTCGGTGGCGCGGTTACGCCCCACGCGCAGCATCTCACCGTTCAGATCACACACGGTAATTTGTGGGCCCGCGCCCGTGGCTTTGCGAATACGAAAGGCAATGTCACCGGTTCCACCACCCACATCCAGATAGGTATATTCAGCACGCGGGCGGATCTGGCGGACGAACTGGTCCTTCCACAGACGGTGAACGCCCGCTGACATCAAATCATTCATCAGGTCATAACGGTCGGCCACGGAATCAAAAACATCAATCACCAGACCGGTTTTTTCATCGGGCGTTACGGGCTTTTCACCGAACCACTGGCTTTCAGGATTTTTATTCTCTTTTGAATGTGACTGTTTAATTTTGCTATACCTTTGGTACAAGACTCAATGATGCATGTTTTTTAGACCGATGCGGGACGGTTGTAAATGCCAGCTCTTTCCAATCATTCCCAGCCTTTTCCAAAACGCGGATAAAGTCTTTGATGCGCGGGCCATTGACGCGGTTCAGCGGTGCATCCCAATCGGTGCGGCAGAAATCATCATCAAAACACAGTTCAGAGGCAGAATCCGCCAGCGCAAAGCGCAGACGAATGGACATCACCGCAAATTCCATTTTGTTCAATGGCTCGACATAGCTGCCCCAGACTTTAAAACAATCGGGTCTGGGAATGTGCCAAAGGTAAACTGACGCTCGCCCCGTTGAAACAAGGGGTGATCATTTTTCAGCAGGAATTTCAAATATTGCGCCGCTTGAATTGGTGATTTTACGTTGACTGAGATTTCAGCACCGTTATCTCCGGTCACAGAAATACAGATTTTGCTGCGGTCGATGCGGCGATTTTCGGCTTGATCGCGGAAAAGCTTTGTCAGCTTGATTGCAGAAGTGAGTTCCATTGCGGCGGAGTCCCTGTCGTCATTTTTATATTGTTATTAGGCCTGTTGCAAAAGTAGCGTACTTTTTAGACAAGTTGTCCACCTTGGCATGA
>DIVF01000022.1 GCA_002423285.1 Micavibrio sp. UBA6139 | reverse complement strand
GATTGTTATTTGGAATGACTATAATTATGAACTGGGCGCTGGCGGTTGCGCTGTTCCATCTGGGGCAGCGGGAGATTTACTGTACAATAGCGCGGAAGCTGTCATGCAATATTGCGATGGTATTGGATGGGTGGCGATTGGTGCAAAACAGTGATGGCAGCTTGCTGGCTGGGTCGGCATTTGCTCTGGAATTAGCGCAGAAAACGGGAGAAAACCAATGATTACGCCAATTTATGCGGCCCTGCTGACGCTGCTCTTGCTGGTCTTGTTCGTGCGGGTCGTGCGGTTGCGTTGGGTTACGAAAACTGGCATCGGTGATGGCGGGCATTCGATTCTGGCAAAAGCGATCCGCGCCCACGGTAATTTTGTCGAAACGGTCCCGTGGATTTTGATTTTAATGATGCTGCAGGAACAAATGCACGCCAACCCGATGTGGCTGCATGGCTATGGGATTGCCCTGATTCTCGCCCGTCTGGCCCATGCCTGGGGTCTGTCCCATTCCGCTGGTACAACGCCGGGTCGCGGGATTGGCGTTTTGCTGACCATTGCTTTGATGGCTTCAGGCGCGATCAATTGTTTGCTCTTGGCACTTTAGAAAAGAGAGTGGGGTGAAGGAGGGAATCTCCCCTTCAAACGACCCCTTTAAATTCTTTTCAGCATGATTGCGGACAATGCCGTGCAAACGGCCGTTTCGCAGCGGAGGATTCTCGGCCCCAGTGAGGTTGCCAGCCATGCCTCTTGCCTTGCTAAAGAAGCCGCTTCTTCTTTCGTGAAGCCGCCTTCCGGGCCGATCAAAACGGCGAGGCCGTTTGTGGGCGGAATGGCGTTCAGGCGCGTGATGAGATCAACCGTGTCACCACGTTCCAGACAGGCAAGGCCTGTTGTATTGGCGGGCAAGTTCTTGCTGAGTTCATTGAACTTAATCGCATCATGCAGGCGCGGCAGGTCAAGGCGTTCGCATTGCTCTGCTGCCTCCATCATTTGCTGTTGCAGGCGTTCTGTTTTGATATCTCGTATTTCTGTATTTTGTGTGATAACCGGGTGTAAATCGGTGGCGCCGAGTTCAATTGATTTTTCAACCAGCCAGTCCATGCGGGCTTTTTTAATCGGTGCAAAAAACAAATGCACATTGGGGGTGGCGGCGGGTTGTTGCTTGATTTGTTTTTCGGCAACGGCAAGGCCGCCCTTTTTCCCCAATTGGTCAAGGGTGGACAGCCATTCGCCGTCCCGGCCATTAAAGATGCGCACATGGTCACCATCTTGCCGGCGCAGGACGGTTTTGAAATAATGGGCTTGTTCGGCTGATAAGGGGGTGGTTTGATCCGCCCCCAGTACTCCGTCGATATAAAGCCGCGGCAATTTGAAAAAATCGTCATCCATCATTGGAATAGATAACACCATGACGCATACCGATATCAATACCAAAGGGTGGATTGCCCGGATGCCGCCCGTTCTGCACCCCTATTTATTGTTGATGCGGCTCGACCGCCCGATTGGGACATGGCTTTTGCTGCTGCCCGGCTGGTGGGCAATCATGCTGGCGGCGGGGGGTGCGTTGTCCTTGAATGCGTCTGACCTGACTTTGCTGGTGCTGTTTGGGGTTGGCGCAGTTGTCATGCGCGGGGCGGGGTGCGTCATCAATGATATCTGGGACCGCGACCTTGATAAAAAGGTGGAGCGCACACAGTCACGCCCACTGGCGGCTGGAACCATCAGCGTCCGGGCGGCGATTTTATTTCTGTGCGGGTTATTGCTGGCGGGCCTTGCCATTTTATTGCAGATGAATCTGATGGCGGTGTTGCTGGGGGTTTTATCATTGGTGCTGGTGACCACTTACCCGCTGATGAAACGCATTACATGGTGGCCACAGGCGTTTTTGGGCCTGACGTTTAACTTTGGCGCGTTGATTGGCTGGGCGGCGGTTACGGGTGTGGTGGGTCTGCCTGCCTTGTGCCTTTATGCGTCGGGGTTTTTCTGGACGCTGGGGTATGACACGATCTATGCCCATCAAGACGCCGAAGATGATATGCGCGTTGGCATTAAATCGAGCGCGCTGCGTTTGGGGCAACGCAGCCGCATCTGGATTGCGCGGTTTTATGCGGTATCTTGGGTGCTGCTGGTTCTAGCCTTTGTTTTAAGTGATGCGGGGCTTATCAGCCTGCTGGTTCTGGCGGGTGCGGGGTGGCATTTACGCTGGCAATTAAAAAGCTGGGCGATTGGTGATGCCGCCAGTGCATTGGCCATTTTCCGATCAAACCGCAATTACGGCTTACTCGTTTTTGCTGCAACTGCGCTCATGTTTTTGTAAACGAATAGGAGTGAAGGGGGCAATGTCCCCTTCAAACTGCTTCTTAAATTCATCTAAAACTTTGCAGCCTTCAAATTTTGTGGAATGCTTCTGTCATGACACAGAAAAAGCAAAAAACGGAATTCACCCTGTCGCGTGATTTTCAGGACCGTGCACAGCTGGTCCATCGCCATTCCTATCGCAAGGTGACGATTGATGTCACACATCATGCGAAGGGCTATCCGCATATTTTAGAAAAAACACCGATCCGCCTGTATGACCGGATTGAAACGGGGCTTTATGATCTGGTGATTATGCGCTCGGTTTTAGAAAACCCCGGCATGGCGCAATATTTTATGCCGTATTTGTCCCGGCGCACTGATGTTCTGCCCGATTGCCATGCACGGTTGAGGGATAGTTTTAATGCTGGCTCTGCGAACGCCATGAAGGCTCCGGAAAGACAATATTGGATCGGTAAGACGGATGAGGCGCTTGGGGCCATTGAAACCGCGCTGGAAAAATTCCCGGTCCAATTTGATTTGTCTTTTGCCGGGCGCAGCGATGTCGAAAATGTTGGTATGCTGGAAGCGGATTCGCAGATGAAAATTCTTCTCCGATCCAAGGGTGCATTACAGGATTGGCTTGTAACACCTGTTGCCGGATCGGAGCAGGGTATTGTTGGCCCCGTGCCGTTACAGGCCTCCGTGCCATTGCATAGCGCACGCGTGAGCATTGCTGAAATCCGCCGCGAGCAAGCCTTTGAAGATGCGAAGCGCCGTGTGCAGGATGTTGGTGGACGCGGGCCATTGGTCTTGCCCCGCGCACCCGGCGAACCGAAAATTATATTAGACCTGTTGCAAAAGTCC
>DIVF01000012.1 GCA_002423285.1 Micavibrio sp. UBA6139 | reverse complement strand
TCCCCGGACTTTTGCAACAGGCCTAGTGGGTGGCGCGCCTTAACCTTAACGCCCCCTTATTAAAACAAGAGAAAGCAGTTTTAACTTGGTCCCCGCTTAAAGAATCTCCACTAACTGACGGCTGCTTAGATATTCTCGCTGCTGGATAGGGTGTATAAATGGCGGTTACGGAAATGGCTTATGCGCGCTATAGTCCGGATTATTTGCGGAGTGCCGCATCTGCCCTTGAGGTTCAAATGTAACAAGTGAACCCTATATATTTTTTGAGATTGGACTTTTGTTAAGCTATTGATTTTAAGGGAAGATTTATGGTGCGCAATACAGGGATTGAACCTGTGACCCCTACGATGTCAACATAGTGCTCTACCGCTGAGCTAATTGCGCGACGATGTCTTTAATAACGGGGCGGGGTGGGGATGTCAATATCGCAATATTGAGGTTTTTTCTAAGCCGCCAGCAGGTGTTCGACCCGGTCCACGAGGTCCTTTAAGTGGAACGGTTTGGCAAGGATTTCGGTGTTGGCGTCCGGCTTTTGCCCCTGTTGGTCCAATATGACGGCGGCGAAGCCGGTGATGAACATGATCTTCATGGCCGGAGCCAGTTTGGCAGCGCGTTGCGATAATTCGATTCCGTCCATACCCGGCATGACAATATCGGCCAGCAGCAAATCATAGGATTGGCCGTCTTTCAGGGTATTTTCCAGAGTGTTGAGCGCTTCAAGCCCGTCTTCACGCACATCGACGCTATGCCCGGCGCGTTCGAGCGCCAGAGCCAGAAACTGGCGCATGGAAGGATCGTCTTCGGCGATCAGAATGCGGGCCATGGAAAATCCTTAACGCGAAATTCTTAACGGGGGTCGTTTTACGAAGACCTTATGTCGTGCCTTTCCTGCGGCTTGTCAAGCTTGTATAAGGATAAGCATGACACAGAAATCAGGGCTGATTGCCGATATTGGCGCGACAAATGCGCGGTTTGCTTTAAGTGATGGGAAAACCTATCGCGAGGAGCGTGTTTTAAAATGCGTCGATTACCCGGGGCTGGCCGAGGCCGCACGGGCATATCTGGAGCAGGTGGGTATCAGTGAGGTATCCGCCGGAGCGTTCGCCGTGGCCGGACCTGTCACCAGCGATGCGGTTCATATGACCAATCATCCATGGTCGTTTTCCATTGAACAAACAAAGGCTGATCTGGCGCTCAATCACCTGATCGTCATGAATGATTTCCGGGCTGTGGCATTGGGCGTGCCCCATTTAACGCCAGAGCAAATGCGCAATGTTGGTGACAAGATTGCGCCGCAACCCCATGCGCCCATTGGTATTATTGGCCCCGGAACGGGGCTTGGTGTGGCGTCGCTGATCTGGACCGGAACGAAATATGTGCCGGTGCCGGGAGAGGGCGGGCATGTCACCGTGGCGGCGCGGACCCAGCGTGAATTTGATGTTTTAAAAACATTGTATGGCAAATATCGCCACATCTCGGCGGAGCGTGTGTGTTCCGGCAAGGGGTTGGTGAACATCTATATGGCGCTTGGCAGCCTTGAAGGGCGTGATGATTTGCCGGAGCGCAGCCCTGAAGAGATCAGCGCGGCGGCCCTGAGTAAATCCTGCCCGATTTGTGTTGAAGCGTTGGAGATGATGTTGGGATTCTTAGGCGTTGTTGCCGGGAATTTAGCCCTGACACTGGGGGCGTTCGGTGGAATTTATCTGGCTGGGGGAATTTGCCTGCAACTGGGCGAGACTTTCTTTGAATCAGGCTTCCGCCGGGAATTTGAAGCCAAAGGGCGTTTTGATGCGTATTTAAAAGATGTGCCTACCATATTGATTTTGCATCCATATGTCGCGCTTCTTGGTCTGGCTGCGGAAATCGACGGAAATTTGTAATTTTATAATTACGATACGCACCGTAATATCATTTTTGGATGATGGCGCGGTTTTGGGCGTCTAAAAACTGTGCCGCTGCAACATCCCAGGTGTAATTCTCCTGCAAATGCTGGAAGCGGTCTTCAGGTGTGCCCGGCGCATCGAGTGCGCATTGCGCGGCCAGTGCCAAATTATCATCCACGCTTCCCAAAATGTTTTTGGTCACAAGGTCCATCGGACCTGTCACTTTATATCCGGCGATCGGCAGGCCACAGGCCATAGCTTCGATCAGAACAATCCCAAAGGTATCGGTTTTAGACGGGAAGACAAAAATATCGGCGGAACGGTAATGGTCGGCCAGGTCATGGCCTTTTTTCTTGCCGACAAAATGGGCGTCCGGATAGGCGGCTTCAAGGGCCTTGCGGCTCGGGCCATCCCCGACAATCACCTTGCTGCCCGTCCACGGCATGGACAGGAACGCGCCGATATTTTTTTCAATCGCAACCCGCCCGACATAAAGGGCGATGGGTTTTGGTAAATCCGCAAATAAGGTTTTGGGGCCGGGATGGAAAATCTCGGTCTTGACCCCACGGGTCAGGCGGTGCAGCGGGGCCGGGAAGTTCCAGTCATTGAGGGTGTCCTCAACACTTTGCGTGGTCGTCAGGACAAAGGATGACGGGGCGTGGAATTTTTTGACCCATAAAACGCATAACGCCTTCACGGGGGTAAACAGGAACGGCAGATGCTTGGCGGCGCGCAGCGCTGTATAATCTGGAAAGTGCGTATGATAGGCGCTTGTATATTTCCAGCCGCGCTTTTTGCATAATTTTCGTGCCGCCCAACCGAGCGGCCCTTCGGTCGCGATATGGAGAGTATCGGGGGCAAAATCATCAACCAGCCGCGCCAGCTTTTTGGACGGGAACAAGACCAGATCAATTTCGCTGTAACCCGGCATCGGGCGGCTGAACGGGAAATCGGCTGGACCAATGACCCGCACCGTATGTCCGGCGTTTTCCAGAGTATGATTCAAATCCTCATAGGTCCGCACCACACCATTGGTCTGGGGGGTCCAGGCATCGCTGATGATCAGAATACGCATTCTCTTTAAACCCGGATGAAAGGGTAGTGAGTCAGTTTGATTTTTTCCTCCCTGGATTTCCGCTCCATCTTTGTCATCCCCGGCTTGACCGGGGATCCAGGGGAAAAAACTCCATTTTGGGCTTTTGGCCCTGGATCCCCGCCTGCGCGGGGATGACAGTGTAGAAGGGAAAAACCCAAACTGACTTACCACCGATGAAAGGGATCAATGGACTTTAAGCCCGTTGGACCCTAAACTTAAGTGTGATGAACATCAAGATGCCTTTCCTTTGCGCCCTGTTGGCGGCGGTTTTCGTGGGTTTGCCAATGCAGCCCCCCGCCAAAAGCTATGCCCAGACGCCTGCCGATAGTCAGGCGGGAAAGCTGCCGGGCATGATGTCGAATAGCCCGTCCTGCCGTGCGGCCGGGGAAGCGATCATTAACCTGCGTAATCCATTTTTTGGCAATCCGGCCGTCTGGGATGCTGCCTTTGGCGATCATCGTGGCCCCGTGCAGTTTTCGGGTGCGGTTGCGTTGGAAAATAAAAACCTGCTTGTGGCGGGTGATGCGCTGGATGAAGCGTATATGCCACAAGAAATGGTTCTGGTTGAACTGAACAGCCGCGCCCGCGCGGTGGATGAAAAACGCTACCCCGCGAAGGCGGCGGAACGCTCCACCGGTATTTTGCCGATTGCGGGTGGCTACGCGGTCAGTTCCACCATTCATGGCGGGGCGCGGGCCGAAGAAATCTGGACGCGGCTGGCGTGGTATGACGCGGAACGCAAATTCTTGCGCGAAATTATTTTAAAAGATTCATCCTTTGATTATGAATCAATGAGCCTGTCCCCGGCGGCCAATGGCAAGGGGATTGTCGCGGTGGTCAAGGCCATCAACCGCAAGGATCCAAAAGAACAACACGGCGTTTTATTCCGTATCAGCGATCAGGGTAAAATCCTGTGGAAGCGTTCCTATCGTCCCGGTGCTGCGAATTACATTTACGGTGTCTCGGTTGCAGATGGTGAGGCCTATCTGGCAGGTGGCCAGATTAAAAGCGAAGATGGTCGTCAGGCTGGATGGCTGTTAAAGCTGAGTGATGATGGAACGATCATCTGGCAAAAAACCTATCCACGCGGGCAATTCGCGGTGTTCCGGTCGGGGACAACCAAACCTGTGATGTATGAGGCCGACCATTATGTCGTGGCGGGGCAGGTGATCCCTTACGGTTCCGATCCGGCGGCCGCATGGTTGTTGGAAGTGGATACAAACGGCAAAACCATCTGGCAGCGTTATTTCCGTGGGGTCGCGATTGATTTTGACGGGCGCGATGTGATGACCCATCCCGATGGGCGCATTACTTTGATGGCGAATGCAAAATTTCATGAGGGTGGCGATGAAGCGGCCAAGGCCCCCGAACATATCCGCCTGATTACCCTGTCCCCGCGCGGCGTCATCATGAATGATGAAGGGTATATGGAAGGGCACGGCGCAACCGCCCAGCAATTGATTAAAGGGTGGAGTGGTGAGCGCATTGTCATTGCCACCATCGAAATGAATAAACAGCCGGGTGCGGATAAGGGTGTTGAGCTGATTACCGACGCCTTGGCACGAAAAGAAAAAGAAGCCGCGATGGCGGAGGCCGATACATTAGGCCCACCGAACCCGACACCCGAACAAATGGCGATTATCGCCCAAAGCAAAAAAGTTGAAACACGGCGCGAGGGATGGGTGTTTGTTGCCACCGGTCTTGACCCCTATGAAGACCCATGCCTTATCCCCGCAGCGGAGCCAGCCCAATGAGTAAAGTACCAAAGCCTGAAATTTTGGAAGATCATATTGATCCTTCCGCTGTCGTTATTGATGCCGTCGAAGATGGCGATCATGTAAACGGCGAAGAAACATTCGTCGTTGATGATGATCATGACGATATGCGCCTTGATAAATTGCTGACGGAATGGTGTCCGGAATTTTCGCGCACACGTCTGAAAGGTTTGATTGAGGACGGCGATGTCACCATTGACGGGCGCGTCTGCGAACAGGCGTCGTTCAAGGTGTCGCGGGGTCAGAAAATTACCCTGATCGTGCCGGAACCGGTTGAGGCCAACCCGCAACCAGAAGATATTCCGCTGGATGTTGTTTATGAAGATGAAAGCCTGTTGGTGATTAACAAGCCTGTTGGTTTGGTTGTTCATCCGGGGGCGGGGCATCACACAGGCACGCTAGTGAATGCGTTGTTATTTCATTGTGGTGATAGCTTGTCAGGCATTGGCGGCGTTGTGCGCCCAGGTATCGTCCACCGTCTTGACCGCGATACATCGGGGTTGATGGTTGTTGCGAAATCAGATGTTGCGCATCGCGGGTTATCGGCGCAGCTGGCCGATCGTTCCTTAAGCCGCACCTATTTCGCATTGGTGTGGAAGGTACCGCAGGTAAAAGGTGTCGTTGATAAACCCATCGCCCGCCACAGCACCAACCGCCAGCGCATGGTTGTGCCGATGATGGGGGGCAAGGATGCCCGCACGCATTATCACCGCCATCAGGTTTTTCATGACACGGTCAGCCTTGTGCAATGTGACCTTGAAACCGGACGCACGCACCAGATTCGCGTTCACATGGCCTCCATCGGCCACCCGTTGGTCGGCGACCCGGTTTATGGGTTACAGAAAAACGCCGCGACCAGCCTTTTGAACCGGGGCGGATACACGCCAGAGGTGCGCGATGAGATCCTGACCTTTCCGCGCCAAGCCCTCCACGCCGCCCAGATTCGCTTCATCCACCCGGTGACCGAGGAAGAAATGACCTTCGATGCGGAGCCACCGGCAGATTTTGAGCATCTCGTTTCCCTTCTGGATCAATAGGTTACTGGTAAAATATATTTACCATAAAAAACTATTTGAATTTGCATAAAATTTTATGTAAACTAAAGATATATCCAGTTGAATAGGTGCCCATTAGACCTGTTGCAAAAGTAGC
>DIVF01000044.1 GCA_002423285.1 Micavibrio sp. UBA6139 | reverse complement strand
GGACTTTTGCAACAGGTCTATTGAAGGGCCCATTTTTAGACCCATAGGGAAGGATATGTCAAATCTAAGATTATTCATGGAATTCCGCCATGTCCGGGACGCGGGAAAAGGCGATTTTAGTCCCGACATAGCCGTTTTGCGTGCGCGGGGAAATGCCAAGGCGAATGGATTCCGCCCCATATCGTTCGTTAATCCCGTCCATAACCGTGGACAGGGCTTCATTGCGCCGCGATTGCCGGGTGGGGGTTTCAAACAGATCAATGGTGATGTCGGTTTGTTTTTTTAAACCATACAGCGTGATGGAAAATTTCTTCAACCGGTGAGGGTTTAAATCGGCCAGCATTCCCGCCCATAAATCCTCCATACCTTGCAGGATTGAAAAATTATCCTGCACCGGGGGTAGGCGCAGTTCCGCCCCCCAGCGCGGTCCATCAACCACCCGGACCGATAAAAAAATTTTCGTGGCAAAAAACTCTTCACGGCGCAGGCGTGTTGCGGCCTTGATCGTCAAACGCCGCGCGATTATGCGGGCGGAATCGGGGCGGCGCAGTTCGGGGTCCAACACACGGCTATGGCCGATGGTGCTGCGGCTGGTTTCGGTGTCGGGAACGTCATAACCGTGAAGGTTATACCAAAACCGTTCACCGCCAACCCCGCCCCAGATGCTGCGGGCGTGCTTTGGCGATATATTCCAAAGGCCTTCAACGGTAGCGACCCCGGCGCGATGCAGACGGCGTTCCATATTGACGTTGATGCCGGGCAGGTCGGTGAGGTCGAGTTGAAACAAGCGGTCTTGCAAACTATCCGGTGATAAAATAATCAGGCCGTTTGGTTTTTTCATGTCTGTGGCAACCTTGGCCAGAAAACTATTCGGGGCAATGCCGATAGAACAATGGATATGCTGGCCGACATTTTTATGAATCCCGGCGCGGATTTTTTCGGCAACTTGCGTTGCGGATTCGATATTGCGTTTATTGGGGGGCAGGCGGCTGGACAGCTCATCAATAGACCAGATTTTATTGATGGGCGTATGCAGGGCCGCTTCTTCGACGATGCGGTGGTGATAGCGGACATAGGCATCATGCCGTGCCGGGACGCAGATAAGGGGCGGGCACATGCGTTTGGCTTCGCCGATCATAGTGCCGGTTTTAACGCCGTACATCTTGGCCTCATACGATGCGGCGATGGCACAGGTGTAATCAGTCATGGCAGGGACAACGGCCACCGGGCGGCCACGCAGTTGCGGGTTATCTTGCTGCTCAACGCTGGCAAAATAGCTGTTTAAGTCTAAAAACAGCCATTTCAGGCCGGATTGTTGTGGGGATCGTGCGTCCATCGCCATTCGTTCTTTTTAAGTTCTATTATTACCCACAATACAGGGATTGTCAGAACAAACAAAGAACAAAAACGGCGCTATTCCAGATTTTTGGTGGCCTGAAAGGCGGCAAGGGCCACATTCCGCGCGGCCTTATGATCTACCATGGGCAGCGGGTAGGTTTTGCCTAAGATTACCCCGGCCTGTTTCAGGACCAGTGGTGGGGCTTCCCAAGGCTGGTGGATGACATCGTTGGGCAGGCCCGCCAGTTCGGGGCAGAAACGGCGCACATAATCGCCATTGGGGTCAAACTTCTCACCCTGGCCCACGGGGTTAAAGACACGGAAATAGGGGGCGGCATCGGCCCCGCATCCGGCAATCCATTGCCAGCTGGCGGCGTTATTGGCCAGGTCGGCATCGAACAGGCAATCCCAGAACCATTTTTCGCCCTCTGACCAGTGCAGCAATAAGTCCTTCACTAGAAACGATCCGACAATCATGCGCACACGGTTGTGCATGTAACCCGTTTCCCACAATTCCCGCATCCCTGCATCGACAATGGGGTAGCCCGTCTGGCCGCGTTGCCATTTGAGAAGGGCGGCATCATCCTTATGCCACGGGAAGGCCAGAAAGCGTTTTTGCAACGGGTTTTCCGGCAGGTCGTGATTGTAATACAGAAGGCTGTGTGAAAATTCACGCCATCCCAGTTCGCTTAAATAATGGTCGCCGTCTGTTTCAAGATTTTCGGCAATCATGCGTTGGCGAATGGCATGCCAGACGGTGCGCGGTGATATTTCACCGAAATGTAAGTATGGCGACAGGCGCGATACATTTTCGCGGTCGGGGCGGTTGCGGTCTTCTTTGTATCCGTGCAGCCCATCTTCTAAGAAATCTTTCAGCCGTTGTTGCGCGCCAGCCTCACCAATGGTCCAGTACTGCACCATCTTTTCATCCCAACGGATTTTTTCTGGCAGCAGATTCAGAGAATCAACATTGCCCGCATTTTTTGGTGGGGGCGCGAAGTCAATTTTCTTTGGTTCCGGCAAGGGCGCAGGCGGCTCCCCGCGACCAATACAACCGCGGCGGAAATAGGGGGTGAAGACGCGGTAGGGCGTGCCATCATCCTTCTTCACGGTCCATGGTTCAAACAGAAGGCTGGCATTGAAACTTTCTGCGGTAATGCCGGCTTCTTCCAGAACAGATTTGATATGCGTATCGCGATTGATGCGCCATGGTTCATAGCACCGGTTCCAAAAGATGCTTTTCGCGCCTGTGGCACTGGCGAGGCCGGGGATGATGCTGGCGGCATTACCGCTGAAACAGGCCAGATTTCCGGATAAGGATTTATTAAGGGCATGCAGCGAATGATGCAGCCAGACACGGCTGGCCCCGCCCATCTTCCACGCACCGGCGTTTTCGTCATCCAGAATATAGACAGGAATGATTGGCGCGCCCGATTGAATGGCGGCGCTCAGTGCAGGGTTATCATGCAGGCGTAAATCCTGACGGAACCAAATGATGATCGGTGCAGGTGACATTAACCGTCAGCGTTAATCTGATCGATCAGTTCATTCAGAACCTGATTGGCGGAATCGTTGTCGATTTGGCATGTCCCTGCGGCTTCGTGCCCACCGCCACCATATTTCAGCATCAAACTGCCGACATGGGTGTTGCTGGTGCGGTTCAGGATCGACTTGCCAACGGCGAACACTGTGTTTTGCTGGTCTTTCCCCCACATGACGTGAACGGAAATATTACATTGTGGGAACAGGGCATAAATGGTGAAGCGGTTTGTTGCCCAGATTGTTTCCTGACTGCGCAGATCAAGGACGATAAAGTTTTTCTTGATCGATGTGCAGCTTTCAATTTGCTGGCGGGCTTTTAATTTATGGGCTTCGTAAATATCCAAACGTTCTTTGACATCGGGCAGGGCCAGAATGTCTTCAATCGAATGGTGATCACGGCAATAATCAATCAGTTGCATCATCAATTGATAGTTGGAAATATTGAAGTCGCGGAAGCGACCCAAACCGGTGCGGGAATCCATGATAAAGCTGAGAAGTTCCCACCCTTGCGGGTTCAAAATATCTTCACGGGTAAAGGCGGCCGAGTCTGCCTTGTCTACTGCATTCATCATGTCATCGGAAATAAGCGGAAATTGCGCCTTGCCACCGAAGAAATTATAAACCACGCGCGCAGCGGAGGGCGCATTAACATCGGTTACATAGCCTGCATTTTCCGCACCCACGCGCTCCAGTTCACTGGAGTGGTGATCGAAGGCCAGATGCACACCGGGGACATAGGGCAGGTTGGTGGTGATGTCGCGCGATGTGACTTCGATCAAACCGTCTTGCATATCCTTTGGATGCACGAATTTAATATCATCAATCAGGTTGAGTTCTTTTAACAACACGGCGCAGACCAAACCATCCATATCACTGCGTGTGATCAGGCGGTATTTAATGTTTGGATCAAACTGAATATTCGATTGTGACATTTGAGTCTCCGTGGAGGGGGCAGGAAGGTGTTGGAATTCTTTGAAAATATTAGGGCGTGAATCGATAAAATGTCGTTAACAGTGTTTTGACATATTGTCTATTCTGGCGTGATCTCCAAATTATATTCTACCCCAAGAACGAAGCTTGCCAATTCACTTATTTGCCGGGTTTTCGTTCATAGACGGTGTAGTCCAGAACTTCGTCTTTGGTCTTTTCGAGGCCAGTGTAATAGTTGATATAGTTGATGTGGAAAGGCCCCTTTTTCTGGTAGGCGCGCATTGCTTTGGCGAATTCTTTGTTTTGGCTCAGAAATGCAACAAAACCTTCTTCTGGGCCAATCAGTTTCCAGTCCCAGATAATCAAATGCTGCGGTTTGAAATTATTCAAATCCTCGGCGGTCATTTGAGCGTAGCGGTTTAGATAGTGGTTGTATTCTGTTGGCGTCAGGGGCCCGTCAACACCCTTTTCCTTGTTCTTTTCTGTATCCAGAACGGATTTAATAAACCATGGGCTGGCAAAGCGCGATGCCATCACTGTGCCCGTGTAATAAGCTGTCTCATGCATAATTCCCATTTCACGGTTCAGCATGAAGAATTTGCAGTCTTTCGGATTGGGGCAATCGGTGATTATCTTGGCCAAAGGAGTCTGGGTAAAAGCCTTATGGTCCGGGTATTTTATGTTCAGGGGCGCAAAAACATAACTCAATGTTGTCATTAACAGGACAACCATCAAACCGCGTAGGGCATTTGATTTGACTTCCTGACGCAGCATTCCCAAAGCGGTGATGGAAAAGCACATAAACAAGAAAGCTAGAACGGGTATCAGGTGATAGTAAAATCCCATCTTCTGAACCGCATACGGGATCAGGGATAAGGCAGCCGCCACGCTCAGGAACAACATAATCAGCGTTTCTTCTCGCTTGATCTTAATCAGTGTCGCCGCAAGCGCCAGCCCAAAGCACAGTGCCGCAATCCAGCGTAACGCAGAATAGGTATAGTCCATGGACCCGATGGGCAAATACAGCTTCACAACATCAGGGAATATGATGAAGGCGTAATCTGGGAATATAGTGAAGATAAGGGCGGCGTAACCCAAAACCGCCAGCGCCAAAGATATAAAATCTGCATCAAAAACAACAGACAGGCGGCGTTGTCTGATGGCGCGGTGGGCCAGCAGCAGGGTGGGGATGAGGCCGTGATGCGGCTTTAATAGAATGAGAATGGCACCAGCGGCAAAAACAGGTTTCATCCAACCCGCTGCTTGCGGCAGTTTAAATGTCAGGGTCAGCTGTGCCAGTAAAAATGGAATAAGGCCAAGTGCCACCAGATGGTCGCGTTCCCCGTGATAGATGGAAACTCCAACAGTCATCGCCAGAATATAACCTGCAGTAATAACCTGAACTGTTTGTTTTCCTAGCACCTGCCACGCGGTCATAATTTTATATGTGGCGATGGAAGATATTGTGATCAGAATTGTTGTTTGAATAAAGATGGCGTAGTGCAGCGGGAACCCCAGCCAGGATTTGGCCAGCACGGGCAGGCTATACACTAGCATGGAGAGTGGCGGGTTGGTTTCATAGCCGCCCTCGGCCAAGGGGATGCCGTCAAAGAAGCGGCGGAGCACTTCGCATAGCCACAGCGTGTCGGAATGGGTGGCTTGTTGTGACCGGAAATAGGCCCACGGGACCAGCGCGAGAACAATGACAGACCAAAACAGAAAATCCGCCCTTGAGGCGGATTTCCAGCGATCGGTTATCTTGGCGATAAAATTCATATCCAACCCAAGGAATTATGCAGTTTCAGACTCGTTCTCTTTTTCTTCGGAGTCCTTGTCGATTTTAGACTTCTTGGCACCTTTTTTCTTATCGGCCAGAACGAAGGTTGGCAGTTTGCCTTCCAACACAGTCTTTTCATCAACGATAACTTCGGCGATGTCTTCACGGTCAGGCAGGTCATACATCGTGTCGAGAAGCATGTTCTCAACGATCGAACGCAGACCACGCGCACCGGTTTTACGCTCAATGGCTTTCTTCGCGATGGCCTTCAGCGCACCTTCGGTAAAGCGCAGATCTTTGCCTTCCATTTCAAACAGGCGGCCATATTGTTTGACCAGCGCGTTTTTCGGTTGTGTCAGAATTTGGATCAAAGCGTCTTCATCCAGATCTTCCAGTGTCGCCAGAATTGGCAGACGACCAACAAATTCAGGGATCAGGCCGAATTTCAGCAGATCTTCTGTTTCCAGATCCTTCATCAACACGCCCGGTGTGCGTTCATCCGGACCGCGAACTTCGGCACCAAAGCCAATGCCCGAACCCTTGCCACGTTGAGCAATGATTTTTTCGATCCCGGCGAAAGCGCCGCCGCAGATGAACAGGATGTTTGTTGTATCAACTTGCAGGAATTCCTGTTGCGGATGTTTACGGCCACCTTGCGGTGGAACGGATGCAACAGTGCCTTCCATCAATTTCAGCAGAGCCTGCTGAACGCCCTCGCCAGAGACATCGCGTGTTATGGACGGGTTGTCACCTTTGCGGGAAATCTTGTCGATCTCGTCAATGTAAACGATACCGCGTTGGGCGCGTTCGACGTTGTAATCACATGCTTGCAGCAGTTTCAGAACGATGTTTTCAACGTCTTCACCAACATAACCGGCTTCGGTCAATGTTGTGGCATCGGCCATTGTGAATGGGACGTCGAGAATGCGTGCCAGTGTTTGTGCCAGCAGGGTCTTACCCGAACCCGTTGGACCAACCAGCAGAATGTTCGATTTCGCAATTTCGATTTCGTTATTGCTGTTGCTTTGCTCAATACGTTTGTAGTGGTTGTGAACAGCCACCGACATAACGCGTTTCGCTTTTTGCTGGCCGATGACGTATTCGTCAAGGACTGCTTTAATTTCGCTTGGGGTCGGGATGCCTTCGCCGGTGCGGACGAGGGATGATTTATCTTCTTCCCGGATGATGTCCGTGCACAGCTCCACGCATTCATTACAAATGAATACATTTGGCCCGGCAATCAGCTTGCGCACTTCATGCTGGCTTTTGCCGCAGAAGGAGCAATACAGGGTGTTTTTGGAATCGGTGGCGCCGGTTTTCGTCATTGTGGAAAGTCCTGTCCTTGAACAAAGGCATGTGAATCACTTACTGTTTTTACTCTAGCGAACAGGGGACAAGCAGCGCAAGCCCCTATATACTATAATCAATGTCCCATTCAGGTTAATGAAGAGTAAAATGAGCACCGAAACCCTCCAGGAACTGGCCGATAATTTCTCCCTGTTTGATGACTGGGAAGACCGCTATCGCTACCTGATCGATCTGGGGAAACGGGTCCCTGCTATGGATAATAGTCTGAAAATCGAAGAAAATAAGGTCCGGGGCTGCACATCTCAAGTGTGGATGGTGGCCCAAATGCCGGAAGGAAGGCTGCAATTTCAAGCAGATAGCGACGCCCAGATCATTCGGGGGCTGATATATATCCTAGGACTGGCCTATCAGGGGAAAACCCCTGTGGAAATCGATACGATGGATATCAATACTGCGTTTGAGGCGTTGGGCCTCGACCGCCATTTATCCCCAAACCGCCGAAACGGCTTTTTCGCCATGGTTGGGCGCATCAAAGCGCTGGGGCATTCCGAAACGGCAACACCGTAAATTCATCGGCTAAATTCTGGTACAGGGGCAGCAATTCCACCAGTCCTGATGCCCGGTCCCGAACCAGTTGTTCAGGCGTGTGGCGCGGCCGATGTTCAATGCGTTCCAGCGCATCTGGAACCGGACAATCGATATAATACATCTGCACGCGGTAGCCGGATTGTTTTAACGCTTTCAGCTTGTCGTAGTTTTCCATGCGCGCGCAGCCCATGTCCTTGATGATGTCGCCCTTGATGTGCGCGGCATCATCTAACATCGCATAGGCCAGATGACGCGCAGGCAATTCCCATTTTGAAAAGGCCTCTATCGCGCCCAGCGTTTGCAAATCATCCCGGTATTGCGGAATGGCATTCATCACGCGGTCGGGGTCGAGCAGAAACGCTTGGCGCGGAAACTCACCGCGTTGTAATGCCGCATCAACAAAGGTGCTTTTCCCAGCGCCGGGTATTCCGGCCATGCAATACACGGTCGGGACGGGGGAGGAAGAAACGCCACCAAGGAACTGGTCCCTGATGGCGTTGATGATCGTTGGATCAAGTGTCATCGATATATCTTAGTATCCGCCACCACCGCCGGATGTTTCGCCGTACGGGATCCAGATGTTTTTGACCTGCGTGGAGCGACGCAGAAATTCGCGGCCTTCGGCCTGATCGTTCTTGGTCCAGTCGCGGGATTTACCGTTATTGACCCAGATTTGTTTCAGGTTGGTGACGGAGGCTTCCTCAACAAACTTGCTGCCCTCAACCGAACCGAAATACCACAGCGCATCAACGCCGTCATGTTCCGCCAAGGTCTTGGTCAGGGTTTCACGGTCGCCTGTAACAATGTTCACCACACCGCCCGGCACATCCGATGTTTCCAGCACCTGATAGAAATCAGTCGCCGCCAGCGGATAGAGGGTCGATGGCACAATCACGCTCGCATTCCCCATCGCCATGGCAGGTGCCATGAGGGAGATGAAGGACAACAATGGTTGATCATCCGGGCAAACAATACCCATGACACCCATGGCTTCGTTCATGGCCAAGGCCACACCGCGCATTGGCGGGGTGTGAACGGCACCGTCATATTTATCGGCCCATGCCGCATAGGTGAACAGGCGTTCCAGTGACATCTGGACTTCCTTTTTCGCCGCTGCCGGGGTTGCTCCGGTCATCTCCTGCAAACGCTTGGCGAATTCATCGGCGCGTGCGCCAAGGTTTTCGGCAATGTAGTACATGATCTGGGCACGGGCATGACCCGTTGTGTTGGCCCAACCGCCGGAAGCGGCTGTCGCAGCCTCCACCGCGTCACGGATGTCCTTACGGTTACCCTCTCCGACTTCACCAACCAGTTTCCCGGCTGGGGAGACGACCGGCATGGAGTAATTGCCGTCCGGGCGTTTCTGCTTTCCGCCAATATAGTTTTTGGCGGTACGGTCGATGCTTTGTACGTTTTCCGCCGTACCCTTTTGCACATTGCGCTTTGCGGGGGCGGAGACTTCCATCAGGGCATCCACGCTTGGGCGCATGTAGGAATACAGACCCTCGCGGCCACCCTCGCGGCCATAACCGGATTCACGGTAACCACCGAAACCAACACCGGCATCAAACTGGTTCGTGGAATTGATCCAGACCACACCAGCCTTTAACCGTGGCGCCATTTCCAGTGCCATGTTGATATTTTCCGACCACACGCTGGCGGCAAGGCCAAAGCGGGTGTTGTTGGCAATCTCAATCGCTTCGGATTGATGGCGGAATGAAATCGCGGACAGAACAGGTCCAAAGACCTCAACCTGCATGATTTCATCGGCTGTGCCGACATTGGTGATCAGGGTTGGGGGATAGAAGCAACCCTTGGTCGGGCAACCAGCGGTTTGATAAACATCAGCCCCGGCCTTGGCCGCAGCCTTGACCAGACCGTCAATGCGTTTCAACTGGGTGCTGTCAACGACCGCGCCCATATCAATCGCCTTATCCATTGGATCGCCCAGGCGCAGCGTGTCCATGCGGCGCTTTACTTTTTCAATGAAGGATTCATAGATGCTTTCTTGCACCAGCAAGCGCGATCCGCCACAGCAAACCTCGCCCTGATTAAACCAGATCGCATCGACAAGGCCTTCAACGGCGGAATCCTGATCCGCATCTTCAAAAACGATGAACGGGGATTTACCGCCCAGTTCCAACGTCAGACCCTTACCAGACCCTGCGGATTCTTTGCGGATCAAACGGCCAATATCGGTTGAACCTGTAAACGCCAGCTTATCAATGCCGTCATGTTTGACGATCATCGCGCCAACCTTGCCATCACCGGTGATGATGTTGACGACGCCTTTCGGCAGTCCGGCCTCGATACAGATTTCCGCGAATAATTGCGCGGTCATGTTGGTTTGTTCGGCTGGTTTCAAAACAACTGTGTTGCCAGTGGCAAGGGCCGGGGCCACTTTCCATGCCAGCATCAAAAGCGGGAAGTTCCACGGAATGATCTGACCGGCCACACCGTATGGTTCATAACCGGGCATTTCTTTTTCAATCAACTGCGCCCATCCGGCATGGTGATAGAAATGGCGTGCCACCAGCGGCACATCAATGTCGCGTGTTTCGCGGATTGGCTTGCCGTTATCCAGTGTTTCCAAAACCGCGAACAGTCGGGCATGTTTTTGCACCAGACGCGAAATCGCATACAGGAATTTGGCACGTTCAAACCCGGACAGGGCGGCCCATTCTTCCTGTGCTTTGCGTGCGGCCTTTACCGCTGCATCGACGTCTTTCTGTGTGGATTGATAGACCTGACCCAGTTTTTCACCGGTTGCCGGGTTTTCCGCCGGGAACCATTCCGGTTTGTCCTTGGCGTCCGGTGTTACGAATTTGCCATTGATGAAGGATACAAATTTCCCGTCACGGGCTTTGATCCATTCTTTTGCGGGCTTCGCGTCTTCAGGGGCGGGACCGTATTCCATGCTGTCAAAAATTTCTGCGACTTTGCTGCTCATTTTTTCTCTCTCCTTGTCATCTCTGATTTTCGAGATGTTATTTTCAGGTCTGTTTTTTCTAGTTGCCCACAAACTTTAAAAATTCAAACACGATCCAAATTTGGATCGGAATGACAATAAAGCACCATATGGCTTTTATAAAATTAAGGATGCGGCCTTTTGGATTGGTAGGCCTTGGCTTTTCTCCTGGTATGAACGACATGTGCGGGGATGCTTCGGAAGCCAGCCAAACTTGAACGTACATAGCAGGCATTGCTAAAAGTAGGGATGCGCCGAATAATAGGGCTGGCACAACCCATAGCCAATTCCAACCTAAAGAAATATCGGTAAATATGGCTACATATAGGGCGACGCTGAAGGCCAAAAAGATAGCTGCCTTAGCCCATGCTTCAGCTTCTTTTGTGTAGGCGTCTGATTTGATTATTTCATTAACTGTCAGCTTCATAATATTTAACCGATAGGGTGACGGTTGCCGGATGAATAATGTCCGGTGACGTGGTGTTCTAATTGGCGTTCGATATCGCCCAGAAGGGATGATGCGCCAAAGCGGAACCATTCCGGTTCCAGCCATTCGCGGCCCAATTCATCCTTCATCAGGGCTTGGTAGACGAGGGCATCTTTGGCCTTCGAAATACCGCCTGCGGGTTTGTAACCCACCATCTGGCCAGTCATTTCGTGATAGGCGCGGATCATCCGGACCATCACCATGCTGACATTCAAATTGGCGTTGGTGGTTTCTTTGCCTGTGGAAGTCTTGATGAAATCTGCACCCGCCATCATGCAGACCATCGATGCCTTGGCGACGTTACGCATTGTTGCCAATTCGCCCGTTGCCAGAATGGTTTTGATGCGGGAATCGCCGCAGGCTTCGCGGTAAGCTTTGACCTCATCATAAAGGGCATGCCATTCACCGCGCAAAACGTGGTGACGGGTGATGACGATGTCGATTTCCTTGGCCCCTGCGGCAACGCTGGCCTTGATCTCGGCAATTTTTTGCGGCATCGGGGACAGGCCGTGCGGGAAGCCCGTGGATACAGCGGCGACTGGAATGTCGGTGCCTTCCAACGAGCGCACAGCCGTTTCAACCATATCGTGATAAACGCAAACAGCACCGGTGTGCAGCGGGCGGTCAAAGCCGAGGGCTTGCAGAATATCTTCACGCACCGGATTTTTCGCCTTGGCGCAAAGACGCTGTACACGACCCGGCGTGTCATCGCCCGACAAGGTGGTCAGGTCGATACACGATAATGCCTTTAACAGCCATGCGGCCTGATAATCTTTCTTCACGCTGCGACGGCCCGATATGGACGATGTGCGACGTTCAAGCGCGCTGAAGTTCATGCGAATATCCTCAACCCGTGACAGGTCGAGCGGCATGCCCGGATTGCGCATCATCTTGTGATTGTTTCTGTTGGCCGTTGCATCATTTGCAACTGGCTTTATTGGCAATGGTTCGACGCCCATTTGCTCTCTCCCCGTGTATGGTTGGAAACCGGGGAAAGACTAGCATATCTGCGGGGTTCGTCAAAAAGTTACATGGTGATTTGTGCGGTGCGATGGGGGCAAGTCGGACAGCCTGTAATAACAAGCTGTTGGCGGCTATTTAAAGACCACGTCCATTTTCCATACGATTTGTAGGCGGGCTATTCTTTCGGTTTCTCATCCGCCTTGGCGGCGTCTTGCTTCGCCGCAATTTCATCGTCCCAAGATTCCGGACGGATGCTTTTGAAGATGTTGCCGAAAACGATGTCTGTCTCGTTTGCTTCGGTTCCGGCCATGACCTCACCTTCGATGGTAAAGACCGATGTTTTGCCGATCCAGATTTGCGCCATGTACAGGCGTTCTGTGCCATCGGGCATTTTCTTGTTCCCCAGCAACACCGCCTGTTTGGCAATACCGTGGTCGTTGAACCCGGTCTGGTAATCATCGGTATTGTCCTTGGCCATGGTTTGAAGCGTGAACTTCATCACCTCGCCGCTGTATTTTTCCAGCATGCCGGGCTCTGCCGCGTTACAGGTGGTGTTGATACGGATCGATGTATCCATGGCGTAGATTTTGGTGAAGGTGCTGACCTGATGACATTGCTTCGGGTTGTCGGGGTTACAGGCCGATGCGGTGGAGGGCGCTTCCGGATAGGTTATGCGGAATTCACAATCCTTTGGCGCATAGATGACATCTTCCGCCATGGCCGGAACAGCCAGCAGCATCAAAGTGAGGAAGGGGAGAAGATTAAGCCGCTTCATCAATTTTGCGTCCTTCCGGGGTCCATGTGGCGGGGTCGGCTTTTACCTGTTCGCTGGTCAGCATATTTTTGACCTGATAAGTGCCGTCTTCTTCGGTGATCCAGACATAAGGAATGCCCTTACGGCTGGCATATTTCAGCTGGTCAGGGAATTTCTTGGCAGCGTGGAACATTTCCACGCGCAGGCCTCGCGCACGCAGCTTCTGGCACAGCTGTGTAATGGCCGGGCGTTTATCCTCATGCGGCATCATCACCATGACATCGGCGGGGGATTTGCGGGATACGTCAATCTTACCCTGATCAACCATCCGCGCGAACAAACGCGAGAAGCCAACCGAGATACCAACACCGGGAAGGTGCTTGTTGATATACGATCCAGCCAGATCATCATAACGACCACCGGAGCAGATGGAACCATATCCTGGATCTTCTAGGAACACGGTTTCATAAACCGTACCAGTGTAGTAATCGAGGCCGCGCACGATGGAGAGGTCGGCTACGACTGCGCCTTTTGGTAAGTGGGCGAGGGCGTCTAAAACAAATGATAATTCCTCAATTCCTTCTCTCAGCATAGAGTTGCTTGTATCAATATCTGCAGACATTGTTAGCGCTTCATGGAGATCGCTTGAGTTTGAGAACTTGGTTTGGCAAATTTTTAAGAACGGGGGGATAAATCCATCAAGGCCAAAGCCTAACCCATCATGCAAACCGGATTCTTCGATGCGGCTTAGAACAATAGCTTCGCCTAATTTTTCAAGTTTATCGATTTCTCGTAGAATTTGGGCTTTTAGAGCTTCGCTTAGCTTTGTTGTGGAGCCATCTTTTGTGGGGATATTTAATGCAGCAAGATATCCTAGAAGAATTTTACGGTTGCTAATCCGCATCTGAATCTTCTCATTCTCCATCCCCGGCAACCCGGACATGACTTCCCACATGATGGCGGGCATTTCCGCGTCAAAGTGGATTGGCAATGCATCAACACCGATCACATCAATGTCGCATTGATAGAATTCACGGAAGCGGCCCTTTTGTGGACGCTCGCCGCGCCAGACGCGTTGCATCTGGTATCGTTTGAAAGGGAAGACCAGATCGTTGAAGTTCTGCGCCACATAACGGGCGAGGGGGACGGTTTGGTCAAAATGCAGGGCCAGACGGGCATCGGACGTGTCGTTTTCGTCCTTGTGCAGGCGTTCCAGCACATAAATCTCTTTATCGACTTCGCCCTTGGCGCGCAGAACGTCCAGTTCCTCAACACTTGGGGTCTCGATGGAGCAAAAGCCGTAAGATTCAAAAACCCGGCGGATATGGTCAAACCATTGCTGCTCCACCAGGCGCACTTCCGGCAGCCATTCGGGAAAACCCGTGACGGGGCGCGGTTTATAGACTTTTTGCTTTGCGGTATCAGCAGACATCGGGGGTCGTTTCCTGTATTATGGTATTTATTTTCTTGCTAGAATCTACAAAACTTTCTAAGGTTTGAATACAGGGTAAAAAACAATAAAGGCATAAAAATGCTGAAAAATCGGGAAGACGTACTGAAACTGCGGGATAGCTGGCGCGAAAGTGCCGGGGACCATTTTATCCCCCTCGGCGGACGCGACACCAAAACCGAATCCAAAAAAGACATTTCCAACCTGACCGCCACGCTTTACAACCACCTTCCACTGGTAAAGGCGATTGTTGACGCCGTTGCTGCAGACGGTATTCCGGCCTATGTCGGGTATGACGGACAGTACGCAGGGACGCGCAACGGAACCTATACCGACAATCTGATTTTGCTACATCAGGAGGCCGACGAGTCTTCTCTGGCATTCATTCATGCTTATTCTCATGAACTCGTCCATCTGGATCAGGATCGCCGTGGTTTGCTGCGTGAACATGCCGCCATTCCACCGTCTTATGAGATGGTGAATTATCTGGCCCATAATTTAATGCTGGAAGCGGCGGCCTTCGCCACTGAAGCGGTCAGCCTGTATTATATTTCTGAACGCTCTACCTTGCCTGACAAGGATGATGAGGTTTTGGATTACTTTGATGAATACGCAGCAGGTCTGCCATCCAACATGTTTATGCGTGAACTGATCGAAGAATCTTTGGAAGGAAAGCGCGGCAATGATTTCTTGTCCCTGAAGCCAGCATGGCAAGCGGCATTCCAAGCCTTCTTTGATCCGGATTCCGAACACGTCAAAAATTACCTGAAACAGTTCTCCCAAGTGTATTTGAAAAACGCGCTTGAGGGGAATACAGAAGCCAAAGCCCAATCAAGTGCCGGAAAATGGGGCGGTTTGAATGAATTAAAGGGCATCACCACCATGACCGGGTGGGGGCCAATGTTCCCGCAAGCCGCACTTCCGATCCTGTTGCGGACAATCCGCGCATCTATCGTTCAGGAAAAGAATCTGCCAATGATTGATATCGTGCGCAGCCATGTCAGCACGTTGGAGCAGGCTGAAAATTCTCTCGGAAAAAATCTTTTGAAGATGTTGAGCAATCTAAGCCCGTAATCCGGGATTATTTCTCAGTAAATAATTCATCCAACCGCGCAATCAATGCCGGGGCCAGTTCATCGGCATCGGCAATGGTAATGGCCTTGCGGTAATACCGCGTTACATCGTGACCGATCCCAATGGCGGTTAATTGCACATTCGATGCCGTTTCGATCCAGTGAATGACATTGCGCAAATCCTGTTCCAGAATATTGGAGGGGTTTACGGACAGGGTTGAATCGTCCACCGGCGCGCCATCGGAAATAATCATCAGGATTTTGCGCTGTTCATGGCGCTTCACGATGCGGTTATGCGCCCAGACAAGGGCTTCGCCGTCGATATTTTCCTTCAGCAACCCTTCCTTCAGCATCAGCCCAAGGTTTTTGTGGGTGCGGCGCCACGGCGCGTCGGCGGCCTTGTAAATGATATTGCGAATATCGTTCAGGCGTCCAGGGTGGGCGGGGCGGCCACTTTGAATCCACAGTTCGCGCGACTTGCCGCCCTTCCACGCGCGGGTGGTAAAGCCGAGAATTTCAACCTTCACGCCGCAGCGTTCCAGTGTGCGGGCCAGAATATCGGTACACATCGCGGCAATCGCAATCGGTCGGCCCCGCATCGAACCGGAATTATCAATCAAAAGTGTAACGATTGTGTCGCGGAAATCCGTTTCGCGTTCTTGTTTGAAGGACAGGGGGACGGTCGGGTTTGCCACAATGCGGGCCAGACGCGCCTGGTCCAGCATTCCTTCTTCCAGATCGAATTGCCAGCTGCGTTGTTGCTTGGCCATCAATTTTCGTTGCAGGCGGTTGGCCAGTTTTGTCACAACCCCCTGCAAATGGGCCATTTGTTGGTCCAGCATGTGGCGCAGCCGCGCCAGTTCCTCTGGGTCGGCCAATTCCTCAGCCTCAACCGTTTCATCAAAGACATTGGTGTAGATGGTGTAGGGGTTGTCCGCACCCGGCGCGTAGCCTTCATTGCGTTTGCGGGTGATGGGGCCAGCATCATCGCCATCTTGTTGCCCGGGGTTCAGGGTGGATTCTGCATCATCTCCGGCATCTTCGCCTTCATGTGTGCTGCTGTCATCATCCATGGTCTCGGGGCTTTCGCCGCCTTCACCGCTGGCGGTATCGTCCTGTTCACCGGGGTCGTCTTGTCCATCGCCCTTGCTTTGTTCTTCTTCGTTTTCGGCTGTGGCATCGGGATCGTCTTCCGGTTCCGCGCCATCGGTGACGGGCATGTCCATCTGTTCAATCAGTTTTTTGGACAGGGCCGAAAATGATTTCTGGTCGTGGATATTATCTTTCAGCGCCTGCAAACCGGACGCACCCAGTTTTTCTTCAACGAAGGGCCGCCACAACGCCGCCAGTTTTTCAGCGGTCGGGGGCAGGACTTCCCCAGTCATCGCCTGATGGGCCAGAACATGCAGGCCATCAGCCATATTGCTGTCTTCGCGCCGTTCAATGGTGGAATAGCCGAGTTTATTGCACTGGTCTTCCAGCATCGCTGAAATGTTGCGGGCAACGCCCTTCATATTTGTGGACCCAATGGCTTCATAGCGTGCCTGTTCCAATGCATCGAACGCAGCCTGTGCCGATAAATCCATCGGGGCATTCCGGCGGTGCAGGGACAAGTCGTGGTGGCGCAGGTGAAGGGCGCGTGCGTCCGACTGGCCCCGGGTCAGCGTCTTGCTGGCATGGGACATCGCTTGATCCGGTGGGGTCAGGCGAATTTTCCCCTTGGGCAGCATCAGATCACGGGCGCTGCCCTCAATACTGGAAAAATTCACCTCAATATTCGCCTTACCCGCAATCGCGCGAAGCGTTGCCAGTGTGGCTAATTTGAACTTTTCAAGTTTGTTGTCTTTGGGATCGGTCATGCATCTACATCAAATCAACGCCAAAGCAGCGTTGGTAATATTCCGCAACCGTAACGCGTTCCGCTTCATCACATTTGTTGAGGAAGGACAGGCGGAAGGATAATTCGCGGTCTTTGAATATTTCCATGTTCTCGGCCCAGGTAATCACGGTGCGCGGGGACATGACGGTGGACAAATCGCCGTTGATGAACCCTTGGCGGGTCATATCGGCAACGCGGACCATGTTGCTGATATCCTTCTTGCCTTCATCGGTGTGATAGGACGGCAGTTTCGCCAGAACGATTTTTACTTCATCGGCATGTTCAAGGTAATTGAGCTGTACCACGATGTTCCAGCGGTCCATCTGGCCTTGGTTGATCTGTTGCGTGCCGTGATAAAGGCCGGTTGTATCACCAAGGCCCACTGTGTTGGCCGTTGCAAACAGGCGGAATGCCGGGTGGGGGCGAATGACCATATTCTGGTCCAGCAACGTCAGGCGGCCTTCCGCTTCCAGCACGCGCTGAATAACGAACATAACGTCCGGGCGGCCTGCGTCATATTCATCGAATACCAAGGCCACAGGGTTTTGCAGTGCCCAAGGCAGGATTCCCTGTTTATATTCGGTGATCTGTTTGCCTTCCTTCAGGACAATCATGTCCTTGCCAAGCAGATCGAGGCGGCTGACATGGCTGTCCAGATTCAAACGGACGCAGGGCCAGTTCAGGCGCGCAGCGACTTGTTCTATGTGAGTGGATTTCCCGGTGCCGTGATACCCCTGAACCATGACGCGGCGGTTATGGGTGAACCCGGCCAGAATGGCAAGCGTGGTGTCGTGATCGAACTGGTATGATTTATCAATTGTTGGAACATTCGGATGTTCTTCGGAAAAACCAGGCACTTCCCAATCAACATCCAAACCGAATACGTCGCGCACGCTGTATTTGCGGTCGGGGATCGATGTGTATTTCGGGTGATTGGGTGTCAAATGCGTCAGATCAAAGGACGCCGCCATTGGTTCGCGGTCAATTTCATCAAGGTTTGTTGTCATTATCGTTCTTCCAAAATTTCAAATTTTTCGTAGGCCAGTTTCAAGATGGTATAGGACATGTTGACCGTCTTGATCATTTCCTCGGCCTTTGGGTCATCCGGGTTCACATCCGGATGGTACTTCTTCACCAGTATTTTGTAACGGGCCTTGATGGTTTTTAAATCCAGTGGTGGCTGTAATCCCATAATCGCCATGGCCTGTGCTTCGGGTGAGGCATGGATGTTGGGATCATTCGAGAAACGGAAGCCCGCACCGCGTTCATTATCGGGCGGAGGTTCTTCATCGGTAAAGAAGCGGGTTTGCCATGCTTTGCGGCGCAGTGCGTCTTCGGCGTCGCCATTATCGAAACGGCGGGTGGGGCGGTCCCACAGGAAGGAACTGCGGATATGGCTTTCAATGTCGTTTTGCGACATGCCGGAAAAGAAATCCCACGCTTTGTTATAATCCATAACGTGGTCGAGGCAGAACCAGTAATAATCATTCAGGCCACGGTTCTTGGGGGCTTTGTGCGGTGCAGATTCTTTGCAACCCGGCATGTCACAGGCATGCGTTTCGATGGCTTTTTTACCATCGTCTGCAAATTCCGGTGATTTGGGTTTCAAAAAAATTTTGGGCACTAATTCCTCTGTCTGGTTGTTTGCCTGTAATCATTTATATTATGGGGCGCAAAAGCAAAACCCTCAAGATTTGCGCATCATATTGGAAGGATAGACCATGGAAGAGACAATTCGCCGGAAACTGGCGGAATCCTTGAACCCTAGTGTGCTGGAGGTCGTCAATGAAAGCCATCTGCATGCGGGCCACGCGGGCGATGACGGGTCAGGCGAAACACATTTTCGCGTTAAAGTTGTATCAGCTGCATTCTCCAGTATGACCCGCGTTGAAATGCAGCGTCTGGTGTACGAGATTCTCAAAATGGAAATGGGGATAGGTATACATGCTTTGTCAATCAATGCTTTAGCGGAATAGAAACGAACCTAACCCATCCTCTAATACGCGATTTTTTACTTTTAAAACACTCACAGGTTGCAAATTGTTTAAATCTGAAGGATAATGATTGCTAAGGCACGGCACTTATCATCAAAATTTATGCAACTTAAAAGAGTAAGGGGACGGGCAAATGGCACTATAGTCATTCCAAATAACAATC
>DIVF01000060.1 GCA_002423285.1 Micavibrio sp. UBA6139 | reverse complement strand
CGCTACTTTTGCAACAGGTCTAATCGACAATGCGTATATACCGATTGTTTTCAGGCAGATAAGCGGGTCGGGTCTGGGGCGTGTCTTGCATGGGCATTGTTTCCTTGTTCGTGCCCAAGGTATCAAGACCACTAAAATTATGTCAATAAGTTGATTTATCCCTTTAACTTTCAGACCTTTAGCCCTAGTATTGTTGTTTCGGAAAGGGTTTCTCACCATGCGTCTTATGATCGTTGGACAACTTGAAGGTTACATCTCCGCCGCAGGCAAAATCGCCCTGCAGCGCGGTGCCAAGGTGATCCATTGCGAAGATATCGAACAAGCACTGGGTGCGCTCCGCAACGGCAAGGGCGCAGATGTCGCCATGGTCGATATCAAACAAAAAATTGGCGTGTTTGTTGAGGCCCTGAAAAACGAACGCATCGTCCTTCCCGTCGTCGCCTGCGGGATCGGCACCGATGCCCGCACCGCTGTCAAAGCCATTCAAGAAGGCGCACGCGAATATGTGCCCCTGCCACCCGATGCAGAATTGATCGCCGCCGTTCTGGCCGCCGTCACCCAAGAACCAACCACCATGATCGGCAACGATCCTTCCATGCAATCGGTCATCAAAATGGCTGACCGCATCGCCCCGTCCGAAGCCACCGTTTTGATTACCGGTGAATCGGGTACCGGTAAAGAAGTGATGTCGAATTACATTCACAAAAAATCAAAACGCAAAGACGGACCCTTCATTGCGCTGAACTGCGCGGCCATTCCGGAATCGCTTTTGGAATCTGAATTATTCGGCCATGAAAAGGGTTCCTTCACGGGGGCCACCGCACGCCGTCTGGGTAAATTCGAAGAGGCCGGCGGCGGCACACTGCTTTTGGACGAAGTGTCCGAGATGCACCCGCAATTACAGGCGAAACTACTGCGCGCCATTCAAGAACGCGAAATCACCCGCATCGGCAATAACGACCCGGTGAAGATTGATGTCCGCCTGATCGCGACGTCCAACCGAAATCTGGAAGAGTCGGTCAAAAAGGGCGAATTCCGTGAAGATCTTTATTTCCGCCTGAACGTGGTGAACATTCGCCTGCCTGCCTTGCGCGAACGCCCCGGCGATATTGTGCCACTCGCTGAACTCTTTGCCGCGAAATTCGCCGAACAAAACGGCATCAGCAATAAAAAACTATCCAAAGACTCTCAAGACTATATGCGCGCCTATCACTGGCGCGGCAATATCCGTGAACTCGAAAACACCATGCACCGCGCCGTCCTGATGGCGATGGATGATGAGATTGAACCGGTCGATATTCAACTGCCCGAAGGGGGCGGCCTTGGCAGTTCCGTCGCAGCAAGCCCCGGCAACGCGCCAAGCCTATCCGGTGTTTCCGGCGCAGGCGCACCGTCCGCACCCGCAGCCCTGAAAAATCCCGGTGCTGTTGAATCCATGATCGGGCGCACCATCGCCGATGTCGAACGCGAAATGATCGTCAACACACTGGATCACTGCCTCGGCAACCGCACCCATGCCGCCAACATCCTCGGCATTTCCATCCGCACTTTGCGGAACAAGTTGAATGAGTACAAACAATCGGGAATTGATATTCCGGCGGCGAGTGGTGACAGGTAAAAAGATTAAGGCGAAGGGGGCCATTGCCCCCTTAAACCCCATTAAATAACAAAACGCCGCAGGCAATAAAAAAAACATCNNGATGTTTTTTTTATTGCCTGCGGCGCAAAGGACCGGGGTTTTTAAGGGGACCCCGTCCCCTTAACCTTAAATCACCTGCCCAAAAACCGGCTCCAGCACAATATCCACACGGCGCGCCTGTGTATCGGCACTGACTTCCGGTGTTTGCTGGCTCAAGATCGTATCGCCGTGATCTTCGTCCTTTACCGTGATGCGGTCAGTGGCCACACCCATCTGGGTCAGGATATTACGCACTGCGATGGCACGGCGGAGCGCCAATGATTTATTGCGGGTTGGGTGATCGGTTGATCCCAACAGGCGCACATCGACCATTTTATTCATGCGCAGCATATTGGCGATGTTCATGAGCTTGGTGCGTGTGTCTTCGGACAAGGCCGAGCTGTCAGCATCGAAATAAACAGATTGGGTTTGCAGGGCTTCGGCAGGAATGGTTAAGGACCGCATCGCCTTATCAAAATCACTTTGGCAGGATTCTTCGCGGATGATCGCCCAGCAATCATAGTTTACTTGGGCGCGGGCCAGCCACAGGGCGTTTTCGGCGTTCATGACTTGCGTCAGGGCCATCATTAAAACTTCGCGCGGATCGGTTAAGTCTTCGGCATCGCCGATGGGTTCCGGTTCAACCCACTGCCCTGCGGTGGCAAGGGCGGCGCGGGCTGCAAAGGCTTGGGCCACATCATTGCGGCCATTTACACTGAACAGAGCCGCCATGGTGTCATATTGCTGGACCAGCATTCCGGCATATTCGCCGTCGATGCGCGATTGCGGGGTTTGGGATGTTTGCATGGTTTGCTGGGCCGTGGTCAGGCATCCGCCCAATCCCATCGCCAGTAAGACTGCAAAACCCGCTACGATTACCCTTGCCATAACATTAACTCCACTTATGCCCCGGTATCGTGGTCAAAAAACCACTTTCTGGCAAGGTGTAAGGGGCAAAAATTACAGGTGGTGGGGCGTTTGCTGTTTGCATGTCCCCCCGCCACAGCGTAAAATGGAAATTGAGTAATTTCTTCAGCGTTTTCTCTGGTCCTTAGCAAGCAATAATGTCCAACCCATCAAATTCCAACCTGCCCGCAATTTTCGGCCAGACACGCTCTGCGCTGAGCGGCGTTTTGCGCGGCGACGTTATCTTTGCCTTTGCGATCATTACTATTTTGCTGTTCATGCTGGTCCCTATTCCGACTTGGCTTTTGGACGCAGGGTTGTCGCTGTCGATTACGTTCTCGGTTTTGATTTTGATGACGGTGCTGTTCATCCAACGCCCGCTGGAATTTTCAACCTTCCCGACGATCTTGCTGGTATCCACGGCCCTGCGTTTGGGTTTGAACGTCGCGTCCACCCGTCTGGTCCTTGAAAACGGCCATAACGGGTCCGATGCCGCCGGACAGGTTATTGAAGCCTTCGGCCATTTTATTATTAAAGATTCTTACGTCATTGGCACGATCGTCTTTGCCATTCTGGTGATTGTGAACTTTGTCGTTATTACCAAGGGTTCGGGCCGTATCGCCGAAGTCGCCGCGCGTTTTGCCCTTGATGCGATGCCGGGTAAACAAATGGCCATCGATGCCGATTTGTCGGCGGGTCTTTTGAGCGAAGACGAAGCAAAGCTGAAACGCCGCGAACTGGAACAGGAAAGCACGTTCTTCGGTTCCATGGACGGTGCGGCGAAATTCGTGCGCGGCGATGCCATCGCCGGTTTGCTGATCGTTTTCATCAACGTCATTGGCGGCATTATCATCGGCACGGTCCAGCACGACCTGACTTTGGCCGAAGCCGCGCAAAACTACACCACTTTGTCCATCGGTGACGGTCTGGTCAGCCAGATCCCTGCGCTGATCGTTTCCGTTGGTGCCGGTCTTCTGGTCTCCAAGGCCGGGGTTGAAGGGGCCGCTGATAAAGCCCTGATCGAACAGTTCAGCCGTTATCCACGCGCGATGTATATGAGCTCTGGCCTGATGATCGTCATGGGCCTGATGCCGGGCATTCCGGCCGCACCGTTCCTGTTCCTGGGCGCTGTCACGGGCGGGGCCGCATGGTATTTGATGCGCAAACAGAAAAACGCCATCACCGCCGCCGCCGTTGTCACCAAAACCGCCGAGAAAAAAGCCGCCATTGCGGAGGAGCCAATCTCCAAAGCGCTGGCCATGGATATTATCCGTCTGGAACTGGGCTATGGCTTGCTGCCGCTGGTACAGGGTGAAAGCACCAATAAACTCACCGACCAGATCAAAGGTCTGCGCCGTCAGCTGGCCGAAGATATGGGCTATATCCTGCCGGCTGTCCGTATTCAGGATAACCTGCAACTGCCCGCCAATACTTACATTGTCCGCATCAAGGAAATTGAATCGGGTCGCGGCGAAGTGCGCCCCGGCATGATGATGTGTATGGACCCATCCGGTGATCCGATCACCCTGCCCGGTGAAAACACGGTGGAACCAACATTTGGCCTGCCTGCCATGTGGATTGATGAACAATACCGCGAAGAAGCCCATTTCCGTGGTTATACGGTTGTCGATGCCCCAACCGTCATCACCACCCATGTGACGGAAATTGTGAAGGACAACATGGCCGACCTGCTGTCCTATACAGAAACACAAAAACTGCTGGACGAATTGCCGCAGGAATACCAAAAACTGGTCGCCGATGTTATTCCGGCCAAGCTCTCTGTCACGGGTCTCCAGCGCATCCTGCAAAATCTGGTGTCGGAGCGTATCTCGGTGCGCGACATGCCAAGCATTCTGGAAGGTGTATCCGAAGGCGTTGCCTATACCAAAAACACCATGATCGTCACCGAACATGTCCGCAGCAACCTTGCCCGTCAGATTTGCGACCGCAACGTCAACGCCAATGGCGTGGTTGGTCTGGTCACCTTGTCACCGGAATGGGAACAGGCCTTTATCGAATCTCTGCTGGGTGATGGTGAAGAAAAACAACTGGCCATGCCGCCAAGCCAGCTGCAGGCCTTCATCACCGCGACGCGTGAGAAATACGATGCGCTGGCACAGCTGGGTGAAAACCCTGCCCTGCTGACCTCACCGGGCATTCGTCCTTATGTGCGTTCGGTCATTGAACGCTTCCGCCCACAGACTTTCGTCATGTCGCAAAACGAAATTCATCCAAAGGCAAAGATCAAAACACTGGGCCAGATTTAAACCATGGGCGGCGTGGACCCAGTTCAAACATTGCTGGAAGAAACAAAATCCATCTGCGCGGAGCTTGAGACGAAGCGCGAACGCCATTACCAGATTTTCCTGATGATCGCGCCGATGAGCTTTGCGTTGATCTGCGCAATCGCCGCGATGAAAACCCATGAAGGAGTTTTTCCATGGGTGATCGTATGGGTTTTAACCGCACTGGCCGTGCTGGTTGAATTTCAGATCAGCAATCATTTATACCGCAAACGGACCAAGGCCGCGCTTCTTCATAAAATCGCCGGAGCCTTAAATCTGCAATTTTCGCCAAAAGGCTGCTTTCCATTGGACGCCGTTCAAAAACACGGCATCTTGCCCCCTTATGATGTTGAACATATTGAAGACGGTTTTCATGGCACCATCAACGGGATTGATCTGGGGTTTCAGGAAGTTCTGCTGACCTCCCGCGTGCGCGACAACGAAGATAAAATTCGCTATGAGCAAAGTTTCTGGGGTTTGGTGTTACGCCTGAAAATTGCCAAAATATTGACCGCCCACACGGTTATCTTGCCGCGCCGTAAAATGGCGAATTTTTTCCGCCGCCAGTTTACCCCGTTCCAACCCGTCAATCTGGTCAGCCCTACATTTGAAAAACGCTTTGACGTCCTCAGCACCGATCAGATCGAAGCCCGCTACGTCCTCGATCCGGCCTTTATGGAACGCATGATGGAGGCAGCCGCATTGATCGATACAAAAGATGTTGAGATTAGCTTCTTGGGCGATGAAATGGCCTTTGCCATTGAACATTCCCGGCCCATGTTTGAAATTGGCTGGTTGTTCCGCCCGCTCAAACCGGAAACACTGATCGATACAGCCAATGAATTGCAATGCGTGTTGCAGCTTGTCGAAGCCCTGAAACTCAACCCCTATACGGGTCTGGGTGCATCCTTAAAGGATAAAAGCCTTTGAGCGAAAACCATGCCCATTTTCAACTGGCTGAAAAATTACTGCGTGATAACGCCGATAAAATCGCCGCGCTTGAAAAACGGCGGATCAATCATTTGCTTTTTATTGCCCTCACAGTACCGCTAGCCTCCCTCATCCTGTCGCCTGCTTTGATGATTATTATAGACGCGCAAGCACGCGCCGATGTCATGCCCTATTGGCTGAGCGCACTCATTACCTTTATCACCGTGCTTGTCTTCATCGCTGAAAGCATGGACCGTGGCTATCGAAAAAAAGCCAAAAACGATCTGCTTTATATTCTGTCACAGGCAATAAATTTGAAATATCGCCGCGGCGGGTTTATTACGCTGGGGGATTTATACGACCACCACGTCCTGCCGCCTTATACGCACAGTGAAAGCGAAGAAGGGTTTTGCGGCAAGGCCAAGGGCATCAATTTTCAATTCCAGGATTTTCACGTCACCCCCACGGCACGGCTGCACTGGCCTGATTTTCGGGCGATTGGCTCTTGGGGCGGGTTTTACGGGGTGGCGATCCGGGTGGATCTTGGCAAACACCTCGATTTTCACACCATCCTGATGCCCAATTTCATGGCCACCGGGGCCTTAAAACGCCTGATCCATGAAAAATTTCAGGAATTTGACGACATCAACCTCGTCTATAACCGCTTTAAGATCCGCTATACCGTTTTATCCACCGATCAGGTCGAAGCCCGCTATGTCCTCGACCCGGCCATGATGGAACGCTTTATGACACTGAAAGACCTGATGAAGGCCAGTTGGCTGGAAGCCAGCTTCCGTGAACGGGAGCTTGTCATCATCGCCGGACAGACCCGCAATTTCTTCGAAGTCGGACATTTATTGAATCCTGTCAATGTGTTGACTCTTGAGAGATGCCTGCTCCAGCTGGACCAGCTTTGTGCGGCCATCGAAACACTTAATCTGAATGAACATGCCGGTCTGGGCCGCCCCACGCCGCGCTTCCCTAAAAAATGAATCAATATGTATAATGCGGGACATTTTCCTTAAATTGCAGGATTCACTTAGAGATCATTTATGTTTAGAATGTAGAATAGTGATTCTAGAAAACATATACTGGTCATTCAGACCCGATAGTTAACGGTTCCCCACCATGCGACTCAAGTCGTTCTACGCAAAAACAGTTACCGAAGCCATGCAGATGATCCGCGATACACTCGGTGAAGACGCTATTATCGTTGCCACTCGTGAAGAAAACGGGGGCAAAAACGTGCGCGTGACCGCCGCCGTCGAGCATGACAGCTTTGAATCCTATGACGAATTTGAACGTGGCTCCGCTGATCCGGGGGAACGGGTCGCTGGCTGGCTGCAATATGACGAGGAAGAGGAAGAAGGCAGCGTTGCCGAAATCCTGACCGAAGTCATGCTGAAACATTCCGTCCCTGAAGAGATCACTGATCAGGTTATTTCCTGCGCCACTGTTGTGGGTTTGGAACAACCACACATCGCGCTTGTCGCGGCGCTTGAACATCTTTTCGGCTTCAAACAATTGCCGGAACGCGCGCCGGATAAAGCTTTTATGCTGATTGGTCCGCCAGGTGCGGGTAAGACTTTGGCGGCTGCAAAACTCGCTGCACGTTCCGTCATGAACGGCCAGAAGGTCAACCTGATTACCACCGACACGGTGCGTGCGGGTGGGTTTGAACAGCTTTCTGCCTTTGCAAAAATTCTTAATGTGCCTTTGCAAAAGGCACGTGATGAGCGCGAATTGAAACGCGCCCTCGATGTCTTTGGTGACGGCGATTTAACCATCATCGATAGCGGCGGGTTTAACCCGTTCCGCAGCGATGAAATGCGCGATCTGGCCCGTTTAATGTCCGCTGGCAATATCGACCCTGTGTTGCTGATGCCCGCCGGGATGGATGCCGATGAATGCGGCGAAATGGCCCGTATTTACGCCGCCCTTGGCGTACGTCAGATGATGCCAACCCGCATTGATCTGGCCCGTCGCCTTGGTGGTCTTTTGACCGCCGCCCATCAGGGCAGCCTGATTTTTGCCGATGCCAGTGACAATGCCCAAGTGGCCGACGGCCTGTTTGCCATGTCGCCGGATCGCCTTGCAAATCTATTGATGCCGCAGCCACCGCGCAGCGTGCAACAGCGTAAAACTTCCACTGACGACCAGACCCCAATCAAAAGACCCGTGAACGCATAAGAGACCTATATTATGACCGAGTCATCCGTTATCGACCGCAACCCCACCGAAACACCGTCATCGCCTGTGTTCAGACGTGGCCACAACATCGTCGCCGTTGCCAGTGGCAAGGGCGGTGTGGGCAAGACATGGTTTTCAATTACCCTGTCGCACGCACTGGCAAAAATGGGCAAACGTGTTTTGCTGTTTGATGGCGATCTTGGCCTTGCCAACGTCGATGTCCAGCTGGGCCTGATGCCGCGCCGTGATTTGAACGACGTCATTCGTGGCCGTCTGGGCATGGATAAAGTAACACAACGTTTTGAAGATGGCGGGTTTGATATTGTCGCTGGCCGTTCCGGTCAGGCCTCCCTTTCCGCCCTGCCAAGCCAGCGTTTAATGCTGCTGCGCGACCAGTTGCTGGAAGTGGCCGATAAATACGATGTGGTGATTATCGATCTGGGTGCTGGTGTTGACCGCACTGTTCGCATGTTGTCGGCAACGGCAACGCGCACCCTTTTGGTGGCAACCGATGAACCAACATCCCTGACCGATGCCTATGCCTTTATTAAACTTGGCAATGCCGCTGGCATGTCGAAAAATATCGGCATCGTCGTTAATCAGGCACCAAGCACGCAAGAGGGTGAGAAGACTTATAAAACCCTGCTGAAGGCCTGTGAAAACTTCCTGCGCTTGTCCCCACCGATGATTGGCATGATCCGCCATGATCCGCGCGTCAAGGAAACCATTCGCCACCAGACACCGCTTCTGACCCGCTCCCCCAATACGGATGCGGCAGAAGATGTCGAAAAAATCGCCCGTGTTGTTATGCGCGAAATGGCCGACAGCACACGTGCGACTGCATAATTAAAGTTTAACCGCTTTCCCGCCCTGTTTTCCGCAGATTTTATATCTTTGGAACAGGGTGTTTCTTTATTTCCAGCAAAATCTGATAGAATAAGGGCATGAGTGAGTACACCCCGCCACTGCCCTCAACCGCCCGTCCCGGTGAAAAAACCGCGCCGTTAAGTCGCGGTGAGCAGGCATTGAAAGTTCTCTCCGCCAGTGGTGATCTGCAATCCATCCGCCGCCCCACCCGCATCGACGGTGAAATCAGCAAAATTTCCCGCGACGGCACAACCGCCACCATCGAAACAGAAAGCGGCGCGATTGAAGTGCGCCTGCGTGGGCGCGAAGGCATACAAGCCGGTCAAAAAGTTCAAATCGATTTACCCGCCGGATCACCGCCGCGCCAGATCGTCATGCGGATTACCTCTGAACCAGCGCCCGCCCCAACGCCACAACAACCGGGCAATGCGCCAACACCAACCACACAGCCGGATCGTGGCAATGCACCGGCGCCTGTACCGCAAACACCGCAATCCCCCGCGCCAACCGCGCAACCTTTGCCAACAGCACTACCCCAGCAACAACCGGCCCACGCCCCCCTACCACCGATACTGCGCGAAGTTTTAGATGCCGTGCTGCCGCCAACATCACGCCCGGCCCCACTGGCACAAGCTGCGCCCGTGCAACTGCCCGCCCCTTTATTGCCAGATACGCTGGTGCGACTGGTTCCCTTGACCGCGATGCCACCGCAATCAACTTTGATGCCACTGCCCGTCAGTGTCCCGGCCAGCATGCCTGAACACCTGACCATTGCCGCGACAACCTTGCCACCGGGTTTAACGGCCCCGATCACCGCCCCACCGCCCGCACAGCCCATTCAAACGGCCCAGCCCCCGGCGGCCACGGCATTGCCCGGCACGCAGGCACCAGACCCCAATACGCCCGTAAAAATTCTGCCCGGCATGGCCGCCCCCACCGGATCCAACATGGCGTTGCACCCCGCACTCAACAAAATTACTGATTTTTTTGCGCGGCCTGTGCAATCGATCATGCTGCCAATTATGAAACAGGTGCAGCCCTTCATCACGCCAATCACAACCAAAGGCGCTGAAACGCCCACTACGCTGCCGGGCATCACCGGCGAGGCTGGCAAACCACTGATGATGCGCGTTATCTCCATTACGGCGGAAAACGCGACCCCGCAGGGAACCCCTATGACCGGCAAGGGTGGTAACGAAGCCGCCAGCCCCTCCATCATCACACTGCACGCCGATGTGGTTGCCACCACCAAACAACATTTCCCGATTTTATCGATGCAATCCCCGGGGCGCAGCACGCCAGAATCATTCCTGCTGCAATTCGCGGCCAATAACATTCCCGTGGGCACCCAATTGGAATTGATGCCGCAACCAGGGCAAGCCACCGGACAAGCCCCAACAACGCCGCTGCCCGGTGCCGCCCTGCCGCTGGCGACACCAATTGGTACGCTGCTCTCCGGCTTAAGCTGGCCGAGCTTTGATGAGGCCTATCAGATTCTGGCCCCGACCATGATGGGGGCTGGCGGGGCGCAGGCCGCATCGGGTCCGATCCTGCCCAACCCCGCGACACCGCAAAACATGCCCCCGGCCATGTTGTTCTTTATGGCGGCGATTGGGGCGGGTGATTTATCCGGGTGGCTGGGTGAAAAGGCGATGAATAATCTGCGCCGCGAAGGGGCCAAGGGTGCCGATATCATCAGCCGCATGAACCGCGATTTTGCCGGGCTGGTGCGGATGAGTGATGAACCTGTCACACAAGACTGGCGCGGCATGGCCATTCCGATGCTGTGGCAAAATGAAGTCGCCAAGATCAATTTATTCTACCGCCATAACGACCCCGAAAAAGATGAACACGATGATAAAGACGGCGAACGCAACACACGGTTCCTGTTTGATCTGGAACTGACCCAGATCGGACCGATGCAGCTGGACGGGTATATGAAGTCAAAGCGCCTCGACCTGATCGTCCGCAGCCAGACGCCGTTCAGCCATGTGATGCAGAATGAAATGCGGAAACTTTACTTAAACGTTTTGGAACAGGGCAGCCTGACCGGCGATCTCGCCTTTCAACACCGTGCCGATCAATGGGTTAAGGTGGATATTCGCCAATCTGAAATCCACACCTCCGTATAAAAACGGCATATCCCTTAATAAATATTAAACATTTTACCCTATGATTGCGGTGACGAAACCACTGCGTAAGGCTTATAGATGGCGATTAAACAAGCTGTCATCGATGAATTATCGCCCCTGCCACACGCGCGGGAAGTTCAAGATTACCTGATCGACCTGACCGCCGCGATCACCGGCAAAAAACATCCACCCGCCGATTATATCCAAGACCTCAACCGCAAAAGCGGCATTTTCGTTACCGCCCGCGACATACAAAGCGTTTTAGAAGACATCAAAACCCTGTACCGCGAACAGGGTTACAAAAAACCATGGGACATTGAAAACGACCTGATCCGAAAATATCAGCCCACCCTGCCCGAGGCCGCCATCACCCGCGCCGATTTTTATGCCACCGAAGAAATGACGCCGGATCATTTAACCGGCTATTTTCACAAAACCCAGGTGCCGCTAGTCATGGGACTCTCCGCCCTTTACGAACAAACAACCGGCAGCCCGGTGAGTGTTTTAGAAGTTGATTATAGCAACATGCGCGGCACCAATGACCATTTCGCAAAATTGCTAGCCACAGCAGAAGGAGCACCCCTTCAATCCACCATGCAAGATGCCATGGCCCTGACCGACCGGGCATCCTACATCGTGGCCCAAACCATCACCGACACCTTGGCGCATTCCTTAAAGGGGCGCGATGAAATCAGCATGATCCCCCTGCGCACGGGCGGGGATGAGGTGCGGATTGTCCTGCCCAATCTGGAACCGGGTGAGGCAAAAATGATCCTGAAACAGATTCACGACAATATTGAATCTGTCACCGCCCGCATGGGTCTGCACGATCACATCCACACAAAACGCCCCTTGGATGAATGGTCCAACGGTTTTGGGGCCTGTGGAACCGTGTTTGCGTTAAGGGCAACAGGGCAAAATGATTTCAATGATGCAATCCGTGACGCCGATCACGCCATTCAGGAAACCAAGGTGATTTTGGGCCGGGCCCGGTTGGAAAGTTCTGCCTTTGAACCCCTAAAACCACCGGGCAGCACCGACCCGGCGCGGTATCACGATTCCGATACCGCGTCCCAACATTTAGAAGCGGTCATGTCCAACATGGCGGATCTGCATCAGGGCCGTATCCTGCTGGAAGATTACGCGCCAAACATTCCGCGTTTGGAAGATATTGCCTATGATAGTGATCCGGTGCATTTCCTGACCCTTGATCAAATTCAAGACCGCTTTCACGCGCATCTGAATGATGATTTAAAAAGTCAGGATATTACCCTGACCCCCGCACAGGAAAAATTACTGAACATCAAGGTCACAAAATTCCCGGCGCAAGATTACGCCACCGGAACATTGATGGCGCGTGACTTACCGGCGATGACCGGGGCGGCGATGGCGGTCACAGCGGCGATCAATGAACGCCTTCACCGCAATCATAATCCGTGGACCCTGGGGGTCAGCTTTCACAATCTTGCTGGCCTTAATGAAGTATTAGGACATGAAAAAAGCAATATCGTTTTGCACCATCAGGCCCATGCGATTTTGGAAGAATCCCTGTTCCGGTCCGGCATTGCGCGTGAAAACATGGTTTTGGCCCATATGGGCGGCGGTGAGTTTCGGGCCGTCATCCAACCCATCATCCCCAACATCGATGGGTCATACCGCATCATTGGCCCGAATGACATCAAGAACATCAGTGATGAGATTCAATCGCGCACCGAATCCCTAAACAAAACAAAAATTGCGACCTTCTTCACCCATTACGGTATCACCCAGCATGGCGATGCCACGCTGCCGGAACGATTTTCAGATATTCCCAATCCGCGCGCGGAACTCCGCGACACCGAAAGCGGCATGACGGCCACCGTTTCCGCACGCCCCTATAGTGTTGATGAATCACTGAACACCCATGCCGGTCGGCGCGGCGGTGCGGTTGTCTCCTTTATTGGCGATCATTTGGACATGGCGGTGCGCGAACGCCGCGCCGATGATGCGCAAAGACAGCGCAATACGCTGGCCCCCGTCACCCCGCAGGATAATAAAAAACTATTCTGATTGTTCTTCCTTGCGCCGGAAACCTTCGATGGCGATATCATCAAGGGCGCGTGATTCTTTATCATCCTGTTCCGCCCGTTCGCGTTCTTCGCGCTGGCGTTTGATGATCTGAACCTTTTTTAATTCGGCGAAGGCGGCACGCATATCTTCTTGCGCTCCCTCAATCCGGTTTTCCATTTTTTTGATGTTTTCATCGAATTTGACCAGTTTCTTGCGGACATTTTCTGCATAACGGCCAAACAGCAAAATCGCATCGGGGGATTCATCGGCACGGGCCAGTTCGCGTTCATGGTCCAGCTGGTCGGCCAGAGCCGTACGCTTTTGGATCAGGTTTTCAGCTTCACGGTACAAGGCAGATAAGAATTTCTGCTTTTCATCGACCGTATAACGGCGCAGGCGGATTAAGGGGTCAAGATTTGTCATCGCTCACCCCCGTTATTTACTGTGCACGGCGAATGCCGCCGCGTGGTGCTGGGGCGGAGTTGATGATGTCATTCAAAATCGCAAAACCTTCGGCAATGGTGGTGCGTTCGTTTTTGTTTTGCGTCAGGAAGGCTTCGAATTTTGGGTAAAGCTCAATCGCTTCATCAACCTTCGGATCACTCCCTTTTCGGTACGCGCCCAGACGGATCAGTTCCGCCATATCTTCGTACACGGTAATGAGCTGCTTAGCTTTTTTGAGCAGTGCGTTTTGTTCATCGTTCAACGCCTTGGGCAGCGAACGCGACACCGATTTCAAAACATCAATCGCCGGGTAACGCCCCCGGTCGGCAATAGCGCGGTCCATCACGATGTGACCATCGACAATACCGCGCACCGCATCGGAAATGGGTTCGTTGTGGTCATCCCCCTCCACCAGAACGGAGAAGATGCCCGTGATCGACCCCTCACCCGGCGCACCCGGCCCGGCCCGTTCCAAAAGACGTGCCAATTCACCAAAGGTGGTTGGCGGATAACCCTTTGATGTCGGAGGCTCCCCGGCGGACAAACCAATTTCACGCTGCGCCATGGCAAAACGTGTCAGTGAGTCGATCATGCACAACACCTGACGGCCCTGTGAACGGAAATGTTCGGCAATGGCCATGGTTGTATAAGCGGCCTGACGGCGCATCAACGCCGATTCATCACCTGTGGCGACGACCACGACCGATCGTTTCAAACCATCCGGCCCCAGATCATCTTCCAGGAACTCCTGAACCTCGCGCCCGCGTTCCCCGACCAGACCGATGACGGAAATTTCGGCTTCTGTGTAGCGTGCCATCATCGACAGCAAAACCGATTTACCAACACCGGAACCGGAGAAAATCCCCATACGCTGACCGCGCACAATGGGCAGGAAACAATTAACCGCACGCACACCCAGATCGAGTTTTTCACCAATGCGCTGGCGGCTATGCGGTGATGGCGGTGAACGGCGCAGCGGTGCCGGATGACCACCCATGGTGAGTGGCCCCTTGCCATCAATCGGATCACCCATGCCGTTTAAGACGCGGCCCAGCCAGCGATCATCGGGAAGAATAACGGCACGTGTTCCGGCAATGACCGCCGGTGTGCCAAGCCCCACCCCTTCCAGATTGCCAAACGGCATCAGCAAGGCGCGGTCTTCTTTAAACCCGACAACCTCACACGGAATATCATGATCGCGGTTTGGGCGCAGATGGACGCGGGAGCCAATCGATAAATCATTGCCAAACCCGGCCATTTCGACCAACAGCCCCAATACCTTCGTTACCCGGCCACTGACTTCATAATCAGGCAGGGTCGACAGCACAGCTTCGGCTTGTTCCGCAAAACGGTCCATGGTGGCTCTTTTGGTGATTTTGAATAGGAAATTATGACAACCTATTGATTATTTTATCATAAAACGCCCGGAAACCCTACCCTTCTATCCACAGGGATAATGTTAACTTGTTCGCGTCTTTAATATTTGTTAATATGGATGTTAATAAAGTTTAATTAAGAAAAAAGAACCACCTCACCAATTAACTTCTTCATTCACGGGGACACACATCATGCGCGTTTTACTTGTCGAAGATGACAAATCCACCGCCAAAAGCATCGAATTGATGCTGAAATCCGAAGGCTACATCGTCGACACCACCGATCTGGGTGAAGACGGGCTCGAGATTGGCAAAATCTATGATTACGACATTATCATTCTGGATCTGATGCTGCCGGATATGGACGGTTATGAAGTCCTGAAAAACCTGCGCGCGGCAAAGGTCGCAACCCCGATTTTGATCCTGTCCGGCCTGTCCGAACTGGATAACAAGATTAAGGGTCTGGGCTTTGGTGCTGATGATTACCTGACCAAGCCATTCGATAAACGCGAACTGGTTGCCCGGATTCAGGCGATTGTCCGCCGTTCCCAAGGCCACAGCCAGTCCGTTATCATGACCGGCAAGGTCAAGGTCAACCTCGATACCCGCACCGTTGAAGTGGACAGCAAGCCGCTGCACTTGACCGGTAAGGAATACGGCATTTTGGAACTGCTTTCCCTGCGTAAGGGTTCGACCCTGACCAAGGAAATGTTTCTGAACCATCTCTATGGTGGCATGGACGAGCCAGAAGTGAAGATTATCGACGTCTTCATCTGCAAACTGCGCAAGAAACTGGCCAATGCCGCCGGTGGTGATAACTACATCGAAACCGTCTGGGGCCGGGGCTATGTCCTGCGTGATCCGGAAGCAGAAAAGAAGAAAGCCGCTGCGAACGGTTAAACCACTCAAAAAACCATTCAATATTACAAAAAGCCCCGGATTTCCGGGGCTTTTTATCTAACCTCAACCCTTCCTTAACCTCCCTTACATAATATCGTGACAGGACTGTCAAAGGGGCGTAAAACGCGCCCCGGTCCTAAAGATATAAAAAGGGAATTGCTGCGCGTGACGACACCTGATGCTGACACAGACCCCGTTGCTGTGAACATCCAAACGCACCCCCCAAAACCACCCATCATGCAAACCGCATCGGGTGATGCGGTTCCACGCATCTTATCATTCCTGAAGGATTTGAACGCCACCCCCGTGACCGACCTGGCCCGCCATGAAAGCGACCGCCTGACCCCTTATTTCACAGCACTGGAAAAACGCATCTCGGTTGTCATGCGTCCCTTTGATGGTGATGTCATCACCTATTACCAGACACCGATGGAAGCCCCCGAACCACCGCCAGTGGAAAAAGGCAGCTTGAAAACACTCTTCAATAAAGTGGCCAGTGACACGGGCAATATCATCCTGTCTGAATTCGCGATCCTGCCTCAGGATGCCATGATGCATCCGGATATTATCTCGCTGAAAAAACACGGCCATATGGAATTATTTTCTCAATCTGCTGATTTTGATAACAGCTTCATTTCAATGGGCTTCATTCAATCACGGCAAGAAAATCATGGGCCATCCGTCAGTGTTCCCGTCTTATTCCTGCCAACCAATATCACCATGGATTTAAACGGTGTTGATGCCACGGCGATGTTAAGCCCCTTGCGTGATATTTTAACGGCCGGCAATCACGACATGATGCACCATCTGACCAACACCTATCTAACGGGCAGCGTATCCAATATTAAAAACCCTCCCGCTTACGCCAAGCCGTTACAATCCTTCCTCCGCGAAAACACTGAAGAAGGCGACAACAATCCAAAGGGCTATGAGGGCTGGGCCCTGACCAGCCATATCCTGACCTGGCGCGGCCTGCAAAATCGCGGCATGGCACAGGATTTATGCGAATCCGTGAATACGTTTTATGACGGGCTGGATCAATTGGACCGCGATATGGAAGCACAGGGCAAGACAGCGGGTGAACGCAGCAACATCACCAATTATTTTTCCATGCTGTGTGATTTTGTTCTTATGCGCTTCCAACCCATGGATAGCCCCGCCGCAGAAATATCCACCCTGCGCGCCGCGCAGTTGAATACAAACCCGTTTATCGAGATAACCAAATTCACGGGCGATAAAGGGCGCTGCGACACCATTACCCATGACATGGGGCTTCGCGGACGCTTGCTAGATGCGCTTTATGAGATTGCCAAGACACCCGGCGCTTTGGTCAACATGCATGGTAAAAATCTCGGCTACGCCATACAGATTTATAACCGTCAGGTCCGCTGGGAGGGCGGCGATGGCATTGAAATGCATGAGCTGGAAAGCTTTAACCCTGCCCGATCCTCCAAAAAACTGGATTCAGATCAACTGCGCACAACCCTGCACACGGCATTGAATGTGATCGCCGGAACGCCCAAGGATTCTTTTGACATTGTGGCACCCGCCGAATGGGCAAAGATGTTGAAGCAATTCCGCAATATCCCCGCACCACACCCAGAACCGGGCAAGGGCGATATAGAAAGCCACCTCGAAATATCCGCCGCCACCGCGATCATGAGCAAACAGCTGGCGAGCATGACCTTGAATTATATCTGCGCCAATCCCGACGAACATGAACACCACAAGGATTTGATCACCGATTGCTGCGCGCATGAAATCAACCGCCTGCAACAGCAAACAGACCGCGCCAATAATTACTGGTCCGGGACCAAGGGGCTGAAGCCATCCCTGTTGGTTAAAACAATCCTGAACTATCAGGATAAGGGCCACACCATCTTGAACCCGCATGATCTGTCCGGAACAGTCCGGACCCTGCGCATGATCGAAATGGCCCCGGAAATTGCCTTTTTGGCCTCCCCGGAGGGTTTCAATCAGGAATTAAAGGATATTCAAGCCAATTCCCGCAGGCTGGACCGCGCTGTCCCAATGATTTTACAGGGCAAAACCCCTTAATTTCTGGTGCCTGCGGCCTTTTTAGGCAAATCAGCGGTGAATCGTTGACGAATCCCCGATTCCTGCAGCTTTTCGTGGCCAAGGCTTATCTGCTATAGACTGTAGCATGATCAATTTTGCAAACGCTTTGACCATCGCCCGTATTGTCGCAATACCGCCGCTGGTCCTGTTGATGTTGTCCCCGTTGCCGCTGGCCGCGTGGGGTGCCATTGTCCTTTATGCGACAATCGCCTTTACCGATTGGCTGGATGGATGGGTCGCGCGGACCTTTAACCAGATGTCAGAATTTGGCCGCTTTTTGGACCCGATCGCCGATAAAATTCTGGTCGCCGCGATGTTCATTGCGCTGGTTGCGAATGATGCGATCACCGGATGGTGGTTGTCCCTGCCCGTTATTATCCTGACCCGCGAATTTCTGGTATCAGGCCTGCGTGAATTTCTGGGCCCAAAGGGTGTGACCGTTCATGTCAGCAAACTGGCCAAATGGAAAACCACGGCACAGATGGTGGCACTGGGTGTGCTGACCATGGTTCCGGTGTTTCCGCATGCGCTGAGCGGTGGGTTACTCCTGCTGTTGCTGGCCACCGGCCTGACCGTGATAACAGGGTGGGATTACATGCGTGGCGCGAAAGGACATTTTGATTAAATGACACTGGCGCGCCTTTACCCCGTTATTAAGCCGCTGCTCTTTGCGATGGATGCTGAATCCGCGCACCGCCTGACCATCAATGCCCTGAAAGTGATTAAGCCAACACCTGTGACGCTGCCCGATGATTCATCGCTGCGCGTGACATTATGGGACCGCAACTTCCCAAACCCCATCGGCCTTGCCGCCGGGTTTGATAAAAACGCCGAAGTCATTGCCCCGATGTTTGGTTTGGGTTTTGGTTTTGTGGAAGTTGGCACCGTCACCCCGCGCCCGCAACACGGCAACCCGCGCCCACGCGTTTTCCGTGACCCGGCCAGTAACGCCGTCATCAACCGTATGGGATTCCCCAATATCGGGATGAATAAATTCAAAACCAATCTGGAAAAATTTCTGGAATCCCGCCCCCGCCCCGCCGGGATGGTTGGCATCAATATCGGCATGAATAAAAGCCAGACCGATCCAGCAAAAGATTATTGCCTGCTGGTCCGCACACTCGGCCCCTTCGCCGATTATATCAGTGTCAATATTTCATCACCCAACACACCGGGCCTGCGTAATTTACAAGACCCGGAAGCCTTTCTTGACCTGACTGCGCAAATTTTAGAAGAACGCACCAAGGCCTGCGGCAAGGAAATGCCGCCGCCGCTGCTTGTTAAACTCGCCCCCGATCTGACCCCGGACCAGCAAGAGGCGCTGGCCAAGGCCGCCCTGAAATCCGGCATTGACGGTTTGATCCTTGGCAACACGACTCTGTCGCGCCCGGATACACTCTCTGCCGCTTTCCGCGATCAAAAGGGCGGATTGAGCGGCGAACCCTTGACCGATAAATCCACCGATATGATCCGCAATTTCTATCGCCTAACCCAAGGCAAGCTGCCGATCATTGGTGTTGGCGGCGTATCATCGGCGCGCGATGCCTATGATAAAATTCGCGCTGGCGCATCGCTGGTTCAACTCTACTCGGCACTGGTGTTCCAAGGCCCAGGTATGGTGAAGAAAGCCACAGCCGAACTGGCCGCGCTGTTAAAGGCTGACGGCTTCGCCCATATTCAAGATGCTGTTGGAAGGGGGGCTTGATTTGGCAATGTTCCCGGAATTTTTGAAACAGAAAATTGACCAGAATGAACCGATTGCAACGGATCACGGTGCGAATAAACGTGGCCAAGGCTTCCGTTTCCTGACCATGCCCGCCCGTCAGGATGTTTTCCGCCTTGTCCAGTCGCGCCGGGGCCGCATCGCCCTGTTGACCGGGGTTGGCACGTTGGCGATTTTTCTGGCCGCCGCCCATGTCGATGGTGATAACGCCTATCTGCTGCTGGCCGTGTTGGGCGTTGGTGCGCTGGTCGTCTATGACATCGCCAGCCGCCGTTTGTGGGAAAAAACCGTCACCGAACAATTGCAGACCCTCAGCCGCAATCACGACCGTTTGGTGCGCGAAGCCGCCCGCACCCGTACCGATGTCGCCGTGATGAAGGAAGGCCTGAGCGATACCGCCACGGCCGTCCAAACCATGGGCCGCCATTACGCCCCGTCCAATTCCGTCGAAGCCAAGATGATTGAAACAATCGTCACGCAATTGGGCGTGATGGGCCAGCGTCCGCGCTCTCACATTCCTGATAACGCGCCACAACCAACGGAGCCAGAACCCGATCCGTTGGAAGCTATTTTAGAACTGGAAGTCGCGCCCCCGCCACGCATCCCGCAGATGCAAACCTCGCTTGAGGCGGCACTGACCCCCAATTTTGATAAATTCAGCGATACGGTGGTCATGGAACTCATCCGCCACGCGGTTCGTAATGATCATCTGGATGTCTTCGTGCAACCGGTTGTCAGCCTGCCGCAGCGTAAACTGCGTATGTATGAAGTTTTCGCGCGCCTGCGTGCCAATGCCGGGGCGTATATCCCGGCAGCACGCTACCTTGAACTGGCGCATAAGGAAGATATGGTTGCGGCGATTGATAATTTATTGCTGCTGCGCTGTTTGCAAATCCTGCGCGACCGTCGCGCGGATTCCAGTGACATGCCATACGTCCTCAATATTTCATCTTCCACCCTGCACGACACAGGGTTCATGAATGATCTGGTGACGTTCCTGGCGCAATATCGCGGACTGGCCCAGCGTTTGATTTTTGAAATGCCGTTGCAGGACATTGAATCCGCCAGCAAAACACTCCAGCAACTTCTGGACGGTCTGTCACAGCTTGGCTGCCGCTTCTCCGCCGATCAGGTGCGTAAACGCCGTATCGATATCAATATGCTGAAATCGCGCCATGTCCGCTTCTTGAAACTGGACGCCGGGTGGTTGCTGCGCGAAGCCCAACAGGAAAACGGCACGGCCCGTGTCCAGAAATTGAAAAAACAGATGGACCGCGCCGGGCTGGACCTGATCGTTGAAAAGATTGAGCGTGAGAGCCAACTGCGCGAATTGCTGGAATACGGCATCAATTACGGACAGGGCTATTTTTTCGGGAAACCGGACCTGCATTCCGTCTATAAATCCCGCGAACGCAATGATGTCGCTTAAAAATTAAGGGATTTTGCCCGGCCCCGCCCCATGCTAATCTAACCTTGTTTCAAACACTGATGATTCATAAGGGTTTTTAGGATTTTTCGCATGATTAAACACGCGCTGCTTTTGGCTACACTTATCCTCTTCCAAGCCCCTGCGGCACAGGCCCAAGACCCGCTTCACGGTCTGGCCATGCACGGCGCACCGAAATATGCAGCCGATTATAAACACCTTGATTACATCAACCCGAACGCGCCAAAGGGCGGCACATTCCGCCAGAGCGTTATCGGTACATTTGATTCCTTGAACCCGTTCATTGTGAAGGGCGTTCCTGCCACGGGCATGGGCACGATTTATCAAACCCTGCTGGAATCAACACAGGACGAACCTTTCACCGAATACGCCTCCCTCGCCGCCAGTGTTGAAATTCCTGAAGACCGCAGCTGGGTGATTTTCAACCTGCACCCCAATGCCAAATGGCATGACGGTGTTTCCTTGACGGCGGATGATGTTGCTTGGACCTTCAACACCCTCATCACCGAAGGCACGCCGTTTTATAAAGCGTATTATTCCAACGTAAAAAATGTTGAAGCCTTGTCCTCCACCCGCGTCAAATTCACCTTTGATATGGCCGGAAACCGCGAACTGCCTTTGATCATTGGCCAAATTTCCGTCCTGCCAAAACATTACTGGACGACGGAGGGGCGCAAATTCGGTGAAACAACGCTGACCGCCCCGCTGGGCAGCGGCCCCTATAAAATCGGCACCGTGAAGCCGGGCGAATCCATTGAATATGTCCGGGTCACCGATTGGTGGGCAAAAGACCTGCCAATCAATGTCGGCCGCTATAACTTTGATAAGCTCGTCTATGAATATTACCGCGACGCCAACGTCGCCTTCGAAGCGTTCCTCGGCGGGCGTTATGATTTCCGTCAGGAAAACATGGCCAAGGTTTGGGCGACATCCTATGAATCACCGGCCGTAAAAAGCGGCAAGATTAAAAAGGAAGAAATCGCCCACAAACTGCCACAGGGTGCGCAAGGGTTTATCTTTAACCTGCGCAAACCTTTGTTTCAGGATATCTCTGTGCGTCAGGCCATCTCGCTCGCCTTTGACTTTGAATGGTCCAACAAACAATTCGCTTATGGGGCGTATAGCCGCACACGCAGCTATTTCTCCAACTCCGATATGGAAGCCAAGGGCACGCCAAGCGCCGCTGAACTGGCCATTCTGGAACCATTCCGCGATAAAATTGCACCTGGCGTTTTCGCAGAAGAATTCAACCCGCCTAAAACCGATGGGTCCGGCAATAACCGTGACAAGCTTTCTGCGGCCAATGAATTGCTGAACAAGGCCGGATATCCGATGGGTCCGGACGGCATTCGCGTCAACTCCCAAACCGGTCAGAAGCTGGAATTTGAATTCATTGATAACAACCCCGCCTTTGAACGGTGGATTGCCCCCTTTATCCAGAATTTGAAGAAAATCGGGATAAAGGCCAATTACCGCACCATTGATCAGGCGCAATATCAAAACCGCATGAACAGTTTTGATTACGACATGACTGTCATGGTCATTCCGCAATCAAGCTCGCCAGGTAACGAACAAAAGGAATTCTGGGGTTCTGACCGCGCCGACATGGAAGGGTCCCGTAACTATATCGGGATCAAAGATCCGGTCATCGATGCCCTGATCCAACAAATCATTGCCGCCAAGACCCGCGAGGAACTGGTGACGTTATGTTCCGCCATGGACCGTATTTTGCAATACGGCTACTACATGGTGCCAAATTGGTATTTGAGCGCGTGGCGTCTGGCGTATTGGGATAAGTTCGGCAAACCCGACACGCTCCCGGCCTACGGCCTCAGCGTCACTGACACATGGTGGGCGAAACAATAATGTCGATCGCCATTGTCATTCCGGCGCGTTACGCATCAACCCGCTTCCCCGGCAAACCCATGGCAAAAATCGCCGGGGTATCGATGCTGGAACGGGTTTATAAGCAAGCCCTGAAGGCGGCATCTGGTCTTGATGCCGAAATCGTCATTGCAACCGAAGACCAACGTGTAGTGGATCACGCCAAAACATTTGGCGCCCCGTGCGTTCTGACCCCCGATAATTGCCCAACCGGATCAGACCGCGTTCTCGCCGCCGTGAAGACCATGGCCAAACGCCCCGATTTTGTTTTGAACATGCAGGGCGACGCCCCGTTCACACCGCCATCCATTCTGCGCGCGGTCATTGAAACATGGCAGAAAGATCAAACCCTGTCTGTTGTTACACCCATCGTCAATCTGCGTTGGACGGAGCTGGACATTTTGCGTGACAATAAAAAGATCACGCCGTTCAGCGGCACATGCTGCGTTACCGATGCCACGGGCGGGGCCATCTGGTTTTCAAAAAACATTATTCCGGCAATCCGCAAAGAAAACCGCGATGTTGAGTTTTCGCCGGTCCAGCAACATATCGGCCTTTATGGCTTTCGCACTGATGTTCTGGAACGCTTTGTGTCCCTGCCGGAAGGACGCTATGAGAAATTAGAAGGGCTGGAACAACTCCGCCTTCTTGAAAACAACATCAAGGTGCAAACCGTCACGGTCGATGTCGCGCTCGGCATGGCCCAGGCGGGCATTGATTCCCCGGAAGATGTGCAACGCGCCGAAGAAATGCTGGAGCGTTATGGTGAACCTGCCTGATCTGAAACATGCGAAAAGCTTCCTTGTCCCCGCTTTGCTGACCGGCGGCTTTACACTGACCCTGTTTATGCAGGGGTATCGGGACATTCAATATTTTCCGGCCCTGATCCTGTTATCGCTGGCGTTGCTGATAACACTGCTTGGCAAAACTGTCACAGTGCCGACCAGTTTTCCGGCGCTGTGCGTGATTCTTCTCTGGTCGCTGGCAGCGATTGCGTTTTCATTCAGCACCATCCCCTTCACCAGCCAAATCGCTTTTCTGATTTTTTCGGCCCTGCCGATCACGTTTCTGGTGACATATAATGCAGCTGGACAAGATGATCTGGTCCGCCCCCTGATTATTTTGGCCGGGATCGTTTTTGCTGTGCTATCCGCCTGTGCCGTTTTCAAAAACATCTTTATTCCAACGGGCAGTTTCGGGGCGCGGGCGCATTGGCCCTTTATCAACCCCAATTCACTCGCCACCATTTTGATGGTTGGTTTAATTCCATTGGCCGGATGCGCCTTGGGATGTGCCCCGGGACGCACCAAAAATATTTTGAGCATTCTGGGCCTGCTTGTTTTTGCCGGGCTTGTCGCTACAGGCAGCCGGGGCGGGTTTTTAGCCGCCGCCATTGGGCTTGGCGTTTTATTCTATACGAACAGGCACACCTTCACCCTGCGCTCCCTTGCCCCTGTGGGTGGTGCAGCGGCGGCCATTGCGGTGATTATGCCTTTGATCTCAGGACAGGCGTTATTATCCGGCTACACGGCCCTGACCCACGCCGGCAACCCGTCCGTGGTGGACCGCCTGTCCTTGTGGCAATCGGCATGGAAGATGATGATGGATCATCCAGTGCTGGGGACTGGCCCGGGAACATTTTCCGCCTATTACCCGGCCTACCGCGAAGCAATGGTTGACCAGTCCACTGGCAAATTCGCCCATTTCGATGCGTTGCAGATGGGTGTGGAAATGGGCGTTCTGGCCCCGATCCTGATCTATGCGATGATGATTGCCGTTTTGATCCGCACAATTTCTGCGGTGCTGGCGGCGGGTGATAATGCGAAGCTGCGTTTGCGTATCCTGACCCCGTTTGCAGCCCTGTTGGCCTTGGGGGTTCATGCGCATATCTGTTTCCCGTTATTCCTGATGCCTGTGTTGATTGCCTGTGGCGTGTTGCTGGCCCTGTGGCATCTGGCGAGTGTTGAGGCCCTGCATGAGGGGCACAATACCCTGTCACTGGATACCCCCCGGACTCGCCTTGCCGTTTTGAGTGGTGGGGTGGTGATTGCAGCCCTGATGATGGCCCTGTCCATGCCTGTGGCAATGGGCAGCCATTATATGAAGAAGGCCTTGAACCAGAAAGACCCACAAGCCTATTTGCAAACACTGGCCAAGGCCGACCAAGTCGGCCCTGAAAACTTCATTGATCCTGAAATTGAAATGGCGCGTATCAATCTGCGCCTGTTGAATGATGCGCAAGTGCAATCGGTCCGGTTACGCCAGCAATATCTGGATGAAACAGAAATTTTACTTTCCAGCGCGGAATCATGGAACCCGCTATGGCCGGAAATTGATTTCCTGCGCGGGCAATTGCGCATCCTGCAGGGGCGCGGTGATGACGCCATCATCGCGTGGGAAGCCGCCATCAAAAAAGACCCCATGCATTTCGCAAGCCGCAAGGCCTTGGCCGAACATCTGGCCCGTACGGAGCGCCGCTTTACCGCTGGCAGCATCGTGACCGAAGGGTTGAAATACCCGCACCCGATGATCTACCGCGAATGGGCAACGCAATTCATGCGGGGCACTGTGCAATGACCATCCTGATCATCGCCCGCCACGGCAATACTTTTGAATCCGGTGAAACCCCACGCCGCGTGGGTGCCCGCACCGATATGAACCTGACCGCTAAAGGGCTGGAACAGGGTAAAAACCTCGGCACACATTTAAAAACGCTAAACCTTTTGCCGGGTTATATTTTTACATCGCACCTGAAACGCACCATTCAAACGGCGCAAGAAATTATGAAGGCCGCCGATTTGTCCCTGACGCCGCAGGCCAGCGACATCTTCAATGAAATCGATTACGGCCCCGATGAAAATAAAATTGAAGATGAAGTCATCGCCCGTATCGGCGCGGCCGCAATAAAGAATTGGGAAGAACATGCCACCCTGCCCGATGGCTGGTCCCCGGATGCCAATATCATTATTGAAAACTGGAAAAATTTTGCCCAGCAAATCACCAAGGACCACCCGGATGATACCGTTCTGGTCGTCACATCAAACGGTATTGCCCGTTTTGCCCTGAACCTGCCCGATTCCAGACAGAACGTAGACCTGAAACTGGCCACAGGCGCTTATGGCATTCTGGAACACACCCCCGAAACGGGCTGGGCGGTTAAGGGCTGGAATATTCGTCCATAAGATAAAGGGACAAGGGTTTTAAAGGGGGCATTGCCCCCTTTACCCCCTTCATTGCTTCGCCTAAACTTCCCCCATGTCTATGGCCGCTTATATTCTTCGTCGTCTTTTGTTGATGATCCCGACCCTGCTCGGGATCATGACCATTTCCTTTGTCATCATTCAATTCGTCCCCGGCGGGCCGGTTGAGCGCATGATTGCGCAGATGCAAGGTCATGGCACGGATGCAACAGCGCGGTTCTCTGGTTCCGGCGGTGCAGATATGGCGATGAACGCCATGCAAAGCGTTGGTGAGGGGAATAAATATCGCGGCGCGCAAGGGTTAGACCCGGCCTTTGTGGCGGAGCTGGAACAACTTTACGGATTTGATAAACCGGCGCATGAGCGCTTTGCCTTGATGCTGTGGAATTACGCGCGGTTTGATTTGGGTGAAAGCTATTACCGCGATATATCGGTAATCGATTTGGTATTGGAAAAAATGCCCGTGTCGATTTCGCTGGGTATCTGGTCAACGCTGTTGATTTACCTGATCTCCATTCCGCTGGGGATTAAGAAAGCGGTGAAGGACGGGCAGGCCTTTGATATATGGACCTCCGCGATTGTCTTTATTGGTCATGCTATCCCATCGTTTATGTTCGCAATTTTGCTGATCATCCTGTTCGCCGGGGGACGGTACTTCGATATCTTCCCGTTACGCGGTATTGTGTCGGATAACTGGTCCGAACTTGGCACCATTCAAAAGGTTTTTGATTATCTGTGGCACATGACCCTGCCCGTACTGGCCATGGTCATTGGCGGTTTCGCTGGCTTAACAATGCTGACCAAAAATTCGTTTCTGGATGAGATCAATAAACAATACGTCCTGACCGCCCGCGCCAAGGGCCTGCCAGAGCGCAAGGTTTTGTACCGCCATGTGTTCCGCAACGCGATGCTGATTGTCATTGCCGGGTTCCCCTCCGCGTTTCTGGCGATTTTCTTTACCGGGTCGTTGCTGATTGAGGTGATCTTCAGCCTCGATGGCCTTGGCTTGCTTGGCTATGAATCGGTCATCAACCGTGACTACCCGGTTGTTCTGGGGACGCTCTATGTCTTTGCCCTGATTGGTCTGGTGATGACGTTATTGCGCGATATCATCTATATCCGCGTTGACCCACGGATCGATTTCGAAGCGCGCAGCATGTAATCAATTTATGAAGGGTGAAACCCATTATTGCGGGGTTTGCGGCCATACCGCACGTCATTCTGGCGGTTAAAATAATCGTTGCGGATATCTTGAATAATCATGGTATCAAGATCGTTATAATAGGTTCGCCGCCCTGCCCACCCTTCGCGATCCGGGTGGCGCATGCTTTCTAAGAATTTATCCAGATACAGCAATCCTTCCGATATAATATCGCACGGATTGTTTTTCGATGGCCGCAATTCATAACCGAACCGCTCACTGCACGGCGAAGCAGCAGCGGCGGCGGCATTCCATTTCGATAAAATCAGCTCGCGGTGAGCCACACTCAATTGTTGCGGGTTATCCTGAATGGGGTGAACCAGCGCGTGGAACTGATCAATAGCTTCTGCGAATTTTTTAATCAGGCGGCGTGGCGGCAAGCATGACACATAATATTGCCAGTCTTCCCTGTCGCGCGGGGACAGCAAAATGTCCGGCACAGGTAAGTCCAATTGTCCAACCTGGTCCCGGCCATGGGCCACGGTGGCAGATGGTAGAATAGGCATTTATTTTGCTCCCAGAATCATCGGGCCTTATGGCCTGCTTATTGATTGGCCCCAGAATAGCCCGGCGGTTTATAAGCCTGCAAATCAATCCTTTGCTGCCTTGCACGATGCGGGTTCCAATGGTTAAATACGGGTCATGAGCCTGTCGCCCTTAACCCATCGCCGCCTGTCCCAATTCCGCGCCAATGCGCGGGGTTTTTACAGCCTGTGGATTTTCCTAGTGTTGTTTGTGGGGGCCGTATTTGCGCCGCTGATCGCCAATGACAAACCATTGCTGGTCAGTTTCAACGGTAAGCTTATGGCCCCGGTCCTGCATGTCTATCCGGAAACTGTTTTCGGTGGTGATTTTGAAACCGAAGCCGATTACCGTGACCCGTTCGTAAAATCATTGATCGAAGATAAAGGCTGGGCAATCTGGCCGCCGATTCGTTTCCATTACGACACCATCAATTACAATCTGCCGACCCCGGCCCCGTCTGCACCGACCGGTGAAAACCTGCTGGGCACAGATGATCAGGGCCGTGATGTCGCCGCCCGCGTCATTTATGGTTTCCGCGTTTCTGTGTTGTTCGGGTTGAGCCTGACGATCCTCAGCTCCATCATCGGCATTACTGCGGGCGCGTTTCAGGGCTATTATGGTGGCTGGTTAGACCTTGTCTTGCAACGCCTGATCGAAATCTGGTCGAGCATGCCGAGCCTTTATATTCTGATTATTTTCTCCGCCATGTTCGTTCCGGGTTTTTGGACACTGCTCTTTATCCTGCTGCTATTCTCATGGGTGGGTTTGGTTGATGTGGTGCGGGCGGAATTTTTCCGCACACGGAATTTTGATTATGTGCGCGCCGCCAATGCGCTGGGCGTGCCCAGCCTGACCATCATGCGCCGTCACGTTCTGCCAAACGCGATGGTGGCGACAATGACCTTGATGCCGTTTATCCTGACGGGTTCGATCACCGCGCTGACCTCTCTCGACTTTCTGGGTCTAGGCTTGCCACCGGGTTCGGCGTCCTTGGGTGAATTGCTGGCGCAGGGGAAAAATAACTTACAAGCCCCATGGCTTGGCTTTACGGCGTTCATTACGCTGGCATTGATGCTGACCCTGTTGACCTTTATCGGTGAAGCGGTCCGCGATGCGTTTGATCCGCGCAAAACACGCCTGTAATCATCCAATGATGCGTCGCAACAAACAACCCGCATGACGGGGCTGCGTACCCATGAAATACTCAGGCAAATAATAAATTCACCGCTCAGGGAACGGGATCAAAAAACATCATGAAACAGAACACCACATTCCACACCGCCGATGGCCGTCCACTGCCAACATCCTTAAAATTGGTGTTCACCAATGCGGCGCGTATTCCGGCTGTGAATGACATGTTCAACCCGGCCAACAAGCTGAAGATTGATCCGCAGGATTATGTGGTGAAGCGCGAAACATCCCTGTTCAACAAACAAATGTCGAATGGTCACGGGACATTGCTGGTCGATAACAAGGGGTCTGCCTTTGCCCTGACCATGGCATGGCACACAACCGCGAATGATAATAAGAATAAGCCCTATCACCGCTACACCGAAATGGGCACGACCCTGACCAGCATGGCGGGATTTCACAGTGCGCAAGCCGTTGTTGCCGCCTTGGCCCTGCACCAATGGTGGAACCATAATCCAAAAAATAAAATCGTGGCTGAAATTTTAGAGGAAAACATTGCCTCCCAAAAACTGTTCAGCGATACGCTGCAATGGTCGATTGTGAAGCGCAAGGCAACAACCAAGGACATTTCCGACCGCTGCAACACCAACGTGGTCGAAGATAATAATGGCGGCAAACCGCATCACTGGTTTGAATGCAAAAAAGAATCGATCGCCGCCATGGCCCGCGCCATTTTGAATATCGCGGATCGCGGCACGCTGAACCGCAAGGATGGGCATTCCATCGCCATCGACCTGTCGGCTCTGGACGATGTCGGCCTGACCCGGCCCCGGCTGGAAGCTATGGCGTCCGGAATCACCGCAAAGCGGGCTTTGCGCGGCATAGCGCCGTAAAAATTGTGCCCCGCACAACGTCAATTTCTTGCATGCAGAGCACAAAAAATTATTGAATACCCCCGACTTTCATTAACAAGGGTGTTCAGATCAGCATGTCCGTACAAAACCAGTTTCAATCCGCCGCCACCGGATCCCTGACCATTCGTTTTTCGACACCAGCGGATGTTCCGGCTGTGCTGTCATTTTATCACGCCAATCAACACCACAATGTCGATAACCGTGGCGATGCTGTGTTTCAGGACCGCACCGAACAGGGCCGCGTTTTTCTGGCGCTGATGCCGGATAATTCGATTGGCGCATCATCGATGTCGCATCCCTTCACAACACCGCTCGCAGGTGGTGGCACAGGATCATCGACTGAGATTGGTTCGACCCTTGCGCGCGTCGATGGTTTTGGACTTTACCCCTTCATCATCTCGTCCCAGATCATTCATGAATTTTTGGAAAAGCCACCGGAAGGTGTTTTCTTCGCCTGCATCCACACCGACAACACGGCTGTGCTGTCATTGCTGACCAAAAAAGTCGGTTGGGATGTTGTGCCGGGCACGCAGGAATTTGCCGACGCGATTGGTGAGGGTCCAAACCTGCACCATTTCAACTGGCTGAACGCCAGCACCAATACCTTTGCGCATCAGGCACGCATCGTCCTGGCGCATATTGATGCGGGGTATGTTGAGAACAGAAAAACGGGCGAGCGTTTGAACCTCGATCTGTCGGGCTTTTCTTTGGCCACCAAACACCGTGCCGCCTTGACCGAATTGGCCAATGGCGCCTTTGGCCAGATGCTGGAACAATCCCCGGCAAAAAACTTGCGCCAGACCTTGGGCCTTTTTTCAGCCTATATGGCGCTAAAATCCGCCCCCAACGCGCCGAAACCTTGATTCATTAAGGTTAAACGCTATAATCCTTCCGGTTCCACCCCTCTTCACCCGGAAGGATTTCTGTCATGCCTGTTATTAACCGTGTCGCCGATTTTAAAGATGAAATTGCAGCCCTGCGCCGGTCCATGCATGAAAACCCGCAAACCTCCTATGAGGAAACATTCGCCTCTGACCTCGTTGCCAAAAAACTGACCGAATGGGGCATTACCTTTAAACGCGGCTATGCCGTCACCGGGATCGTTGCCACGATTGAGGGACAGAAAACCGATAGTGGCAAGGCGATTGGCCTGCGTGCCGACATGGATGCGCTCGATATCCTCGAAAAATCCGGGCAGGCTTGGTCATCGAAAACACCGGGCAAGATGCATGGTTGCGGCCATGATGGTCACACCTCCATCCTGCTCTCCACCGCCAAATATTTGCAGGAAACCCGCAATTTCAACGGCAAGGTCCATTTGATCTTCCAACCCGCTGAAGAAGGCGGACGCGGTGCCGACCGCATGCTGGCCGAAGGGATCTTTAAAGACTTCCAATGCGACGCCGTTTACGGCCTGCATAACTGGCCATGGATGCCGCTGGGCACGGTTGAAACCCGCGTTGGGCCGTTGATGGCGAATGTCGATGAATTTGAACTGGTCATTCACGGTCAGGGTGGCCATGCGGCCTACCCGCAGGCCTCCATCGACCCGATTGTGATCGGCGCGCAGCTGGTCATGGCGCTTCAAACCGTGGTCAGCCGCAGCAACACCCCGGTTGACCCGCTGGTTCTGTCCATCACCAATTTCAACGGCGGCACCGGGGCCAGCAACGTCATTGCCGACACCGCGACCATCACCGGCACGGTGCGGTCCTTCACCGAAGAAGCCCGCCAGCTGGCCCAAAAACGCATGACCGAAATCTGTGCCGGGATTGCCACCAGCACCGGGTCCAAGATCGACATTGATTACACCTTTGAAATTGATGCGACTGTGAACTCCCCGGCGGAAACCGCCTTTGCTGCCGCCTGCGCCGCCAAGGTGGTGGGTCAGGACGCCGTTAAGACCGACACGCCCTTATGCATGGGAGGTGAGGACTTTGGCTCCTTCTTGAAGCACAAACCCGGCTGCTACGTCTTCTTCGGCCAAGGGACCAAAAACCCGGACAGCCCGCATAATCAGGGGCTGCACTCACCCTTCTACGACTTCAATGACGAACTGATCCCGCTGGGCTCCAGCTTCTTTGCCGAGCTGATTGAAGGGTCGATGCCCCTCAAAAAGTAACCCCAAAAGCATTATTCCATTTTTGCATACCAGCATCCCGTACACCGGGATGCTGGTATGATTTTTTTTATTGCGCCGCAGGGGCATTCGGCCTAATAGTCCAATTAATGAGGTAACTCGTTCTCTCTGAAAGATAAAGACCTGAAAACCCTCGCGTCCGGTGACTCAGCTACACCCGCTTCGTAGCTGCTATTATACCAGGAGGCCATCACATGGTTGCAGGAGAGAACTTTAAACATGTGATGAAGGTCCATAATTATGTCCGCAGCAACCCTTGGCGCGTATCGCGCCGACATATCTCAACTCATTTCCGATTTCGTTGCGGCTGAACGCCCTGCGTTTCGTTTTGTCAGAAAAAACGCGACACTGCGTTTGGATGCATCATGGATTGATGACATTCTGACATTGCAGGCCGTATCCGCCGATGGTCAAACGATCCTGCGTGATCGCGCTTACCTGGAAGATTTCTTCGCACGCGGCACCGACACCATTTTCGGCATCACCGATTCGGCGGGCCGTCTGGTTGGTCAGGCAACAACCAAAATGGATGTCACATTACCATCCATCCTGAAATCATCCTTCAACGAAGCATCGGGTGCAGAACGTCACGCGATCATCGGTTGCGTCACCGTACACCCGGATGCACGCGGTCAGGGTTTGATGGGCAAGCTGATTGATCTGTGCCTGGAAGATGCAAAATCACGCGGCATCACCGACACACATGCCCGTGTTAAATTGGGCAATGAAGCATCGTTGAAAAACTTCCTGAAAAAGGATTTCTCAGTCGTTGCTACCGGTCCAAGCCCGGAAGACAAAGCACGCGTTGTCGATTTTCTGCATTTGAAAATGTAAGAGAAGATTGCAGGGGGGCAAATGCCCCCTGCACCCCATGCCTTTGACCTTGCGCCGCAGGCAATAGGAAAGCGTGCAGTGACCGGCAACATGACCTGTTGCCTGCGGCGCTAAAAAAGACAGGGGTAGTTTGAAGGGGGCAACGCTCCCTTCATTCTTTCTTCTCAATTTTCATGGAATTAAAAAAACAGATCAGGCGGTCTTGTTCACAACGGAACCCTTAACCTTGTCCAGCATCTTCTGAACGGTGGCGTTGACTTCAACGGTTGGGGCAACGCCATCGGCGATGTTTTTAACTTTTTTCAACATGTTATCGGCACTCATCGGCGCATCGGCTTTTTCTTTTTCAAGTCTGGCCAGCTCAGCCTGTTTTTTATCAGACTCGGCTGTGGCGGCTTTCAATTTATTCTGCTGGCTTGTCACCAGTGCGTTAACTTCCTGTGTCAGGCTTTCCATGATCGCGCCGTTCGGGTCCAGACCAGGCAGGGTGGAATAAAGCGCAATGTCGCCCTTCAACTGCGCGACTTTCGCGTTGATGAACCAGTCTTCGTCCTGATAGGAGGTTTTTTTGGTTGTCGTTGCAGCGCTTTGCAGCAACTTGGCTACAGGGCTCAACTCAACAGTATCTGTGGTTTCGGTGCCAGCAAGCATCTGCTGCACACGGCTGAGGCCAGCGGTGCTTCCCTTTGTTGCGGCTGCCGCCTTTGCGCGGGCCAGCATGTCCTCTACTGAGGCTATGGTTCCGACTTCTGTCGCCATGATAGATTTATCTTAACAGATTCTGTGGTGGAAAGGGTTAACAAAAATTAACATTTCCCCTGTCCTGCCCCGCCGCTATGTGCTTGAATATGCAGATGGATAATCCTTTTTTACAGATTCAGAACCTCAACGTGTCCTTCAGCGGAAAAACCGTGGTGGATAGCGTGTCCTTTTCGATTCGTCGCGGCGAAACGCTGGCGCTGGTCGGGGAATCAGGGTCGGGGAAATCTGTCACTGCCTTGTCCATCATGCAGCTTCTGCCCTATCCGCTCGCGGCCCACGCAGCAGGATCATCGATCAAGTTTGAAGATAAAGAAATCATCGGTGCCAATGACACGATTTTGCGCGAAATGCGTGGCCGCCGCGTTGGCATGATTTTCCAAGAGCCCATGACGTCACTCAACCCGTTGCACAGTATTGAACGCCAGATCGCCGAAGGTTTGATTTTGCACCAAGGTCTCAGCAAGGATGCCGCAAAGAAACGCGTCCTCGAACTCCTCGACCTTGTCGGCCTGCCACAACTAAAAACACGCCTCGATGCCTACCCGCATCAACTCTCCGGTGGGCAACGCCAGCGCGTAATCATTGCGATGGCCCTTTGCAATAACCCCGACCTCTTGATCGCCGATGAACCCACAACCGCGTTGGATGTCACGGTACAGGCGCAGATTCTTGAACTGCTCAATGACTTAAAAACACGCCTGAATATGGCGATGCTCCTCATCACGCATGATCTATCCATCGTTGACAAAATGGCCGATACCGTTTGCGTGATGAAAAACGGCAAGCTGGTTGAACAAAGCACCGCCACCGCCCTGTTCACAGCCCCGCAGCATGATTACACAAAGATGCTGCTGGCCGCGCGCCCGCAATCAACACCACCCTCCGCCAGTGAAGCATCACCCGTTATTCTCGATGCCGATGATATCAAGGTTCATTTCCCACGCGGCAAAAACTTCTTTGGGAAGGCATCCTCCTTCGTGAAGGCCGTGGACGGCGTGAGTCTCAATGTCCGCCGTGGCCAAACCATCGGCATTGTCGGTGAATCGGGGTCCGGGAAAACAACATTGGGTCTGGCGCTCCTGCGCCTTGCGCCCTCCACGGGCCGTATCCTGTTTGAAGGCACTGATATCTCCGCCTATAACCGCACACAAATGCGCCCGCTTCGTGAAGACATGCAAGTCGTCTTCCAAGACCCCTTCGGTGCGCTGTCCCCGCGCATGAGCGTTGGGCAAATCATCGGTGAAGGCCTCGACATCCACCGCCGCGAAATTTCTAAATCAGACCGCGAAGACCTCGTCGTCTCCGCCCTGCGTGATGTTCACCTTGACCCGGAATCACGCCACCGCTACCCACATGAATTTTCCGGTGGCCAGCGCCAGCGTATCGCCATCGCCCGCGCCATGGTTCTGCACCCGAAATTTCTGGTTCTGGATGAACCAACATCGGCACTGGACGTATCCGTTCAGGCGCAAATCGTTGACCTGCTGCGTGAACTCCAAGACCGCCACAACCTTGCCTATCTGTTCATCAGCCACGACTTACGCGTTGTTCGCGCCATGGCCCATGATTTGATCGTCATGAAAGACGGCGTCGTCGTTGAATCCGGCCCCGCCGCCGCGATCTTTGATAATCCGCAACAGGATTACACAAAAACATTGCTGGATGCTGCGATGAATTTGAAAGCGCGAAAAGCGGCTTAGGCGGCATATTCCGCCAATAAAGCACGCAGCGCATCGTCACCGATCTGCGCCAGCGCGGCATTGCCAAGACGAGAATCACCCGTAATGTCCGCCCCGTCCACCCATGATGGGATCATGTATTGGTCATCAATAATCGCCAGCTCAATTTCGGCAATCATCAATCCCGCATGACGCCCGGTGAAAATATCGACGTCCCAGATCATCCCGTCCGGCCCGACCAGCGCGTAGCGGTCCTTGGTCAAAACATTCTGGCCGCACAATGTCAAAAGTGACTGCGCTTCATCAACCGGGATTTCGTATTCAAATTCCGGTGATACCGCATCAATCTTGCGGCCCTTGATGGTCAGGAAGCCTTGATCACCCTTCACGCGGACACGGACAATGCGGTCGGGATCAGTAGAAAGATACCCCTGTGCAATCGCGTGTGGCTTTACCGCACCCGTGGGGGGCAAACTCTTCAACAGATAGCGATATTCAATTTCCTGTCCCATAGATCAGAGACTAATCAAAAATATAGGGTCCGGGAAGGTGTGATCTTTTTGGGCGGCTTGGCGGGGTATAGGTTTCATGCCCCTGATCGGATGGAAACAGGAATCCGCTATATTTATAGCGATTAAACGGTTTCCACTCACCGGGCTTTTGTTGTAACCGGTCCAATACCACCAGCATCGATAACGGGTTCATGACCAGACCGCAATGGCTGGACATGACTTCCGCATGATCGGCATTTTTCTGCCCCAGCTGATTGATGCAAGACCGCCAGTTCACCACACCATCCATTTGGGAATAGATCGATGTGCTTGGTACAGGCAATTGATCGAGCAAATGATCTGTGATTGACCGGTTGCCAACATAATCGCGCTTCCCGCCATAAAGAATGTGGAACATGCGCAACAATGCACGGACGGAGATTTCTGATTTCTCACTGGCGCCAAACGGGCTGCCCAAGGTAATCACCTGCTCCACCTTATCCGGGTAAGCACGGGCCAGTTCACGGGCAAAGACTCCGCCAAGGCTGTGGCCGATCAGGGTAACTTTCCGTCCATCATGTTGCTTGAACACCTCATCCAAACGGTCGCGCATCTGGGTCAGGGCATCCTGGCTGGGGCCGAGATTACGCCCACCTTTCAAGGCATGGGCGAAATAACCCTTATCCTTCAAAAACCCACGTAAGACCGCCGTCGTGCCATCCCCCGCCCCAAAACCGGGAAAAACCAGCACCGGAGCACCATCGCCCGGCGGGGTGGCTGCGCTCAGAATCGCGCGCGAGGCTTGGAAAGCACATAATTCAAGGCTGGCGCGGACGGCTTCTGTGAAGCTATGGCGCAGCTTGGGTATCCCCAGCATTGTGGTCATTTTGAACCTGTCCCTGTCATTTTTTAATTATTAGGGGCATTTTTGCCCTTTAATTCCCCGCTGTCCACCTTTTTCCGCCACTTTACCCTTGCGTCCCACGGGTTTGGCGGGTAAAACCAGCGCATCTTAGATCAGAAAGGGGTGATTTCGTTGGTTAGCGTTCATGTCCGCGATAACAATGTGGACCAAGCACTGCGTGCTTTGAAAAAGAAAATGCAGCGGGAAGGTATTTTCCGTGAAATGAAACTGCGTCGTGATTTTGAAAAGCCGTCAGTAAAACGTAAACGCGAACAAGCGGAAGCTGTGCGTCGTTGGCGCAAGCTCGAGCGTAAGCGCAAGGAGCGTACTGGGGATTAATTTCCACAGGCCTTTCATATCAGGATAAAAAAACACCCCGGTTTATTCCGGGGTGTTTTTTTACAAAGGGCCAAAGACTAAGGGGGCATCGCCCCCTTAAACCCCATTCACTTCGCGCCGCAGGCAATAACAAATATCACGACAACAGCAATGCCGCTTATTGCCTGCGGCGCAAAAAAGCCGGGGTAGTTTGAAGGGGCCAATGGCCTCTTCATAAATCCTTACGGTGCTGGTGCTGGCCGCTGCGGCGTTGGCCGGGCGGCATTAGGCTTTTTTAGTGGGGCGGTGGCCTCCGCCAGCCATTTGTTTTCTTCTTTGCTCAGATACGGTGATAACGCCTTAGCGACACGGGCATGGTAATCATTGACCCATGCAATCTCTGCCGCGTCCAGCAAATCGAGTTTCATTAGGCGGCGATCAAACGGCACCAGCGTCAGCGTTTCAAAGGACAGCATATTGGCGTTGCCGTGCGCAGCCTTACCGTCATCTTTCACCAGAACAAGGTTTTCAATGCGGATGCCAAAGGCCCCTTCCTTGTAATAACCGGGTTCGTTGGAAACGACCATGCCGGGTTTAAATGGTGTGGTGCCGACTTGAGAAATGCGTCCGCCCTCTTCATGGACGGACAGATAACAGCCAACACCGTGGCCTGTGCCGTGCCCGTAATCCATCCCGGCATCCCACAGAGCTTTACGGGCGAGAATATCGATCTGCCCGCCATTGGTCCCGGCGGGGAAGCGAACGGCGGCAATGCCGATATGACCCTTTAGAACGAGGGTGAAGGCTTCACGCACATCTTCACCCGGTGCGCCGATGGTGACGGTGCGGGTGATGTCGGTGGTGCCTTCTTGATATTGCGCACCGGAATCGAGCAGCAGGATGCCCGGTGGAATGATCGATGCATTGCTTTCTGGCGTGGCGCGGTAATGAACAATCGCGCCGTTCGCGGCCCAGCCGGAAATGGTATCAAAACTGCCGTCGCGGAAACTGGCATCTAATTTTCGGAATTCTTCCAGCTTATCAACCACAGCCAATTCGGTCAGGTTGCCCTTCACCCCTTCACTATCCAGCCAGCACAGGAATTTTGTGACCGCAACCCCGTCACGCAAATGCGCGTTACGGATGGCATTTTGTTCTTGGGGCGTTTTACAAGCCTTTGGCATCACGCAAGGATCACCCTGCTCCAGAACGGTCACGCCAGCCTTATCCAGCACCAGACGGAACCAGACAGAAGACCGCTTCGGATCAAACTGCACCTTTTTCCCGGCTAGGCTTTGCAAGGAGGCTTCCAGCGTTGAAGGGGCCTTCACCTGCACATGATTGCCCAGATGCGCGACCACATCGGCTGGAATTTTGGCCGCCGGGATAAACCAGTCAACATCGCCATTGTCATGAACAATTGCCGTGGACAGGGCCAAGGGCGTATGCGGCACATCGGTGCCGCGAATATTCAACAACCACGCAATGGAGTCCGGCATCGTAATCACACCCGCCTGCGCGCCCATTTTCACAATGTCGGCGGCAATGGATTCACGTTTATCGCGCGCGCTGCGCCCGGCAATGGCTTCAGGGAACACTTCAACCTTATCCATCGGGGCCGATGGACGGTTGGCCCAGACCGCATCCAGCGGATTTTTATCCAGTGGCTTTAAGGTAATGCCCGATGTGCGCAGCACAGTCTCCAGCGCGGCAATTTGCGCCGGGGTGTGCAGTTTCGGGTCATAACCAATCACCTGCCCGCGCGTCGCGTTCTGCCCGACCCATTGGGCCAGCCCCGCCATGGTCGTAATGCGCGTTTCAAAATGCGCCCCATCAACTTGATCGACGACTTGTAATTCATAACGGCTATCGGTGGTGACAACGGCCTTGTTGGTCAGGACCGCGGCAATCCCGGCCGACCCCGTAAACCCGGTCAGCCATACCAGACGCTCAGCACTCGCTGGAACATATTCGCCCTGATATTCATCGGAACGGGGGATCAGAAATCCGTCAACGGCTTGGTTTTTCAGTTCGGTGCGCAATGCGCTTAATTTGGCGGCCTGTTCCATGTTATTTTCTTTTTATACCATCTGGTTCATGATGGGTTGGATAGTATCGCGGGATAAGGAAACACACAATCATGCCCTATGCGCTTTTGGCCCTTGGCCTGTTGCTGGCTCTCTATGGGCTTTATAAATTTTTGATTCAAGCCAGCCCGAAACAGGCAGGCACATTGATTCTGGCGATATTCACGGCTGTTGTTGCAGGCGCGTTGTTGATTTTAACCCTGACCGGGCGTTTGCCTGCGGCGCTGGCGATTTTACTGGCCCTTTGGCCTCTGGGCCTCGCCTTTTGGAAGCGGCGCAAAACCCCGGTTAAAAACAGCAGTGACAAACCGATGACCCGCAGCGAAGCCTTGGCCATTTTAGGCCTGGCTGAGGGAGCGGATGAGGACACAATCCATGAAGCCTATAAACGCCTGATGATGAAAATCCACCCCGACCAGCAGGGCAGCGAATGGATGGCGGCGAAGCTGAACGCGGCGCGGGATTATCTGCTGAAATAGTGAATACGGTAAATAAACCGCTTCACCTTGAAAACCCTGTACGTCTATGCCTTAATTCGCTCAGATTTTCACAACCATTTGGCATAAGACAGATTCAATGTTGTTTGCAAAAAAATCATGGAAACCCGTTCGCAAGGCCGTCTTCCCGGTGGCCGGTCTGGGGACGCGTTTCCTGCCCGCGACAAAAGTCATGCCAAAGGAAATGCTTCCCTTGGTCGATCGCCCGCTGATCCAGCACGCGATTGATGAGGCCCGCGAAGCCGGGATCGAAGAATTCATTTTCGTCACAGGCCGTGCCAAGGAAATGCTGGAAGAGCATTTCGATCACCAGCCTGAATTGATGGCGACACTGGAATCCCGGGGAAAGACTGATCTGCTGGACAAGGTCAATTCCACCGCCCTGCCGGAAGGATCCCTGTTCCTGACCCGTCAGGCAAAACCGCTGGGTCTGGGCCATGCGATCTGGTGTGCGAAGAAACTGGTCGGTGATGAGCCCTTCGCTATTTTGCTGCCTGATGATGTGGTGCTGGCACAGCGCGGCTGTCTGGCGCAGATGATCGATACCTACAATAAGGTCGGCGGAAATTTGGTCGCGATTATGGATGTCCCGCGCGAACAAACCTCCAGCTACGGTATCCTTGATATTAAAAGCGATGATGGGAAACTGGTTGATATTAAAGGGCTGGTTGAAAAGCCCAAGCCTGAAAATGCGCCGTCCACATTGTCTGTCATTGGCCGCTATATCCTGCAACCGGAAGTCTTCAACCATCTGGCCTCTTTTGAAAAAGGCGCTGGCGGTGAAATTCAATTGACCGATGCCATGGCCAAGCTGATTGGCAAGCAACCTTTCAACGGTTTCCGTTACGAAGGGCAACGCTATGATTGCGGCAGCCGCATCGGTTTTATCGAAGCCAATATCGCCTTCTCCCTGCACGACCCGGAAATCGGGGATAGTGTCCGGGCCCTCTTGAAAAAATTCGCAACGCAGTAAGGAAATAAAAACCATGCAATCTGCAACCGCATTTAAAACAGCAACACCGCAACCTTATTCCTTCGATCAGGAAATTCTCCGCGAATATGATATTCGCGGCCAGATCGGCAAGAACCTGTCAGCCAATGATGCCTATGCGGTGGGTTGTGCCTATGGCACCTATGTGAAACGCAAAACCGGTGGCAGCCGCATCTGCCTGAGCTTTGATGGCCGCGCGTCTAGCCCTGCTTTGCAAGAAGCCATGACCGCCGGTTTGATTGCCGTTGGCATTACCGTGGAGCGCATTGGCGTTGGTCCAACCCCGATGCTGTATTTTGCGGTAAAAGACCGCCAAGCTGATGCGGGCCTGATGATTACCGGTTCCCACAACCCGGCGGATTATAACGGCTTTAAAATGACCTTGTTAAATGGCCCTGTTTACGGTGAAGCCGTTCAGGAAATTGGCCGCATTGCCCGTGAAGGTGACTATGACCTTGGCGTGGGTAGCGTTTCTGACTTTGATATTCAAGACCAGTATGTTGACCGCCTGATGCGCGATACCTTGTTGAAACCGGGTAAAGAAATGCGCATCGCATGGGATAACGGCAATGGCGCGGCGGGTGAAATTCTGCGCCGTTTGTGCGCGAAACTGCCCGGCGAACATATCATGCTCTATGATGAGATTGACGGCACCTTCCCGAACCACCACCCGGACCCAACCGTTGATAAGAACCTTGAGGATCTCATCAAGGTTGTGCGCGAAAAGAAATGCGATCTGGGGATTGCCTTTGACGGTGATGCCGACCGCGTGGGTGCTGTCGATGAACAGGGTAATATTTTGCGCTGTGACACGCTCATCACCATCTATGCCCGTGATGTTTTGAAACGTCACCCCGGTGCGCCGATTATTGGTGACGTAAAATGTTCCCAAGTCATGTATGACGAAATCAAAAAACTGGGCGGGACCCCGGTGATGTGGAAGACAGGCCATTCTTTGATCAAGGCCAAGATGTATGAAATGAAGGCTCCGCTGGCCGGGGAACTTTCAGGTCACATCTTCTTTGGTGATGGTTGGTACGGGTTTGATGATGGTCTTTATTGCGGCATTCGTTTGATTGACGCGGTGATTGCATCAAACGGCCCGGCATCGGCCCTCGTTTCTACTTTGCCGCAAACCTGCAACACACCGGAAATCCGCTTTGAAGTGGAAGAAAAAGATAAATTCAACCTCGTCACCAGCGTGGTCAACTCCGTCAAATCCATCGCCGCGAAGGATGCATCCGTAACGGTGAATGATATTGATGGTGCGCGTGTGAACACACCGGATGGCTGGTGGTTGCTGCGGGCTTCCAACACGCAAAACGTCCTTGTCACACGCTGTGAAGCGCAAAGCGTAGAAGCACTGGAGCGTTTAAAGGCGATGGTCAAGGATGAAGTGTTGAAGATCGGCTATAAAGTCAGCTTCGTTCAATAATAAAAAATCAGGAAAATAGACTCTCATGGAAAAACAAATGATCGACTCCTCTGTTCTGGAACTGATGGCTTCGCGCATCTGCCACGATCTCATCTCACCTGTCGGGGCTGTGAATAACGGTGTCGAGTTTTTGCAAGAAGATATGAATGGCGGCGATACTTCCGACGCCATCAGCCTGATCGCGATGAGCGCGGAAAGCGCCGCCGCGCGTTTGCAAGTCTTCCGTCTGGCCTATGGCACGGGCGGGCGTGATTCCACCGTGAAGCCTGCCGATGTACACCGCATTTTCGGCGATCTTCTCGCCTGTGAAGAAAAAGTCCGTCAGGAATGGGACGCCCACGCGATTTTTGCCGACTTTGACCGCCCCGATGGTTTTTGCAAATTGCTCCTTTGCGGTTTGATGCTAGGTCAGGAAGCCTTACCAAAGGGCGGTGTTTTGCGCGTTTCCCTGGAAAATGGCGTTACCACCATTTCAGGCGAAGGTCCGGATGCCAATATTCGCCCACAGGTCGATTCGGCACTATCCTTGAAAATGGACGTATCGGTCATCGATCCGCGCATGGTTCACCCCTATGTCATTGGTGTTCTTGCTGCGCAATATGGCCATACAATTACGATTTCTGAGCAAGCCGAAGGCCGAATTGCCTTCAAAATCGCGAAATCATAAAACTCCCAGCCCTGTGTTAAACAAGGCTTAAGGTTCCAATGCCTACAATACGGGCAAGTCTTGTTGCCTCAAACGCATTGGAATCTTTTATGAAATCCTGTTTGATCGTTGATGATAGCCGTGTCGTGCGCAAGGTTGCGACCCGTATCGCATCCGATTTCGGCTTTGCCTGCCATGAAGCCGAAGACGGTGATCAGGCCTTTGCCATGTGCCAGTCACAAATGCCCGATGCCATTATACTGGATTGGAACATGCCGGTGATGAGCGGCCTCGAATTCCTTGAAAAGCTGCGTGCCATGAAGGACGGAGCCCACCCAAAGGTTATTTTTTGCACCACGGAAAATGATATCAACCATGTTCAGCGGGCTTTGCGTGCCGGGGCCAATGAATATGTGATGAAACCTTTCGACAGTGAAATTCTGCAAAATAAATTCGTGCAGATCGGCCTGTTATAAGGCTTTTCGCGCTTGTGTGTTTCCTATGGTCCGTTAAACTCAATCCGCTATGAAAATCAGTGATTTCGAACTCTACCGTGATTTGTTGCTGCGTAATTCCGGTCTGTCTTTGACGGCCGAGAAATCGTACCTGCTTGATTCACGCCTGACGCCTGTGTCGCGCAAATGGGGCTATCCCACTTTGGAAGCGATGACACTGGCGCTGCGCGGCATTCCTGATACAGCCCTGCTCAACGATGTCATCGAAGCGATGTCAACCAGCGACACATCGTTCTTCCGGGACATGACCCCATTCACCACGTTGCGCGATGTTTTGATCCCGCATCTGATCAAGGACCGTGGTCGCAACAAGCATTTACGTATCTGGTCTGCCGGGTGCGGCACGGGTCAGGAAGCGTATTCCATCGCGATTACATTGAAGCAAATCGAATCCAAGCTGAAAGGCTGGAAGATTGAAATCATCGGCACCGATATTTCATCACAATCGATCCGTAAAGCCAGCAGCGCCGATTACACGCAATTTGAAGTCCAGCGCGGCCTGCCTGTTTCCTACCTGATCCAATATTTTCAGGAACGCGATGATGTCTGGCATTTGCAGGATTCTATCCGCAACCTCGTCACCTTTGAACAATCGAACCTGATTGAATCGATTGATGACCTGGGTCTGTTTGATATTATTTTCTGCCGCAATGTTCTCAGCAATTTTGAAAACAACACCCGCCAGTCGATTTTGGGGCGGATGAGCGAACAGCTGGATGAGAACGGTTTCCTGATTCTGGGCGAATCGGAAAACATGGCGGCACTGAAGACGGACTTCACCCCTCTGTCCGGTTGCCCGGGCCTTTACGGCCACAATACTGGCCGCTACCGGATTGATGCCGCAGAAACAGGCACAAAAGACGTATCCGCAGCATCCTGAGCAAAGACTCCTGTCGATAACATTGTTGAAAAACCCGATTCAGGCCCTTGAATCAGTCGGTTACACCTATTTTTTACATAAACACAATTTTATGGATTTTTAAGACCCTTTTAAGTATTATGACCGTACGGTTAACCTAAATCTCTAAAGGGTTAATCAGCGTAAAAAATAATAATATTTAGGAGGGTGTTCTATGGTTGCTCCAATTATTTACGGTCTCGGTATGTTGGCCGCACGCGCGTTGCCTTATGTTGCACGCGCTCTCCCCTCCATCGGTCGCGGTGCTTTCTGGGTCGCGAAACAACCCGTCACAAACACAGCAAGAACGGCTCTGGCCGTTGGCGGCGCACACTATGCAACAGACGGCGCGTCCACACGCGTTATCCTTGGTGCGGGTGAAGTTGCGGCATCGGGCGTTGGCCTGGTTGTTGGTAAAGATAATGTAGAATCCGCTGGTCGCACGGTTCTGGATACTGGTGCCAAAATCGGCGTCGGTCTGGCCGGTGCAGGCACAACTGTCGTTCAACGCTACGGCCCGGACATCGTTTCCGACGTTGCTGGTGCTGTTCCGGTCGGTAAACTGAGCACCCTGTCCACCGTTTTGAGCGGTGGCGCACAGGATGGTGGCATTCAGGTTCCAGATACGCTGCGTCCTTCCGGTGCTTTCCGTGAACGAGCAGAAGACATTGCCAATGACGCAGAAGATATGTTCGGTGGTCTGGTTGATAGTGCTGAACTGGCCCGTTGGGGTGCTCTGGCGAAACAAGACGCTTTGTCCAACCGCTTCATCCAAGCTGGTCTGGCCATTGGTGGCGTAACAGGAGCAATGGACGGCAACGGTGTTGGCGGTCGTGCCGCAAACGCAACCAAGAACGCACTGGTTCTGGCTTTACTGTTTGGTGCAATTGGCCACTTCCTGTTCGGCCAGCACAGCAACCTGATTACAGAGGCCAGCAGCAAGCTGTCCAATGCCTTTAACAAGACCGCGAGTGGCACGCCTGAAGCACGCGTTGAAGATGTTCCGGCCCCAGCACCACGCGCGCCGCAAATCTCTTCACAGCGTCCGCTGATGACCCCGGCGCTCAGCATGGGCTAAGGCTTTCAGCCTAAGAACAATGAATTTGATCGGGCCGTCTGGAAACAGGCGGCCCGATTAGCATTCCGGCCCTTTCCTGCACCACATCCCCCGCCGAAATCATCTTCAATTGTAGGTAAAATTAACCAGACTTTAATATTATGACAATATAGTGGGCAGACAATAACAAAACTGCCTGCTGTTGGGGAACAAAATGGGTTGGTTAGAGAGTGCAAAAGATTGGGCCAGTGAACAAGCCCGCACCGTGGAGGTCGCCACACAGGGCGTCACACGCGGTCTCGCCTCCAGTGTTGGTGGAATCGGCGATCTGGCCGTTGGCGTTGGCTATAACTGGACCGTTCGCCACCTGACTGGCGGCGAAAAATACGAAAGCAATTTTGCTGATCGTGCTGCCAATTCCGTGACATGGACCCAAGCCCAAAACGACCGCGAACGCGCCATCATCGCAGGCGGTCAAGTCGTTGGTGAAATTGCAGGTTTCGTTGCCATCACTGTCGCCACAGGCGGCATTGGCGGGGCCGCTGTTGGTGGTGGTCTGGCCGTTGCACGCGGTGCCAATGTTGTTCGGGCCGTTTCCGGTGCGACACGCGGTATCGAAGTCGCAACCGTTGCCGCAGAAGCCACTGCCGGTGGGGCACGGGCCGCAAGCGCCACTGCAAAATTCGTCAACCCCTTGGCCAGCAAAGTTGCCCTTGGTATTGAAGGTGGTGTTGGTGCATGGCGTGGTTATGATCTTTATACAACGGATAAAAACGCATCGACCTTGGCTGACACCGTTCGCACCGAAATGGCACAAAGTGTTCTGGGAACCGCAGTCACGGAACAAACCGCCCTGAACAACAGCGCCCAGCGCGTTCAATCCAAATTAGAAAACATCATGGAAGAACTGAACAATCCTGCGCTCTCCACCGAACGCCATACCGCGCTGATGACCCAGCTGGATAATGTTGAGGCGCATAATGACATCATCCAAAAACTGCAAGGTCAGGATGTCACGCCGGAACAACGCGAAGCCCTGTGGCAAGATTTAAAGGCCGCAGATCCATCCGTGGAAACAGAATTACAGGCTGCTGAGAAAGCCCCTGCTGCTGCAGGTTCTCTGGGTGCCAATTTTGAAAACGCTGCCAACCAGACCGCACAAAACAATGCGGCCCCCGCAGTAGAACCCGATCAACAAAAACCAGTTTACAAGGCGCCAACAATCAACGCGCCAGTTGTGTAGAAGGAGTGTAATCCATGAACCCTAGAGCCCTTACCCGTTTGTTGCTGGAAACATCTGGCCACGCCGATCAAAACGTCGCCCGATTTTTGGCCCGCGATAGCGATGCCCTGATGGATGCGATGCGCAGCGGCAAAGTTGATGAATTGCTGCGCGGCTCTGCTGAGGGCCGAGCCCTGATGAACAATGCCGAATTTATGAGCATGACCACAAAGGTCGGCAGCAATCTGGATTACATCACGCGCGCCGGTGCCGACTTGGCTGCTGGCCGTAACATTAATGCCACAGAATTTCTGGCCAGGATGGACATCCCTGCCAGCGGCAATATCGGCAGCACACTGACAAGAAGCATTACAGATTTTAATAGCATTGCCGCACGCGGTGCCAGCACCGCCGCCAATAACGCCGACACCATTGCCGCAGCACGCCGCGCACGCGCACCACGCGACCTGAACGCGGATGAAGTGGCCGAACGCCTGCAACAGGCCAGATCCGGCGCCGATAACGCCGTTCCACCCGCGGCTGCAAGACCAGCGGTCCGTGCCGCTGATGTTGTTGCCGATACGGCAACCAACACCACTGGGACATTGTCCCGCCGCGAGGTCAACCGTATCCTGGAAGGTAATGGATCCACAGCCGACAAATTGGGCATCTTTGCCCGCAGTGGCCGTGAAGATCTTTATGACCGCGTTATTTTGCAGGCCCGCCGTCATGGTTTGAAGGAAGGCGATAACGCCGCCATCCAGAGCAGCAAACTGCCTGATGCCCTGAAAGCCCGTGTGCAGGAAATCAGTGACGTTCAGATGAAAGGCGGCATGGCCGCCAGAATGGATTCCTTAAGAGCAACCTTCTCTGCTGAAGGCATCAAGGACATCGCCGCAAATGCAGCGGCCCACCCCGCGCGGGCAGCCTATGATGTTTTTGCCGCGCAATGGCGTGCACCCATCGGCGTCTTGAGATGGGCTGGCAACAATAAAGTCGCAGCTGCCGGTGCCGTCGGCGCGGTCAGTGGCGCAGATCTTTTAACAGGCGGTACCTCTACAGAAGTTTTGGGTACAGGCATTAAAGCCGCTGCCAGTGGTTATATTGCCGTGGATTCCGCCGTTCTCTCGGCAGGCGCATCCGTATTGGATACCGCAGTTGGTCTGGTTTCTTCTGAACCCGCAGAGGCCGTTATCAATACAGCCGGTAACGCTGCACTCGATACAGCGGGCAATGCGCCCCGAACACTGTCACGTCTTTTCTCCTCCGCCACCGGCGCAGATCAGGAAGCCGTCAGTCAAACACTGTCCACGGCCCTCAACAATCCAGTCGTAACCTTCTTTGCGCCGGGCTGGGTTCGAAATACGGCCCAAGCTCAACGGGTCAATGATGCCTTGCATCCTGAAACACCGAACGCCGGCGATGTTGCCCTAGCCACCGCCGAAGGCGATGCCCCAACAGTAAGAGAACGCCTGAGCGGCGCCGCCGCTGGCGCAAGGGACCGCGCCGGAGACATCAGAGATCAAGCTGAAGAATCCTTAGAGGCCTTGAATATCGCGGCCATGTTGAAAGACCCGGCCAAGGCAATGACCGCCCTGCGTGGCTTTGCCCAAGATAATCCGGCCATGCAAAAGGCCTTGGATATTGCCGAACAAAACCCAATGTTGAAATGGGGTTTGATTGGTGGTTTTGCACTGGGCGCGGCGGGCGATGCGCGCTCCCCCGGTCAACGTGTTGCCAACGGCCTGAAAAGCGCAATGATCTTTGGCGTTCTTTTAGACCTGATGGGGGCATTGTTTGGTAAGCCAAGCCTGATCGTATCGGGTGTCCGCAGCGCGATGAATAATAACAATGACCAAAACCCTGCCGGAGCGACCTTTGTTCCAGCACCCGCAGCACCGGGTACAGAACCAAATGCACAACCAACTACGGCCGCACCAACGGCCACAGGTCCGGCCCCGCTGAAAGGCAATTTTGCGGAAAGAGCGGCACCGCCAGCACCAGAAGCTCAGCCCGACCCAGCCTCAACCAGCCACGCCTTTAGAAACGCAACGCTGAACACGACCGCACCCGTTGTCAGCGCACCGGTTCCGGCTGCCAACGACCCGGATTACCGCCGGAGCATCTATATGCCAAGCTCGATGTAGAATAATTATGGCATCCGCCAGATAAAAAACGCCGATTCGGCCCGTAAATAAAGCATTTTTAAAGACTTTACGGGCACAATCGGGGGAACAGAACAAAGGAATACGGATTTGGCTTTAACCGCCGCAACAGCAGAGAACAGAAACAGCGCCGGGGCATTACGCATTGCTCTTGGCGATCTGATGAAGTTCGAAATCCTGATCAACGAACAGGCCAAAATCTGGGTCTTTCATGACAAGGTTTTACCGGGTCGTCTGGCATGGGTTGAATTTGATCCGGTCAGCGGCATCATTGAATTAATTCCACATGATATGCGTGCCGGCATTGTTTATGCCGAAGTACCACCCGCCCTTCATGCACGGGTCCGTAGTGCCAATCTGGTTTATTTCTATCTGACCGATGGCGACAAGGTAACAGGGTTCCAAAAGGCACCCATGCAGGTCAGGCGCGCACCGCCCGCTTAAAAAAAGAAACAGAATAAAAAACATAAATTGAAATTGCGTAATATTTGGGGGTTATAGAATGAGCTTAGGACAAACATTTCACAGTGCAGCGAATTTGTTGCAAGAACGCGCACCCGGCCTTGATACCGGCCTGTCCAACGTATTCCGCCTGAACGCGGCAAACCTGCCCGATACAGGCAATGACGCGCAAGCCCGCCTTGGCCTTGCCAGTCTACAAAATAGTAATTCTGTGGCCAGCTTTGGCAATACTGATTTCTCATCCAAGCTGATGGGAAATCTCAACATGGCCGAGATGGAGCGCGCCACAGTGGCCCCATCCATCGCACCGGGCATGGGCCAATAGACAGACGTATTTTTCCAGCAAACTGAATTGGGGGCCGGTTTTCCGGCCCCTTCTTTTATTTGAAAAAACATTTTCCAATTAACCTGACCTTAATCTGAATCGTGTTAAATGGGCGTATAACAACGTTTAGAGATTTCGGGAAAACCATTATGACCATGCTGGCCGATCGTTACATTGAATCTGCTTCTGCGAAGGTGATCGCGTCGGAACTGACCGACCCGGCTTTCAAGCTGAATCTGGCCATCAATGATCAGGCCCGTGTCGTTGTTTTTCACAATAAAAATTTCCGCAAAAAACTGTCTTGGCTGGAATTCAATATTTCCACCAACCGTCTTGATTTTGTGATGAATGATGGCGATGTCCGCAATTTTGGGATTGCCGTCTCACCAGACCTTTCCAAATACATGCAAAATGCTTTTCAGGTCCTGATGGTCCTGACCAATGATTCAACGGGCGAACATGAAGGGGGCAATTACTATCCCCTCATCATTCACCGCAACTAAAATAAAAAAAATCATAAGGGGTGTTACAAATGGCGAAACAAGATTTTAAAACCGCAGCACTGGGAATTCCCGACCTGTCACAGGGCAATTGGCTGATCCAAGATGTTGGCGGACACGGCCTGTTAAAAGGCATCGGTGCCGCAGCACCACAGGTGGAAAACACCCTGAACGCTGCCCCGGCCGCACCACTGGCGCGCCCGTAAACAAACATCATCTGATCACAGTTTAAATTATTGGCAGTTGACCGATTGAACAACGCCATCGGCATCAACCATCAGGTTGATCCGCTCAGCAGAGTAATCTTGCGTCGCCATTGAATCCGGACCCAGAACGCGGATCGGGCGGCCCAGTGAAGCGATTTGCGTTTCCGCCACATCGCTTTTCAAACCAACCAGAAAATCAAACGCACAGGACGGGCCCATCCCTTCGGATGATGCACTCATTGCTTCACCGGCATCAGCCGTTTCTGTTGCCGTCGCCGCGCCATTCGTCCCGCCAAACAGGACAAAGAACAACACAACCCCAACAACGACCAGCGCCACAACAACAGGCAGCACAAAGATAACGCGGTTTTTGGTCTTATTGTTCATGGCTTCATTTCCCGTCAGTGGTTGGGTTTATATTGGGTTGGCGGCGATCATGCCCAATTCAGCCCAAAATGGCAAGCCGCCCGCAAAACCCCCGACCCGAACGGCCCCGTTAACAAGTTGATAAATCAGGCAAAACCACCCCATAAATCACTGGAAAAGCTGGATTTGGGTGCTTGATAACCCCGCCCCTTCCCTGTATTGTCCGCCCAAACAGGAAACATGTATGACAAAGCCATTAGAACACATTCGCAACTTTGCGATTATCGCCCATATCGACCACGGTAAATCCACCCTGGCCGACCGCCTGATTCAGTCCTGCGGCGGGCTGGAAGCACGCGAAATGACCGAACAGGTCCTCGATAACATGGATATCGAGCGCGAACGCGGCATCACCATTAAGGCGCAAACCGTCCGCCTTGCCTATACGGCAAAAGACGGCATCGAATACCAATTCAACCTGATGGACACACCCGGCCACGTTGACTTCGCCTATGAAGTATCGCGTTCGCTGGCGTCATGCGAAGGCTCGCTGCTGGTCGTTGACTCCACCCAAGGGGTTGAGGCGCAAACACTGGCCAACGTCTATCAAGCCCTCGACAACAACCACGAAATCATCACGGTCGTAAACAAGATCGACCTGCCAGCAGCCGATGTTGAAGCCGCCAAAAAAGAAGTCGAAGACGTTATCGGCCTCGACACCTCCCGCGCCGTTGCCGTATCGGGTAAAACAGGTGTGAATATTCCAGCGCTTCTCGAAGCCATCGTCACCGACCTTCCCGCCCCCAAAGGCAACCCGGATGCACCGACCAAGGCGCTGCTGGTCGATAGCTGGTACGATTCTTACCTCGGCGTGGTCATTCTGGTGCGCGTTATTGATGGCTATTTGAAAAAGGGTCAAAAGATCCGCTTTATGGCCACCGGCGCCACCCGCGACATTGACCGCGTTGGTATGTTCACGCCGAAAAAAGTTGTTCTGAACGAACTCGGCCCCGGCGAGATGGGTTTCATCACCGCCGCCATTAAAGACATTTCCGATACGCGCGTTGGCGACACCATCACCGATGAACGCCACCAATGCGCTGCACCGCTGGCCGGGTTTAAACCGTCTGTGCCGATGGTGTTCTGCTCCCTGTTCCCTGCCGACTCATCAGAATTTGAAAAACTGCGTGAATCAATTGGCAAGCTGAAACTGAACGATGCGTCACTGCATTACGAAGCCGAAAGCTCTCAAGCCTTGGGCATGGGGTTCCGTTGCGGCTTCCTTGGCCTGTTGCACATGGAAATTATTCAAGAACGCCTCGACCGCGAATTCGATCTCGATCTGATCCCGACCGCGCCCAGCGTTGTTTATGAATTGAAACTGACCAATGGCGACAATCTGACCATCTATAACCCGGTCGATATGCCAGAACCACAACGCATCGCCGAAATTCACGAACCATGGATCAAGGCCACCATCCTGACCCCGGATGAATATCTGGGCGGGCTTCTGCAACTGTGCCAGGAACGTCGCGGCACGCAAGTGGAACTGACCTATGTCGGGAACCGCGCCATGTTGGTCTATATGCTGCCGCTGAACGAAGTGGTCTTTGACTTCTATGACCGCCTGAAATCAATCTCGCGCGGCTACGCCAGCTTCGATTACGCGATTGATCATTATCAAGAAGGCGATCTGGTAAAGATGGAAATCCTCGTCAACCAGGAACCCGTCGATGCGCTCGCCATGATCGTCCACCGCTCCCAAGCCGAACGCCGTGGCCGCCAATTATGCGAACGCCTGAAAGACCTGATCCCACGCCAGATGTTCAAAATCGCCATCCAAGCCGCCATCGGCGGTAAAATCGTCGCCCGCGAAGATCTCTCCGCCATGCGCAAAGACGTCACCGCCAAATGCTACGGCGGCGACATCAGCCGTAAACGCAAACTGCTGGATAAGCAGAAAAAAGGTAAACTGAAAATGCGCCAATACGGCAACGTGGACATTCCGCAAAGTGCGTTTATCGCGGCATTGCGGATGGGGGATGAGAAGTAATCTTTCAATGTATTGAAAACCACACCGCCCCCGTGATACTCAAAGAAGCATTTCCGCCCAACACAATGAGAACAGTAAAAACAAAGGGGGCAACCGCCCCCTTTGTTTTATTCACTATTCTTTTGCAGAGTTATCTTGATGATTTGTTGAGCCCGCGAGCTTATCAATCAGGGAAATACCGCCGCGATCATACTTTGACATCATTAAGGAAGGCTTCTCTTTCACTGCATCAATCATAACATCAATCAAAGCCTCCTTCTGCTCTTCTGAACCATCCTCATCTACAACTCTAGAAAAACCATCATACAGCTGCATTACACGTTGTTTGTAGTTATATTCTTCATACAATCTTCTATTCAAGCGAATAGACCAGAGCCCGAACGACGAAATAGCTAACATTGGAGAAATCACTAAGAACCTAAGCACAAGTGACTTTCCATCCAACTCTTGTCCATGCAAGAAGTAAAAATAAACGGTTGCGAGGACTAAAGGAACAACAAACATAACGTAATATGAGATAGTGGCGAACGGATTTGCATATCGTCCTTTTGCATCCACATAACCCGATGATAACCCCGCAGCACTGGCGCTAGGTAATAAATCAAGAATTCTCTTTTCAAGACCGGCCCTTAATTGAGCAATATCCTGCTCCGCACAGACCTTAAATCCTTGATATTTTTCTTCAGCCAACACTTCTAATTCAGAAATAGACCTGTTGCAAAAGTAG
>DIVF01000010.1 GCA_002423285.1 Micavibrio sp. UBA6139 | reverse complement strand
CTACTTTTGCAACAGGTCTATTATAGAATTCAATTTCTTGAAAGAATTTAGACGTCTGGATTCTGTTCAGAAAGCAGATCTGAACGCGCCAGACCCCCACTAAAGCTGGTAGGGGGGCATTGCCTGGAATCTATGGTGTAGTTCCGTCTCCATTAGGAAAGGGAAACACCATGGAAATTCAAAAATTTAAGCACGATGCAGATCCGAAAAAAGTGATTGCCGCCGTTGTCAGAGATGGTGCTGTCATTGTCGAAGGCGCACTTTCAGGAGAAGATCTCGAACTTCTTGACCGTGAAACAAATTATCTTTTAGATCGCGTGGATAATTGTCAGGGCGTATTCCACGGTTATCAAACTAAACGCGTTGGCGGTTTGGTTGCAAAATCAAAAGTGGCTCAAAAAATGGCGCTGGACCCAATTGTTCTGGATGTCATGGATCATTTCCTGTTGCCAAACTGCAGCGATTACCAAATCAATCTGACTCAGCTGATCTCCATTGGCCCCAATGAAAAACAACAAATCCTGCATCCTGATGAAGGCCTGTTCCCCTATGAACATTCCCGTGACCATCAGGCGATGATTAACGTCATGTGGGCCGTGGATGAATTCACCAAGGAAAATGGCGCCACCCGCGTCGCCCCCGGCAGCCATGTCTGGGACCGCGATAGAAGCGCATCACCTGAAGAAGTCATGCAAGCCGAAATGCCAAAGGGTTCTTTTTTGATCTATCTGGGCAGCACCGTTCACGGTGGCGGCGCAAACCAGACCGATAAATATCGCCGCGGTATCGTGATGAGCTATTGCCTGGGCTGGCTAAGACAAGCCGAAAACCAATATCTGGCTGTCCCCACCGAAGTCGCCAGAACCCTGCCGGAAAGATTGCAACAACTGCTCGGCTATTTCGTGCACAAACCCAATCTTGGTGCTGTTGATGGTCAGGACCCTATCTGTCTGCTGCAGGGTCGTGGCGATGAAAAAGTCAGCTTCCGCGATTTCATGACCAAAGAAGCACAAGAACTTCTCGATAAACATTATCAAGAAGAAGATTCTGCGGCTTGGTCCGACTTGAAGAAAGGCGCAGCTTAATCTTTGTTCCCGAAAGAAACGCTCGCTCCTTTCAAAAAAGGAGCGGGCGTTTTCTTCTTTTGGTCCGTGGGCTACCTTCTACCGCAGTCGGGTCTTACACGCCTATCCCGAAATTTTCGATACTCATAGTGAATCTTCCGCATTGAAGACGCACATTCTTATGCGGATATTTCCTTTCTCTGTCGGAAAGACAACCTGATTTGTTTTTCAGTCTCTATGATCGCAAAAAGCGCGACACCAATACTGAAAATAATTATGCCATCAAAAAACGGTACGGCTTCGGTTTGGAATATGCTCTGCAGGGGTGGAAGATAAGTGATCATGAACTGCGCCAATGTGACGGCAATCACGGTCGCCCACACAATGTTTGTACCGCGCACCGCTTTCCATGTCAGAGATGTTCCGTAAATATTGCGTATAAAGAACAGATGAAAAATCTCCATGACAACTAATGTATTGAGCGCCATAGTTTGCGCCAGTTCTGTGGAATAACCTTTATCAATCGCATAAGAAAAAATACCAAATACGCCACACAGGAACAGGACAGATACCAGAATAATATGCCAGAGCAGCCCGCCATCAATGAGTGCCGCGCTTCGCTTACGTGGCGGACGGCGCATGGTGTTTTCTTCTGTAGGCTCAAACGCTAAAGCCATCCCCAGAGTCACGGCAGTGATCAGGTTGATCCAAAGTATTTGGATCGGCGTGACGGGAAGCGTCATTCCGAATAGCAGGGCCACGATGATGCACATGGACTCTCCCGCATTGGTCGGTAATGTCCAGCTGATGACCTTCTTGATATTGTCATAGACAGTGCGGCCTTCGCGTACGGCGGCAACGATGGAAGCAAAATTGTCATCGGCCAGCACCAATTCCGCCGCTTCCTTGGCCGCCTCGCTGCCCTTTTTCCCCATCGCGATCCCGGCATCAGCGCGCTTGAGCGCGGGCGCATCATTAACGCCATCTCCGGTCATGGCGGCCGTGATGCCGTGTGCTTGCAACGCCATGACAAGGCGTAGTTTATGCTCTGGGCTGGTCCGGGCAAAAATATCGGTATCCAAAACGGCCAGCGCCAGTTCGGCGTCATTCATGCGATCAAGATCAGAACCGGTCAAAACCTTGTCTGGGTTCTGAAGGCCGATCTGCTGGCCGATGGATTTTGCCGTCGCCGCATGATCACCGGTAATCATTTTGACTCGGATACCTGCGCCGTGGCACTCGGCAACAGCGTCAATCGCCTCCGGGCGCGGCGGGTCAATCAGGCCGGTCAGGCCGAGCAGGATAAGCCCCGACTGAACGTCTTTCATCTCCAGAGCTGTGTGTTCTGATGGAACAGGTTTAAGGGCGAAAGCCAGAACACGTTGTCCTTTTGCTGCAATCGCCTCGGCCTGTTCATCCCAATATCTTTGGTCGAGCGTTTCTGTCCCGCCGTCAGTTGTACGTTGCGCCGCGCACATGCTAAGCACTTGCTCCGGTGCCCCTTTAAGAAAAATAAAGGCGTGATTTTTGTGGTCATGATTGAGCGTGGCCATGAAACGATGTTTGGCATCAAAGGGGATGGCATCGGTGCGTGTCCATGCGCCCTGTTCATGCCGGGAATCTAACCCAACTTTGCCGGAAAAGGCCAGCAGCGCGCCTTCCATCGGGTCGCCTTCAACGTGCCAAGCGTCTTCATGTTCACGTAAAGAAGCGTCATTGCACAGGGCAGCGGCCCGGGCGAGTTCGGTCAGCGTGCTATGATCCGCGCCATTTATAATAGCGTCCTCAAGCCGGATTGGACCCTTCGGTTCATACCCCGTGCCCTCAAATGCAAATATATGTGCGGATGTGGCCACCGCAGACACCATCATTTCGTTGCGGGTCAGTGTGCCCGTTTTATCAGTGCAGATGACCGACACCGACCCCAAAGTCTCGATAGCCGGTAGGCGGCGGACAATTGCGTTGCGCCGCGCCATCGCCTGCACGCCGACAGCCAGCGTAATCGTCAACACGGCGGGCAGCCCTTCGGGAATCGCCGCAACCGACAGGCCGACGACAGCCATGAACATATCCACAAATTCAAAATGGTCGACAAAATATCCAAAGACAAGGAGTGCCGCCGCCACGAGCAGGATAAAAATTGTCAACCAGCGGGCAAAAGCATTCATCTGGGTGACCAGCGGTGTGGTCAGCATTTCAACATTGGCCAGCAAGCCGCTGATGCGCCCGATCTCGGTCGCGCCACCAGTGGCAACAGTCACGCCCAGTCCCTGTCCGCTGGTGACCATTGTCCCAGAAAAAGCCATGCAGGAACGGTCCCCCAGCGTCGCGCCGGCAGCCACCGGCCCTACATGTTTTTCCACCGGTACTGATTCACCGGTTAAAATCGCTTCCTGTATTTGCAATCCATGCGCTTTTATCAGGCGGAGATCGGCAGGCACTTTATCGCCCGCCTCCAGCAGGATGAGATCGCCGGGAACGATATTTTCTCCTTCAATGCTGATCCGCTGCCCGTCCCGCAACACGGCGGCATGGGGGGCCAGCATATACCGGATAGCTTCCATGGCCTTTTCTGCCTTGCCCTCCTGGACATAGCCAATGATCGCATTTGCCAGTACGACGGCAAGAATTACGCCAGTATCCCCCCAGTGTTGCAAAGCGGCGGTAATGACTGCGGAGCCGATAAGAACGTAGATTAGAATATTGTGAAAATGCGATAAAAACCGCAGGATCGCGCTACGCTTCGGCGGCTCCGGCAGGCGGTTGTGGCCATACTGGGCAAGCCGCGCTGTTGCTTCGGTCTCGCTTAAGCCTGATGGATTGCTTTGCAGGATTGCCAGAGTCTCTTGTTCCGCAAGGGTGTGCCAGTTTTTTGTTTCCGTCTGCATTTGGCGCATATTCCTTTATTCTGAGTAGGTCTTGATTTTCTCAACAGCCTTTTCTGATGCATCATAAAAGGGCAGCAGAACCAGATCGGCACCTTTTTTCTTCAAAGCGGCCACGTCGCGGGGGTGGTGGGTGGAGACCGCTATCTTCCCTGAAAAATTCCTTGTCTTGAGTCCAGCGATCAGGGCAAGGCGCGGGTCTTCATGCGTCAAACCCAGATCGTGCTGCGGCATGGCGGCAATGACCCATTTGGCATTTTCCAGCGGCAGCGAGGCGATGAAGTCCTGATCGCAGGCATCACCATAGACGGCATCGAATCCCCGCCGCTGCCAAGCCCGCACTTCGTCGGGATTGAAATCAATAGCAAGGACACGGAAGTTGTCCTTGCGCAAGTGGTCGGCAATGGCTGCGCCAAAACGCCCTATCCCGAACAGGATCACATCATAAGGCTGTTCGGTGTTTTGCTGCTGCTCGAATATTTCTTCGCGGTAGGGCACCTTGCGCTCAAATAAGCTCAGGGCCGGTTCCAGCCAGCGGTAAAGCGTATGCGAATAAGTGATCATATAGACGGAAAGCGCAATTGTAATGAGCCCAACAAGCGTGACCAATCCCAGCGCATCAGTCGAAACGTGGCCGAGCGAGAGTCCCATCGCTATAAAGATGAGGGAAAATTCGCTGATCTGCGCCACGGTAAGGCCAGCCAGAAATCCCGTACGCTTGCGGTACCCCATATAACCCATGATCGCCATGACAATCAGCGGGTTCCCGATCAGCACAAACAGCGAGAAAATAAGCGCCGGGACGATCTGCGCGCCAAGAAGGCTCAAATCAAGCTGTGTTCCCAAGGCGATAAAAAAGAACAACAACAGGAAATCGCGCAGCGATGACAGTCTTGCGACAATTGATTCCCGGAACGGCGTGGAGGCCAGCGACACGCCGGCCAAAAGACCGCCCAGCTCCTTGCTGAAGCCGAAATAGCTGCCCAACGCCGCCAGAAGCGCCGCCCAGCTGATTGCAAAAATAATCATGAGCTCTGGCGAGCGGGCAATGCGCCCCATCAGAGGCGTGGCTAGAAAACGGATGAAAATGCCGATCAGTACCAGCATGGCAATGCCATACATCATGACAGTGGCAATCTGCATGAGCGCACCATTCCCATCTGCGGTCTGCGCGCCCAGACCAAACGCAGAAAGAGCCATCATCGCTAGAACAACGACAAGATCCTGCACAATCAAAAAGCCGACGGCGATGCGGCCATGCAACGAATCGACCTCCCGCTTGTCGGAAAGCAGCTTGACGATAATAATGGTGCTGGAAAACGTCAGTGCCACCGCGACATAAAGCGATGTGACCGTATCGAGGCCGAGGGCCATTCCGATGGCAAAGCCCACGATGGATGTGAATAAAACCTGTCCCAAGCCCGTTGCAAGGGAGACCACCCCCAGAGTGCGGATCAGGTTAAGATCAAGTTTGAGTCCGACAAGAAACAGCAGGACAGCGACACCGAGTTCAGCCAGAAGTTTTATGTTGTCGCCTGCCTGTACGATCCCGAGTGCCGATGGCCCCGCCAGAATGCCCGCCGCAATGAAGCTGACGATCATCGGTTGGCGCAGCAACAACCCCAAAAACCCGACCGTCGCCGCCAATACCAGCAAAGACGTCAGTTCATAAAAAGGCGACAGGTGGATAAAACCAAGATCGAGCATCTGTTCTCTTTCGTGTTAATCAGTACGCTTTCACGGGTGAGGCGAAACCGTTCGGCTTCAGTGCAAGAAGTGAGCAACCCAGCACATTGAAAATGTTCTCTGCTGTGTTGCCCATGGTGAATCCGGCAATGCCAGTCCGCGCGACTGTACCCATGACCAAAATATCTATCTTTTCATCCCTGACGAAGGTGGGAATAAGCTTTTCGGCGCGCCCTCTGAGTTGGTGCGTTTTAATATCGCCCCCAATTCCCGATTCCGTTATCAATCTCGCAAGTTCGTGCGTATTTCTGGACTGGGTTTGGGCGATCGCTTGGGATATCTGCTCTTTTGGAACGCTCGCCCATGGATTGTAATGTAGGTACTCTTCGAATTCAAAATCCCAGCAGGAAACAATATCAAGCTGGCCGCTGCACGTGTCGGCCAGCGACCGGGAAATCTGCAGAAGCTGTAAAGCCAGATCATGGCCTGCTCTATCCAGGCTTTCGGCATCAATGGCAACGGCAACCTTAATCTTGTCTCTTGCTTGTTCAATGGGGCGGCACAGCCAAACAGCGCTGGGGCATTTTCGCAAGAGTTCCATATCAACCGCCATGAAGCCTTTGCCGTCCAGCGAGGGCTGCGCATCCTTGACAACAAGATCACAGGAGTCGCGCAGCACATGACGTATAATGCGTATAGCAGGCGTACTGCCGCTCTCAATGACTACGGGAATGCTATCGGCTTTCTCTTCCATTTTCAGGGCCGCTTGCGCTTTGCAAATGGACTCCGCCAATTGCTCTGTGAGGGCTTCTTTGTATTTGGCTGCGTATTCATCCAAAGAATTGGGCAGGCCGGGACATACAAGCAAAGCCTTCAGCGTAGCCTCGTTATTACGAGACAGGCTGAGTGCTTGCTTCATGGCGGCCGTTTCGTCTTGCAAAGCATTGCTTACAAACAGAATATTACGAAATTTTTTCATGGTATCTTTTCCCGTCATTTGTGAATGTCCGATTATGGCGTGATAGCAACCTTGAATACACCGTCCCGTTGATTGGAGAATAATTCATATGCAGCTTCAATATCATCAAGCTTGAATCTGTGCGTAACCATGGCTGAAAGATCAATTCTTCCGGATTCGATTACGGACATAAGCCTACGCATGCGCTCTTTGCCACCCGGACACAACGTCGTTACAATTGTATGATCACCCAGTCCGGCTGCCAGGGCATCCAGCGGTATGGTAAGGTCTGAGGAATAAACGCCCAGACTGGATAATGTGCCGCCGGGCCGCAAAACACGTAGGCATGATTCAAACGTCATTTGCGTGCCCAGAGCCTCAATTGCCACATCTACGCCACGGCCATCGGTAATGCGCATAATTTCCGCAACAGGGTTCGTCTTGCTGAAATCCACAGTATGATCTGCACCAAGCCGCCGCGCCATATCGAGGCGCTCAGATACTTTATCAACGACGATGATGGTCGATGCGCCCATGAGCTTTGCGCCGGCTGTAGCACACAGGCCAATCGGCCCTTGTGCAAAAACCGCGACGATATCGCCTATTTTAATTTTTCCGCTTTCCGCGCCGGAAAATCCCGTGGACATGATATCAGGGCACATGAGAACTTGTTCGTCGCTCAAGCTATCAGGCACAACGGCAAGGTTATACATCGCGTCTGGAACCAAAAGATATTCCGCCTGCGCGCCGTCAATCGTATTGCCAAAACGCCACCCCCCAATCGGTTTCCAGCCATGTTTCGTGGCAGGCCCATCCTGGGCACAGCGTCCGCACTGACAGGCATTGCTGTAGCCGCTCGGCGTGACCGCCCCGGCAATAACCCGCTGCCCCTCTTTGAACCCTTTGACGGATGAACCCAGCTTTTCTATGATGCCGACCGGTTCGTGACCAATCGTCAGGCCTTTTGCAACCGGATATTCTCCCTTCAGAATATGAACATCCGTACCACAGATGGTGGTGGTTGTTATCTTGATCAATGCATCAAGGGGTCCTACATCGGGGATGGGCTTTTCATCCAGCACAATTCTGCCTGGTTCGACGAAGATCGCTGCTTTCATTTTTGACATTGTAATCCCTTAAAAATATGATGTTGGGGTATAAATATACTTGACCTATATCTCTAAAAATAGTCGGAAACGTGATACAGGCTTAGCGCATAAGCCTGTTTGGCTTGCTATTGATTCCATCGTTTGTCTTCAGGTGTACAAGTGGGTGTACCCATCGACGAAAACACAAATCTGAGGCTTGGGGGACCCGCAGCAAACTGCGGTTTTTGATCGAGAATGGTGGCGGTGAAGGGACGGGTGCAGGCCATCATATAAATCAATTAAAACAAAGCGGTATGCCGCTCTTTGTGGCATCATGTGTTACACGATTGTGTTACAAAAGCCAATTTTATTTTTTAAAATGAACCCCGCTTCAAATTTGTGATTAACCATTATGTCTCAGGTTCCGGCTGTAGCATTGGGTATAATCTGTAAGGCCGAGTAACAAAGATTTGCTGTGTATGGCGGCGATAGATGCTGCGTACTTGCCTCATTGTCTGACATGCAACAGATTTCGGTTGAAGTCATTTATGATGGGCAGGGTAGAGATGGCGAACTTAGGGCGTCATCAATATAATCAGACTCCGTTGATCTCTTTCCCAATTCTTTCTTTGGCTACTTACCTTCGTGGCGAGGGGGACAAAATCGCCTTATGGTTGTTTTTGTTGCTGTATAACACTCAATGGTATTGACATTGCTAGCCCTGATGTGGCTTCCTTGTGTAATCCATTAGGCTGCATGATGACATGTTTCAAATGTCAGGTTTTAGGGGTGGAGTTACAAAATGAAAGCACATCAATTTAAGCGGGCCCATTTTGCGCTTATTTGTATTTTTAGTCTTGCTATGCCGCAGTATACATATGCTCAGGAGATTCAGAAGATATCGTCGATTGAAAAAATAAAGATCGGTGATGCATATTATACACGTGGCCAGATTATTGCAGATTTTTTGGATGTCGCGTTCTCATCGAAAATGTGGAATGAGGATTCCGATAAATTTGTAGATGGCAATTATATAGAGCTTATTAATCGTTTCATAAATTTTAGAAAAACACATGCGCAATCTCAGCTGGACGAGGTTAGAAAATCAATTCCCTGGATTTATCAATATTTTGATGGGAATAATAAACTGCCTAGGCATGATTCTATTAATAAATGGGATGGGCCTGTTGGGGTTGTATTGGGATGGCCTGGCGTTCTCCCTGATGAATCTTTTCGTGATGATTATGCCATTGTAGAAAAACAATTAGACACGGTCTTGCCTTATTTTAATCAACAGCTGGAAGGGAGCAATATTTTCAGAGCGGGTGCGCAGATTTCTTCCAAAAATATACATATCATTATTGATGAAATGTCATTCTATAAACGTACCCCTGCGACAGTAATGACGAGCTTAAACTTTAATCCAGCGCTCTATGAATGGATGGCCTTTGGCGGGGTACTCTATGAAAGCTCAGATTACAATTTTATGGATGGTTACTTTTTGCCAAATTCTAAAAATAGTATTCAAATTGCTATTTGTAAAATTCGTAATGGCCTCGGATCAATTGAGGTGCAGAGGTTGGTCAATGAGTGTGTATCACGATCATTGGGTATGCCTGGAATTTTGGAATCTAGAGAATCTATATTTGGTGAATCTCAGAAAAAAACAGCTATTAGTTCTTATGATACTTATCTCATGAGGATACTTTACTGCTCGGCGATAAAAGCAGGAATGGACAAAAATCAAGTATTGGAAGTGCTTACTAAAGATACAAATTGTTTTAAAATTTAGGAGACGTTAGTGGCTATTTATTAGACCTGTTGCAAAAGTCC
>DIVF01000004.1 GCA_002423285.1 Micavibrio sp. UBA6139 | reverse complement strand
CGATTGTTATTTGGAATGACTATAGGTCTGGTTGAAATGTTTTTTCAGCTCATTGACCAGCGGGATAATTTCATCACCGCCCGTAACCGCCAGCGCACCACCGGGGCAGAAATCATTCTGCGGATCGACAATAACGAATACGGCGTTGGCAGGTGCGGTCCAGCTGTTTGACATTTGGGGTCATCCTTGTTCGGTGTGGGTAGCCTTACAGATTTATTGCAACCAGCCCATAAAGTCAAAGTCGTTTGACATATTGTTCGTGATGAGCTCCAAGGCCCTAAAAAACCTCAAAAATCCGCCAAAAACTTGCTATCCGGGGGTGATCCTTATATAAACCGCGCAATCACATCCTATTTGACCTGAATTTTGACCGCATTAAGGGCCCCGACATGCTGAGCGTAACCAACCTGACCTATCGTATTGGCGGGCGCACCATTCTTGAAAACTGTAACGTTAACGTCATGGACGGCTGGAAAGTCGGCGTTATCGGGCTGAACGGTGCCGGGAAATCGACCCTGTTCAAGCTGGCATCGGGCGAACTTCACGCCGATGGCGGCGATATCAGCATGACCAACAAACACAAACTGGCCATGGTCCGTCAGGATATGCCGGAGGTAGACACCCCCCTTATCGATCTGGTCGTACAAGCCAACGTTGAACTGGCCGCATTGATGACCGCAGCCGAAACCGAAACCGACCCCTATAAAATTTCCGATATTCATGAACGCTTGATGGAACTGGACGCATACACCGCGCCGTCCCGCGCCGCAATTTTGCTGACCGGTCTGGGTTTTAAGGAAGAACAACTGACAGAACCCTTTTCCTCCTTCTCAGGCGGGTGGCGGATGCGCGTGGCATTGGCGTCTGTTTTGTTTCTTGAACCAGAAGTTTTGATGCTCGATGAGCCAACCAACCACTTGGATCTGGAAGCCATCATGTGGCTGGAAGAATATCTGGCGAATTATCCGCACACATTGATGATCATCTCGCACGACCGTGATTTGTTGAACAAATGCGTCGATCACATCATCCATGTCGATAAAAAAACATTGACCATGTACACGGGCAATTATGACACGTTTGAGCGCGAACGCGCCGAACGTCTGGGCTTGCAACAAAAGATGCACGAAAAACAAAAGGCGCATCGTGAACACATGCAAGCCTTCGTTGACCGCTTCAAGGCCAAGGCCAGTAAAGCCCGCCAAGCGCAAAGCCGTATGAAGGCCCTGGAAAAGATGGACATCGTTGATGCCGTCATTGCTGAGCGCGCGATTAAATTTACCTTCCCACAGCCAGAAGAACTCTCCCCCCCTATTCTCTCCATGAACTGGGCGGATGTTGGATATACACCGGGAAAACCTATCCTGCGCAAAGTCCACCAGAGCATCGATATGGATGACCGCATCGCCCTGATGGGGGCCAACGGGAACGGGAAGTCAACGCTGATTAAACTGATCGCTGGGAAGCTCGGCGCGATGGAGGGCGAAGTTGTTCGGTCCGGAAAATTGCGCATTGGCTATTTCTCTCAGCACCAGACAGAAGAACTGGACATGACCTCAACCCCGTTTGAGGAAATGAAAAAACTGATGGTAAAGAAAAATCCGGATGTTTCAGAACCTGCTGTGCGCGCCAAGCTCGGCTCCTTCGGATTTTCCAAGGATCTGGCCGATAACCGCATCTCCGCCCTCAGCGGTGGTGAAAAGGCCCGTTTGCTGTTTGCGATTATGAGCTTTGATGCCCCGCATTTGCTCCTCCTCGACGAACCTACCAACCATTTGGATATGGACGCGCGCGAAGCGTTGGTTCAGGCGCTGAATAATTACGACGGCGCTGTCGTCTTGGTCAGCCACGACCCGAGCATGGTTGAACGTGTCGCCGACCGCCTGTGGCTGATTAAGGACGGTGCCTGCGAACCATTCGATGGCGATCTGGACGATTACCGTAAATTCATCATCCAGTCGCGCCGCGAAGAGCGCAAAGAAGAACGCGCCAAAAAATCAAAGGCCACAAAGAACGAAGCCAAATCATCCGCAAAACCCGATTCATCCCTGATGAAAAAGGCTGCGCAAGCAGAACAGGATGTTTTGAAACTGAGCGCAGAAAAAGAAAAGCTGGAGGCGCAAATGGCCAAGCCCGGTTTTTACAACAACACGGCCGATGCCGCGAAAGTTCAAAAACAATACGATGCAGTCGTGGCCAAACTGAACGAACAAGAAGCCCAATGGCTTGATTTTCAAGACCAGCTGGAACGCGCCAGCGCGTAATAAAAGAGAAATAGGGTTAAGGGGGCATTGCCCCCTTAAAAACCCTTTACCTTTTTCTTATTCCCAACCACCGCCGAGGGCCATGTAGAGATCAATTGCGGCAGACAGCATTTCCAAACGGATGCTGGCATAGCTGTCTTGGGCGCTGAGTAGGTTGTTTTGTGTATCTAAAAGGGTCTGGAAATCAATCGACCCGGCATTATAAAGCTGGCGGGACAACTCATACGATTTTTGCGCTTCGCGGTATGATTTTTCAAAGGCGAGTTGGCGCGCATCAGCCGCACGGGCGGTGGAAAGCGCATCTTCGACTTCACGGAAAGAAACCAGCACAGTTTTGCGATAGGTTTCGCTCAATTCGACCTGACGAGCGGTTGCTTGTTCAACGCCCCCTTCTAAACGCCCGCCTTGGAAAATTGGCACCAGCAAGGATGAGGCCAGACCAATCGCACTGGAAACGGGGTCGCCATTGATACTGGCGTCAAGGCCAAGGCTGATGGTCGGGAAGAACGCCGCGCGGGCCGCGTCGATATTGGCGTTTGCGGCCAGAAGCGCGGCTTCAGCACTGCGAATATCGGGTCTGCGTTCCAGTAACGTTGAGGGTTGCCCCGGTGCTATCACAGGCGTTGGAATGGATTTTAAGCTGTCGCCGGTGAAGCGGCGTTGTTGCGGGGCTTCACCCAGCAAAACGGAAAGTGCGTTTTCAGCAATCTTCACCTGATTTTCAAGCGATGCCACAGAGGCATCATTATTCGCCAGTGCGGATTTTTGTTGAGAAACAACAAGGGCCGAAGCCGCCCCGGCATCAAAGCGCGACTGGACAATATCCATCACATCGCGGGCATTTTTTTGGTTTTCCTTGGCAATGGACAAGCGCTCGCGCAAATTCAGGACACTGAAATACCCCTTTGCCACATCGCCCATGACGACCAACGCCAAGGCTTGCTGATCAAACTGGCTGCCAAGAAGTTGCGCTTCGGCGGCATCAACACCGGCGCGGTTCGCACCGAACAAATCCAGCTCATAGGAAATGCCAGCCCCCGCCCGCCATGCATTTTCGGTTGTACTTCCGCCATTGGCGGGGTTGCTGCGGGTCCTTGATAAACCGCCTGTGGCATCTGCACTGGGCCATAGGCTGGCCCCTGATATTTTCAAACCTGCGCGGGCCTGTTCGACACGGGCCAGTGATGCGCGAATATCATTGTTGCGGTCCAAGGCCACCAGCATCAGGTCATTTAATTCTTCGCTTTGGAATCCGCGCCACCAAGCGGCGGCGATTTTTGTTTCTTCCGTTTGTTGTTCCACACTCCATGCGGCGGGGGCATTGACATCGGGGCGGGCATAATTGGGTGCCAAGGAACACCCCGATAACAGGGTTGCCAGCAACAGAGCAGAAATTTTATTAGATAGACGCATAATATTTACTCCGATGATAACGCCACAACCGGGTCAAGCCGTGCGGCTTTGCGCGCTGGCAGATACCCGAATAAAACCCCGGTGCCAAAGGCACAAGAAAACGCCAGTAAGGCCGGCATAACCGAATAGACAATCGATACACCAAACAAGGTCAAAACCCACCCCGCCAGAAAACCACATAATACGCCCAAAATACCGCCAATGATGCAGACAACAGCGGCCTCGGTATTAAACTGCAGCATAATGTCACGCTGGCGAGCACCCGTTGCCATACGAATACCGATTTCGCGGGTGCGTTCCGTCACGCTCACAAGCATAATGTTCATAACGCCAATCCCGCCGACCAGCAGGGAGATTGCCGCAACCGTTCCCAATAAAACGGTCAAGGTGTTTTGTGTGGCGGTGACCATTTCAAGTAAGGACGCTGTATTGCGGACGTTAAAATTTTCAGTCCCGTGACGATTGCGTAGCGTTTCAGTTATGGCAGCTTCTGTTTCACTCATCTTGGCCAAATCGCTGACCCGCACTGTAATGCTGTTTAAGTAATTTTGTCCAAACAAGCGGACAAGTGCCGTGGTGTAAGGGACAAAGGCCGTATCGTCCTGATCGCCACCCCAGGGGGCCGCGCCCTTTTCTGCCATCACGCCTATGATTTCAAAGGGGATATTGCCCACAAGCACATAGGTGCGAATGGGATCATCACCAAAGGGGAATAAAGTTTTATAGGCTGTATGCCCCAAAACGATCACCGGGGCACTGCTCGCCTCATCACGCCCCGTAAAAAATGTGCCGCGTGCAACGCCCCAATCACGCACCATGGGGAACGCCGCACCAACCCCTTGGATGGAGACTGCATAATCAGTATTGCCCACGCGCAGAGTTTTACGGCCGCTGCGTTCTGGAACAACAGCCGCAACATTATCCATCCCCACCAATGCCAGCGCATCACTTTTTAAAAGGGTTGCGTTATCGCCACTGCTGCGCACCCCCGCCGCACCGGGGCGCACAGAAAGCAGATTTGTGCCCATGGCACTGATCTGGTCAAGAATTTTGGCCTTGCTGCCGTTCCCAATCGCCAACATCGTGACTACAGCCGCCACACCAATGATAATGCCAAGAAGAGTCAATGCAGTGCGGAAGAAGTTGACGCGAAGGGCGCGAAGAGCCGTTTTGGATGCTTCACTGATTTCTGGAATAATCCCGCCTGTGCCATGAACCGATTCAGCCTCTGGGGCATCGCGGTGGATGACATTGGTTGAGTCCGGGTCGCTGTCATCTTGGATTTTACCATCACGAAAGCGAATGATGCGGTTTGCGTTCTGCGCTACTTTTTCATCATGGGTGATCAGGATCACCGTGCGACCCTCTGCATGCAGGGATTTAAGAAGATCCATGACTTCTTTTCCGCTTTGGCTATCCAAGGCCCCAGTTGGTTCATCGGCGAGAATAACAGGCGGATTATTCACCAAGGACCGGGCAATCGCCACGCGCTGTTGCTGGCCCCCTGATAATTGCGCGGGGCGGTGATCACCGCGATCTTCAAGGCCAAGGCGTTTTAAAAGTTCCTGTGCCCGTGTACGGCGCTCATGACGGTCAAGCCCAGCATAGATGGCTGGAATTTCCACGTTTTCTTCAGCACTGGCTGTGCCCAGCAAATTATAACGCTGAAAAACGAAACCAAATGTTTCCCGGCGCAACGCCGCCAACGCATCAGCATCAAACCCGGACACATCTTGCCCGCGAATGTGATAGGTGCCGCCCGTCACACGGTCCAGACAGCCAATAATATTCATCAGCGTCGATTTTCCAGACCCCGACTGGCCCATAATGGCCACGAACTCACCCGGCCAGATGGAAAGCGAAATACCATCCAGCGCGCGCACAACAGTCTCACCGCTTTGGTAATGGCGCAGGACCTGATCGAGTTTTAAGAGTGGGGTTTGTGCCATGCCCGTTACAATCGCGGCATTCTGCTGCGGCCTGCGGCACCACCGGCTGCGCTGGCCGCTGAAGCCGATGGCAGCGCAACCTTATCGCCAAGCGCCAGACCGGAAACCAGTTCCGCCTGCACCCTGTCCATCAAACCAATATGAACGATGCTGTCCTGCATGGACTTACCGCGCATAACACGCACCATATAGGCCTTGCCCTTTTCATTATCCTGATCCGGCACACGTTTACCAAGGGCCGCCACGGGAATTAACAACGCATCCTGTGCCTTGCCCAGAACAAAGAACATCTGTGTACTCATCCCGGTCATCAAACGGCGATCAGTGTTATCGACATCAACCAGCACGTTATAAAGGACAACATCATTGACGGTTTCAGGGGATGGCAAAATCTGACGCACGGTACCGTTCCATTTGCGGTCCTGATCACCAAGCGTGGTGAAATAAACAGGAAGTCCCGCCTTTAAACTCATCACATCGGCTTCCGCCACCTGGGCGCGGACGGTCATGGTATCAAGATTGGCCAGCTGCACCAGAATGGGCGCGGATTGGCTGGCGTTCAAAGTCTGCCCCTCTTGCGAGCTTTGCAAAACAACTGTACCTGCCATCGGCGCATAGATGGTGGTGTAGCCAAGATTGGCCTTATCCCCTTCTAAGGTCGATTGCGCTTCTTCGATCTGCGCTTGCAAGGATTGAATTTGTGCTTCGGCAATTTTGAAGGTGGTTTCGGCGTCTTCGAAAACATCCTGACTGATTGCCTTTGATTTAATCAGTTTCTGATTACGCTCCAGTTTCAATTTTGCGGATGATAATTGTGCGGTTTGTTCAGCCATTTGTGCGGCCAGTGTCTTCAGCCGCGCCTCATCGGCCTTGACCCGTGATTCATAAATCTCAGGATCAATCTCGGCCAGCAACTGGCCGGCCTCAACCACGTCACCGATTTCTACATGAACCTTTTTTAGCTGGCCCGACACCTGTGCGCCGACATCAACGTAATCGCGTGGTTCCAGCTTTCCTTGCGCGGTGACCACATTTTCAAGATTGCCCTTTTCAATGGCGACAGAGCGAAACGCATTTTCTTGCGCGGCACCCGGCGCATCACGCAAGAAAAAATACCATCCGCCACCAGCAACACAGCCCAACAGAATAAGGACAATTAAAATCCGTTTCTTCGTGTGTCTTTTTTGTGGCAATGCGCTGCTTTCATATCAAATGTGATGTTATCGGCCTTGTGCCATTTTCTTTATACGGCGCAGCGCGTCATAACCTTCGCATTTAATATAAAACAGCTGGACAGGATAACCAGTCCTATTGCGATCAATTACGCATAATCAGGCGGCCAGAATATCAACCACCTGCAAAATTTTCTGGCGCATGGCGGGGTTTCGCACACGCATAAAGGTGGTTTGTAAATTCAGCAGATCATGCGGCGCGCGCGCCGTCTCATTACGTATTGTTCCAGCCAACAGAGATTCCATGGAAACCCCCAGCGCATCACACAGGGCCGGGACCATTTGTAATGACAAACGGTTGAGGCCGGATTCATATTTTTGAACCTGCTGGTGGGTGATTTCCAACATCTGGGCAACGTCCTGCTGGGTCAGCCCCGCCACTTCCCGTAATTGTTTTAAATTGCGGGCGATCAGACGCCCATCTTCAGAAACGCGCCGTTTTACGTTGGTTTTTTCACGATCTGTCATAAAGCCCCCTTTTCAGGCACAAAATCACGGGTTATTCTATTGAACAAGCGATCTACTTTTATAAAAGTAGCCCATGACGAGCTGCCCGTCAACAACTTTTAATTGTATTTATAATTTTATGGTTTATTAAACGATGTCATCTGATTTTATTGCCCGCATTGAAACCTTGATCCGCGATGCCGGAGGCCAGAGTGCATTGGCCCGGCGCAGCGGATTATCACTGGGCGCGATCCAACGTTATATGAAGGGCGGCGAACCAACACGCGGTGCGCTGATCCGCCTGGCGGCGGCGTGTAATGTCAGTTCATCGTGGTTGATGACCGGGGATGATGAGCACGAAAACCCCACACATCAACAGCGCGAGATTCCTGTTTTTGGTTTTGCCGAATGTGGATTGCAAGGATGGCACAATGAAACGCGCTACCGCGTCAGTACATCGCTCGACTGGCCAGACCCGGATAGTTTCGCGGTCGTTGCCGCCGGGCACAGCATGGCCCCAGAAGGCATTCATCCCGGATTCGTCTGCATTGTGTCCCCCAACACGCGCCCGCAACGCGGCGATGCGGTTTTGATCCGCCGCAAGGACGCAACATCAACCATCAAACTCTATATCCGTGAAGATGCCGAATGGCTTTATGTCAGTGGCTGGTTAGACCCGGAAAAACAGGACCTGCCGCAAATGCCCTATCACGATCAAATCCGCCGTGATGCGATTGAAAAAATTGCACCGGTGGTGATGGTTAAGCGCCGGGTATAGGCGGCCAGAAGCCGGATGAAGCGACAAATTCCGGGTTCAGAAATTTCTGCGCGGCATGACCATAGGTCAGCACATCACCCTGTAGCGTAACAATGCTCCCACCTGCCGCGCGCAGCACTGCATCCCCGGCGGCAGTATCCCATTCCGATGTCAGACCAAAACGCGGATATAAATCCGCCTTGCCCGCCGCGATCAGACAGATTTTTAAGGAGCTGCCACGACGCTGTGCCTTGGCCACTTTAAAATCTGTCAGGAACGCATCCATGCGGTCTTGATATTTTAAACTGCGGCTAATAATAACAGTCAAACCTTTTGGCGGCATGTCGCGCACCTGAATTGGTTTTTCCTTGTTACTATCGGCCAGCCAGCGAATAGCCGTGCCAGCACCATGGCCGGCATAAAGCTCCCCCGTCACCGGCGCATACACAACACCAATCACCGGAACACCCTTATGGATCAGGGCAATATTGACTGTAAAATCGGGGCTGCCACGGATAAATTCACGCGTGCCATCCACCGGATCGACCAGAAAAAACCAGTCATGTCCATTGAGGTCCGGGATAATGCCAGCGGCAATTGATTCCTCTCCCACCACAGGAATATCCGGCACCATATCAGCCAGACCTTTTAAAATAATTTCTTCCGCTTCACGATCAGCAATCGTGACGGGAGAACCATCTTCCTTTTGTTCAGATTGCGATCCTGATTCATCGTAATATTGCAGCGTATGATCCCCGGCCTCCACCGCCAGGCGGCGCAGCATGTTGCACAGCGCCTTTGGATGTTGCAGCAGTTTTTCAGTATTGAGCGACAGGGTCATGAATCTTTACGCCTTTGCACGCTGGCGTTCGGTGATTTTTCCATCGGGCAACATGCCGGGACGACCGATAGAGTGGTAATGGAAGCCTGCATCCGCCACCTGATCGGCCTTATAAATATTGCGGAAATCGCATAAAATCTTGCCCTTCATTGATGCCCCGGCGCGATCCAGATCCAACGCGCGGAATTCATTCCATTCGGTCAGGATCACCATGGCATCGGCACCATCAATGGCCGCATAGGCATCCTTGCACCATTCAACATCTTCCAGTTCCGCCCCGGCTGTTTCCATGGCAACAGGATCAAAGGCAGTGATTTTTGCGCCCGCAGCCTGCAACAACGGAATCACATACAGGCTTGGCGCATCACGCACATCATCGGTGTTTGGTTTAAAAGATACGCCAAGGATCGCGATTTTTTTGCCCCGGACAGTGCCATCACACGCGGCAATGACACGGCGGGCCATATCACGGCGACGTTCTTCGTTGACCTTCACAACCGCTTCGACAATGTGCTGTGGCGCGCCACATTCCTCACCAATACGCAGCAGAGCTTCGGTATCCTTCGGGAAGCATGACCCGCCATAGCCCGGACCCGCATGCAGGAATTTAGAACCGATACGGCCATCAAGGCCCATGGCGCGTGCAACATCTTGAACATTCGCGCCGACCTTTTCACAGATATTGGCGATTTCATTGATGAAGGTAATTTTAGTGGCCAGAAACGCGTTGGCTGCGTATTTGGTCAGCTCCGCCGTTTCCAGGGACGTAAACACGATGGGTGTTTCATTCAGATATAATGGGCGATAAATGGCGCGCATAACCTCTTGTGCGCGGTCGCTTTCCGCCCCGATGACCACGCGGTCCGGGCGCATGAAATCGGTAATTGCCGCCCCTTCGCGCAAAAATTCAGGATTCGAACAAACATCAAAATCACCATCAGGGCGCGTTTCGCGGACGATGCGCTCAACCTCGCGCGCTGTGCCAACCGGCACGGTCGATTTTGTAATGATGACGGTGTAACCATCCATCACTTCCGCAACATCACGCGCGGCCTTATAAACAAAGGATAAATCAGCCGCCCGGTCAAAACGGCGCGGCGGTGTGCCAACGGCGATGAAGACCGCATCAACATCCTTGACCGCATCCTTGACCGATGTGGTGAAGCTCAAGCGTCCGGAATCAACTTGTTTTTTAACCAGCGCATCAAGACCGGGTTCATAAATCGGGATTTCACCTTTATTCAGACGGGCGATTTTTGACGCGTCCTTATCAACGCAAGTGACCGTAACCCCAAATTCGGCAAAGCAGGTTCCAGAAACCAATCCGACATATCCGGTTCCGATCATGGCAATACGCATGGGCAATTATCCTGCTTTGTTTTGGGCGGTGAAACTGGCTGGAAACTATCGGTTTTCAGCTGCAAATAAAAGCATTTTGCACCGCAAAATTGGCCCCGAGGGGTGTTTTTGCTGGACAGGGGGCCTTGCGTCCCCTTTTATACCCTGATGAAGCAAGAATTTGACAGAATCGCAGGGGAAAAGACCCCTGCCGCCTTGCCCCACCCCTATTATCTGGGTTTGGTCCATGCCGTATCGGGCATGGCCCGTCGTGCTGGTGCAATTATTATGCAATATCATGGGCAACATTACGATATTGAGATCAAAGATGACGAATCTCCCGTCACCATCGCCGATCAGAAATCGAGCGAATACCTAGTTTCCTCCCTCTCAACCCTCACCCCCAACTGGGTTGTAGTGTCAGAAGAAAACGAAACCGTCCCACAAGACGCCGCCAATGCCACCTATTGGACGATTGATCCATTGGATGGCACGCGTGAATTTATTGAAAAGACGGGTGGGTTCTGCGTCAAAATTGCCCTGATTGCACAGGCGCGGCCTGTATTGGGTGTTATCTACTGCCCGGTGCAAGATGTCCTTTATACAGGCGTTGAAAACGGTGCCGCGATCAAAATCACCGGCACCAATCCACCACAAGAAATAAAAACGCGGGGCGTCAATCGGGGCGAAAAACTCAGCGTCCTTTTCAACCGCAAACATGCCGATTATGCGCTGTACCGGGAAGCCCGTCTGGCGCTGGCGGCGCAGAACCTGATTTTGCCCGTTCATCCAAAAATAAAGGCGGGTCTGCCACGCTCCATGCAGGTGGCCGAAGGGCTGGCGGATATTCACGCTGGCACCGGGACATCTGCGGGGTCGGGTTATATCTGGGATGTGGCGGCGGATGATGTCATTTTAACCAATGCCGGGGGGGCGTTTTATGCCCTGAAAACCGGACAATCCTTAATTTACGACCAACCGCGTCAATGCGTTCCGGGCTATATGGCCATTGGGGATATATCGCTGCGGACAAAACCCCTGATTCACCCTTAAAACCATTGATCGACCATTTTGCATCTGCTTAAGTATTAACACACATTGATATTTTTAATTCGACCCAAACTGATTCACGCAAGGATTTTTCGCGATGACCAAGACACCTGCCGCAAAAGAAACAAACGGCGCAAAAGATACACCATCAATGCCGCTGTTCTATTCCAACCCAGTGCCTTTGGACGCGAAAAAACACGCAACGCTCGGCCTGAAGAAAAATTTTGGCCTCGGGTTCACAAACACCATCAACGCCGTTCCGATCAACATGATCGAAATGCCGCAAATTTGTCACCACTACCCAATCGCCTTCAGCCCGGATGCAAACGCAACCCCGGTGGCGCTGGTCGGTTTGCGCGACAATGAAAACTTATTCGTTGATGCAAAGGGTAACTGGCAGGCGGATGCCTACATTCCAGCTTATATCCGCCGCTACCCATTCATCTTCTCTGAACTGCCAAACAGCGATCAATTGACACTGTGCATCGACATGGCGGATTCAGTTGTTGAAGAAAACGGCGAACAGCGTTTCTTTGATGCGGAGGGGAAAGGTTCTCCACTAGCGAACAACGCCCTCGAATTCTGCAAATCCTATCACGCCGCCGCCCAGCAAACATTGGAGTTTTCTAAGCAACTGGCCGATAGTGGCCTGCTGGTCGATCGTCGCGCAGAGATCAGCGTTGTTGGCAATCGCCGCATCAGCTTCTCCGGCTTCCGTATCATTGATGAACAAAAACTGGCCGAGATGGATGACAAAATCTTTCTCGACTGGCGCAAGAAAGGCTATCTGCCGTTCCTCTACGCCCATTTGTTCTCGGGCGCACAATGGCAGCAACTGACACGGTTGCTGAATGAGCGTCTGGCGAAAGAAAGCAATTAATTAAAACGTAAAAACAAATAAACCCAATTGAACGAAGGGAAAAAAGAAATGGCTAAAGTAGGGGTACAACGTGCTGCTGAACTAACAGGCAGATCAAAATCAACCATCCAGCGCGCGATGAATATCGGCAAGCTGTCATACGAAACAGACCTGAACGGCCGCCGCGTGGTGGATGTTTCAGAACTGGACCGTGCATTGGGTCTGGTCCCACAGGGTGTTGGCGCGGGTGCGGTTGCACCGGTCAATAACAACCATGTTGAGGCCGAAATCAAACGCGCTACTGAAATGATGGAAATGGAGCGCATTAAAATGCGCGTTAAAGTTCTGGAAGATCAGCTGGACAGCACACGCGAACAACTGGAAGACGTTAAAAACCAACGTGACCAGTGGCAAAAACAGGCCCAGCAAGTTCTGCTGACCAGCCAGTACAGTCAGAAACAAGCCGAAGACCTGCAAGCCGAACTGGCTGAACGCGACCGCCGCGCCAAGCTGCGCCGCCAGCAAGAAATCGAAGCCCGCATGAAACGCCTGCAGGGCCAGAACGAAAATGTCCAAAAAACTGAACAAGCCGCCGAAAAGGCCGCCTTTGATCTGCAAGGTTTGTGGCAAAAATTCCGCAGCAACAAAAAAGTCGCATAAGCGGCCTGTAAACGGTTTGTTACCGTATCTGCCATTATTATGAAGAGGGCCGGGTCATACGATCTGGCCCTTTTTAATTTGCCAAAAACCCCTTAGACTATTGGCAGCATTGAAAGGCGTAAGCACACCACCATGATAAAGCGGCATTCCGGCATGACATTCAAAAGACCTTCGCTGTTTTTATTGGCGGCGATGATGCTGGCGCTGTGCGGCCATCCGGTGCTGGCGCAAGATGGAGCCTTAAGCGCACCCACCGCCGATACGCTTTTATCGCCGACCACCCCAGAAGCCCCCTCCGCCGTGCCATCGACCCTTGATACGATGAACGCGCCTTATGACCCGAAAAAATTGCCTGAATCACTCTCCTTAGGCAGTGGTCCGCGCCGCGAACAAAGCGACGTCAAAGAAATCGACCCGAAGGACATTCCCGACATTCTGTTGGAAGAGATGAAAGAAATTGAGCGCCGTTGCGAAAGCAATTATTTCTATTCATCCTTTCATGATTGCCGCTGCATCGCCGTCAAGTTTTTAGATGAGCGCATGAAAAGCGATCCCGACATTGCACAGTTTATTATTTTCCGCCGCGTCAATGCGCAATGCCCGGACAAACCCGCCATCGCCGGATTTGTCTATCGCAGCTGCTATGACATGATGAAGCGCGATCGCCCGGATTTTGTGAATTTCTGCGAATGCGTTGCCAAGGACATGACGGAAAAATACGCCGAACGCCCGTTGGTCAACATGAGCTATATCGAAGGGCTCCGTAAAGACGCCTTCCGTGGTTGCGGCAGCTTGCAAAACAATACCTACCGCATCCCGCGAAGATAGCGATCACGCCCCCCTTATAAGGATTGGGGTGTAATTGCATTGACCGCTTCACTGCCACCCTCAACCACCGCGACACAGGCCGCCAGTTGCGGCAGATGATGGGTGATGTAATAGCGCGCCAGATCACGCTTGGCCGCGTAAAATTCAGCATCCATGTTTTGGGCGGCCTGTGCTGCCCGCAAGCTCATCGCCGCGCAGGACAACATACCAAAGGCTCGCAGATACGGCGTATAGACAGCAGACACCGCAGACAAATCATTGCGCTCCGTACCCGTCTCCAAAAGCCATGTGGTGGCCTTCCTCAACTGTACCAAGCCATCGCGCACCGCCTCCGCCATACCCGACAGATCAGATTCGTTCGCCTTAGCACAGACCGCTTCGATATCCTTAAACCAGGCCTCTGCCGCTGCCCCGCCATCGCGCAAGATTTTGCGGAACGCCAGATCGTTCGCCTGAATGCCGTTGGTGCCCTCATAAATCGGTAAAATCCGGGCATCGCGGTAAAACTGCGCGGCCCCCGTTTCTTCGATGAACCCCATACCGCCATGAATTTGCACACCCGTTGAGGTCACATCCAGCGCCATATCGGTAAAGAACGCCTTGACCACAGGGGTGAGCAGATCAACCCGCGCCTGTGCCGTCGCATCACCGCCGCGTGCGCGGTCAAGGGCAATCGCCGCTTCATAGGTTAAGGCCCGCGCGGATTCAATTTGTGCCTTCATCGATAAGAGCATCCGAAGAACATCTGGATGTTCGATAATTCGTACGCGGCCCTGTACACGGTCACGCGCGTAATAAAGGGCGGCCTGATAGGCCCGTTCTGCAATGGCCACGCCCTGCAGGCCCACAGACAGACGCGCATTGTTCATCATCGTGAACATATATTTCAGGCCTTCATTTTCCTGACCCACCAGCGTACCAATCGCCCCACCCTGATCGCCATATTGCATAGTGCAGGTGGGCGATGCGTGAATGCCGAGTTTATGCTCAATGCCGGTGCATTTCACATCGTTGCGCGTGCCATCCGCCAAAAATTTGGGCACGATAAAGAGGGAAATACCCTTCACCCCTTCCGGGGCCGTTGGTGTTCGAGCCAGAACCAGATGAATAATATTGTCGGCCATATCATGTTCGCCGTAGGTGATAAAAATCTTTTGGCCAAAGATTTTATAGGTACCGTCACCAACCGGTTCGGCGCGGCTGCGAATGACGGATAAATCAGACCCCGCTTGCGGTTCGGTCAAATTCATCGTCCCGGTCCATTCACCGGAGATCAGTTTTTCGAGATAGATTTCTTTTTGTTCGGGGGAGCCATGCGCTTCAATCGCTTCAACCGCGCCTTGATTCAACAGCGGACACAGGCTGAACGCCATATTCGCCGATTGCCACATTTCCTGAACCGCGAAAGCCAAGGCCCACGGCAAACCCTGCCCGCCGTGATCGGGTTCAAACGGCACAGAACTCCACCCGCCCTTGCAGTATTGATTATAAGCATCCTTAAATCCGGGGGCGGTTGTGACCACACCATCTTTCAAAACATTGCCTGCACGGTCGCCGGTATAATTCAGCGGGGCCAGCACATCACGCGCCAGCTTCCCGGCTTCTTCCAATACCGCCTCAACCGTTTCCGGGTCTAGCTCCGCCGATTTGGGCAAATCATACAGGCCGACCAGATGTTGCAGGACAAAGGCCATGTCTTTGACGGGCGGGTTATAGCTTGTGGTCATGAATATGCTTCCTGAAATGGATTCGGCCCGGATGCGGGCGGTGAGGGGATGATCATAATCTGCAATTGGCCCTTTTCCAACTGTGGCACGGGTCTTGCGAAGATAGTCCCAGAGGGGTTTTTTTATAAAACTGGATAAAAGCCATGATAAATACCGCAAAAGTGATAGATAACAGTGCCTTAGCCGCCCTGACGCAACGCGCCGGGCCGCAAGTGACCGCCGCCATCCAAAAGGCCAGCCTCAAAACCGGGGTCGATTTTACCTATATGATGGAAAAAGCTGCCGCTGAGAGCAGTTTTGACACCGATGCCAAGGCCAAAACCAGCTCCGCCCGTGGCCTGTACCAGTTTATCGAAAGCACCTGGTTACAGATGGTCAATCGTTACGGCGAAAAATACGGTCTGGAAGATTACGCCGACCAGATCAGCGCCAATGGCAAAGTCGCCGACCCGGCCCTGCGCCGTGAAATTCTAGCCCTGCGCGATGACCCGGAAATTGCATCATTAATGGCAGGTGAATTTGCCGCCGAAAATAAACGCAGCATGGTCAATGCCGGAATCCCCGCTGATAAGATCGGTTCGACAGAATTATATCTGGCGCACTTTTTGGGTGCTGGTGCAGCATCAGAGTTTCTAAAGGCGAAGGAAGATAACCCGCTGACCCCCGCCGCTGACATCTTCCCACGCGCCGCCAAGGCCAACCGCAATGTGTTCTATAACAGCAAAACGCAAGAGGCACGCTCCGTAGGCGAAATCCACGCCTTCTTTGATAAGAAATTTATCAATACACCATCCAGCCCAACAACCACCGACACAACTGCGATTGCCGCCAATGAAACAAAACCCGCCCGCAATTCAATTGTGGCGATGGCACGATCCCCTGTGGATGCGGAGCGCACCGCGCGCTTGAACCGTGTGAACCCGGACTTGTTGGCGATGATGAGTGCGGAAACAAATTCCAATGCAGTCGATATGTATTTCGGCCAGCGTTTGAGCGAGGCCGGATCGTTGAATTCCATCCTCGGTAATAGCCGTACAGGCACCAAAAATCTGGTGGCTGATCCGGTGGCCTTGATGTTGATGTCGAATATGGAGGCGCGCACAACCGCCGCCACACAGGACAGCACGCAAGATCGCACCGCGAATCAACGCAAGACACGCCTCAGCGATCGGCTGAATCTGCGCGAGTAAGCGTAACCCACCGCCCCACGCCGCAATGCCGTTGAAATGCCCGCCGAAAATGCTGGCAAAATCAATTCATTACAGAACTCAATTTCAGAACAAAATTTATTTATTCAACTATAGAAGTAATCATATAAGAATTACTATGCCCACAAACAATCAATCATTCATGTATAGTTAAGTAATAATTGATTATTTATACTTAACTTATATTTAATTACTACATCGTTTTGTTGACATTCAGGCGATTTAATGTAGGGCCAAGACTCATTTGATTA
>DIVF01000020.1 GCA_002423285.1 Micavibrio sp. UBA6139 | reverse complement strand
TCATGCCAAGGTGGACAACTTGTCTGAAAAGTACGCTACTTTTGCAACAGGCCTAATCACCGAAATCATAACAATACTGGCCAGTTTATTGGGCCTGTATGCGTTTTACCCCTATATCCGCGACATCTTGCGCGGCAAGACACATCCGCATGTGTTTTCATGGGTGGTCTGGGGGCTGTTGATGATCATCGCCTTTTTTGCCCAAATATCAGAAGGGGCGGGTCCGGCGGCAATTGTCACGGGCATTTTTGCCCTGCTCAATCTGATCGTGGTGGTTCTGGCCCTGCGCTATGGCGAGCGGGCGATTACGCGCAGCGACTGGGCCATGCTGACGGCGGCGCTGTTAGCTATTCCTTTATGGCTGGCGACCAAGGACCCGGTCTGGTCGGTGGTGTTGATCTGCGCGATTGATGTGGTGGCGTTTATCCCGACCTTCCGCAAATCCTGGGGCAAGCCGGGGGAAGAAACCCTGCAAACCTATATATTGTGCGGGACCAGCTTTGCCTTGTCCTTGCTGGTGGTGGAGGCTGTTAACCTCTCCACGGTGCTTTATCCGGCGACCTTGATGGCCACCAATGCGGTCTTTGTGACCATGGTCTGCCTGCGCAGACGGCGATTTCGATAAAAATGTTGCCCTGCAACCGCCCGGTGGGTTAAAAGGGGGCCTGTTTAACACGTCAGGGAACCAAACACCCCCATGACCACCAGGCCGGATATAGACACCTATCGTCTGATCTTCAACCGCGTCGCCAGCGGTGACTTCCGCGCAGCCCTTCTCCAAGCCATCGAAACCAGCGAGTATCACCGCGAAAATATTGACCTGAAATCATCCTATGACGATTATGAATGTTGGATGCCACCAACACCGATCAGCGGTTTTGCCGTATCAAAAAACCATGAATTGGTGAATGTATTCTCCGGTGTTTGTGGTGTCGGCAGCAGCGCCGTTAAATGCGCGCAGGAACATTACGATTACCTGCATCTGAATTGTTACGACACGACATTTTTGAAAAACTTTTATCTGAAGAATGATTTCAAAATTGTTGATGTCGTCCCCAGTTACATTCCCGGCAAGCGTGACGTTTTATTCATGGAATGGCATAAAAATTGACCATTCCTGTCCTGTTGCATATTCCGCATTCTTCCACATTGATCCCCGATGAATATCGCGGTGCTTACAGCGTGGATGCCGATGCGCTGGCGCTTGAAAATCTACGCCTGACGGATTTGTATACGGATGAACTCTATATCTTGCCCGGTGCAGAACGCGCCGTATTCCCCGTATCGCGTTTTCTAGTTGATGCCGAACGGTTCAGCGATGATGCACAAGAATCCATGGCGGCACGCGGCATGGGCGTTCTTTATACTGTTACCACGCAATTAACCCCGCTGCGCCCAATGCCCGATGCGCATTTGCGCGAAGAACTCCTCAACCGTTATTACCATCCACACCATAACGGGTTGAATGCATGGGCTGACCGGGCCTTGGCGGCGGTGGGGAAATGCCTGTTGATTGATTGCCACAGCTTCCCATCGAAATCATTGCCCTATGAATTGCAAAACCAATCGCTGGAACGTCCGGAAATCTGCATCGGGACAGATTCTTTTCACACGCCCCCGGCCTTACGTGCCGCGATGCGTGAATATTTTGAAGGGTTAGGGTATTGGACCGGGATTGATGAACCTTTCGCCGGATCATTGACACCGGGGGCCCATTACGGCCGCAGCGCAGGCGTAAAATCCTTCATGATTGAGGTTCGGAAAGACCTTTACATGAATGAAGCCAATGGCGACAAGCTGCCACGCTTTAACGCGGTGCGCGATCACCTGACCGGGGCCATGGAGTTGGCCGCGCAGCTGGTTTAGGAAAATTCCGGCGCGATATAGGGTTTTGTTACTTCCAAAACCTTGCGCATCTTACCCAGATCAAAGCGGTCATTGGTGCGAACGCCGCTCTCCATATCGATCCATGTTGTATGACCCGCCGCGACTTTTTCAATCATCTTGATATTGGCCTCGACATTATCCGGGTTCATGCCACCGGCATAACCACAGAAATGACCGGGCAGGGGCGCGTCCCAGCTATCCGGGCTGATCCCGCGCCCGGCGGATTCATCAAATAACACCGCATGGTTTGGTACATCGTGGAAGGACGGCAGCAAGCCCTTCTTGTCATGGGTATATTGCAAGATGAATTGCCATTGCGGGTGGGCGCGGACACGCGCGACCAATTCCGCCGGATCATATTTCCCCTCAACATCGCCGAATTTCAGGTTGAGTTGAATGCGTTGAAACCCTTGCATCAAATCTAAAATATCAGACCGTCCGGCAACGAAGCCCAAAAACCCATCATCGCATAAATGCATGGCGGCGTTTTTGCCGCGATAGGTTTTGGAAAAATTATCAATCCAGTCCAGCTTTGGAAAGCGCGGTGTCCCCGCGCGCGCAGGCAGCAATAAAATGGCCGTTTCCAAAAACGGAAACTCGCTGGCCAGTTGCGACAGATCATCAGGATCAATCGCATCATCCGCACCGGTAATTGAGCAATATTTCAGTTTCATAAAATCAATCCTGTTTAGACGCAAAAAAGCCACCGGGGATGCCGGTGGCTATCATAGCAAAATTACCGCTTTTGAACAGGCATTAAGCCTTGCTGTACATGGTGATGGTCAACGGCGTGTTGTCGTTTAACTGGTGGCTGGCCCGCAATTTCCGGTCTGCCATCAATTCGATTGTGCCGTGAAAGACAGGATAGGTGCCATCAATGCGGCGGACATGCCACGCATCAAAACGCTCACCCGTATCATCATTTTGCACCGCACATTTCCAAGCCTGTGCAATGCCCATGCGTGGGTTGTCGTTCGGGCCATGGGGGCCAACGCGGTTATTCAGGATGGCTTCGCGCGGGATCGAAAATTCAGGAACGAAAATTCCATGGTCTAGCTTTTCAATGCGGTCGCCGTCACCGGCCAATTGATTGAAATTATCGGGGAAGGTCAGAATTTTACAATTCAATGAGCCGGGGCATGGTTCAACCGGCCAGTCTTTGGCCTCATCTCCCAGTGCCGCACGTCCGGGGAACACCATTCTGCTGAAACGCCCTTCACCGGCCTGCACAACACAGTGAAATGTCAGGTGCAACCGTTCTGCCGGGCCCAGACCGGGCAGGGTGATGGGGGTCATTGGGGGTGTATTTTTGCCCAATAATTTAGAAATAAGGTTGGAAATGCTCATATACCCCTCGCTGAGGGCTACATTTAACATAATCAGCAGCAATGAGTCACGCTTTTTTCCTAAAATTCCCTATGGGTTGTTCAGCGTGGCCTTGGCATCTTCCAAATCCAGCTCGCCTTCCCATTTGGCCACGGCAAATGTGGCAACCGCATTGCCAATGAAGTTGGTGAGGGCGCGTGCTTCTGACATGAGACGGTCAATGCCCAAGGATCAGCGCAATACCGGCCACAGGTACTCTTGAATTATGAGCTTATTCGGGAGTGCTGGGAAGGGCAACTGCTGAAAATAAATTTGACTTATTTCCAACTTCTAAAGGATTTTCTGTTTTGATAACATCTTTCTACCAAGCTCTATTTTCTCCTCTTTATCTAGTGTAGCGATGTTTGGAAATAGACTTTTTGCAATGAGAACATTCTCGTGTTCACAGGGAAAAATACCTTCGTTCTTTGCACAAAACCAAAAACGATAAATATCCATTTCGATTGAGGGTTTTGGAAGATTAGGCGTGTTCAACTTTTCAGGCAGAGTTTGAAAGTCATATATGGCAGCAAAAAGAATAATTTCAATTAGATTTTCATCAATCGTTCTTTGTTCGACTCCATTTTTTCCATGCTTGAAGAATCCCCATGTAACATTCCATTCTAACCACATAGCTTTAGGGGAAACTCCAGGATGGTCTTCTTGCATCCAGTCACGGAAACAGTCTTTATCTTTCAGTAAATCAATAAGGATTCCATAGGCAGAGAAGCCAAGTGTTGCAACAACGCTAATCTCTGACTTGTTGAAAAAAAGCCCAACTGCGTATGAGAGCTGTTCTTTAGCTACATCTATATTAGATCGGAGCATACAATCCTTTGCGTGGCCTTTGTATTGAGAACTAAGAATCTCTCAGAGAAATATTAATTTTTTATTGCTTGAGGACAAACGCTGTTAAAAATATTCCAAACATAATTAGAAGTATTGTTATTCTGCGTACAAGCGCAGACAGATGGTTATTAATGCTGCATAAACGGGAATATACTAAAACGATATCTTCTCTTGCGTGGACAATTGAAACTTTTACACGTTCGTCAGAGTATTCTAGGCCCTGATCAATTTGGTTTAATTCATCACTTTTTACCTGTAGCTGTAATTTTTTATCTTCATGGGTGAATATCATAAGTTGTTTGCCTGGTCAACCCCCATTTTAGAGTCCA
>DIVF01000052.1 GCA_002423285.1 Micavibrio sp. UBA6139 | reverse complement strand
CGGTCTGATCTCATACGCGCATCCTCAAATTCCTGTGGTTCTGCGGTTGAGATAAACGATGTTGCCATCATTTCCAGCATTGCCGGCGACGGCGCCGTCTTTCTGCGCGGCGCGGGCAGCGGCAGGAAGTTTCGGCTGTGATACGTCGCGGGACGCCATGCCCGGCAGGGCAATAACGGTTGGTGTTTGTTCATCGTCGCCATCCAATTTTTTTGTTATGGAAGATCCACGGGGAGCCCCATGGTCCTGGATGGTTGGAGAGGTTTGCAATTCCTGTTCCGCTTCTCTGAAGGAACGCTCAAACTTGATAAACCAAAGGAAATTGGCGTTGGAGCGGTCGCGGACCTCGGCAAAAAGTGGGTCCGTGGTGATCGATGCGACAAAAGGTGACAGGTAATTTTTGCCGAACGGCATGCTGCCCAAGGCCAGCAGCAAATCAGAGCTGACACTGCGGGAAACTTGTTCTGTATCAAAGACATAGCCCTGATAATCCGACAACATCTGCTGGATCAGGCTGCGGTCTTCATGGCGGCAGCGTTCCGACAGAAACCAGGCTTCGAACACAGCCGAAGCGGCCTGGCCGTTATTGAGGGTGCGGAAATCCAGATAGGCTTCGCGGGCGAAGGCACGGGTCAAATCCGACAGGGAAGAATTTTCCAGGCGGTCCCACGGGCCGCGATTTCCAGAAAGTTGCATTTCCCACGCAGCGCGGATCATCGCCACGCTCAAATCAGCGCGCTGGGTCCGGTTGACCAGAATGGCCTGATCCGGGTGGAAGGTGAGCGGATGGATCAGCGCACCGTTCTTATGCTGCCAAGCGCGGCGCAGTTCACGCACCGCCAACAGGATCAGTGTTGTTTCATCCCGTTCCGGGTTCAGCATGATGAGCTTTGCTTCACGGTCGTAGAAAGCATTTTCCACGCGGGCGTCGAATGTCAATGTAATGCCGTAAGCATGCGCCGTTTCAAGAAACGCTGCGGCCATGCGGCTTTGTTGCAATGTCTTTTCCAACGCTTTCATGCGGAAGGTGTGATCCTGATAAACGGGCGCATTCGCCTGTGTCATGAAAGCGGACTCATCCAGGAAATCAGCAATACGGATTTGTGCCTGTTCGGTGGTGGCGAAGGATGCGCTCATCCCACCTTCCATCTTATGCAGACGGTCTTTTAAAGCGGCAACGCCCTCTTCGATCGCGTTGATCCCGAATGGGTCCGCGCCGAATTCTGCGTCATCGGCGAATTCATCTTCGATGTCGCCTTCAAAATCCATGTAAAACAACGGCTGGTCGCCGATGATCGAACAGCGCACAGGCTGCGCGTTATTCAATGTATAGGCGAAACGGCAATTCTCCTGCTGAAGAATATGGATAAAGCCCCCGCCATCCATACCGTCTGTTCCGTTAAATCCTGACCCCATAATCTTGCCCCAAGCTTCCTAACAGTTTTGCGTAACGCGTGATCGTTCAATGTTTTCCGCATGTTTTGTGCGGTTATGGGTTCATTATGCGCGGCCGAAGTTAACGCTTTCCTACCAGCGCAGAAGTTTTTTCAAAAAGATCATCCAGCGATTTCAAATAATTAGCCCCCATTTCAGCAACCCTTTTTTAAGGATTGGCGCCCGTATTCCGAATCCACGTTTTGAATCAAGGAAGTTCTCCCCCTAACCCAAGGGATAGAGCAACTTGATTATGAAAAACAATGGCGTATAATTATATTAGAGGCATTGAATACATTGCTTTGGGGGTTCTAAACGCCATGCCATTTGAAAGACGCGAAATACTGTTCTACCTGACTGAACTGAAACAAGCAGTGCTCGATTCGGGGGAGGTGATTGAGGGTAAAATGCAATCCTCTGGCGATATCCAGATTTTGGATGCGCTCCATACCCGCGACTTCCACAGCTCATTCCACGATATTCAAATGCGCTTCCGCACTCTCTTCGCGCAGCGTGGCGGGCGGGACGGCGTGATGTTCCGCGTTTCCACCAACGGCATGTTCCGCAAAGATCAGGTGGTTGGCATCATCGTGCGCGATTCCGTGATGGAACGTGTGCTGTTAAAAGCCTGTAAGGATTTCAATATCGGCCTGCCCCGCGCCGCGCAAAAAACCATCGTCGCCAAGGATCTGGCAATCGGGTTCGAGTTTATTTTTGATACGGCGGGATTAATGCTGGAAGAGGCCTTTTAAATTAAGGCCCGTCTTTATTGACCAAACGTGTCATCCAGCACAGGAATATCTTCAACAACCAGCTCTTCATCTTGCAATGTCACCAGACCCTTGGGGCTGACCATCACATTGCTTTTGAATAGCGAGTCTTTGAAAATCATCTTCACGGTCAGAGCAAAAGTCCCGTCTTTTTCCACGCCCACCAGACGCGCCGGTTCAATCAAACCAGCAATCGCCTTTCTGGCTGTAGCGGGGGGTTCGTCTCTCCACGCGATATCATCGACATTTTCAACAATGATAAAGCGCCCGTGACGGCCACGGACAAAGGAAAAGAAGAAGCGCACATATTCAACAATATTGCGTTCATCCAGTGCCAAGGGCACCGTTTCATTCAAACGATAAATCGGCACATTGGTCCAATCCAGAACCACGGCTTCCGTCTGGCGATAAATCACAAAGCTTTTGCGCGACGGCAAAACGCTGTGATCGGCAATCTCCAAAAACCGGCACCCCGGATAAAAGGGCAATTCCATCGCCAGAATAGTGACCTTTTGCGCATCATAGGGGCTGCCCCCCAAAAGCGGGTTTAACCGCGCAATCAGGTCTTCAACTTCTAACGCATCTAATTTTGTAAAAGCATCGCGAAACATGATTGGCAGGATACGGTGTGTCCCGGCCCTTGCCAAGATGGAAAGATCAAAGGAAAGTTTACAGGGTTTTTAAGGGGGCATTGCCCCCTTAACCCCATTCCTCTTTTTGCCCTTGGCGTAACTGTATAACCCTGTGCGTGGGGAGTGGGATAAGGCTGTGGAGAAGAGTTTTGAGGAAAAGCGTCCCCGCTTCGCCTTTATTTCGGGGTCGGTTACCAACCTGTTCAAAAGAATCTTTTGGGCGCGCGGTGAACGGGGATTGAATCTGGAATTAAGGGGGCGACTCGCCGGGAATACAGTTGGTTTCCCCGTTTTCGATTGGGGGATAACTGTGTATAAAGATCGGGATAAAGATTCCTCCCCGTTATTCACAGGACCTACTACTACTTACTACCTTTTAATTAGATTCAATATAGTGAAGTAGTAGGGCAGAACGTAAGCCGACAGAACGGATCAAAGCGATGAGCGATACGACCAAAAAACCGATGTTACGCGCCCTGAAAGGGGTGGTGCAGGATTCCCCGCCAATCTGGCTGATGCGTCAGGCCGGACGGTATCTGCCGGAGTATCGTGAAATTCGCGCGCGTCAGGGCAGCTTCCTTGATCTGGTCTATGCCCCCGATCTGGCGAGCGAAGTAACCCTGCAGCCTATCCGCCGTTTTGGCATGGACGGGGCGATTATCTTTTCGGACATTCTGGTCGTGCCGCAGGCGCTGGGTCAGGATTTGCAGTTCATCGAAGAAAAAGGCCCGATTCTAAAGCCCATTCGGAATGCGGAAGATTTAAAGCGCCTGTCCTTTGAGAATTTTGCGCAAACACTGGCACCGATCAGTGAAACACTGCGCCTGACCCGTGCATCGTTGGACCGCGAAGGATTTGATCATACGACATTGATCGGTTTTTCCGGCGCGCCGTGGACTTTGGCCTGCTACATGGTTGAGGGCGGCACCAGCCGTGATTTCATCAATGTGAAATCCTGGGCCTATAACGATCCGGCCAGTTTTGAAGATCTGATTGATATGCTAACCCAAGCGGTCATTGAATATTGCATCATGCAGATCAATGCCGGGGCGGAAGTCATTCAGCTATTTGATAGCTGGGCCGGGGTTTTGGATCATACGCTTTTTGCGCGTTTTGTGATTAAACCAACCCGCCGCATTGTCGAAGCCCTGAAAGAAGCAGCCCCGCACATTCCGGTGATTGGTTTCCCGCGTGGTTGTGGGCGCATGGCACTGGACTATGTTCAAAATTCAACCGTGAGTGCCTTGGCGCTGGATCAGCAGACAGCCCCGAAATGGGCTGCCAATGTGTTCCAGAACTTAATGCCCGTGCAAGGCAATCTGGACCCCGTTTGTCTTCTTGCCGGGGGATTGGCGATGCAGGCGAGTGCCGAAGATATTCTGGCCCATCTGGCGCGTGGCCCGTTTATTTTCAATCTGGGTCATGGGGTTATCAAGGAAACACCACCGCAACACGTTGAAGAGCTGGTGCAGATGGTCAGAGGTTGGGCGTAAATAAACATGAAAACAGCCGTTGTTCTTTTTAACCTTGGTGGGCCGGATTCAACAGAATCCATCCGCCCGTTCCTAAAAAACTTCTTCATGGATAAAAACATCATTCAGGCCCCGTGGCCGGTTCGGGTGATGGTATCGACCCTGATTGCCTTACGGCGGTCCAAAAAACAGGCTGGGGAGGCCTATGGCTTGTTGGGTGGCAAATCACCCCTGTTGGAGAACACACAGGCTCAGGCGGCGATCCTCGAGCAAACCTTGAATACCCAAGACCCGTCTGAAACGTATAAAACCTTCATCGCCATGCGCTATTGGCACCCAATGACCGATAAAACGGTCGCCGATGTGAAGGCTTGGGGGGCTGACCGTATCGTTTTGCTGCCGCTTTACCCGCAATATTCGACCACCACGACATTTTCCGCTCTGGAAGCATGGCGTAAAGAGTCTGCCAAGGCGGACCTTACCTTGCCCGAAACCGTTTTTTGCTGTTATCCGCAGAATGCCGGGTTTGTGGAAGCCTCAGCCCAATTGATCCGCGAAACCTATGAAGGGTTTGTTGCGGTCAGCGGCATGCGCCCGCGCGTTTTATTCTCGGCCCACGGCCTGCCTGAAAAAATCATCGATCAGGGCGATCCCTATCAATGGCAATGCCAGGAATCCGCCCGGGTCATTGCCGAAGCCACCGGCATCGAAGATCTCGACTGGTCGATCTGCTATCAAAGCCGCGTTGGTCCCTTGAAGTGGATTGGCCCCAGCACCGAAGAAGCCTTGAGGCAAGCCGCCCAAGACGATGTTCCGGTTCTGGTCTATCCGCACGCCTTTGTCAGCGAGCATGTCGAAACTCTGGTTGAAATCGAAATCGAATACCGCCATCTGGCCGAAGATCTGGGCGTTCCGGGCTTTGCCCGCATCCCCACCGTCTCCGTCTCCGATGAATTTATCGGCGGTCTGGCCAAGATGGTCTTGCAGCATAAAGGCCATAACGGCCTCGTTCCTGCGCAGCATCCCTGCCCGTCCGAATGGACCCGCTGCTGCCGCAATGAAGTCGGAAGTGTTTGCAGGAAAGCGGCGTAAGAAAATTAAAGGGGTAGTTTGAAGGGGGCAATCGCCCCCTTCGACCCCGGTCTTTTAACCTTGGATGGAGATACGTCATGAGCGAATTTTTGATGCAGCATTATTTGTGGCTGAAGGCGTTGCACATCATTGCGATGGTGGCGTGGATGGCGGGGATGTTCTATTTGCCGCGTCTGTTTGCGTATCATGCGGAATCTTCTGTCGGCTATGACAAGGGTGAAACATTCAAGGTGATGGAGCGGCGTTTGCTGCGCATTATCATGAACCCGGCGATGATTGCGACATGGCTGTTCGGGATTTTGATGGTGGTGGCCAACCCGGACATTGTTCAGGGTGGCTGGTTCCACGCCAAATTTGCGCTGGTGCTGGGGATGTCGGCGTTGCACGGCGTCTTTTCAAAATGGCGCAAGGTGTTTGAGCGCGGCGAGAATACGCGCCCACCTAAATTCTATAAAATCTGGAACGAAGTCCCGACCGTTTTGATGATCATCATCGTCATTCTGGTCGTGGTGAAGCCCTTTTAGGGGTTTAGTGATACCAGAAGGCTGGCGTGCGTTTATCGTGACGCTGGCCTTCAACGATCGCTTCGGCGCGGAACGCCCCGCGAATATCATTCAAGGTGTAAAGCCCGGTCGGGCTATCCCGCAGTAATGCTGCATAAAGGGCATCGCGGTTGCTATAGCCCCCCGTATTGTTTTCAAGGCGCAGCAAGGCTTCCGGGTCTGTTTGCAAAACGATCTCCGCCTGTTCACGGAAGGCAGCGCTTAAGGGTGTGGCCGGGGTTTCGGACCCGCCGGACCAATCCAGATTTTGCTGCGCTGACATGACATCGAGCAGAGCCAGAAAGTTTTCAGGTTTGCGGGTGAACAGCGCACCCTGTTCCCGGTCAAAATCAATCACCACCCCGTCATCGGACTGGTTCAGCGTCACGGCGGCGCGTTCAACCGCATTACAGAAAAATTCAAGGCGGGAGCGATTGGAAAAATCATCTTCCCCCATAAAGCCAAAACGCAGGGCGTAAGCGTCGGCAATTTCGGCCTCGCGCGCGACACCGCCTTCGATCTTAAAATCATGGGTCATGGCATTTTCGATGAAATCGACGATCATGGTCAGGGACTGGGAGTATTGCATGATGGAACCCCGCTTTCTGTTCTGGCCTTGTTACCGCCTTATGGCAGCGTTTTATTGTTAAGTAAGTTATGGCAAATATTACAGCAAGAGTCAATGGGGTGGTGCTGTTTTGGGCCAATAAATTGATTAAAAGGGGAAATTTCCCGACCAGAGTCGCTTTTGGTTGACGGCACGACCCAGATTGGCTATAAAAATTCTGTCTTAAGCGACATTTCACGAAAAATTAGGCTTAAATCTTCTCGCAAGGCCCTGAACAGATCAGGCATTGCCAGACGCTCAAATAAGACCCCCGAACAGGAAAAACCTGTCGTCAAAAATAAAAATTATTGGCAACACTAAAAACAGCGACCCTCATTCAAAAACGCAAAAACCCCCAAATCATAACGAGTATTCCATGAATCTTCAGGAATTGAAGACGCGATCCCCCGCAGAGATCCTTGCTTTCGCAGAAGAGCTTGGGATCGAAAACTGTAATGCGATGCGCAAGCAGGACATGATGTTTGCGATCCTGAAGCAGCTGGCGGAACAGGGCGTGCCAATTTCAGGCACCGGCGTTTTAGAAGTTTTGCAGGATGGCTTCGGTTTCCTGCGCTCCCCGGAAGAAAACTATTTGCCGGGTCCGGATGATATTTACATCTCCCCCTCGCAAGTGCGCCGCTTTGGCCTTCGGACCGGGGATATTGTTGAAGGGGAAATTCGCGCCCCGAAAGAATCTGAACGTTATTTCGCGTTGCTGCGCGTCGGTTCCATCAACGGCGAACCGCCAGAGCGTTTGAAGCACCGCATTAACTTCGACAACCTGACCCCGCTTTATCCGGAACGCAAAATCAATCTGGAATTGCTGGACCCGACCAGCAAAAACGGCATGTCCCAGCGGGTCATTGAAATGGTCTCTCCCCTTGGTTTCGGCCAGCGGGCTTTGATCGTGGCGCCGCCGCGCACCGGGAAAACCATCTTGCTGCAAGACATTGCGCATTCCGTCATTCAAAACCACCCGGAAGCCTATATCATCATCCTGCTGATTGATGAGCGCCCAGAGGAAGTGACCGACATGGTCAGAAACGTCCTCGACCGTTACCGAGTGAAGGGCCGCCGTGTTCAGGGTGAAGTTATTTCCTCCACCTTCGACGAGCCAGCCTCCCGTCACGTGGCCGTTGCTGAAATGGTCATGGAAAAGGCAAAACGTCTGGTGGAACAAAAGCGCGATGTCGTCGTGCTGCTCGATTCCATTACTCGTCTGGCCCGTGCCTATAACACCGTTGTTCCGTCATCGGGCAAGGTTCTGACCGGGGGTGTTGATGCCAACGCCTTGCAGCGTCCGAAGCGTTTCTTCGGTGCGGCCCGTAACATCGAAGATGGCGGCTCGCTGACCATTATCGCGACCGCCTTGATCGATACCGGCAGCCGGATGGACGAAGTTATCTTCGAAGAATTCAAAGGCACAGGGAACTCGGAAATCGTTCTGGACCGCAAACTGGCGGACAAACGCGTTTACCCGGCCATCGATATTCAAAAATCGGGCACCCGGAAAGAAGAGCTTCTTCAGCCGCGCGATGTCTTGTCCAAGATGCACATGCTTCGCCGCATTCTCATCCCGATGGGAACCGTCGAGGCTGTCGAGTTCCTGGTCGACAAGATGAAGGATACGAAATCAAACGATGATTTCTTCCAGGCGATGAACCAGTAAGCATTCTTAGAAATTTTCTTTCAAATAACCCCGGCGGGATTTCAAACCCAGCCGGGGTTATTGTTTTTGGGCTCCCGCTTTCCCGCCGTTTACGGGCGGGTTATATAAAATTTTCTATAGTTTTGAAGTGTTTACGCTTTAATTTCGAAACGAAACTATTTGCCACCCTCCCCAAAACATGTTTCCATAAGATGTAGACCAAACATACACAGGACGATTTTCGATGGGTGACAAAGCACATCAATTGTCCTTTTAAAAAATGAAACAGGAAGCTGACTAATCAAAGCGTCATTGTGATGATCCACGAATCCGAAAGGGTTTTGGGATAAGGGAGTATTGGCTGTGTCGAATGCGAAAATGAAATCAGGAATCTTGTTTTTGATCTGTGTATTGGTGGCAGCATTGGCGCTGGTATCAATTCCGGGTCAATCGTTTTCGGAAGAGGTTCAGCCAAACGCCCGCGCAGATGAATGGACGCTTTTTAGTCAAACGAACCTGTCTTCGGTTGCGCTCAATGCGAGCGTGACCGAAAATTCGGTGCCGGGCACAACGGCATCGAATGTTGTCGTGGCCGATGCTTGCCTGTCCCTGTTACAAGGGGCCCAAAGGGCATCGCAACAAGCCACGGCTCATTCTGTCCCGCCGGTGGCCGGACAGGCTGCTGCGCTAAGCCTTATCTTCGGTGTCCGGTATGCCCTGGGACCCGTGGAAACACCTGGCACAGCAAAGACAGAGCAAACACCTGCGGTACATACTGATGGTCAGCGTGCCGCTGCTATCGCGCAGTACCGCCGTTGCCGGAACGATCAAAGCCTGGCAACGCTTTAGGGGTGATTTTGTTCTGATAAAGCAGGTTTGGCATAAACCTGCATAAGACCTGAAGCCTGCCTTTTCCGGTATCTCCCTGCCGGAAAGGGCAGGTTTTTTATGGGGTTCTTTTTTTAAGGTGTAACTGGCAATGCCGTTGCTGCAACAGGAACAAGCCCCGATGCCCATTCCGGCAACGGCAAGCCCATCGTCATCATGACGCCGATTATCACGATGAAAATGACCGCTGCCCCGGCGAAGGAAGCTGGCCCCACGCGCCCGGCGCGCGGTGTAATTTTGCGGGCCTTTTCGATGGGCAGAATTTTTTCAAACAGGCCCCACATCGAACGCTTCGCTGAAAATTGCGCCAGTACCATTGCGCCGTATCCGACCAGTGCAACCAAAATGGCATCCAGCGCAATCATGCCAACGGGGTGAATTTGTTGCGCCACCAACAGTCCCCGCAACGGCCCGATCAGATAGGCCGCATAGACCACCGCCCCCAGCACCAACCCGCCAATAAGCCCCATAATACGGGGTTTTTTGCTTAAATTCTGATAGGCCTGTGCCGCCAGAATTGTCATCTTGTCGGTGATTTGTGGACGCAGTCCCAAGGGCCAGCGGCGGCGCATGGCAAGGATGGCTTTTTTCTGCGGCAGGGTCGCTCCGGCAATCAGCGCGTCCCCGATGATCCGGAAGCGAATGGCCTCAACCACATTGCCATGAACATTGCCCAGATTGTTCGCGGCCTGTGTCAGGCGGTCCAGCCCCGGCCCCAGCGGTTTTTCCAAAAACGGCGGCAGGTTTAAAAGGCGCGGATGAATCCCGAAGAGGCGCGCATCCAGAATGCGTTCTTCCTGCTTATCATTGGCTGCAATTTTGAATTGGATATCCCCCCATGGCAGCAAGACATCATAGGGGACAACGAGTTCGTCCTTGGTCTTCACCTTCTCGGTCGTTTGGTAATCTTCCTGCGCGTAGCTTTGCTCTTTTTCCTTTAAAATCACGATATCTGCGTGTTCTTTAGCGGCCATATCAGGGCCCAATTGATCAATCAGCGGAAAGATTTCCAGCGGCATTGGCGTGCCATCGACCATTTCATGTTCATAGGTGAAGTAGGTTTTCCCCTCAAACGTCACATAGGCGATTTCACTGATAATTCCGGTGGCGGCGCATTTTTGGCAGGGTGTGCGCCCCGACCCCTGACAGCTTTGGCATTTGACCTTGCCGGTGGCACGGCAGAAATTACAGGGGGCTTCTTTTTGCCCGTTGCATTTGCGGCACGTGCCCATGCTGCCGTCCTTTTGACGACCCGCCCCGGTGCCACGGCACATGGGGCATTTGATGGTGCGGTGAGCCTGACAACGTTGGCAGTTTGCCGCCCCTGCCCCTTGGCACGTCATGCAGATAATTTTACCCGCCGTGCAGGCAGAGCATTGATTGTAAAAGGCCAGTTTTTTGGCGAGACGGTCCAGTTTTAAAACCAGATTATTGATGAAAAACCCTTTATCGGCGCGTTTTTCCAGCACATCGATGACGTAGCCGACAATCTCTTTATTTGTGGTGGTTTTTTCAATCGTCTGTTGGATCTTGGTTTTGAGATCTGTGGCTGAGGCGCAAATCTCTGCTGCCTCTTTGCCGGGCAGATGTTTTTCAGACAAGCCGTGTATGACGGTGAATAGCGACCGCGCCAGAAAATGGAAGGTTTCCCCTTTAAAATCGGTCATTTCGATTGTATCGGGATCAATGCCGTTGCCCTTGGCCGCTGCTTTCAAACGGTCCAGCGCGTGTTTTAAAACGACCGGATCAACGGGTCTGATTTCACGCTCATCAGGTCCGGGCAGGTCTGCGGCATAGGCGGCGTAGCTGCCCGGTGCGGCAGTGGAATTTTTTACATCTTCGCCCGCTTCCCCGTTCAAGCGGCCTTCACCAGATTAAGGGTCCGGGTCAGGAATTCTAATGTGCGTTCATTGGCAATCTTGGCGGCTGCCGGATCGTAATGCTGGCCATGCCCACGGGCAAAGGCGTGATCGCAACCGGGATAGCTGTACAGGGTCACCGCAGCCTTATTTTTCAGGCCTTCTTTGATTTTCGCCTGGGCTTCAGCGGGCACAAATTGATCCCCTTCGGCGATGTGCATCAGCAATGGTTTTTTGATTGTTGCGGCTTCATCCAGCATCGCTTCAATGCCAACACCGTAATAGGCAACGGCGGCATCAACGCGGCTGCGGGCGGCCATCAAATAGGCGAGCTTCCCACCCAGACAATAGCCAACACAGCCAACAACGCCCGTTGAATGCGCATGACCACGGAAGACGTGATGCGTGGCGCGTAAATCTTCAACGCCCAGATCAATATCGAAGCGGTTATAAAGGTCAAATGCCTTGGCCCATTCGGCTTCGCTTTGATCGGTCAGTTGTACATTCGGTTCCATACGCCAGAACAGATCCGGAGCCACGGCGATAAAGCCCTGTGCAGCCAAATCATCGCATTTCTGGCGCAGCTCGGCGTTCACGCCGAAAATTTCTTGAATCACAATCACTGTCGGGGCAGGCAGTTTTGTTGGCATGGCGACATAGGCGGTAAAGGACTGGCCATCTTTGGATGGGATAATCAGTTCGGTCATGGGCGGGGAAACCTGTTGGTTGGAATAAGTTTTTAAAAATCAGTTGGCAATAAGATACATCGAGGCGCGTGCTGTGTGAATGGATATGCTTGACTTCGGACTCCGCCAACCTTATGAAAACCAATCATCATAACAGGGGGCCAAAACATCATGGACAAACAGCCAGAGAAACTTTCCAAAGCCAGCAGAAGACAGGCCGCTTTCCTTGCGTTGTCCCTGTCCGCAACAGCCGTTTTCGGGGTCGGGTTTTTTGCTGTTCGCAATGAACTGGCCGTGCAAAAGACTGCCAATGCCGGTCTGTTCGCCGATAAGGCGCGGTTAGAGGGCGAAAACAAAGCCCTGAAAAGCCAGCAAGCCACCCATGTTCTGGCCGGAAATTACGAAAGGCTGGTCGTGCAGGCCGACCGTATGGGCCGCGCTGCACAGGCCTTGTGTGACGCTGAAGGTGTTTCCATGCATATCAGCGAAGATGAAATTTACCGCAATACGCTCAGCTACATCGAATTACAGGCCGCGCCCTATCGCCGTTATAAGGTGGACGTTACAGATGTTCTGGCTCGCGCAACCCAGCTGGAAGACAACAATGTGCGCGTGGTGGAGCAGCATTTGCCGGAAGGGGTCATGGCGCAATATATGCAATCGCCACGCTATGGTCGTGTCCTTGTGATTGATGATCACCCCTATGATGCGGATGTGGCGATTCAATCCTTTATCGCGACACTGGCAGCTGAGAATTTCACGCTGAAGAGTATGGACGATGATGGCGCGGTGCGCGTTCTGGCCCGCCGCAATAATCCGGATAAAAAGGGATTTGGTGATGATGCCCATGTCTATCGCCAGTTCAACGCCAAGGCCGGTGCCAAGACCATTTATTGGGATATTGGTGAGGCGCGTTACCCTGTCGCCATCACCCCGAAACCCTGCCCCTAAGGCAGCACATTAAGGCCCGTCTTTATTGGGCTTTCGGTGTGTAGGTACAATAGGTCTGTTTGCGCGCAGCGCGTAGATTATAGGTGGCGGAGTCTTGCTCTACGGTTTCAGGCACGTCTGTTGTGCTTTTTGAAACATCTATGGCGACATCAATGCTGCGGTCGAAATTGCCATAGGGTGCCGTCAGGCGGCCATCATCACGCAATGTTGTGGTGATAATGTTAAACGTGCTGCACAACTGATGTGCGGGGGTGGCGTCTTTTCTCAAGGCGTTGTCGTTTTTAAATTCACTGATTTTGACTATCAAAGCATGCTGTGTGCCAACGATGCCTTCGGAGAAATCAGGATTGGTGCCGATATTGTTGATGGCAATCAGCGCGTAGCGGCCAACATCTTGGCTGTGCAGCGCTTCTAGAACTTTTGGTGTGGCCACGCTTGAAGGGGGAGCTTCGGAACATCCGGCCAGTGAAGCGGCTAAAAGGAAGGGTGCAGCAAGGCGGGAAATAGTTTTCATGGTAAGGCCCCTGTAAAATTCGTTATTATGATAAATGCTTTAGCGCGATTGAGCCAAAGTGTCAAATTCCCGTTAGGTCCCTTTTTCAGGGCCCAGAACCAGGCGATACCCATGGTGGGGTTCTTGTTCCAAAAACCGCGCGACCCGGCCAATGGTGGTGGTGGAGGCCCCGGTGACCGCGCTGATATTGCGATAGGACAGGCCGCCATGGACCAAAAGGCGGGCGATCAAAAGGCGCTCTGAAAACTCCGCCAGTTCTTTGGGGGTGCATAAATCGGTCATGAAACGGCGCACTTCGGCCCCGGATTTCAGCGATGCGATGGCATCGAACAAAAACTGTTCGGCGTCATCTTTCACAAAATCTGGAGTTTCTTTTGTCTTTGTCATGCCTATCTTGTATTTAGAAGGCTTGTTTGACCTGTGTCAATGCACGCACCCCGTACCGGAGATTCCACGATGAAAGTAACCTTCGACATTGATTGCACCCCTGAAGAAGCACGCTCCTTTCTGGGTCTGCCGAATATTGCACCGATGCAGGAACGCCTGATGAAGGAAATGGAAGATAAGCTGCATGCGAATCTCAACACGCTTGACCCGGAAGCATTGATGAAAACATGGTTGCCAATGTCGTTTCAGGGCTGGAACGATATGCAGAAAAACTTCTGGGACCAGATGATGAAATCGGGCGCGATGGCGACACCGCCGATGGCTGCCAAAACCGATAAACCCGTGAAATAGACCAATAGAATAAGGCTGTAATTGATGGTTGATACAATCTATGCCCCGGCCACAGCCCCCGGTCGGTCCGGTGTCGCGGTGGTGCGCGTATCCGGCCCGCAGGCGAAAGATAGCCTGTCGGCCTTGGCCGTTTTCGCCCATGACCCAACCACAAAAGCCACCACCCCAAAGCCGCGTCACGCGGCGTTGCGCACCTTAAAAAATCCGGCCACCGGTGTGACGATTGATCACGCGCTTGTTTTATATTTTGCAGGCCCATCCTCCTTTACCGGTGAAGACGTTGTTGAATATCACCTGCATGGCGGCCCGGCTGTGATGCGGATGATGCTGGCCGCTTTATCAGCACAACCAAATCACCGCATGGCCGAACCCGGTGAATTCACCCGGCGCGGTTTTGAAAACGGCAAAATGGATCTGACCGGGGCCGAGGCAATTGCAGATCTGATCAATGCTGAAACCGAAATGCAGCAGGCTCAGGCCTTGTCGCAAATGGCCGGATCATTGGCCAGCTTGTACGAGGGCTGGGCGCATCAACTGAGCCGGTCCCTCGCCCATCTGGAAGCCGATATTGATTTCCCCGATGAAGATTTACCCGGCGGCGTGGCCGATCAGGTTTACCCCGTTCTTGAAAGCCTGAAATACGATATAGACCAGCATTTAAATGATAAAAGGCGCGGCGAGATTTTGCGCGACGGTGTACAGATTGCCATTATCGGTGCGCCCAATGCCGGGAAATCATCCCTCATCAATGCGCTGGCCCAACGTGATGTGGCCATCGTTTCTGAACACGCCGGAACCACACGTGATGTGATCGAGGTTCATTTGAATCTTGGCGGCTACCCGATTATTCTGGCCGATACGGCCGGGCTGCGCCCTGACCAATTGGGGGATGATCCGCACGGAAAGATTGAAGGTGAAGGCATTCGCCGGGCATTGGAGCGTGCCCAACGTGCTGATCTGAAACTCCTCGTCTTTGATGCAACCGCTCTGCCTGCAATGGACCCGCATACCAAGGCGTTGATTGATGCCCAGTCGATTGTTGTTATGAATAAAAGCGACCGCGCTGTGCACCGTGTTGACGGGTTGGCCGTTTCCGCCCTCACCGGGCTTGGCCTTGAAACCCTGCTGGCTGAAATTGTTACCCAAGTTGAATTCCTGATCGGGCGGCGCGAGGCACCATCCTTGACCCGCCAGCGTCACCGCTTGGCGCTTCAGGATTGTTCTGCGTCCTTGGGCCGCGCTTTGCTGGCTGAGCATTTCGCGCCCGAATTGATGGCGGAGGATGTGCGCCTTTCCATGCGTGCCTTGGGCCGGATCACCGGGCGGGTTGATGTCGAAGACCTCCTCGATATTATCTTCTGTGATTTTTGCATCGGGAAGTGATTTTTCAATGCGCAAACACCCGCACCTAACCACCTGAAAATAAACAACAGATTTAACATATTCTTTTTGACAAAAGACACGAATTGGGTGTATCTCAACAGTTCGTTTTGGGGCTTGTCTTTTGTACCGATAATGGAGCTGACAGGATCATGATTTTCCTTTTGCGCGAAATGTTCAAACGCCGTGGGATGGAGGGGTATAAAGCCGCCCATCATTACGCCGATATCGGCATCACCGCCGGTGCGGGTGCGGTCATCGCTTTTGCTTGCGGAACGGATACAGCCTCGGCACGGTATTATTTTGAGAACGCTTTGTTCCTCGGTGGGGCGGCTTCTGTCTTGCTTGCTTTCCGCACGGCAACGGCCAGTGAGCCAGACGGCAAGAGTGTGCGTGTTCTTCCCTATGTGACCAAGCTGGCTGGTGGCGCCGTATTGGGTGTGGCTGTTGCGGCAACCCCGCTGATGGCCTTGCCAGGGACAGAAGGCATGAGCCTCAAAGAACGTATCCTTCAGGACAACACAGATTACGTGCCTCTGCGCAAACGTCAAAAGGCGGCAGAGAAGGCAGCCAAGCTGGCTGCCGAAGAAGCGGCCAAAGCGGCGGAGCAATCTGGCCAGACAGCCCCGGTTGATCCAGCCACGAAGCCCGAAGATAAAAATGTTTCACATGAAACAATTCAGGCACCAGTTATTCTGGCTGTCCCGCAAAAACGAGGCCTCGGACTTTAACCCATGACCCAGACCAACCAGACCAAGTTTGATGTGATTGTTGTCGGCGGCGGCCATGCCGGATGCGAAGCGGCTGCGGCTGCGGCGCGGATGGGGGCCAAGACCGCCCTGCTCACTCACCGTCTGGATACGATTGGTGTCATGTCCTGTAATCCTGCCATTGGTGGCTTGGGCAAGGGACATCTTGTCCGCGAAGTTGATGCGCTGGACGGGGTTATGGGCCGGGTGATTGACCGGGCCGGGATTCAGTTCCGGATGCTGAACGCGTCCAAGGGCCCTGCTGTGCGTGGTCCTCGCGCTCAGGCCGACCGGAAACTCTACCGTCAGGCGATGCAGGAAATTTTAAGCGACTATCCAAACCTGACCCTGTTAGAGGGCGGCGCCGATGATTTGTTGCTGGATTCCAGCGGCGCCATTCGCGGTGTGCGCTCGCTGGACGGGGTTGATTATGCCTGCGGCGCAGTCGTCCTGACAACAGGAACATTCCTGCGCGGCCTCATCCACCGGGGCGAAGAACGCATCCCGGCGGGCCGTGTTGGTGAAAAACCAACCATTGGTCTGGCTGAAACTCTGGAGCGTTTGGGCTTCCCGTTGGCGCGCTTAAAGACCGGAACCCCCGCCCGTATTGATGGCCGGACCATCAACTGGACCGGGATTGAGGAGCAGCCGGGCGATAACCCGCCCCAGCCATTCTCGTTCCTGAATGACAAGATTTTGGTGCCGCAGATCCCCTGCCACATCACCCATACGACTGAAAAGACCCATGAGATCATTCGCGCGAATTTGCACCGCGCACCGATGTATTCCGGGGCAATCAAAGGAACGGGGCCGCGTTATTGCCCGTCCATCGAAGATAAAGTCGTACGTTTTGCCGATAAAACCCGCCACCAGATCTTTCTGGAGCCGGAAGGTCTGGATGATCCAACGATCTATCCAAACGGCATTTCCAACGCCCTGCCGATTGAGGTTCAGGCCGAACTCTTAAAAACCATTCCGGGATTGGAACGCGCCGAAGTCTTCGAATGGGCCTACGCCATTGAGTATGATTACTGCGATCCGCGCGATTTGAAGGCCACGCTGGAATCCAAACGCCTCTCAGGCCTGTTCATGGCCGGGCAGATTAATGGCACGACGGGTTACGAAGAAGCCGCCGCGCAAGGCCTGATGGCCGGGATCAATGCGGCGCTGTTGGCCGCTGGCGGCGAAAAGACCTTTATTCTCGACCGTGCCGATGCCTATATCGGGGTTCTGATTGACGACCTGATTTCCCGGGGTGCGCCGGAGCCATACCGGATGTTTACCAGCCGCGCCGAATACCGCCTGCGTCTGCGCTCTGATAACGCGGACCAGCGTTTGACGGAGATTGGTCTGGCCTTGGGCTGTGTCGCTGCTTCACGTGAAACAATCTGGCGTGCGAAGTCTGACGCGCTGATTGCCGGACGGATGATGGTCCACGCTTTGAAGGCCACGCCGAACGAACTGGCCCCGCTTGGTTTTAATATCACCATGGATGGCCAGCGCCGCACAGCCTTCGATCTGTTGCGCTATCCGGATATTGATCTGGCCCGCCTGCACAGCGTCTGGCCGGAACTAGCCACCCTGCCCGCCGATGTAGCCGAACAGATCAGCATTGATGCGCAATATTCCGGCTATCTGGAACGCCAGGATGCCGATGTGGCCGCCTTCCGCAAGGATGAGGCGTTGGTTCTGGATCCTGCGCTTGATTATGCGGCCATTGGCAGCCTTTCAACCGAAATCCGCATGAAGCTGGAAAAGGCGCAACCCGCCACGCTGGGGGCAGCCGCCCGCATCCCCGGCGTGACCCCGGCGGCGATCATTGCCCTTCTTCGTCATGTGAAGCGCCGCCCCAAGGATATCCCGGAACAAGATGCCGCCTAAAGCTGATCCGCAACTTCATTCTTCGCTGGCCGGTGTTCCACGTGAAACACTGGACCGCCTGCGTCAGTATCAGGCGCTCCTTGAAAAATGGCAGCGTGCGATCAATCTGGTTGGCCCCGCCACTATCCCCGATGCGTGGAACCGCCATTTTATCGATTCGACCCAGCTTTTGTCTCTTCTGCCGCATAGCCCCGCGACGCTCTATGATCTGGGCTGTGGGGCTGGTTTTCCGGGTCTGGTTCTGGCGATGATGTGCCCGGATTTGTCCGTGACGCTGATTGAGTCTGATCAAAAGAAATGTGCCTTCCTCGCCACTGTTTCACATGAAACAAAAACAGAGGTTAAGATCTTAACGACCCGGATTGAGGCGGCGGCGGAAACCCTCCCACCCCCTGATATTATCACCGCCCGTGCTCTGGCCGCTTTGCCGCTTCTCCTGACATATATAAAGCCATGGGCGGAAGCCAACCCGAACCTGATCTGCATCTTCCCGAAAGGTGCACAAGCGGCAGCTGAGATAGAGGCCGCGCAAGAGATTGCCGGCTTTGATGTAAAACAACAGCCGAGCCAGACCGATTCGGTGGCCCAGATACTGGTGTTGAGCAATATTCTCTATAAATAATGGCGAATAAGGTGGCTGGATACGCTCTGACTCACTCATTCTTGCGAAATAAAAATATATTTTTATTTTTTGGTTTGCTTTCGGCGTTGATTCCAAAGGGATTTATCGTCTGTGCTGCAACCCGCACCGAGTCAAAAAGATTGACCCTTCAGGATGATTCACGGCATAGTCCGGACATCCCGAATTCGTAACCGCCTAACGTGAGAGTGCAACGCTATGAATGCTGCCAAAAGCCATGATGTTTCTAAAATGGTTATCCCAAGAATTATGGCAATCACAAACCAAAAGGGCGGCGTCGGTAAAACCACCACAGCAATCAACCTGGCCACTGCTATGTCTGCGGTCGGCAAACGCGTTTTGATTTTGGATCTGGATCCACAAGGCAACGCCTCCACCGGTCTTGGCATCATGCGCGTTGATATTAAGGTCAGCACCTATGACGTGTTGTTCGGTGAAGTTGCTATTCTCGATTCGATCATGCCGACAAAAGTTCCGGGCCTGTCGATTGTTCCATCCTCTATCCACTTATCCGGTGCTGAAATTGAACTGGTCACAGCGGACCGCCGCGAATATCGCCTGCGCGAGGCTTTGCGTGTGCCGCTGCCTTTTGACTATGTGATTATCGATTGCCCACCGTCTTTGAGCCTTTTAACCCTGAACGCGTTGGTCGCCTCCGATACCATCGTCGTGCCGTTGCAATGTGAATTCTATGCGCTGGAAGGTTTGAGCCATCTGGTCAAGACCATCGAACGCGTTCGCAAGACATTCAACCCGGCGCTCGACATTCACGGTGTCGTCCTGACCATGTATGATAAGCGTAACAACCTGTCCAATATGGTTGCGGAAGACGTACGCAAATTCTTTGGCGACAAGGTTTATAAAACCGTTATTCCACGCAATGTACGTGTCTCGGAAGCGCCGTCTTTCGGGCTTCCGGCCATTGTGTACGATATGCGTTGTCCCGGTGCGACCGCCTATATTCACCTGGCCAGCGAAGTGTTGAAACGCGAACGCAACATCGCGACACCAGCACTTTTGTCCGGCCCATCCACCATCACTCAAACAGCGGGAGCGGCATAAGATGAGCGCATTGAAACGTGGCGGCCTTGGCCGCGGTCTGAACGCATTGTTTGAAGATGAAGAAACACCGGCCTTCGCCACCCCTGCGGCAGCGATGGCTGCAAAGGGTGATGATGCGTCTGATAAAGATACCAGCCCAACATCCCGCAAAACATTGCCGGTGACGATTTTGCGTCCCGGTCAATTCCAGCCGCGCCAGATTTTTGATGATTCCACCTTGCAGGAATTGTCGGACTCCATCGCTGTTCACGGCATTTTGCAACCGCTGCTCGTTCGTCCCTTAAAAGACGTTTTCGGCGAATTTGAAATCATCTGTGGTGAGCGTCGCTGGCGTGCCGCACAAAAGGCACAGCTTCATGACGTGCCGGTCATCATTCGTGAGCTGGAAGATGAAGACGCGATGCAAATCGCCCTCATTGAAAACCTGCAACGTGAAGATTTGAATGCCCTGGATGAGGCCGATGCTTATCAGCGCCTGATGGAAGAATTCGCCCATACCCAGGAAAAACTGGCCAAGGTCGTTGGCAAAAGCCGCAGCCATATTGCCAATACGGTCCGTCTTTTGACCCTGCCGCCGGGTGTACGTTCCTATATCCGCAACGGCAAATTGACGGCGGGTCATGCCCGCGCTTTGATCACCGCCCTTGATCCAGAATCTTTGGCCCGCATGGTCGTGGAACAGGGTTTAAGCGTACGCGACACCGAACGTCTGGCCGGAAACGCCCCACAAAAACCGGGTAAAAACGGTAAGGTTAAAGAAGGCAAAGATGTTGATACAATCGCGCTGGAACGTGATTTGACGGATAAAATCGGCATGAAAGTGCGAATTGACACAAAAAAAGACGCAAAAGGCAATTTCGGCGGCACTTTCCGCGTCGATTTCACGTCTTTGGACCAATTAGACGATATTATCAAGCATATTTCCGCCGGAAGAGCGTAAATCAGGCGTAAAAATACCAATATCGGGCCATAAATGGCCCGATATTTTTTATGCATCAGAAGATTAAAATCAGAAAAGCCCCAGCGTTAAAAGGACCGCCCCGTTTTGGGCAGGTTGTTTTGGGCCGCTATGTTGAGGGCATCGGCTTCGCGAATGCGGCGGGTAAATTCGGCGGGGTCATGCCCCAAATTCCGGCCCTGAACCAGACTGATCAACGGGTGTTTTTCGTTTAACGCGCCGGCATCTTCGGCGGAATCAACCCACTCGCATAAAATGCGGGCTGCAGGGGCCGCTTTTTGAATCCGTTCAACAAAATTGCCCAGATCGACCTGATTTTGACGCGCGGCGACAAGGCTGTTGCCATCAATTTTTACATACTCAACAAACCGCCCCAGATTTTGCAGTCGCGCCGCATCGGCGTCTTCATGGGATTGGTCATCAATCGCGAAGCGATAGCCAAGCGCAGTCATTTTTAAAAGAGCCTGCTCATTGACGCCTTCGGCCTGATCATCTTCCAAAAATTCAAAAATAATCTGGTTGGGATGAAACTGACCGGCGAAATGGTGCTGTAGCGCGTGGTGTAGTTCTAGAAGTGAACTATCATCAACCGCATTGCGCGATGAAATATTGATCGATACGGGGAAGTTATCCGCGCGGATGGTTTGCTCAATGGCGCTGAGCGTCACCAAACGGTCAAATAACGGATAAAGATGGTGCCGGGCAATGGCCTGCAGGGCCTCTTGCTGGTTGATGTTTCTGCCATCCGCGTCATGGGCGCGCAGCAATAATTCGCCTGAAACACTGTAGATGCGGTTGGTCAGGGATGCGGCAACATCATACCAGGGCTCGCGTTCAAAATGCAGGCGACCACCCTCAATCGCATCCAGCAAGGGTGCAGCAAGAGTCTCCTCTGCTGTACCGTCTAAGGCGGCGCGCAAATGGGTGACAAGCGTTTTCACTGTGGCTGGAACGTTTATAACCATACCCAACATCATGCCATTATCTGGCGGCTAATGATAGAATTGCTTGCGCGGTCAAGGTTTCGTCCGGAACGCCGGTTTTTTTACAATCAGCTTCTAACTGTGCCAGACGGCCCAGAACCATATCCAAACGGGCCATTGACCATTTGCCGACCTGTTCGCGGAACGGGGTTTCCCATTTGAAAAAAACCTTTGGATTCAAGGACTCCATGGCTTCACCCATCGACCGCCCCCCTTCCATCATGCTGCGCGTCAAATGCAAACGGCGGAAATGGTTTTGTAAGGACCGGTGGATGACCACGGGCGGCATCCCCTCATCCATCAACTGACGGAAACTACGCAGGGCCAGATCAGGATTGCCGCCCCCGGTGGCGTAAATAAGATCATCCAGCGACAAGGACCCGCCCTGCCCGCAGCAGGCCTGAACATCGGCCAAACTGGCTTTTGTTCCGGGGGCTTCATTGGCCAGATACAGGGTCAGTTTTTCAATTTCGTTGCGGGCCAGACCGCGATCACCGGTTAATTGCTGCGACAGCCATTGTGCAGCATCACTTTCGATGCCAAAGCCCGCTGCTTGCAATTCCTGACGCAAAAGCCCGGCAATATCGCCCTGCGAGGCGGCATAGCACGGAATGGCAGCGGCATTGGGGGCTGTTTCAAAGAGTTTGCGCAGCGATGAGCGCGTCCCCAGATCCGTGCCGTGCAGTACGACAAGGTTTTGCGGGCTCGGGTCCTTCAAATATTCCTTTAAAAGCGTGGTCAACGCATCGGCCGCACCATCAATGCGGATCAGTCTTGCCCCGCCCATCATCGACATGGCGTTGGCTTCATCACTGAGGCGGGCCTTGTCGGCCTCTAAAATCTCGCCGGTTAATTGGGCGACATTGAAGGGGTCATTAAGGTCAGCAACAACGCTTTTCCCCAATATTGCCAGGCGTTCCCGCGCTAAGCCCTCATCCGGGCCATAGACCAAAATGGCGCGGGCTGCGGGGTCGGGTTTTTTCAAAAAACCATCAATCTGGCGCGGTTGAATTTTCATCGGTTATTTATTGCTGCGCTCAAAATACAAAACGATTTGTTGCTCTGCCTGACGGGCCAGATCATTCAGCGCGTTCAAGCGCGCATCATCTTCGGATACGCGCGTTGTGAACTGGCTGGACAACACGTTATAGCTGGTGCTGGCCAATAAGGTACGTGACAGCACGCTTTTCCCGGTCTTTGTGTCGATCAGATTAAACGTGGTTGTCTGGCGCAGTTCCGCCCGGGTCGCGTTGGCATTTTTTGTGACATCCAGCTCGTATTTGTTTTCCTGAATCGGCGTGAAGGTCAGCGAATAGGACGCGTTTTGCTGGCGATTTTCGGCAAAGAACCGATCAATCAGCAGGTTGCGTAAGTATTGCCCTTCGCGGTTTGGAATGTTTTCAATGCGAATATCACTCAGCTTGCTTTGGACCTCATGCCGCGCCGCTTTACCCCCGCCATACATCGGCGTAAAACCGCACCCACCCAGAACGATCAACCCGGCCAAAGCCAAGGCTAGAATGGAAGATCTGTTCGCGGTTTTGTGCAGCATTTTAAAGGGCCCTTTTTGTTCTTAAATTTAACCAACCACCACGTTTACAATGCGGTTTGGCACAACGATCACTTTTTTAACCGCTTTTCCGTCCAGCGCACGTTGCACGTTCGGGTCCGACAGCGCAGCCGCTTCTGCTGCCTTTTGATCCATATCCTTTGGCAGGGTAATGGTGGCGCGCATTTTACCGTTCACCTGTACCGCAATTGTTGCGGTGTCGGATTGCAGCAAACTCGCATCAATTTCCGGCCAGGTCATATCGGCCAGAATGGTGTCATGCCCCAGATGCGCCCATAATTCTTCGGTCACATGCGGCATCATCGGGTTAAAGCCACGGATCAGATATTCCAGCGCTTCGCGGTATGCCCAATCCCCTGCCGAATGAACTGATTTATATTTTTCAATCGCATTGGCAAGTTCACGCAAACGGGCCACGGCCTTGTTCATGTGGAACGCTTCGATATCCGCACCCAAACCGCTGAGGGCCTTGTGCGTTTGCGTGCGCATTTCCTGTTGAGCAGGCGTAAATTCATTTGGTTTTTCAACGGCTTGTAATGGAATTTCGGTGACCAGGCGGTACAGGCGATGGACAAATTTTGCTGCACCCTCAATACCCGACACGGTCCATTCCAGATCGCGTTCCGGGGGCGAGTCAGACAGGATAAAAAGGCGTGCCGCATCGGCCCCGTAATTGTTCAAAATATCATCCGGGTCGATGACGTTCTTTTTTGATTTGGACATCTTCTCGATGCGGCCTTCGGTGACTGGTGCGCCTGTATCAACATGCACCAATTGACCCGCATCGTTTGTGACGGCCTGTGTCGGGAACAGCCATTTGCCGTCTTGGTCTTTAAATGTGGCGTGGGTAACCATGCCTTGGGTGAACAAACCAGCGAAGGGTTCCTTCACATCGCAGTAACCGCAATCAGACAAAGCGCGGGTGAAAAAGCGCGAATAAAGCAGGTGCAAAACCGCGTGTTCGACACCGCCGATATACTGATCGACAGGCAGCCAATAGGCTGCTTTTTCCTTTGAAAACGCTTCTTTTTCGTTGCGGGGGTCGCAATATCTTGCGAAGTACCAGCTTGATTCAAAGAAGGTGTCGAACGTGTCTGTTTCACGCTCCGCCGCCGCACCGCAGGACGGGCAGGTGGTGTGTTTCCATGTTGGGTGATGGGCCAGCGGGTTGCCGGGTTTATCAAAGGTGACGTCTTCCGGCAGGGTCACGGGCAATTGATCATCGGCCACCGGAACAATGCCGCATGATTTGCAATGAACCATCGGAATTGGGCAGCCCCAGTAACGCTGGCGTGATACGCCCCAGTCGCGCAGGCGGTATTGCGTGGTGCCAAATCCGACACCCAGCTTTTCGATTTTCTCAATGGCAGCAGCCTTTGCCGCTTCAACTTCCATCCCGTTCAGGAAGTCTGAATTGACCAGAACGCCTTCATCGCTATAGGGCAATTTCACTTCCGCGCCATCAACGGGTGCTACCACTTGCGTGATCGGCAATTTGTATTTTGTTGCGAAATCAAAGTCGCGCTGGTCATGCGCCGGGCAACCAAAAATCGCTCCGGTGCCGTAATCCATCAGCACGAAGTTTGCCAAATAAACCGGCACTGTTTTGCTGGCATCAAAGGGGTGAACGGCGCGAACGCCCGTATCGAACCCGATCTTTTCGGCCTGTTCAATGGCGGCTTCGGATGTTCCTTGCGCAGCACAGGTTTTCAGGAAATCATCGAAACCAGCCTTGTTTCCAGCCAGTTTTTTGGCCAGCGGGTGATCCGGGGCGATGGCCACAAAGGCCGCGCCAAACAGTGTGTCGGGCCGCGTGGTGAAAACTTCCACGCTCTCATCCAAACCTTCCAGCGCGAATTTGAACTGCAAACCACGGGACCGCCCGATCCAGTTTTCTTGCATGATGCGAACCTTGTCTGGCCAGCGGTCCAGCGTTTTGATCCCGTCCAGCAGATCATCGGCGTAATCGGTGATTTTCAAAAACCATTGCGACAATTTGCGGCGTTCAACGGGCGCGCCTGTGCGCCAGCCCTTGCCATCGATGACCTGTTCATTGGCCAAAACGGTATTATCGATCGGGTCCCAGTTGACCATCGACTCTTTGCGGTAGGCCAGACCTTTGCGGTAGAAATCCAAAAACATCTTTTGTTCATGGCGGTAATATTGCGGATGGCAGGTGGCAACTTCCCGGCTCCAGTCAATCGACAGGCCCATCGATTGCAACTGGGTACGCATTACATCGATATTCGCATAGGTCCATTTGCCCGGATGTTCGCCGCGCTCCATCGCCGCGTTTTCCGCAGGCAGGCCGAAGGCATCCCAGCCCATCGGGTGTATCACATTGAAACCATTTGACTTTTTATAGCGGGCGACAACATCGCCCAAGGAATAATTGCGCACATGGCCGACATGGATGCGGCCTGAGGGGTATGGAAACATTTCCAGAACATAGTATTTCTGTTTTTTGGATTCCTCATCAACGGCAAAGGACTGGCGGTCCAGCCAGACTTTGCGCCATTTTGATTCGATATCCTTCATTTCGTATGCGGCCATAACCTTAAAATCCTTGAAACACCTAAACAAACCGCGCCTTTGGGCGCGAAAATACTGTGTTTGTTTTACCCTGTGGCCGCATAAAAGCAATGCCTCTGTAATGTTTGTGCGATCAGAAAATCTGCAAAAGGCGCGAAAACAGGCCTCTTTAGGCTTTTGTCAATAATTCCTGCTATTCTGGAAAGGTAAAAAAGCCTTTGTCTGACAAGGACTTTGACCAATAATACACAGGTTGTCCGCCATCACTTCTCCGGCGGACAGAATCCTGCGCCTGATATTTGAATTGCGTATTTGTTTCAAGATTACGGTTTGAAGCATCGGGGCTTATCACGGGGACGGCGGCACAGACATAAATGACCATCGGTTGCATTATCAGACATTCAACGCTCTCCCTGATCGGCGCTGCAGTGCTGCTGCTTTCGCCTGTGCTGTTAAAACCAGCGGAGGCTGCCTGCACCAACCCTGCCGGAACGGCCGGGGTGATGCGCTATAACAGCACCGGAAAAGTATTTCAGTATTGCAATGATACCGTCTGGGTCGGGGTGAATAAACCCGGCACCGGAACAGGCAATTGCACGGCCCCCACCCTGAATGAAGGGGGCATTGTTTATAACGCCGATGGCAGGCTGCTTCAGGGCTGCGCGGGCGGTATGCACCGCGCCTTCAGCCCACCGGGCGGGGTGGCAAAATGGACAAAAATCAGCGCTACGCTGACGCATGCTTGCGGCATCATGAATAATGGCACCCTGCAATGTTGGGGCATCAATGTTCACGGTCAATTGGGGGATGGAACAACCACAAACAGCCCTGTGCCGCGTGTGATGGCAGGTGGGCATCGCTGGATCGATGTGGCGACGGCGTATCAGCATAGTTGCGCCATTCGTGAAAATGGGTCTTTGTGGTGCTGGGGCGAACGTTACGGCGGTAAGCTCGGTAATGGTGGTGTGACGACTGGAGACTCCCTAACCCCCGTTCAGGTCAGCGGCGTGTGGAAAAAAGTGGCGGCGGGTGAAGACGCCACCTGCGGCATTAAGTTGGATGACACGCTGTGGTGCTGGGGTGAGCGCAGTTATGGTCGCGTCGGCGATGGTGGTGCAACATCTGGCAACCAGACAACCCCGGTACAAATTTCGGGCGGCGGGGCATGGAAGAAATTATCTCTGGCCTTTGGTCACGGCTGCGCCATTAAACTGGATGATACAGCCTGGTGCTGGGGTCATGCGGAATACGGCAAAACAGGACGCGGCAATACAACCAATTCCAATGTCCCAACGGCTGTTTTTGCGGGTGCCGATACGTGGCTTGATGTTGATGCGGGCTTCAATCAGACCTGCGGCATTAAAGCCAACGGGTCTGGCTGGTGCTGGGGGTTTGGTACCTCAGGACAGCTTGGGAACGGGGCGACGAGCAGCAGTACAGCAGCCGTTGCGCTTGCCGGTGGCGGGACGTGGAAAGCGATTAATAGCGGTGATTTACAGGGCTGTGGTGTTAAATCAGATGATACGCTGTGGTGCTGGGGTCAGAACGCAGGCGGCGAGGTTGGCGACGGTACATTGACTCAGCGCAGTTCACCGGTTCAGGTTGCGGGCGGCGGAACATGGTCTTCCGCTGCGGGTGGCAGCTATTTCACCTGCGGCATCAGGGCCAATGGCGAGCGCACCTGTTGGGGCAACAATGGTGGCGAGGGGCGTCTGGGCGATGGGGCCACGGAAAACGCCTCAATACCAACACCGATCAGCCCGCCGACACCGTGGCGCTATGTGACAGCAGGATCCAAAATGGCCTGCGGAATCAAAACGGATGACACATTGTGGTGTTGGGGTGAAAATGGATCCGGTCAGCTGGGGAACAATAGCACGCTGAATATGTACACCCCTGTTCAAGTGGCTGTGGGCACGACATGGAAAACTGTATCGGCGACAAACCTTTTTGCTTGCGGGATCAAGTCGGATGATACGGGTTGGTGCTGGGGCGAGGGTACTGGTGGTTATCTGGGTGATGGTCTGGCGACGGATAGCCTGGTCCCGGTGGCACTTGCCGGGGGTGGGACGTGGAAATCAATTGATACCGGTAACGTTCATAGCTGCGGGATCAAGTCGGATGATACGGGTTGGTGTTGGGGCTCTGGTGGTAACGGGCGTCTTGGGAATAACGGCACGTCTGCCAGCGGTTCTCCGGTTGCGATTGTGACCGCGCCAAACACATGGCTTTCGATTTCTGCTGGTGGCTCGCATAGCTGCGGGGTCAAGCTGGATGGTAGCTTATGGTGCTGGGGGTCTGGGTCTAACGGGCGGATCGGGAACAACAATGTCACGCCGGGCAATAACGTCGTGCCGGTTGCTGTGACGGGCACAGGGCCTTGGAGAACCGCAATATCAGGCATTGGCAGCCATAACTGCGCCATCAAGGCGGATGATACGCTGTGGTGCTGGGGCAATAACGGCAATGGTCAGGTTGGCATTGGTAGCACGGCACAGCAAAACGTGCCTGTGCAGGTTGCCGGGGCATGGAAATCCGCCACCACGGCGAACGGACAGACTTGCGCCATTGCTATGAGCACCGATGCGTTGTCTTGCTGGGGCGCGAATAGTTACGGCATTTTGGGCGATGGCACAATTACGCAAAGGCTAGTGCCAACGCCTGTTGTTGGTGGCGGGACATGGGCGCAGGTTAATGCCGGCGCGTCGCTTACCTGTGGTCTGGGCCGCGATTCCCAGACAATTTATTGCTGGGGCTGGAACGATCTGGGCCAACTGACCAATACGGAATTTTCTGCCTTTTCCCGCCGTGAGCCAACGGCGGCCCCGCTGTGCCAATCACCAAAGGGCAAGGCGGGCGAACTACGCTATAACAGCACATCCAACATCATGCAGTATTGCGACGGTGCCGGCTGGGGGGCGTTGGGCGGGACAGCGCCCAATAAAATTGCCCTTGATTCAGGTTTGATTGCGTATTGGTCGCTGGATGAAACCGCAGGCGGGACGGCCGCGGACAGCGTCGGCAGCGCGAATGGCACGATCGTGGGCAACCCTGTCTGGCGTCCGACCAGCGGGCGTGTTGGCGGGGCGCTGGAATTTGATGGCAATGGCGACACGATTTTGATGGGCGATCTGGATGTGCTGGAGCCGCAATATATGACCGTTTGCGTGTGGGCGCAAAGAACCGGGGCGGGTGACGGTGTTGCAGGTCAGATTCTGGTTGATAAGCAACATTGGAATGTTGGCGGCTATATTCTGGGGCTGGAGCCTGAAAATACGACGGCAAGCTGGCGTATCGTCAGCACGGCCAGCGGCAGCACCCATGATGTTACGGCGGCGGTCACCACCAACACTTGGCACCATTATTGTGGCAGCTATGATGGTACAACGACCCGTCTTTATGTAGACGGCGTGCTACGGAACAGCAAGGCGGCCTCACTCGTTGCCGCGAATGGCGCGGCGTTCCGTTTGGGGTCGAATGGCGGTGCGAATTACTGGTTCCACGGCCTGATGGATGAGGTGCGGCTTTATAACCGTGCTTTGACTCTGGAAGAAATTCAAGCATTGGCAGCGCAATAGATGATTAAAAAACACGGCCTCTATCTGGTTCTTTTTGCCGCCGTGATGGCGGTGATGCTGGCCCGGTCCGAAACGGCACAGGCGGCATGTACCAATCCTTCGCGCGATGCCGGGGCAATTGTTTATAACGAAACCAGCAAAATGTTTCAGTACTGCGCCGATACGGTGTGGGAAGGAATGAATGCACCCGGCACCGGATCGGGTGGATGCACCAACCCGACATTGGCCGAAGGTCAAATGGTTTACAGCAGCGATAACCGCGTGCTTCAAGGCTGCGCTGGAAACGTCCACCGTGCCATGGGCCCTGTGGGCGGCGGCACCAAATGGGTCGCGGTTGATGCGGGTTGGTACTACGCCTGCGGCGTGCAGAATAACGGCAGCTTATGGTGCTGGGGCTTGAACGCCAGCGGCCAATTGGGCGATGGCACTGTGACACGCCGCATTACACCTGTGCGGATTGGGACGGCCCAGTGGAAGACGGTGATTGCGGGCGGTGCGCATACCTGCGGCATCCGTGCGAATGATACGCTGTGGTGCTGGGGTTATAACGCCGGTGGTCAGGTCGGTGATAGCAGCACCAGTCAGCGCAATGCGCCGGTACAAGTTGGATCATCTCTTTGGAAACGCATCGCCGCGGGTGAAAACCACACTTGCGGTATCCGCAATGACGATACGTTGTGGTGCTGGGGTTATAATGCTTCCAGCCAACTGGGGGATGGTCTGGTTGCGAACAGATCAACCCCGTTCCAAATTGGGACAGCGGCGTGGAAAGAACTCGCCCTTGGCGGGAATCATTCCTGTGGCATTCGCGATAATAACACGCTGTGGTGCTGGGGTTTGAACGCTGCCGGTCAGCTTGGTACAGGCAACACAACAACACAAACAGCACCCGTTCAAATCGGCGCGGCGACATGGACGGCGATAACAACCGGCGAAAACCATAGCTGCGGCGTGCAAACCGCCGGGACATTATGGTGTTGGGGCAATGGCGGGAATTATCGTTTAGGGACGGGCGGTACAGGCCAGCAAACATCTCCAACCCAAATTGGCGCGGCCACGACTTGGGCCAGTGTTGCGGCGGGCGTGAATTTCAGCTGTGGTTTGCGGACCGACAATAAACGCTGGTGCTGGGGCTTTAACGATGGCGGCCAGCTGGGCGATGGAACGCAGAACACCGCGACAACCCCGGTTCAGGTCGGAACGGCGGATTGGTCTAAAGTCGCAGCAGGGGCCTTTTTTGCTTGCGGCATTGAAACATCGGGCTTGTTCAAATGCTGGGGTGCCAGCAATTCGGGCCAGATGGGGACAGAAGATGTTCAGTCCATTTTGGGGGTTCCCCAGGCTATTGAGGCACCGGGAACGTCCTGGAAAACCGTGACCGCTACTTATTTGCACACCTGCGCGATCAAATCGGACGATACAGGGTGGTGCTGGGGCTGGAGTAACGCCGGTCAGCTGGGCGACGGCACGTTCACCGCGCGTTCAGTGCCCAATGCGATCGGTGGCGGCGGGACATGGAAGTATCTGTCTGCTGGTGCCTATCATACTTGCGGGATTAAGGCGGATGATACGGCACGGTGCTGGGGCATAAACAGCACCGGTCAGGTCGGTGATAACACCGTCAGCCAGCGTTCCTCGCCGGTGACGCTGAGCGGCGGCGGATCATGGAAGGTGATTGAGGCTGGCGGGGCTAGTACCTGCGGGATCAAGGCCGATAATACGCTGTGGTGCTGGGGTGTTAATAGTGATGGGCAGCTGGGCGATAACACGATCACGCAACGTAACGCCCCCACAGCCATCAATGGCGGGGGATCTTGGAAAACGGTCACGCGCGGGTCCTTTCACAATTGCGGGATCAAGGCCGATGACACAATGTGGTGCTGGGGCCGGAACGCCGAAGGGCAAGTGGGTGATAACTCGACCACGCAGCGTAATGTCCCCACCGCTGTGAATGGTGGTGGCACATGGAAGGCTGTTGCCGCAGGCAATGATTATACCTGTGGCATAAAGGGTGATGACACGCTGTGGTGTTGGGGCCGTGGTGCCGAAGGGCAACTGGGCAGCGGCACTTCGCCGAGCAGCGTTCCTGTGCAGGTCACAGGTGGCGGGGTGTGGAAAGCGATTTCCGCCGGGTATCGACACACCTGCGGCGTGAAGGATCAAAGCACAATGATGTGCTGGGGATATAATATTGGCAGTCAGGTGGGAGATAACACAACGACAAACCGCACTGTTCCAACGGCTATCGTCGGTGGTGGCGCGTGGTCTGGCGTGGCCCTTGGCGGCAGTTATTCCTGCGGCCTTGGGGTTGGCGGTACACCAAACATCTGGTGCTGGGGCACGAACCAGGCGGGCGAGCAGGGGCGTGGTGAGTTTGGTGAAACCGCATCGCCTGACCCATTGCCGCTCAATTGCCAACTGCCTTATGCCAAGGCAGGGGTAATTTTATACAACTCCACCACGCATGATCTGCAATATTGCGATGGCGCTGGATGGGTTGCGCCGGGTGCGCCGTAGTTTAGCGCTTTGCCCTTCTTCTCCCTCTCCCCGCTGGGGCGAGGGAGAAGGAATAAAAAAAGGCCCCATTAATGGGGCCTTTTTACTGGTTCTATCAAAAACCAATCAATTGTTATGCATCTCGGCCACGCGTAATTGACGGGCGCGGGTCAGGATGGAATCTTCCAACTGGCGTGCGGTTTCGCTGGCTGCGCTGGCATCTTTCCATGCGCCGCCTTTGCTGCGTGTCTGACGGAAGACTTTCACCTGAATCGCATCGGAGCGCAGCTGGCGGTCGAGGATAAAGACGTTCAGCTTCAAACGCTCATTGGGTGTTTCTTCCGGTGAATACCAATCGGTCAGGATCACGCCACCAAATGGATCCGCACTGGCCAGCGGCATAAACGAAACGGTATCCAGCGATGCGCGCCACAGATAGGAATTCACACCAAGGCCTGTCTGGCTGTTCTCTTTTGAATCCTTGCCCAGCGAGAATAAACCGCCTTTGCCAAAGATGCTTTCTTGTTTGCTGTAAATGTCGTTCGCGCCACCCGGTGTGGATGCGCGGTTTGCCCCGGTTGGATATTTGGCTTCGCCTTCCGGCAGCGATGAACACGCGCCCACAGTAAATAAGGCGATCAGCAGCAATGGGATATTCTTTATGGCAAACATGGGGTGCCCTTACTCATATAATTGAATGATGAAACTGACCTTTATCTATCACGAAGGCCTATCCCCCTCAAGTATCCGCCCCCCTTTATCCTTGTAATCAGTGATTCGCCCCCCAATTCTTCCCCCTCTCCCATGGGGAGAGGGCCGGGGAGAGGGTTTATAATGTCGAATTTGGCACCCCCTCACCCCAACCCTCTCCCCATGGGAGAGGGAGCCATAGAACAACCAACTGAAAACAATGAATAATTTATACTTGTGACAAAAATGACACAGGCCCGGATTAAAATTGTGTCCTTGTTGCATCACCCGGTTGCCCCGCACCCCCGACCCGCGTAAATTTCAGCAGTGAACCGCGATTCCGTGGTTCAAAAGAATTGGTCAAAATGACCGTTGTGAAAACTGTGAGAAGGAATTACCAAATGAAAAAACTGCTTCTGACCACAGCATTGGTTGGCGTTGCATTCACTGCAGCTCCTGCAATGGCTGAAGTCTCCCTGGGCCTGGGTGGCCATTTTAAAGGTTACGTTGCATGGAATGATCAAGACGAAGAAGCTGGCTTTGATGCCAAGTCCTTCGACATTCTGCGCGAAACAGAAATCCACTTCACTGGCGAAACAACATTGGACAACGGCCTGACAGTCGGTTTCCACGTTGAATCCGAAGCTGACGGCGGTAACGGCATGGAAGTTGAAGAGTCCTATGCCTACTTCGCTGGAAACTGGGGCCGTGTAAACTTCGGTGCTGAAGACGGCGCGAACTACCTGTTGCAGGTTTCCGCACCTTCTGCTGACAGCAACATTGACGGCATCCGTCAGTACATCAACCCGATCAACTACAACGCGTTGCTCGGCCTTGATCCTGCTCTGACTGCAGCCGGCATTGCACCGACCTTCGGTGATCCTGCTGTTGGTAACCTGAACTTTGCTTTGGACTATGCTTCTGATGCATCGGGTTATGCTGATAAAATCACCTACATCACACCAGTATTCTCCGGCTTCCAAGCTGGCGCTTCCTATACACCGGATGTTGGTGGTGACTCCAACAATGGTTTTGCAGATTCTTTCGGCGTCCGTCTGGACAACGATGGTCTGGGTGAGGCATATGAAGCTGCCGTACGCTATGAAGGTCAGTTCAACGCTGTCCGCGTCGCGCTCGGTGCTGGTTACACGCACGTTGAAAACGACGAAGCAGGTGCCGGTGAAGATGATCGTAAAAACTGGAACGTTGGTGCAAACCTTGGCTTCGGTCCATTCAATGTCGGTGCTGCTTATGTAACCGATAACAATGCAACCGACAGCAACGACTCTGATACATGGGTTGTTGGTGCCGATTACACCACTGGCCCGTTCGTTCTGGGTGTTTCCTATCTGAATCGTGATGACGATGTTTCCGGCCTGTTGGGTACAACTGGCGACCTGGAATCAGAGCGTTACTCGGGTGGCGTAACCTATACATACGGTCCAGGCATGTCCTTCCGTGGTTCGGTTCACCATGTTGAACATGAATACGCTGGTGATGACGTTGATGCGACCAGCGTGCTGCTGGGTACACAAATCGGTTTCTAATTCCTTCTGGAATTATGGACTTTCGGAAAGGGGGGCTTCGGCTCCCCTTTCTTTTTGCTTTTTTTCTTTACGCCCCCTCCCGGCGGGAGGGGGTTGGGGGGAGGGATTACAATGCTGGCCTATAAACCCGACAAGGATACCCCCTCACCCGACCCTCTCCCCATGGGAGAGGGAGATGCAATGGCAGCGGCGGGGATGACAAAATCGGGTGTGTGTGGCATGAAGAACGCATGACAAAAATTGCAGATAATATTGCCGCCCTCAAAAAACAAATGGGCTCGAAAACAACCTTGGTTGCAGTCAGCAAGCAGCAACCGGAAGACCGGATTGATGCGGCTTTGGCTGCTGGACAGCGCGTTTTTGGTGAAAACCGGGTTCAGGAAGCGGAAGAACGCTGGATATCACGCCGCCCGTCTTATGCTGATCTATCGCTGCATCTGATTGGGCCGCTGCAAACCAATAAGGTGCGCGATGCGGTCGCCCTGTTTGATGTCATTGAAACGCTGGACCGGGTGAAATTGGCCGATGCGATTGCAGCTGAAATAACGGCACAGGGTCGAAAAATATCCTGTTACGTGCAGGTCAATACCGGTGATGAAGAACAAAAGGCGGGCGTCAGTCTGGGTGAATTGCCCATGCTGTTGGAACATTGTCGCGCGATTGGTTTGGCGGTGGATGGTTTGATGTGCATTCCACCGGTTGATGAACCATCGGGGTTACATTTCGCGCTGCTGAAAAAGCTGTCGCAGGATCATGGCTTAAAAAATCTCAGCATGGGGATGAGCGACGATTTCGAAAAAGCCTTACGCCTCGGGGCCACTCATGTACGGATCGGTACAGGTGTCTTTGGGAACAGAGAAAAAGCGTAGGGTTTTTAAGGGGGCAATGCCCCTTTTGACCCCTTTAAAATCAGGTCTTCTCTAGCCCGCGCCTTGTGCGGAGGTTATTCATTGAATCTGTATTGTGACGCCCATGCAGATGGCTTCGCGGGGATGGCTTTGGCGGGGCGGTTTGCGGGTTCGCTGCTGCCGGAGGCGGGCGCGATATACGACAGGTCAGCGAAGCTTAAGGCACTTGTAAAACCTAAGGCGTTGGCGGGGAGTTCTCCCCCTTTGTGTTGCGGGATTTCTGCCGCAGCCAATTGTGTGACGGGCGCAGAATTTTGCGCGCCAGAATTCGGTGTTGTTTCATCGCTTAGGCCAGCGAGCTGTAAAGCATGTTCGCCGACATCATTTCCGGTTTCTTCTTGAATAATTGCGTTGGCGATACCGCCTGCCGCACCCAGAGCCCCGCCAAAGAGCGTCCCGCCGATAATTTGTGATGAGGGACGAATCTGGTCCCCGGTCATGTGGCGATAAAGCGTCCCCACCAATGGAATATGATGCAGCGGGTTGACGATATCGACCAGATCACCGAAGCCAAAGGGTTCTTCATTGATGTCATGCGATGTTGTGTCGCTTTGCTGGTAGGCGAGTGCGCTCGACATTTCATCAGAAAAACGAACATCACTGGTGGCATCGGACAGGGCGGCGACTGATGTATCTTGCGGGGTGTTGGGGCGCACCCACGCCGGAACGCTGCCCGCCATGCGCTCATTTTCAATCATGCGGAAGGTTTGACGTGCAGATGTCGCGGCAGGCTGGCCAGTTTGGGCCATCCGGGGGGCTGTCGTAGAATATGTTGCCGGGTCGATCATTTATTCGTCCTTCTTAGACTAAATAAAATGCAAGGCGCGTGCCAGTTTTGTTTCCCCCCTTGTCATTGCGGGGGCGCGGCGGCACTATTCCTTATGGATTCATGGCTTTTGACATTTTTGCAGGAAACCGCCAGACGGCAAAATTTGCCGCTGGAGGGCGATTCCATTGATCCGGTGTGGTTGGAAGGGCAACCGCGTATCGGCGCGATCCTTGACCGGATTTCGGGCGCGGGGACGGCATCCATTGGCCGGACACCCCGCCATTTGGCACAAAATGTTGCCGGGGGCAGCGTTGCCCTTGGCCCGTATCAGTTTTTTCCTGCCGAAGGATATTTGGACCGGGACGGGCAACAAACGCGCCTGACCGAAAAGGAACGCGATATTTTGCTGGTGCTGCTGGACGCTTCGGGCGGGCTGGTTTTGCGCCGTGATCTTTTGGATTCCGTTTGGGGCTATGCCAGCGGCGTCGAAACGCACACGCTGGAAACGCATATCTATCGCCTGCGGCAAAAGATTGAAATTGATCCGGCGCGCCCGCAAATTCTGCTGACGGCAGAAGAAGGTTACGCTTTAAACAGCGCGCCCTAACGCTTCGCTGACGCCGTTGCCAAGGCTTTCTAAAAATGTCGGGGCCGGGCGCAGTGTGATGGTTGGGATATTGCGTTCCGCCAGAACACCCACATCATCCAGCATGACATGAATGGTGCGCAGTTCTTCTGCGGTGAGGGCCAGACGCGGTGCGTCGCTGCTGGCCTGTTCTGTTGTACTCATGTTGAGGGATGGGCGGTCCATGTTCTGCGCGGTGGATTGATATGCACTGGCGGCGGCGCGGTAGCGTGGGTCTTCCGGGGTTTGCGATGGTTCCAGTTCCGGGTTGATATCGGCGATCAGGCTGGGTTCTTCGGCCACATCTTCGGCCCCCGCCTGTTGCAGCAATTGGTGCAAAAATCCGTGCAGAGCGGCCACTGATAGCGTTGTGTGGTCTTCACCAAACTCACCGTCTTCTTCAGGTTTTTCGTGGTCGCGGGGTTTTCGTTCTTCGCCCGGATCCTGACGGCGAATGCCAAGCCAGGTATCAGTTTTCTCAACAGTTTGGAATCCGGTTCTGAAAATGGCGTCGAGTTTATCCATTTCCCCTCATCCGTTTCTATTTATCGTAAAGAGTCATCAATGATCCGGCGCGTGCACCCTCATACCACGGCATCGCATATTCCCAGATCAAACCGCCATCGCGGCGCAGGAAGATAATCGCGCCCAGATCCGACATCATCAACCACAATGGAACATCCCGTAAGACCAGCGGCTTTTCTGCGTCCGCAGAGATGGTGCGCAAAATTACATTTGCATCGATATTTTGTTCAAATTTTTCGCAGGCCTTGTTCTTGTTCGCGCAGAACGTCGCGAATTGAGCGGGGGTTAGATAATGCGTGCTGCGCTGTTCCAACCCTTGCGGGATCATACCAATCCATTGCTTGCCCAGCAGGAAGGGGAAGTAGGGGGATTCATCATTGCCCATGAAATTGATTTCAATCATCTTGGACAGGCCGGCGGCTTGCATCTCAAAGTCTTTGGCAAAGTTTGGATTGTTGCCGCCCTTGACTTTGACCGGCAATTTAATCGTGATCAGATCGCGGTCCGGTGTGAACGCTTCAAAGCCGCGCCGCAGGCGATGGCGTTCCTGATCGATCATCGCTAGCTGCACATTTGATTTAGCGGATTGATAGGCAGCTGTGCCCCGGATCCAATCATCATATGGCGGGTCGCGGTTGATCAGCTTGTAAAAAGCAAAACCAACTTTTTCTTTTTCAGTGAAACCTGCGAGCGCATTGTTTTGCGCTATCGCCGCGACAGGAAAGAACATGACAAAAGCGGCCGTCAGAATCAGAAAGAAGCGCAAGACATAAAAATCCTTGTGAGAGTCTGACAACAACGCGTCATCATTCTATATAGTATGCCAGAGGGATAGGACGAATCACAAACCCGAAAGCAGGGGAACCACTCGGCAATGACCGGAAAGAAGGGCAAAGGACAAGCAGGTGACGGGGACAAATCCGTCCCAAAACGTGGGCCGACCCGTGAATTATCCGGGGAAGACCGCCATTTATGGGACTTTGTAACCAAAACCATCAAGCCATTGCAAGAGTCTTTGCGCCCCAGTGATGCTGCACCGCCCACACCGAGGGTGTCCAAACGGCCCTCCGACCCCGCGCCAGCCCCCGCCACTGCACCGCGCCACTGGTTGCCGGATTTCCGCTTGAAACCTGCCGTCGCCCCGGCGGAGCCTTCTCCGACGGGTGGGCTTGATCGCCGCACGGCAGAGCGTCTGCGCCGTGGCCAGATGCCGATTGAAGGGGTTTTGGATTTACATGGCCTGCGTCAGGCCGAAGCCCAGCAACAATTGATCCGCTTTCTGCTCTCCGGCCATCAGGCCGGGCGGCGCTGTGTGCTGGTGATTACCGGCAAGGGTGGACGTAAGAATGAGGACGCGGAAGGCTTCAGCGATCCGGGCGGTGTTTTGCGCCGTATGCTGCCCTTGTGGCTGGAAATGAACCCGCTGCGCCCAATTATCCTCGATCACGCCCCGGCGCGGCCAAAAGATGGCGGCGGGGGTGCGTTTTATATCCTGCTGCGCCGCCAGCGATAGAATTGTTTTTTAGGCCCCACCCTCTCTGTCATCCCCGCGGACTGCGCGAAGCGCAGGCATAAACAGCGGGGATCCAGAAAGTGCGCGGCTTTGCCGCGCACACCTTCCAACCGGACCCCCGCACAAGGCGGGGGTGACAAGATTAAAAACCAGATTGTTAGTCCCGCTTAGGGCAGCAAAACCCCGTCACTGCCGGTTTGTTGGCTGTTATGCAGCGGGTTGCTGATGGTCAGGATTTTTTCAGCCGACCGGGTCAGGGCTTCGGTGTCTGATCCGGCAATCGCACGGCGAATGGTTGCCATACCTTTGTATGCGCCGGGCAGCAGGGGATCACCGATTTTACGCCCGACATAATAAAATTGCCGCGCGCGGTCTTTTTCCTGTGTCAGGGTCTGGGTGGCAAAAACACTGCCATCGGGTGCGGTGATCGATAAGGTGATCTGGTCGCCCTCATGCATGCCGTACAGCCCCACCCAATAGGTCAACGCGTCAATCGCCGGGGTTAGTGTCGTGGGTGAGGTTGCGTTATCGCGCAGCTTGTTAAAATCAGGAACGCCTGTGGCAAAACCGGATGTGAAAATCGCCATCGGGTCATAATCGATATTCATACCGACATCCCACATCGCACCCTTGGCATTGCCGCATCCTTGCGCGGCATAGGTGCCGGAAAACGGATCAACCGTTTCGATGACACCGGGTTTGTCCTCATAGAACAGGCCAAAATGCAGGTGTGGGAATTCGGCGGCCCCGGATTGTCCAATATCGGCCAGCTTTTGCCCGGTGGTGACTTGCATATCGGGTTTCACCAAAACGCTGCCTGCCTTCAGGTGACAATAGATCGATTGCCAGCCCTTGCCATGGTCGATCAAAACACCATTCCCGCAACCCTGATTGGCGGCCAGCAGTTTTTCGATCTGTTCCGATGTCGGATTGCCATCGGGCATATTATTGCGCACGCGCATCACTTTGCCCGGTGCGGCGGCCAGAACACTGACCCCTGTTTTCATCGTGGCGGTATCGAGAAGACCAAAATCCGTCCCCTCATGCCCGTCATAGGTTTTGCTGCCGCAGGTGAAATCTTCCGCGACACCGCTGGCTGGGTTCATATCAACATGGTTCACGATCCAGCAGTTTTGCCCCGGTGTGCAGGCCGCCGGCATCATCAGGCGCAGCGGGGCGGCCTTTGCCGGGGTAGTTTGCGCCATGGCTACTGCGCCCGCGAGACTCAGTGCCGCGAAAAAGACCAAGGAAAACAGCGAAGTTGTTTGTTTTATTGACATAATTGTTACAATGCCATAATGAAAGGGGCGTTTGGAAAGTTTTGGCATAATCGCCGCATCATTTAAAGAGATAGCATGTATCTGGCAAAATTCAAAAATACCCAAAGCGGCGAATTTCAAATCATCCGTGCTGATGAATATGACCGCAAAACACACGGCGTCGATTTGATCTGCGGCGATGCCGATTGCCATGCGCCGATGACCTTCCGCCAAGGCGGACGCACTCACGGTGAAAGTTTCATTCGCGCCGCCCATTTTTCCACCATGCCAAAACGCGAACACCGCGAAGGCTGCACACTGAAAACGCTGCTGGATGAAAGCGAAGCCGATGGTCAGAGTTTCATCGATGCGGTGCGTATGGGCCAGCTGGTCGTTATCAACCTGAATCTTGATCTGGGCGCGGGCTTGAACGTGGAATTTAAAAACGCTGCCCGTTTTAAATCAATGAATACAGAATATGGCCGCTTTGCGCGCGATTATGCTGATCAATATGTAACGCGCAGTGTCAAAAGCCTGCCTGAAATGCTGGAACAGATTCGCGCTGTTGAGACGTTGGGCGGCAAGGCCGCGCTGAACCGCATCTGGATCAGCCACCAGCAATCCATGCGCAAATTAGATGATATTTTGATCCGTAATGATGAGCAAAAACTGAAAACCCTGTATCACAATATGTTCTTTGAAAAGGACAAGCTGGCCGTTCTGCCAGACCGCGTTGTGGGCTTCCCGCGTTTATTCCATTTCGTGCCAACCAAAAAAACCCGCGAAGATGAAAAGGCCAAACGGATGCTGGGTAATTCCATGACCGTGGCGGGCAGCGCGGATAGCCGCCTTGTTTTGCTGCAGGGCATTTCCACCCGCGAAACCAGCCTAAAGGGCCGCGTTTTGGAAGAATGCGAAATCTACATCCTCGCTTGCCCGGCTATTCACCCCTATGCTGCGCGTCAAGCCAGCATGGATTTCAAGAAAGCCACCAAGGATATCAATTTCATCTTTATGGACTGGAATTTACGCGGCGAGGGACAGTTTATGAGCGTTCCGGATTCAGAACGAAAAATGAAACTGACCCTCCGCGACCGCCAACCGGGCCTCGATCTTTAAAAAAACGGCCCCAATTTCAAGGGCCGTTTTTTTTATGGAGCTTTTGGTGTTTTGCCCTGTTCTGCCGCCGCTTTCAGGCGTTTCAGGCTCAGGGTCGGTTTATTGATATCCGCTGATGGGCCACCGCTCATGATGTTTTGCAATCTGATCGCTTCACGGCAGGCTTTATCCGGTGTTTCGAAGTGAATATACAGGGAATCTTTATGATGATCAGCGGAGCGGAACTGCAGGGATAAATTCTTACCGTGGCAATGGATGCTGCTGATCTGCGCGGGTGCTGCATAGTAAACATCCTTCGCATCCTTGATTTTAATAAGGTCCGGGTTTTGCGTGGCAATGGTTGCGGCCAGCGTTTCTTTTAAGGCAAGGCGGGCGCGTTCGGCCTTGATATCGGCGCGGGCAAAGATCTCTTGCAGCATCACGCCTAACTTTTCCGGCGTCTCCATGCCCTTGACCTTCATGCGTTCGGCCCGCTTCCACACTGCATTTGCGTAGCTGTGGTTGAGTTGTCCGATATTTTCCGTGCCCTTTTTCATGATGAAATCGATGCGGGATCCGCCAATGACGCCATCTTGCAGGCCGACATCGATATCATAACCATTGGGGCGAATGCTGGTGACCTTTGCCGCATCCAGCGTCACATAGCCCGGTTTTGAAAACCGTGCTGTGGCAACATCTGGCAGAACTGTCATCAGGGCGGGTTTGACCGCCGCAATATCCTTCATAAACGCATCAATGACGCGTACGGGCACCTGATCGCTTTCCAGTCGGCCATATCCGGCGACATCCAGTAGAATATTGGCGCAAGTTTCTGCTTTCCCATCGGGGGTAAAGGTCGCGCTGGTGATCAATGTTAAAAACGCCTTTGGGTTCAGATAGGCGGTGCCATATTCTCCCTTTACATCATCAATCAGCGGCAACGCCAGCAAGGTTGCTCCGGCGGCCTTCAGTGTGCTGACAATTGTTCCTGCATCCAAATTGGCTGCTCCGCTATCCAGCCACATTTGATCGCCCAGCGCGTGATCGTGGAAGGACAGGGTTGGTTTGGGGGTGGATGCACCCTGATCCAAATATTTATGTACAATAAGGCTGAGCGTATCGGCATTCACAAGGAAGGGGTCTTTTGTGTTTGGGCGGATATTGACAAAATTTGACATAACAATTCCTTGTGCAAATGTTCTTTTTAATATGAGCCTATCTTTTAAGATGATTTGGTATATCCGACAAAGAAAAAAGAATGCTGTCCTGCCCGCTTTTCAGCCGATCTGGCTGCGCTGCCCTTTTTTTGACACAGGAAGTCAGCTACTCTATCTGCGTCATAAATGTTAGAAGATTGAAGGCCCCTCTTTGCTCGAATCCCTCCCTGAATTTCTTACTTTATCCGTCATGGGAACCTCTGCCGGGATCTGGCTGGCCTTTATTGGACTGGTTCTTGTGATCCTGACTCTTGACCTTGGGGTGTTGAACCGCAAGGACCATGAAATCGGCATGAAGGAAAGCCTGTGGTATTCGCTGGGCTATATCACCCTTGCCTGTATGTTTGGCATCTGGGTATGGACGGATCGCGGCGCCGAAGACGGGATGAATTATTTCACCGCCTATCTGGTCGAACAAAGCCTGTCGCTCGATAACCTCTTTGTCATGTCGGTGATCTTTGCCTATTTCGGCATTCCGCGCATGTATCAACACCGGGTTTTATTCTGGGGCATTATTGGCGTGATCGTAATGCGCGGCATTTTGATTGGCTTCGGTACGGCCGTTGTCCATCAATTTGAAGAGATTTTGCTGCTATTCGCGGCCTTCCTGATTTTCACCGGGATCAAAATGATGCGTTCAAACGATGATGATCCCGGCATTGAAGACAGCAAGCTGCTCAAATTTCTGCAACGTCATATGAACGTAACCCCGTTCATGCGCGGCCACGCTTTCTTTGTTCGTGAAAAGACAACGGGGCATCATAAGGGTAAGTTGCAGGCGACCCCCCTCTTCCTTGCGCTGGTCACCATCGAATTGGCCGATTTGATTTTTGCGGTTGATTCTGTGCCGGCCGTGTTGTCGATTACCAGCGATACCTTCGTCGTTTACACCAGTAACATTTTTGCCGTTCTGGGTCTGCGGACGATGTATTTTGCCGTGGCGGCTGTTATTCACCGCTTCGAATATATGAAATATGCTTTGTCTATCATCCTGATCTTCATTGGGTTGAAGGCGTTCTATGTCCAGATCACGGATGAGAAAATCCCGGCCGTTATCTCGCTCGGTATTACGCTCACGCTGCTGATTGGCGGGTTTATCTATTCCTTGATAAAGACCCGTGCTGATGAGCGTCTTGTCGCGCAGCAGGCCTTGCAAAACCGGGGCAACAATCTCGGCGCGCCAGAACCCGAAAGCCAAAAACCGGAATAACTGATTTGAAATCATTTAACGGGGCACTGCGATACTCATCTTGCGCAGGGCTTCGTCAATCGGGATAAACAGGTTCAATCCGCTCATTTCTCCAACCGTTCCTAAATATCCGGCCACGGCAATGCCCGTGATGTTTCCAGCGGCATCCAACAATGGCCCACCGCTATTGCCGGGCTGGATGGTGATATCGGCCTGGATATAGGATTGGCGTGACATGCGCTCTTGAGGCCGCCAGGCACTGATAATCCCCGATGTGACTGTGTCTTGCAGGTCCTTCTCATAAAGTGGTGCACCAATGGCGTAGGCATGCTCCCCCACCTTTGGAATGTCAGTGCGCAGGGGCAACAGGGTTGGGGTAAATCCGGCAGGCATTTCAGTCAGGCGGATCAGCGCGACATCGCGCTCCTTATCCCGGCGCAGGACCTCACCGACAATCTTGTGCTTGCCACCGGGGGTGACAATGCGGACCTGATCGGCATCGCCAACGACATGGGCATTGGTCAGAATATGCCCCTGATCGCTGATGAAAAACCCGGACCCGTGACCCGCTCCGCTGCCAATCATGACGGTGGCTCTACGAGCCTGTTCCAATGTGGCGGGGGTGAGGGGTTTGCTCGACAGTGCTTTTTCACTGACGCTCACCACATCATCCGCCGGGAATATGCCGACCCGGCCAAACAGCGCGTCTTTATTGGGTCTGGCCGATGGCGGGACCACGCCATTGACCAGCAGGCTGTGGAAAGTCGGATCGCTGCCCAGATTATGTGCGGCGGCGGCGAAGGAATCGTCCATCATCATGCCAATCGCTTCGTAATTGGGCAGGTCCATTTTGCTGTAACCTCGTGTGGTCGATTTATAAATGACGTTGCGGCGAAGGCGGTCATAAACGGTCCATTCCACCTCCATGCTCGTTTCCCCCGTGTAGCCAAGGTCATAGGCAAACAGGAATGTGACGCGCTGGCACACATCCATCTTGATATCTGTGATCCGCGCCCCAATTAGATAGATAGTTCGGGCAACATCATCATCTTCATCAAACATCAATGTGGGTGATCCGGTGACGTCATAACCATTGGCCGACATCGTGTCATAGAAGGATTCCCGCATCGCCGGTTTTTCCATGTGACTGACCACGGATGACCGCGTGACCACGCCATAAGGACCACGGCACAAAATACCAAGACCCTGCGGCGAGATGGACCCAATCGTATCACCGCGCGGAATACCAAGGACGATTTTGTTCAGCCCCATCGGTGTCGGGTGCGCATCTTCCGGCATGCTTAGAGATTCTTCGGCAGGTGTTTTGGGCACCGCAATGCCATAGCAGGCAGAGAGAAAAAATAATGAAAAAACAGGGATCAGGTGGTGCATATTTTTCATGTCTGTCAGCATAGCGCGACTTTAAGCGGCTGACTATATTGACTCAATATTTGCATATTGCTGCGCACAACACATAGTCTTTGTGAATTTCATTTTCTTTCACGTTTTTATGGTTGAATTGAAAGAGGTGGCCAGTATTGTGGGGACATTCAGGCACCGATAAAAAGAGTATTTTTTAAGGGCAGCTTTAAGGGGCATCATGGGCGACCAGACACAAGCCAAACCAGCAACGCCAACCTTGTTGACGGAAGAGGTTCAAGAACTCACCCTCGGCGATCTCAACGATTTATGTGATGCGACGGACGCCGCCATCCTGGATGGCGGTGGATTCGGTTGGATCAAACTTCCGGCACGCGAGATTCTTGAACGCTATTGGCGCGGTGTTTTAACCATGCCATCGCGCATGCTGTTCGTGGCGCGTCTTGATGGGGTTATCTGCGGCACGGCCCAGCTCATCACGCCGCCGCGCAATAACGAAGCGCAAGGTTTTGCCGCCACCATGACGACCGTGTTTGTCGCCCCTTGGGCGCGCGGCCACGGACTTTCCCGCCGCTTGATCGAAAATATCGAACAGGCCGCGCGCGAGGAAGGGTTTGGCGTTATCCATGTTGATATCCGTGAATCGCTGGATATCGCGATTAAGCTCTATGAATCGATGGGCTATGTGCATTTTGGCACCAACCCTTATTACGCAAAAATCGATGGGAAAATCATTCCCGGGCGTTATTATTACAAGGTCATCGATCAGGCCCTGGTTAAGTAGGGTTCAAGTTTAAAAAAAATCAGGGTTTTGAAGGGGGCGATTGCCCCCTTCACCCCATTAAATGAAATGTGAGAGAAAAAATGCCCATCACTTATGATCCGAATAATATTTTTGCGAAAATTCTGCGGAAGGAAATTCCGTGTAAGCCTGTTTATGAAGATGAATTTGCACTGGCCTTTTATGACATCAATCCGCATGCGCCGGTGCATGTGCTGGTTATTCCAAAGGGGGCGTATGTTTCAATCGCCGATTTTTCAGCTCTCGCCAGCGCCGAAGAAATCACCGGGTTCCACCGCGCTGTGGCAGCAACGATTGAGACGCTGGGTGTGATTGAGGGCGGGTTCCGCTGCATCGCCAATACCGGCTTGAATGGCGGTCAGGAAGTGCCGCATTACCATCTGCATATTCTGGGTGGGCGCGTTTTAGGGCCGATGCTGAGCAAGGTTCAGGCCTAAAAGAGTAAAGGGGGCAATTGCCCCCTTTAACCCGTAACGCTTTCACTGTTTTTCTCTTTAATGCGCGCTTAATGGGCTCTGGCGGAACGCTGTGTCACAACCGGGAAGGTGATGACGTTGTCGCGCACCTCCAGCGTTTCCAGAATGGCCTTATGCATGGTGGCGCGTTCTTCCTGCGCCTGGTTTTCTAAATAATCGAGGAAGCCATGGGCGTTCTGGCTCAAGATTTCACAAATCTTGTCAGACGCACTGCCCAAAACCATGTGGCCGCGCATCGTATCCAATAAATCTGCCAACGCTTCTAAATCTTCCGGCATCTGTTCCAGCAGATCAATGACGCGGCTTTCATCGGCGGAGGTTAATTGACGATCCGCATGCGCCAACCATAACGGGCCATATTCATGAACAATCCGCCCTGCCTCAAATCCCAACGTGCCTGCAATCGGCAAGTGGCTTGCATGCGCTTCCGCAACATGGGCCGCGCACAGCGCAATGCACATTAAAGCTGTATCGGGCTGGAACTCCGCAATCATTACATCTAGCGTATATTCCGCCACCTCATCCAGCACATCATGCCCGGCCAGAATATCATGCACCGATACCGGCGCGACCAATTCACGGTGCAACCTGATGATCTGCGCTTCATTTAACCCTTGATCAAATTTCACTCTAACAATCCCCATAATCTTAAATCCCCTAACACGAATCATCATGGCCCCCCGGCGTAAAAAACCAGTTAACACGGGGGTTTCCGTATGCGATAAAGGTTTTGTTAAGGTCGCTGGGAAAGTTCCGGAATAGGGCCAAAAAGCTATTTTTAAATTGTTTTTTATAACGGAAAGATTTTTCAAATGCGTATGTTCGGCGTCTTTATGACTGCGTGTATCTTTTTGATTTGGGGCGCGGCACCTGCTTATGCGCAAAAGTCTTGTGGACTGTGGGGTGCGGAATACGTCCCCCAGAATCAATCAATCAGCGACAGTTATGACCCCTCTGAGAATCTTATCAATCGTACCTTGTCCTTTGTGCTTCGTATTGAGACGGGCGATATGGAGGGGCCACAGCGAAGCACGTTTCTCAATTTTGATACTTATGACCGTACGGGCGAAAAGGTCAGCACAATGCGTCTTGGCAGCGTGTGGTCAAATGGCGTGTCACAGCTTTCGTTTTCGGCGCAATACGGTATGTACGGGGATTATGAGAGCTTAAAACGCCCTGTTAGCTTCGCGCCTATTGGCATCAATCAAGATTTGAGTCCGGCCTCAATCTTAGACACCCCGGTTCTAATAATCTTTCCTGATACGTACCAAGAGCTGACGCACAATTCATACAACAAGCCGGCTGATTGGGATAAATACATACGCTTTTATACAAAAGATCGGGTGTATCCAGATTTTCGAGGTTACGATTTCTGGGTTCGCAAGAAATGTGGCAGTGATAGAGAGGTGGCAGATTAAGCGTTTGTGCTGGTTTTATGATTAGTCGCTGTTCTTCCAAGTCAGAATTGCTTGGTTTGCAGATACCCCTTTGAACAGTGGCCATTTATAGTCACTGGGGTATTGAATGGTAATGTGAATCCACGCTTCTCTCGATTCCTTTAATTTATCGCGATTGACCGTGAAGTATTTGGTGTCATAATTTTTTTGAAATGCAAAATCGATATGATCAGCGTCTGCGACATCTAAATCCCAGCAATGCTCATTGTATTTTTTGTATATGTACTGAAGGATGTCTTCTTCAAGCGTGTGGCCAGCAATCGGTATAAGAACGCCCTCTGCCCTGCCATCTCGGCAAGCGATGCCAGCCGTTTGCGTTTCATATACAATGCCTGAGCTCCATTCGAGAATGATGGCTAATTGATTAAGGCAATCAAGATTGATTCTAATGGTCAATTGGCACTCTTATATTCTTTGAAATGGAGGGGTAATTTGAAAATAAAGCGTAATTTTTTTATTAAAATAATTAATTAAAATGAATTTATAAGGAGTATTGCTAATATGGTCGCACGCGTCAATACGGTCGCTTTCCAAGGCGTTGATGTTCAGCACGTATCGGTTGAGGTGCAGATTTCGAATGGATTGCCGTCTTTCACAATCGTTGGTTTGCCGGATAAGGCGGTGGGGGAAAGCCGCGAGCGGGTACGCGCCGCCCTGCATGCTTTGGGGTTGGCGTTGCCGGCCAAACGCTTGACGGTCAACCTGGCTCCTGCCGATCTGGCGAAGGAGGGGTCGCATTATGATTTGCCGATTGCGCTGGGGTTATTAGCAGCGATGGAGGTGTTGCCCAAAGATTCGCTGTCTGATTGCGTGGTCTTGGGAGAATTATCGCTGGATGGGACGATCCGGTCCGTGGCCGGGGTGTTACCCGCCGCCATGCACGCGGTGGCTAATGATAATCGTTTGATCTGTCCGGAAGGCTGCGGCGGTGAGGCTGTATGGGCGGGGGAGCGGTTGGATATTCTGGCGCCGCTGAATTTATTGCAACTGATCAATCACATGAAAGGGACGCAGGTTTTATCGCGTCCCAGTGCGAGGCAGCGCAGTGACGTTGATGTCTTTGTTGGCCCTGATATGGCACTGGTGCGCGGACAGGAAACGGCGCGGCGCGCGCTCGAGATCACAGCAGCGGGTGGGCATAATTTATTGATGTCGGGGCCGCCGGGTTCGGGGAAATCTTTGTTGGCATCGTGCCTGCCGGGAATTTTGCCGCCGCTTTCTGCACAGGAAGCGCTGGAAACATCGATGGTGCATTCCTTGGCGGGGATGTTGCCAGAGGATGGTTTGCTGACGCGTCGCCCATTCCGTGATCCACACCATTCGGCATCAATGCCGGCGCTGATTGGCGGCGGGGCCAAGGCAAAGCCGGGGGAAATCTCACTGGCGCATAACGGTGTTTTGTTTTTGGATGAACTGCCTGAATTCGCACGCGCCACGCTGGAATCATTGCGCCAGCCGCTTGAATCAGGAAAGGCGTTGGTGGCTCGGGTGAATCACCATGTCCAATACCCCGCGCGCTTTCAATTGATCGCGGCAATGAACCCGTGCCGCTGTGGTTATCTGGGTGATGTGAGCCGCGAATGTACCCGTGCGCCAAAATGCGCCGTTGATTATCAGGCGAAAATTTCTGGTCCGCTTCTCGACCGTTTCGATTTACAGGTCGATGTGCAACCCGTTGCCATTCGTGATTTGCAAGACAGCGCACAAGCTGGTGAATCGTCACGCAGCGTGGCCGCGCGTGTCGCCAAGGCCCGTAACCTGCAGGCCCAGCGCGGTCATGGTCTGAATGCGGTCTTAAGCGGGGCCGTCTTGGACGAGGTTGTAAACCCCAGCGCAGAGGCCAAAACCCTGCTGGGGCAGGCGGCGGAAAAGCTGAAATTATCAGCTCGGGGCTATCACCGTTTGCTGCGCACCGCCCGGACCATTTCCGATCTGGCCGGGGAGGCTGGGCCGGTTGAGGTCCCCTATATGGCGGAAGCCTTGAGTTATCGCCAGAATTGGACTTAAAACCCGGTAAAACAGCCTTGAAAACCTTAACAACCGGGTCCATTTTTGTTAAAATGTTGACAGGCGTTAAGCCTGTGTTAAGAATAAAGCTATAAAGTTTTATGTAATATAAAAAAGTAATGGTGTTAGGGGTTTAATGGTCGTTTCTGCAAAGGCCCATTTCAAAGACGCGGAGGCTGGTGTCGATATGCTCGACGTCTCGCTGGACCGTGCGTCTGGAATGGATGCGTTGAAGGATCAGGTCGTTCAATCTTCCGGCCCCGCAATGGCGGCGGAAATCTCCCCGATGGACTCCTTTTTTGATAATTTCGCGAAAAGCGCAAGCCCATCTGAAACCAACACCACCAAGCAGCAATCAAACCTGCAACAGCAATTCAGCTCTGTCCTGTCCGCCAATCGCCCAATCTGGCAGCCGACAGTCAAGCTCGATAATTCACGCGTCGCCACCAATGCGGTTCAAAACCGTCAGGAAGGCGATGCCAAGATCGCAGATGCCAATCAGAAAATGGCGGATATGCGTTCTGAAATTCAAGACATCACAAAGAAGATGGACCAACCCGATGCCAAGGGCGGCCAGGACAATCAAATGGGCGGTGCGCCACAGGGTTCCATGCTCGGCGGTTTGGGCGGCGGGCTGGTGCGCGATGCAATGATTAGTGGCGGTTTAACGGCCATTGGCATGCCCTTCGCGGCAGCAGCCGTGGGTGCGGCGTCGATGGCGGTGGCTGTCACAGGGCGCGGGACATTCGGTGTCGCCAATAGCGGTGAATTCTCCGCCAGCAAAACAGATCGTAAGGGCCGCACAGTGGATGCAGGCTATGCCCGCAGTGAAGCCGCTCCGGCGGTGCAATCTGGCCCGGCTGCGCCACAAACAAGCGCTGTATGGAACAAACTGGCTAATGGCCCGGGCTTTGGGGCTGCACCACGCAGTCGTACCGATGAAGCCTCCGCTGATCTGGCTGGTCAAAGCCTGACCGGCATTGCTGCTTTGAAACTGGCGGAAAATTCCCCGGCGATGATGGCTTATAAATCACAGCGCATGGACGGTGAAGCCGTTCACAAAATTCACGAGGCCCGCATTGCCAAGGGTCTGGTCGCCGATGAACCGAACCTCTCCCGCGCCCAAAATATCGGCGTGCCTGAGGGGATGATCAATCGTCCGATGCTCTCTGGTCTGCACATGTAATCCACATTTGTTGGTTCTTTGAATTCGTGCTTTGCAAAGGTAAAGCTGCGCCTGTACGATGATTCTTGTAATACTGTCTTTCGATCCTCCTGCTTAAAAAAGAATTTCTTCGATGCAAAACACCACTATTCTCGACTGCCCCCAAAACATCTGTGTCTATTGTGGCGCGTCCAGCCGCGTTTCTGACCTGTATAAACAGGCCGCCATCCGCCTTGGTCAAATTCTCGGCCAGAACGGGCGCAGGCTGGTCTATGGCGGCGGGGCTGTCGGTTTGATGGGGCTGGTTGCGGGGGCAACGCTGGATGCGGGCGGTGAAGCGATCGGCATTATTCCTCAACACATTGAATCGCGTGAGATCGGCAATACACGCCTGACCGAACTGCACGTCGTTGACAGCATGCATGAACGCAAACAGATGATGGTTGATCGCTCCGATGCTTTCGTCATCATGCCGGGCGGTCTTGGCACGCTGGATGAATTTTTTGAAATTATGACCTGGCGTCAATTGGGCCTGCACGACAAACCGATTGTGGTTGTCAATGTCGGCGGGTATTGGACCCAGCTTTTGCATCTGATCGATGTCATGGTGAAGGAGGGGTTTGTCCGTGCCTCTGACCGTGACGGGTTGATGGTGGTCGAAAGCGTCGAAGACGTGATCGCTGCCCTGACCTGTGCCCCGGAAGAGGCCTTTGGCGCGCAAACCGAACTGATGTAATATTACGAAAAATATAAGGATTTGCGTCATTAAGGCGGCCTTAACGCCCCACCCCGCAAAATAGCTTGGTGCTGCATTTTGGGTGGCAAAAAAGGAATTTCCCCTTTTGCCCGACCCAGTCCCCTGATAAGCATGAAGGTAGAGATTTTATAAAGCCGTTTTCAAGAAGGACTTCCCCGTGGATTATCCGCACGACCTCAAACAGGCTAAAAGCTACGCTGAACAAGCCATGGCGCGTGTGTTCCACGAAAACCTTGCGCCGACACCGGATATTTATGAACTCTGGTATGTCTATTACGCAGGCATCAGCCCTGAAATCGTCCGCGCCATTGATATCCTGATCGACAACAATCAAAAAATTACCGAAGACCGCTGCCGCGATTTGCACACACGGTTCTTGAGCGATTCACGCAATGAAGAAGCCGTGCGCCATGCTGGTGATCAAATCAACGCAACCATCAGAAATGTGACCGGCGCGGTGCGGGATGTTCATAGCGCTACTGCGACCTATAGCGGATCACTGGCCAGCGTTAATCAACGCATGAGCTCGGTGAAAACACCCGAAGAAGTTCAAAACATTGTAAAAGACGTCATGGCCGAAACCCATGACATGCTGGCCAAAAACCAGAAGCTGGAACAGGAGCTCGACCGTTCTTCTGCCCTGATGCAGGGCTTGCAGCGCGATCTGGAACAGGTCCGCAAAGAAGCCATGACCGACGGTTTGACAGGGCTTTCCAACCGCAAGGCCTTTGATGCGGCCATCGCCCGGATCACCGAAGAGGCCGAGGCCAGCAACACGTCATTTACACTGCTGATGGTCGATATCGATCACTTCAAATCCTTCAACGATAATTTCGGCCACCAGATCGGCGATCAGGTTTTGCGCCTTGTCGCACGCACCTTGATCGAGGGCGTAAAGGGTAAGGACGTTGCCGCGCGTTACGGCGGTGAAGAATTTGTGATTATCCTGCCTGATACCACGCTGCCCGCCGGGGTTGCCGTTGGCAACTCACTGCGCAAGGCCGTGGCAACCAAGGATGTTATCAATCGCTCCTCCGGTGAAAAACTGGGCCGCATTACCATGTCGGTCGGCGTTGCCGAATTCACGTCGGGTGAAAAAATTACCGATCTGATTGAACGGGCGGATGCCGCGCTTTATACGGCCAAGCATAATGGCCGTAATCAAGTGGCCGCTGCCCCGACCCCGGCGCGCAAGTCAGGCTACGAAGCCGGATAAACATGCAAGAGGTAGCCTGGTCCATAAAAGCCAATGACGGTGCGACGATTTATGGCTTATTGAATCCGGCCCAAAACCCATCTGATCAGCGCCCAGTCCAACGCGTCATTGTCATTGTTCATGGCCTTGGTGGACACGCGAACGAATATCTCCATAAAACAGCTTCACAGTTTTTCACGCGGCACGGTTATGATGTGTTGCGCTTTAACCTGTATGGCGACGGCCCCGGCGCGCGCCGCCTGCGTGATTGTACCCTGTCCTTGCAAGCCGCAGATTTGCGCGCGGTGATCGCACAAAAGGCCAATATCTATCAGGATATTTTTGTTACCGGTCACAGCTATGGCGGGCCGACGGTGATGCTGGCCAATGATAAAAATATTCGTGCCGCCAGCCTATGGGACCCTTCTTTTGACCTGCCCAGATTGTGGTCTTTGTTGCCCGCGAAAAAGGAAAATGGTTTCTGGCTCGAAGGGCACGGTGTCGAGCATGTGCTGGGTCAGGCGATGATGGATGAAATACCCCTTTATGACCGGTCGCGCTGTTTGGAAATCGCGGCGGCGGCGTTCTTCCCGGTGCAGGTGATTCATGCCCAAGATTGCATTTATAATGCCCCCGATGAAGTGTCTTGGCACAGCGCAGGACATGCGGAAAACGAACGTCATTTGGTCGCGGGGGCCGATCATTGCTTTGAAAACGCCCAGACCGCCCATGAAGTGCTGGCCCATGCGCTGAACTGGTTCGGGCGTTATAAATAATCGCGGAAAGGCTTGTTTTTCAGGGTAAAAACGGCCTATCTAATAGCGATGCAAAACACAGAAATATCCAAAGATCCGATGCCCTATTTACAAGGCCTGAACGCCCCGCAGCGCGAAGCGGTTGAGGCGCTGGATGGGCCTGTTCTGGTGCTGGCGGGGGCGGGCACGGGCAAGACGCGGGTGCTGACCACGCGCCTGGCGCATTTGCTGCAAACGGGCCGCGCCTGGCCATCACAAATTCTGGCGGTCACCTTCACCAACCGCGCCGCGCAGGAAATGCGCCACCGTGTTGCATCCTTGATGCAGGGTGCGGCTGTTGAGGGGTGGTGGCTTGGGACATTCCACGCGCTGGCCGCGCGGATGCTGCGCCGTCATGCAGAACTTGTCGGCCTCACTTCCAGCTTCACCATCATTGATGCGGATGATCAGGTGCGCTTGCTCAAGCAATTGATGGAGGCTGAAAATATTGACACCAAAAAATGGGCACCCCGCGCCATGATGGGTGTGATTGAACGCTGGAAGGATAAGGCCCTGCGCCCGTCCGATCTGTCCGCCGCCGATGGTGGCGAGATGGCGGATGGGAAACTGGTCAGTCTTTATCGCCAGTACCAGATGCGTTTAAAGACCGTCAATGCTTGTGATTTTGGTGATTTGTTGCTGCATATGATCACGATTTTCCGCGATCCGGCCAATGCCGATGTGCTGGCCGATTATCATCGCCGCTTCAAATACATCATGGTCGATGAATATCAAGACACCAACGTCGCGCAATATTTATGGCTGCGTCTTTTGGCGCAAGGGTCCAATAATGTTTGCTGTGTTGGGGATGATGACCAGTCGATCTATGGCTGGCGCGGTGCGGAAATTGAAAACATCCTGAGGTTCGAGCGCGATTTTCCGGGCGCAAAAATTATCCGTCTGGAACAGAATTACCGCTCCACCGGCCATATTCTGGCGGCGGCGGGCGGTGTGATTGCCCGCAATGAAGGGCGTCTAGGCAAGACGCTGTGGAGCGATTCCGGTGATGGTGAAAAGGTCGCCATTCGTGGCCTGTGGGACGGTGAGGCTGAAGCCCGTTATGTGGGTGAAGAGATTGAGCAATTGCAGCGTAAGGGCTGGAAACTCAATCAAATCGCTATTTTGGTGCGCGCCGGATTCCAGATGCGCGAGTTCGAAGAACGCTTTATGCAGCTTGGCCTTTCCTACCGCGTCATTGGCGGGCCACGTTTTTATGAACGTCAGGAAATTCGGGATGCGCTCGCTTATTTGCGCGTCATTGCGCAACCCAATGATGATCTGGCACTGGAACGCATTATCAATTTGCCCAAACGCGGTATTGGTGATTCCACATTGCAGATTTTGCACACCCATGGTCGCGCGCGCGGTGTGCCGCTCTATGAAGCCATTTTGCAACTGGTCGAAACAGATGAATTAAAACCAAAAATCCGTGAAACCCTGCGCCGCCTGATGGGTGATTTTGAACGCTGGCGCGGGTTGGTATCAACAATGGCGCATACAGAATTGGCCGGGATGATGCTGGATGAATCCGGTTATATGGCGATGTGGCAAGGGGATAAATCACCCGATGCACCGGGCCGAATTGAAAACTTGAAAGAGCTTGTCACCGGTATGGCGGCGTTTGAATCCTTGGCCGCATTCTTGGAGCACATCGCACTGGTTTTTGAAGTGCAGGACGACTCAGTCGAAGATGCCGTCACGCTCATGACCCTGCACGGGGCCAAGGGGCTGGAATTTGACGCGGTGTTTTTACCGGGCTGGGAGGAAGGATTATTCCCGTCCCAACGCAGCATGGATGAAAACGGTCTGAAGGGGTTGGAAGAAGAACGCCGCCTCGCTTATGTCGGTCTGACCCGTGCGCGCAAACGTGCCTTTATCAGCTATGCCGCCAATCGCCGTATGTATGGCACATGGAACAATGCTATTCCGTCGCGCTTTGTTGATGAATTACCGGAAGATCATATTGACGCTGTGGCGGACCGTGGCCTGTCTGGTCCCTCCAGCGGTGGTTATGGCGGCAATATGGGTCGTTCATCCCATTGGGATTCTTCTGGGCTTTCCAGTGCCGCGCTGGCCCCGCGCCGTCCTGTGGCCCGCCCCGGTCAGGCGGTGGAACAGGGGCCGCTTGCCTATATGCGCGGGTCCCGCGTGTCTCATGCCAGTTTTGGGGTGGGCACAGTTATCAATGTCGATGGCCATAAACTGGATATTGCCTTTGATGACGGGTCACAAAAACGGGTCATGGACAGCTTCGTGACGGCCGCAGAAGAATAAGTTGGGGGTCATTCAGACGGGGGATAGACGCAAGGCCTATCCCGCCATAAGATACCATATTCGCTAATTAAAACAGGTTTTGAGTGAACAGATGACAACAGCAATGATGGCCCCGCAAAAGATCGCAACCATTTTCGGTGGAACCGGGTTTTTGGGACGCTATATCGTCCGCGATCTGGCCCGTGCCGGGTACATTGTCAAAATCGCAACACGCATTCCTGAATCCGCTTACTTCCTGCGCACCTACGGCACAGTGGGCCAGATCGTTCCTGTGCATTGCCTTTATCAAGATCAAGACAGCATTGATCGCGCCGTTGAAGGGTCCGATGTGATCATCAACTGCGTGGGTATTTTGTTTGAACGCCGCCGCAACACCTTCCGCCGCATCCATGTTGAACTGGCGCAATCGATTGCCTCTGCTGCGGCGCGTTTGGGTGCTGCGCGTCTGGTTCATATTTCCGCTCTTGGCGTTGACCGTGCAAAAAGCCGCTATGCCAAGACGAAACTGGAAGGCGAACGCGCTGTCCTGACGGCCTTCCCGGCGGCGACCATTTTGCGCCCCGGTGTTATCTTTGGGCCGGAAGATGGCTTTTTTAACATGTTTGCGGGCCTTGCACGGTTCTTGCCTGTTTTGCCATTGATCGGCGGCAAAACAAAATTGCAGCCTGTTTATGTTGGTGATGTGGCCAAGGCGGTCATGGCTGTTTTGACATTATCGCCGCGTGGGCTGGATACGCCGCTGGGCTGTGTTTATGAACTGGGCGGTCCGGAAGTGATTACCATGCGCGATGTTTACACGCGCATTTTCGGCTGGACCGGGCAGTCACGCTGCTTGCTGCCGTTGCCTTTTCCGCTTGCAACATTGAATGCCGCATTTTTGCAATTGATCCCACCGCGTCCGCTTTTGACGCCGGATCAAGTGACCAGCTTGAAAACAGACTCCGTTGTCAGTGAAAACGCGACCGGCCTTGCGGCACTGGGGATTGAAGCCACCGCCATGGGTCAGATTGTTCCGGGCTATATGGAGCGCTTCCGGTCCGGTGGGCGGTTTGGGAACAGCAAAACGGCCTGATTTTCGCCGCTTTTGCCACGGAAGATGCATAAGTAAGACTGCAATAAACAAGGAAGATAAAGAATATGATCCGTAATTTTGCGATGGCAGTATTGTTGGCCAGCATCACATTGGGTGCCCCGCTGGCCCATGCCGCAGGCGAAAAATCCCCTGCGAAGAAAGCAGCGAAAGGCCAGCAAGCCGAAGGCATCGCCGCTGTCGTGAACAGTGACGCCATCACCATGTCTGATGTCTATGACCGGATGAAATTGATGATCGTGTCCTCGGGCATGCCCAATACACCGGATATTCAAGAACGCCTGAAAAATCAGGTGTTGAACATGTTGATCGAAGAATCCTTGCAGATGCAAGAAGCGCGGCAAGCCAACATCACCATCACACCCGAAGAGGTCAATGGCGGCCTGACCACGATTGCGAAAAACAACAATCTGGAGCTGGAGCGTTTCCGCGCCATGCTGCAAAATGATGGCATCCGCATGCGCACCCTTGAAAATCAGGTTCGCGCACAATTGGCGTGGGGTCGCGTGGTTCAGCGTAAATTGCGCAAACAAGTGGACGTGTCGGAAAGTGATATTGATGAGCGTCAACGCTTCCTTGAAGCCAGTATCGGCAAACAACAATACCAAGTCGCCCAGATTTTCCTGCCCCTTGATACCGGACAGGAAGAGGCTGAGGTGCAAGCACTGGCCCAGCGCTTAACACGTGAGATTACTGAGCGCCGCGCCCCCTTCCCGCAAGTGGCGCAGCAATTTTCCCAAGAAGCTGCCGCCGCACGCGGTGGTGATCTGGGTTGGGTGCAAGAGGGCGAATTGCCTGATCCGCTCAATCAAGTCGTGGCTGGGATGAAAGAAGGCGATCTGAGCGACCCTGTGCGCAGTGTCAGCGGTTATCACATCTTGCTATTACGCGGGAAACGTACCGTCAGTGCCGAAAACATTCCAGACCGCGAACAGATTTTGAACCAGATCGGTACAGAACGTCTCGACCGCGTCCAGCGCCGCCATTTGATGGATTTGAAAGCAGAAGCCTTCGTGGACCGCCGTGTCTGAGTTGAACAAAGCTGATTTGAAAATCGACATCACCGCCCTGCCCGGTTATGACGCGATTAAGGCCTTGCCGCCTTTGCGTGATGTTATTGCCCGCAATGATTTGCGCGCCGAAAAAAAATTCGGCCAGAACTTCCTGCTTGATCTAAATATCACCGATAAAATTGCCCGTGTGGCCGGTGACCTCACCGATAAAAACGTCATTGAAATCGGCCCCGGCCCCGGCGGCCTGACGCGCAGCTTGCTGCAGGCAGGCGCGAAGTCGGTCACGGCCATCGAATTTGATCCACGCGCTGTGGCCGCGCTACAATCGTTGGTCGATGCTGCTGCCGGGCGATTGAATGTTATTCAGGGTGATGCGCTGAACACTGATCTTTTGACCCTTGTTCCGGGTCCGCGCGTGGTGGTGGCGAACCTGCCCTATAATATTGCGACACCACTTTTGACCAATTGGCTGGAACAGCTACGCAATCATCCGGGCTGCTATGACATACTGGTCCTGATGTTTCAAAAGGAAGTGGCGGAGCGCATTGCCGAACCGCCGGGGGAAAAGGCCTTTGGCCGTCTGGGTGTGATCAGCCAGTGGTTGTGCCATGCCGACCGGGTGTTTGATTTACCGCCCTCCGCCTTTACCCCGCCGCCCAAGGTGACATCCAGCATTGTGCGCCTGCGTCCTAAAACCTTAACAGGGCCGCAACCCCGCTTTACCAGTGTGGAACGCTTAACAGCCGCGGCCTTTGGCCAGCGCCGTAAGATGTTGAAATCCTGTCTGAAATCCATGCCCGGCTTGCTGGAAAAGGCCAATGTCGATGGGTCGCTTCGGGCGGAACAATTGGGGATTGATGATTTTATTCGTCTTTCCTTGCCCCTTGACCCTTGACCCGCCGCCCCGATCCCCATAAGAAAATACCATGTCAGGCACAGAATTTTATCGCATCACAGTCACAGGCGATCCCGGAAGCGGGAAAAGCACCTTTGCGCGCGCTGTCGCTGACCGCACGGGCTTTCGCCTGATCACCACTGGGAATATCTTCCGCCAGACCGCCGCCGATATGGGCATTTCGGTCACGGCGTTGAACGAGCTGGCCGAGAAACAAGCTGAAATTGATGCCAAGGTTGATGATTATCTGGTCAGCCTTAATGACACCGCCGAAAGTTTGGTGCTTGATTCCCGCATGGCATGGCATTTCGTACAGGACACATTGAAAGTCCGCCTGACCGTGGACCCCGATGTCGCCGTTGAGCGCATTTTCAAAGACACCGCCGATTTACGCGAAAAATTTGACACGCTGGAACAGGCCGTTGAAGAGGTCGCCCGTCGGAAGAAGAGCGAGATTTTGCGTTACAAATCCCTCTACGGTGTTGATATTGGGGATGAGAGCAATTTTGATCTGGTCATCAATACATCACATAAGGCCCCAAAGGACATTACCCATGCCTTTGAAGAAGCTTTTGAAGCGTATAAAAAACACCGCAATGCTTAATCCAAAAAACATCGTCATTACGGGCGCATCCAGCGGTCTGGGTGAAGCCTTAGCCCTTCGCTATGCCGCGCCGGGCGTGGTGTTGGGGTTAACGGGGCGTGATGATGCCCGCCTTGATGCGGTGGCGTTGGCTTGTGTGAGCCTTGGGGCTACGGTTGAAAAAACATTGATCGATGTCACCGACCGCGATGCGCTGCGCATCTGGTTGCACTCATTTGATGACGCACATCCCATTGATCTTGTGATTGCGAATGCCGGAATTTCTGGTGGCACGGGTGGCCCCGACAGTGAAGTTGAAGAACAGGTCCGGGCCATTTTTGATGTGAATGTCACGGGTGTGTTTAACACCATCTGGCCGATCCTTCCCCGGATGCAGGCGCGAAAACGCGGACAGATCGCCCTGATGGCGTCGCTGGTATCCTTTACCGGCTGGCCGACCGCACCGGCCTATAGCGCGTCTAAGGCTGCCATACGTATGTATGGCGAAGGCTTGCGCGGCAGTCTGATTGGCAGTGGCGTGTGCGTTAGCATTATTTGCCCCGGCTTCGTAGTCAGCCGCATGACAGCCGGGAATGACTACCCCATGCCGTTTCTGATGTCTGCGGAAAAGGCAGCAACGATTATGGTACGCCGTTTGGCCCGTGGAGAGGGGCGAATCGCCTACCCATGGCCGACCTATGGTTTGGCGGGCCTGATCGGGTTGTGTCCGCCTTGGCTTTGCGACTTGATTCTGACAAAACTTCCTAAAAAATCAACTTTGCGCAATTAATTTACGAATCCCTCTTCTCTTGCGGGGGCAAAATCGGTAATCTACATACAGTTTCAGTGCGTATATTGTTTTTTTCTTATAAAAAAACAAAGGCCTCCGGCGAAACAGTAGCGGCACTTTTCCCATAGGTTTATAATAATAAAACCCGCATGAGCCTTTTTCTTTTTAAAAATTGATATTTGTCGGTTCAGGGAAATGCCTGAACCTGTAATTTTTTTTAAACGCGGATGGTGGTGGCGAAATAATGGACGTGAAGGAAGTTGAACGCAATATTGATGTTGCCGTCAATCTTCTGAAGGCCCTTTCGAATGAAAGGCGCTTGAAAATCATCTGCGCATTATATCAAGGTGAGAAGAATGTCGGCGAATTGGAAACCATTGTTGGGCTGAGTCAGTCCGCTTTGTCACAGCACCTTGCACGTTTGCGCCGTGATGGTCTTGTCAATACGCGCCGCGATGCGCAAACAATCTACTACTCTATGAATGATCGTGCGGCCAAGGCGGTATTGTCTTGTTTGTATGACATCTATTCGCCGAATGATCTGCCGCTTTCCGTGCAGATGAAATCGCCGATTCCCCCTATGTAATTGCAAAATTTATGCGTCCTCAGCGCAGCGGCCCTTGTGGCGGAAATCATGCCCGCTGATCTGCTCTAAAACATCCTGCGCACGCAAATCGTTAAGATCATCTTTTTGGATACAGCGAACATGTTCCCCGCGCGGTGCATGGCGCAATGGATTGCTGTGGCGTGAAAAGATGACAATGCATGGGCATCCTGTCGGTGCAATCAAATGCATCGGTCCCGTATCATTGCCAATGGCCCCGGCGCCGCCGCGTGCCAACCCGACCAGATCCATCATTGATGTCTGCCCGCATAAATTGATGGCCTGTGGGCAATGGGTTTGAATTTGTTCGGCCAAGGCGGTCTCACCCAGTGTCCCGGTGATCACAGGGGTGTAGCCCCAGCCGTATAAGTGCCGGGCCAATGCGCCATATTGCGCAGCGGGCCATCGCTTTTCAGGCCGCCCCGGCGTACTGCCCGGAACAATCAGAACATAGGGATGCGGTAATTTAAACGACGCAATATCTGCGCTGACCCAGTCCAGCGTATCAACATGCACATCTGTCACCCCCCCCAGTGCCAAGGTTTGCACATGCCCGTCAAAAGCGTGCCCCGCGATGCGGTCTGGTGAGGTATTGCGATGCGATGCGCCGGGTGCGGCCCCAACCCATTCGGGAACTTTATTTTTTACAAACGGATTGAGAGAAAACAGGCGCAAATAAAATGTGGTGCGGTCATTGTTTTGTAAATCATAAACGCGGGTAAAATTCCCGCCGCGCAATTTTTTCGACAGCGCCAGAATTTTATGCGGCGCTGCCAGCTTCGGGCGCTCATCCAGCCAGATCTGATCAAAATAATGCGATTCACGGGCAATTGTAACAAAAGGTGCTGTGGTCAGCAGGGTGACGTGGGCATCAGGATGGTGGCGGCGGATGGCGGCCATCGGCCCTAAGGCTTGAATAAAATCGCCAAACGCACCCAGCTTGATAACAAGGATATTTTGCTGTGCGGCGTTTGGCATTTTTTCTATTCTGCAGCTGATTTTTCAGCTGATTTCTCATCTGGCGTCTCGGGCGCGGCCTTATCAGACGGAATTGCTGGTGATGATCCGCCCAGCGGTCCTGTGCCGGTGGTGCGAACACTTAAATCACGGCCTGATTTTTTGGCTTCCAATAATTCCGCATAGACGTTCAGTGTTTCATAAGCCATTTTTTCACGGGTGAAGTTTTCCGCGATATGGGCCATGGCGCGTGTTGCCAGAACCGCGCGCTGGTTTGGCGTCAGGGCCAGTGCCTCAGCAATCGCTTTGGCCAGTGCATCGGCATCATTTGGTGGGATCAACCAGCCGGTTTCACCGCGGCGAATGGTTTCACGCGCCCCGCCGTGATCTGTGGCGATGACGGGTCTGCCCATCGCTTGGCCTTCAATCGGAATGCGGCCAAACCCTTCCGGGTCGGTGGAGGCCGAAACCACAACATTTGCCAGCATATAGGCCGATGGCATGTCGTTGCAGTGATCAACAATGCGCACGCGCCCCTCTAATCCGCGGCTGCGAATGGCTTCGCCCAGTTCTTCTGTGTATTCGGTGCGGCCCTGATCGGACCCGATCAAAACGCAAAAGACATCCTGGCGCGCTAATTTTTGCATCGCTTCGATCAGAACCAGATGTCCCTTCCACCGTGTCAGGCGGCCAGGCAGCATGATGATGTTGGCGCCATCCGGCAAACGCCATTCCTGCGTCAACTTAATCATGCGCTCGGCGGATACAGCCGTTGGGTGGAATTTTTCCAGCGCGATGCCACGGTGAATGGTGCGAATGGTGCGCCCATCCAACCCGAAATTTTCCATCAGATATTGCGCGACATAGTTAGAAATCGCGATGACGCGCTCGCCTTTTGCAATGGACGAATTATAGAATTTCTTCGCGTTATTTTGAATGTTATAGGGGGCATGACAGGTGGTCATGAAACGCGCAGACGATCCACGGCAGGCACGCCATGCGCTCCACGCGGGTGCACGGCTGCGGGCGTGGACGATATCCACATCATGTTCACGGATCAAACGGCGAATGGCTGAAATATTTTTCCACATCACCAGCGGATTTTTGCTGTGAACGGGCAGGTTAATATGCATGGCGCCGGAGCGCGATAATTCATTCACGCGCGGTCCGCCATTCGACACGATGATGGCGCGTGCGCCGACCTGCATCAATTCAGCGGCGATATCGATGCATCCTTGTTCCGCACCACCGGGGCCGAGTTCAGGAATGATCTGCATAATCACCGGCGTTTTATTCGCGGCGCGTGATGATCGTTGAATGGCCTTGCTATGGCCTTGGATAAGAGTATCTGTAATCATGGAGATTCTTTAAAAATCGCTGTTGCAAAGACCTCTCTGGTTTACCACACTTGCGCCGACGCCCGAACAAAAAAACAAAGAAAAAGCCTATAAAAACATGAGTGATGTGAAATTCCTGACCCGTAATGACCAACCCCAGCTGGCCTATATCCGCACAACCGGGGATTCTGCGCTGCCGATGGTTGTCTTTTTAGGCGGGTTTCGTTCCGACATGACCGGCACCAAGGCCCAGTATCTGGAGGCACGTTGCCGTGAACGCGGTCAGGCTTATTTACGTTTCGATTATAGTGGTCATGGTCAATCCGCCGGGCGGTTTGAACAGGGCACGATTGAAAGCTGGCGCGATGATGCCTTGGCGATTGTTGACCGTCTGACCACCGGGCCGATTATTCTGGTCGGCTCATCGATGGGCGGGTGGATTGGCCTGTTGCTGGCCTTGGCGCGCCCCGACCGGGTTGCTGGTTTTATTGGTGTGGCAGCGGCGCCTGATTTCACGCGCGATATGCTGGACCACGGGTTTGATGATGTGATGCGCGAAAGCTATGTCTCGCGTGGCTATGCTGAAATGCCCAATGAATACAGCCCTCACCCCTATATCATCACCCGCGATATGATTGAATCGGGCAACCGTGTGTGTCTGTTGAACGGGCGGCATGTTCTGCCCATTCCGGTGCGCCTGTTGCAAGGATTACAAGACCACGCCGTTCCCGGCGACCGCCCGCAAAAAATTGCCGATTGTCTGGATGGCGCTGATTTGCAAATTCATCTAGTCGATGATGGCGACCACAGCTTGTCACGCATTCAAGATCTTGAACTTTTGGATAAACAGGTTGTGGAATTAAATGCGTTACTTGCGTTTATATGACATTTTGCCTTTTTTGTTTTCGCCGCTGCCAAAGCTGAAACCACCCTTTTTATGGCCCTTTTTCACCTTCACCGTATCGGCGAAGGGTGGCAAATGCAGCAAGCGCAAAATCAATAAAATCGACGCCAGCAACAACGCAGGCATGGCGGCAACAATCACCGATGTTTGTTCCAGAAACGGCGTTATAACCTTGTCCCATGTTTCTGGTTCAACATTTTTCTTGGTCCATTCATAGGTGTCAGGTTCGTAATTGGTCCACAAATAACCAACATCGCTGAACATCATCGGCTTAGTAAAATCCTGTTCCTGATAGGTCACATAAATGTCATGACCCAGCGCGGCAAAAGCCGGCAGCAGCAAAATAAAAATCAGAATCCCGAAACCGCGCATTATTACCTGCTATATCACTATTGGAATGGACCCGGCAGAATGCGCCGGAAGGATGGATAATTGTATCAGTCGCCCGGACCTTGGCACAAGGGTCTAGGGGGTCTTTTATTCATAATGTGCCTTGTCGCTCAGGCTTTCCGCTCTATTCTCACTTGGGTGCTGTGAAATGGCTTTCGGGAGAGCAACCATGAAAATCGCTTTGATCGGGGCTAGCGGCAATATCGGCTCTAAAATCCTGGCTGAGGCTCTGGCCCGCCGCCACACCATCACCGCCATCGTCAGAAACCCCGATAAAATCGTCCCTGTTGATGGGCTGACCCCTGTTGAGGGCGATGTCGGCGATGCCGCGGGGCTGGCGGCCCTGCTGGTCGGGCATGATGCTGTGATCAGCAGCCTGCCGTTTATGGGGTTTGATCCCGATACATTGTTGGCGGCCATTCACCAATCGGGTGTACGTCGCTATATTGCGGTGGGCGGTGCGGGCAGTCTTTATGCCGCTCCCAATTTGCGCGTTGTCGATAGCGTAAAATTTCCCCTTGAGTGGAAACCAGAAGCCCTGCGCGGGGCTGATTATTTAGCGCGCCTGCAGACCGAACGGGATCTCGATTGGACCTTCTTGTCACCTTCCGCCGAAATTTCACCGGGGCTGCGCACAGGGGTTTTTCGTATTGGCAATGACGATTTGCTGGTTGCACCGGACGGCACCAGCCGCATATCACAGGAAGATTTCGCTGTGGCACTGCTCGATGAACTTGAAAACCCCGCCCATATTCGCGCCCGGTTTACGGTCGGGTATTAGGGGGAAATTTTTCCCCGCCATCACGGTTTTGAATGCTCAGGGGGCATAATTTGCCTCCTTCTTTTTTGGTCTGCGTGATGGAAATCAAATACTTACCAACACCTTGTTCTGGCACGATTATTGCATTTATCTCACCGCACATTTTTACTTACACTGCGGAAAGAGAAGACGATGACAACCATTTCATCCGGCAATTTCAATATTTCGGCCTTTCAAAAGATGGGCATGACTGTCGCCAATAAAAAGATGACAGAGGAAGAGGTTGAGCGTTTTAGACTAGTGCAAGGTGAAGGGCTCGGTGAAGTAAAACAGTTGAATGAAGTGGCGTCGGCCAGAAAAGCCACGCCGGAAGAAATCGAAAAATTTGAACAGGTGTGGAAAGACCAGTTCAAAATTCTGGCCGACCCGTCACAGGCCGATAACGCCCCGGGCAATATTTATGCAACCGTCAAGGTAAACGGGAAGGTGGTCGCCACGCTGTATAATAGCGGCGCAGCCGAAACATCAAACGCCACCTACGCAAAAGTCTCCAAACTGCCCAGCATGGGTGAGGGCGAAATGCTGGTCGGCCCTGAATTGGCGCAAAAACGCGCCGAAGAAATCGCTAAGGCGATGGGCGGCAAGATTGAAATGACCGGGACAGCGCAAACGCAAGCCGAATGGAACGCCCGCCCACCCATTGAATTTACCTATGATTACGCCGCCATGGAAGCCGCACAGAAGGAGCGCGATACCTATAATGCCGCCGCGCAAGATGCCAGTGCCAAGACCAAGGTGGATGCGCAAATCATCGCACAAAACGGCATGGAAGAAACATCCTCTCTTGAAGCCCAGCCCACGATAACCAGCAGTGCCGTTGATGATTTTTTGAAGTTGATGGAAGATGCCAGCAATAATCCCGGTGGGTTCATGCGTGCGCAATTTCTGGCCTCACGCGGCCTGACGGAAGAAGATGTCGCCGCCATGGGCCCTGAAGAACGCCAGAAGTTAGAGGAAGAAATAATGAACGAGATCAAGCGCAAAACCGGTGCTGCAGAACCCGAATCAAGCAGCGCCATCACCGCGTAATTGAATCTTCTACACAACGGCGCGCATTGCTTGCGGCACAGTGCTTAATTGATCCGCCAGCATGCGCAACCACTGTTCCAAAACATCGCGGTTGGGTGCTGCGCCTAAAGACACACGCACCGCTTCCATCGGCGCACGGGGGGCCAGTGAAAACGCGCTGGCCGGAACGACGGCTAAACCCGCATGGCTGGCCTGCGCACAAAAATTTGCGGCCGTCCACGGCGCGGGCAAGGGCAGCCAGATATGATGCCCCTGCGGATGTGCCGTATAATCAATTCCGTGCAGGATGGTGCGAGCCAAGGCTTGCCGCGCGGTGCTTTCGGCGCGAATGGCTTTTACAATTCCATCCGCCGCGCCATCATTGATCCATTGCGATACAACAGCGGAGAAAAGCGGTGAGCTCATCTGCGCTGTCACGCGTAAAGCTGCGCCCAGATGCTGAAGTTCGGTCTCCCCCGGTGCAACCACATAGGCCAGACGCAACGCAGGGGTCAGGCATTTTGAGAGCGTGGCGATATACCAGCTGCGCTCCGGCGCATAGGCGGTGATGGGGGTGATCGGTTTATTCAACAACATGCCATAGGCATCATCTTCGATAATCAAAACATTATGCTGGCGGGCAATTGCGGCGATGTCCTTGCGCCGGGATTCGGGAAGGGTGGTCGCCGTCGGGTTATCAATCGACGGGATGACATAGAGTGCTTCCGGGTGATGTGCGCGGCAAGCGGCGGCGAAGGATTCGGGAATGATACCGTCCTTATCCATTTGCAACGGCAAAACGCTCATTCTTCGGGCCTCGGCCAGCGCCTTTAATCCCGGATAGGTCACTTCCCCTGCGCAAATTTTTGCCCCCCGGTTCAGCGCAGCATCAAATATTGCTGCTAGGGCCGCCTGTGCGCCCGGTGCCAGTGCGACATGTTCATAACGGATTGTCTCAATATGCGGATGCAGCCACAAAAGAGCGGCGCGGCGATCAGGTTCGCTGCCGATGCTGTCGCGGTATCCCATATGCAATGTGCCGCGTTGCGATTTCATCAGGGCGGTGATGGTGTTGGCAATGTCGCGTCCCAAAATCATCCCTTCGGGTTGCGGCGGGATGTTCATGCTCATATCAAGGAGCGGTGCAGCTGCGGCAGGCTTTTTGCCTAAAAAATCGCCAGCGGCCAGTTCGGCCCCTTCGGCGATTGCGGTGCCGCTGCCACGGCGGGCGGTAATTAAGCCACGGACGCGGGCTTCGTTGATGGCGCGGGTCACGGTGGTTAAATCGACACCCAGCGCGCTTGCGATCACGCGTTGCGGGGGCAGGGCATCACCGGCGCGTAACACGCCTAAACAAATATCTTCCATCAACGCATCGGCAATGCCGGAAAATTTTGCGCGGGCATGGGGGTCGATACGCGGCGTCCAGACAGTCATGACATATACTCAAATTGTATGGGTTTACTCCATACAATCCATATAATCAAAACCGTTTCATTTCACCAGCGAATTAGAAAAATAATTTATTTCATTGATGTTGAGCCATGCCTGTCCTACATAATGTGTATGGGTTGCCACCGGGTGCGACCCGGTAAAATTGTATGTATTTGGATCATTTAAACCCATACAATTATAAAAACGCTTTTTAAGGTGTGGCGCGATGACAGATCCAATGGCCCCTTCCCCCATTCTTTATGAACCAACCACCAATACCTTCAAAACCGGCATTCGCGGGCGTTGCCCACGTTGCCAGCAGGGGCGGATTTTTAAAGGCTATCTGCAAGTGGCCGATCATTGCGATGTCTGTGGGCTCGATTATTCCTTTACCAACACGGCGGATGGCCCAGCGTTTTTCGCGATGTCGATCATCGCCCCCTTTGCCATGGGTTTGGCGTTGTGGCTGGAACTGGCCTATGAAGTGCCAATCTGGGTGCATCTTTTGACCACTATTCCCTTCACGATTTTTGGCTGTATCTTTTTTCTGCGCCCGATTAAGGGCTGGCTGCTCAGTGCCGAATATATTCACGGTATTCGCGATGGGCGGATTAAACTGACCTCTGAAGGTTAACCAGAAACACGCATGTCTTGCACCGCAATATGATAAATTCTTGAGGGTGTCTCCGATAATATGAAAGGATGAGCCCTAAGCAAGAAATCATAGTCTGGGAGCATGATGTCATGGATAATAGCCAAAATAATAATGGCAGCGCGGCTGGGCACCCCCCGGTGCGGGAACATCGGCCCTCAGAAGTTATTTATCAGGTCTATCCGGCCAGTTTCGCCGATTCCGATGGCGACGGACACGGTGACCTTAAAGGTGTGACCGCGAAGCTTCCTTACATCAAAAGCCTTGCCGCCGATGCGATATGGATCTCTCCTTTTTATCTCGCGCCTGAAGGGCCGGATGGTGATGGCGGCTATGCCGTCACTGATCACAAAAAGATCGATCCGAAATTCGGCACGATGGAAGATTTCCAGGAATTACTGAAAGCCGCCCATGATATGGGCTTGCGCGTTTATACTGATTTCGTGCTGCCCCACACGGCGAGCGACCATGAATGGTTCCAAAAAAGCCTGCGGCGTGAGGCAGGCTATGAAGATTTTTATGTCTGGCACGATGGCAGCACCTTTAATAACCAGCACGTCCCACCCAATAACTGGAAATCCGTATTCGGCGGCGATGCCTGGACGTTCGACACCGAACGCAACCAGTATTACCTGCACCATTTCCTGAAAAGCCAACCCGCCCTCAATCTGAACAAGACAGAAGTTCAGGATGCCGTTTTAGGAGAGATGAAATTCTGGCTCGATATGGGTGTCGATGGTTTCCGCATCGATTCCCTGCCCTATGCCAATTTCGACCCGCAATTCCGCAATAATTCCTGGCTCTACGGCCAGTGGCCGCACGTGCATGAGGCGTGGGATCAACAGCGTTTTGACAACAGCATCTGCCAGCCGCAGACCGTGGAGCTGGTCGAACGTATCCGCAATCTGATGGATAGCTACACAGAAAAGAAAACAACGCTGGGCGAGGCGATTGCCGGTCCGGTTGGCGGACGGGACGCCCTGCCAGTGGCGGCGGATTATGTGCATAAGGAAAAGGGTCTTGATTCTTGCTATTCCGACGTTTCCTTCGGCATATCGCAATCCTCCGGTGTTGATTACCTCAAATCGCTGATCCGCCGGATTCAGGATCATTTCCCGGATGGCGGGCACTGCGCCTCCATCGGCAATCACGACAATGTCCGGACATGGGCGCGTGTCACCGAACATTTGCCAAAAGAACAGCACGAAGCGGCCTTCCGCCAGATCGTCAAGCTGTTTATGACCCTGCCGGGCAGCCTGTGCATTTTGCAGGGTGAAGAGCTGGGCCTGCCGCAGGCGCGCATCCCGGAAGATATTCCCGTCAACCGCTTGCAAGACCCGGTGGCCCAGACTTTGGGTATTGATCGCTGCCGTGATGGGGCCCGCACACCAATGCCGTGGGAAGCGCTGAAAAAGAATGCTGGCTTCTCACCCTCCGACAACGCCTATTTGCCGGTGCCGCAATCCCATGTCGCGCGCGCGGTGGACAGACAGGAAGCCGATCCGGACTCGACCCTCAATTTCACCCGCCGGATGCTGTCATGGCGGCGGGCGCAACCGGCGTTGATGCTGGGCGATACAATTGTGCTTGATACGCAAGCGCCAATATTGGCCTTGCTGCGCCGGACGAATGACCAGACGATGCTGTGCGCCTTCAATCTTTCACCGCAACCTGCGTCCTTCAAACCGTCCGATTTTCTCGATGACAAAACGTTGCAAAATATCGGCGTGAAGGCGGACGAAGTCATGACCGTCGAGGGCTATGGTTCCGGTTTTTCCGGGGCAAGACCATGGGTCGCACCGCACCCGGTTGCGCCCCACGCGCAAAACCGCCTTGCGCCGCCGCGCCCGTAAAGACGCTCGAAAACTGAAGCGCGTTTAGGTCTGCAATATTGCCGGTTTCATCTTCGCATATTCATGCAACGGCAGGCCCAGCTGTGCGCGGCGAATAACGATATACAGGGCAAATCCCCAATCCGCCGCCATTAAAAAGAAGGGATACATCAATGTCTGCCAAGTCGGCTCCGCGACCGCAAACAACATCAGGAAATAACGCAACCCCGCCAGTGCCGCTGAAATCGGCGGCTCTGATTGCGGGTCGTGGAATGATTTTCGAATGGTCGGCCAATAGGTCAAACCATCAATGACGATAATGACGCACAGCGCCAGCGCCGGATTTTGCGTGGCCTTCCACACGGGGATCGCCATGAAACACCCGATCAAGGCAAACCAATCGCTTTTGGTGTAATTGCGCTCGCCAATGAAAAACGCGATTGCTGAAATCAGCAAACAGGAAACAGACACAAACCCCAACGCCCACGCCGCAGGCCCGGCCTGCAATTCAAACTGCGCAAACGTCCCAACCCCGGTTACCGTCCCCCATAACAGCCAGGTAAACGCATGCGGCTTGGTCTTGCCCTGATAGATCGTATAAAAATACGTTCCATAGCGAAGAGCCGCCAAAACAATCGCGGCAACGGCAAAGGCAAGATACTGGTCCATGGCCGTTGTTCTATACGGTTTTGGACGGTCCGAACATGGGGAAAATTGCTGTGAAATGGTTTGGATTATTGAGAGGTTGAAAGCACGGGCAAAGCAAAGAGGTTATGATCGGATTAGCCCTTCCCTTTCGTGTTTGCGAGCTGAAATGAATCGGTATCCCAGCTTGCGATAATGTATGGTTCATCTCTAGGCTTGTTCTAAAATCCCTGTTGCCAGATCTTTGAGTAGAAGCCAGTTTGCATGTCCACCTAACTGCTCAAACCTAAAGGGCTGTCCGTTTCTTTCACGCAGATCCAAATGTATCGAGTTATACTCATTCAAACGAATGTTGATCTCACGCTGATACGAGCTTTTTACTTCCCATCTTGGATCAGATATTCCGTGAGCATAAGCGTTTCTGATCATATAGATCAAAATTCTTGTTTGGCTGTTATTATCTAACGCCATCGGATCTCTTGTAATGCCCTTAGCACTAAAGGCTTCATCTAAAGCCAAAGCCGTAGCTGCAAGCGCAAGATTAACCGTAATCGATGCAGCAGCTATTAAATCGTTTTTATTTTTAAAATTTCCTGACGGAAAATGTATGTTCCCTTCTTTTAGTTCTGTCGTGTGCGGTAGATCAAAATAATCTGGGTCTATTTTTCCTAAATCACAAAAAGACAGAAGTCTTATTGCAAACTCCAGTTGTAAAAATGCGATATCTACATCGGTGAGAGGTTTCATTATTTTATAGCATTTTCTTCTTGTGGATACGGCGGAAAAGAGCACTGTTATTTTCCGTTTAACCAATTTTTGTATGGAGTGAATATAATGAAAACGCTTCTAACAATAATGATAATTCCGGTCCATATTAACAATGCAGCAATGATGCCACCCTCACCGAAAAATATCGCCCATTCCATTGTGCCATTATTATTTACAGCAAATCCGAGTCCTAAAAAGACGCAAAAAGCACCAGCTACTCCATGGACAAAGGATAGGCGCTTTTCTCTGCTATCCAGTTTTACCGAGAAAATTCTTAGCGCCGTCAATTTTGGGAATAGAATTTTGAGAACTACAAAGCTTAAATAGATCAAAAATAAAGCGGCCACGCCTTGAAAGAAAGACTGTAGGAAATGCTCAACAGTTCCTACGCCTTTTATTCCTGCAATCGATGCATAATTATAATCTCTATAAAGACGCTCTAAATCTGGATCGTTTTTTAATACTATTTTCGCTTCCTCAATTTTGAGCTGGCGATCTTCGTAATTCAATAAAAACAATGAAAATGTAACTAAAAGCCATGTTCCAGAGCATAGCATAAAAATATTTTTAGCATTGATATGGGGATGCTTATTAATTTTTCCGCTAATAGCGTATCGGATGTAATCTAGTTTGGCCTTGATCTTCTGACCGTTTGTTACGGAATTGCCCATAAAAATGTTTCTTTCCAAAATAAGTAGGTGGGGTCAGCAACTCATAGCGTGGAAACGCCTTTTAGAACCCGCCATCAACCAAAATAAATTATCACAATACGTAATTCTCACCTTACCACAGAGATTTGGTTCGAATCCACGTTGTGAATGCTTGAAATGACTCAGGAAAAAAGGGGGGAGATCAAATGGCGGAGACGGAGGGATTCGAACCCTCGATAGGCTATTAACCTATACACACTTTCCAGGCGTGCGCCTTCAACCGCTCGGCCACGTCTCCGTATTTTGTCTGGGCTGGAACCTAACGGCTTGTGCCGTAAAATTCAAGGAAGAAAACCGCCGCCCGCCCAAGGCCCGCGCTTCTCCGGCCTTTTGCCTGTTAACCAGCGGTTTCCGGGGCTGGGGTGGCGGTGATCGGGGCTTTGGTTGGGGGCTCGGTGCGCAGGGTGTGGTCGCCAAGGCTGCCCCAGGCACGAACGTGGAAGAAAATCCCAGTGGCGAGGTTGACGAGCGCGATGGAGGCAAAAACACCGACCGCGCCAAACAACACCCCGCCCAAAATGGCCAGCGGGATTTGCAGGACAACCATTTTCACAATAATCATCATCGCTGATTTTTTCGGGAAACCCATGGCGTTATAGGCCGACGCCCAACCCTGTACCAGATTCCCGGCGGCGTAGCTGATCGGCACGATCCAGAAATAAATCATCGTGGTGCGAATAACATCGGGGTTATCCGAAAATGCCGATGCAATCGGATGCGCCATCAGGCCAAGGCACAACGCCACAAACAGCGACCAGCCAACACAAAACGCCAGCGACAGGCGCAAGGTTTCGCGCACGCGCTCCATCCGTCCTGCGCCCATATTCTGCCCCAGAATGGGCGACATGCCCGTGGCCAGTGCCATGACGATGACAAAGGCCATGGCTTCCACACGCGATGCCACACCATAGGCCGCCACGGCATGCACACCATACCCGGCCATGATCGTGGTGATGATTGCCTGGGTGAAGGGTTGAATGACGCTGCCCAACCCCGCAGGCAGGCCCACCGATAAAATCTGGCGCATGGAATCACGGAACTGGTGCAAATGCAGCGGGCCCTGAAAAATCAGCTTTTTCTTGGCATAAAGCACATAAAGCGACAGGCACATCGCCAGAATATAAGAGATCAATGTGGCGAGTGCCGCGCCCTGCACACCCATTTGTGGCGCACCCCACAACCCGAAAATCAAAAACGGCCCGATCAGCGCATTCAAACCCGCCGCCATCATCATGTTGATCGACGGGGCCAGCGTATCGCCCGTGGCCCGAATGGCGGAGTTGCCAACGATGGGCACAGCAATGAACGCGATCCCCGCAAACCAGATGGTCATGTAATCGGTAATGATGCCCATCATGCTTTCATCCGCACCCATAGCGCGGAATAAGGGCTTCATCACGCACAGGCCAATCACGGCGACAATCAAGCCGGTGAGGGCCGCCAGAAAAATACCATGTGTCGCAATGCGTAAAATTTCATCGTGATTCTTAGCGCCAATTTTTCGCGACAGCACCGATGACATGCCAATGCCAAGCCCGATGATCAAACTGAACACCGTCATGGTGACCGGGAAGGTGAAGCTGATCGCTGCCAGATATTCCGTGCCGAGCAGTGAGATGTAATAAGTATCCACCAATTGAAAACTGACAATCGCCAGAATGCCCCAGATCATTGGAACGCTGAGGCGGATCAGGTGATTTAAAATTGGACCCTTGGTCAGGTCGCCTTTGCCGGAAAACTTTGTCATCGGGTGGGCCTTAAAAAATCTCAGTTATTTACGCGGGTTCTTATCGGGGGGGACCATGATCCCAAATACCCGGGGGGTCAAGTTTTTGCGCTGCGTTTTGGCGGAATTGCGGGGTTTTGCACTCTAAAGGATAATTTACATAAAATTTTAATGACTCTGTATCATTATAGAAGAACGGGGTTCGTATCATGCGGGGTGCGGGTTCCGGGAGTTTCAGGGGGCAATACAGGATCAGATTCCGGATCCGACCGAAGCTTCAGTCTTGCGTAAATCTGGCGAACGATATCCGGGCTCAGGGTCTTGAATGATGGCTTGGGGAAACGTTTGCCGACGGGGGAGTTAATAAGCGTATGGCACCGGTCACTGGCACTAACGGCAATGATATCATCACGTTTCAGGGCAACCTGCAGCAATACACTGCGACTCTCGTAAATCCTTACAGCGGCGAAACCATCTTTGTTGACGCGGTAAAAAACGTCAATACCACGACCTATAACGGTCTGGCCGGGACCGATCTGATTTCCATGAGTGCATATGGCGATGTGCTGCACCTGAATGACGGGTCTGGCAATGCCACCATTTCCAGCATCGAACGCATTGTTGCCGGTGCGGGCGGTGATGTGATTATTCTGGCTGATTCCACGCTTGTGCTCGGTGATATTCTGGTCGCCGGGGGCGAGGAAGACGACATCATCTGGACCAATGCTGGTAATGACACGGTGCTGGCCGGGGACGGCGATGACATCGTTGATGGTGGTCCGGGCAATGACTCTTTAAGTGGTGAAAACGGCAATGACCGCTTGTCTGGCGGGGCTGGCAACGACCTGCTGAACGGCGGGAATGGCAATGATACAGTGTATGGTGGTACCGGCAATGACCGGTTGTTTGGCGGGTCCGGTGATGATGTCCTATATGGTGATGATGGCCCGGGGTCAAATCCGGCTCTTTATGCACACACTGTGACCAGTACGCATAGCTTTACGGGTGCAGATTATTATCTGTCCTATTACAACCAGCCTTCAAATATCAACGTGCCGGTTCCCAATCAGGGGATCAGCACCGGCAATGCCGCGATCAGCTTCGCGACAACGATTACGGCGACGTATTTGTTTAGTGAAGCTGGCTATCAAAACTCTTTGGGCTTCTACAAAATTGGCGCGGATGGCACGATTGGCAATGTCGAAATCGTCATGAAGAACCAGCACGCTTATGCCTATGGCACCGTGTTTACCTACGATTATGATGGTGCGGCTGGCGATTCATTGGGCAGCTTCTTGGTCGCCAATGGTAATGCGGTGAATGCCCTGTACCGCAACACGGATTTTTCAACCGGGACGCTGGCCTTTATCTATGATTATAATGGGGCCAATGAGCGTGCCGCCAATATTGCCGATGATGGCAATTTCGTTTCGCTGATTTTCACGGATGGCGCCAATGAATATGTGTTCAATGTCGATACCTATCACTCGGCGTTGTCGGGCGGTGTGCCATCGTTAAACCGGGACGGTCTGGTCCATGCCATGTCCGGTCTTGCGGACCCAAGTGATCCGGCTGTTTTGCGTGTTGGCTATGAAGATTTGAACTATCTGGGCGATGCTGATTTCGACGATGTCGTTTTTGATATCCGCGTGACGTCACAGGTGCGTGAAGTGCTCGGTGATGCCGATGCCGATTATCTGTCGGGTGGTGAAGGCAATGACACGCTCTATGGTGGTTTCGGCGATGACATTCTGGTGGGTGGCATTGGCGCGAATAATCTATATGGCGGTGATGGCGCGGATATTTTTGCCTTTGATGCCATTGATGGTCTGGTTGATAAAATTCATGATTTTCAGGGTGGCCCCGGCGGTGATACGCTGAACTTAACCAACCTTTTGACCGGGTTTGATCCCTTATCCGATCTTTTGAATGATTTTGTGCGCATGGTGCAAAACGGCGCCAATCAAGAAATTCATGTGAATGCCGATGGCGATGTTGGCGGTGCGTTTACGCACCTGGTCACCATCCTCAATGGCACCGGAGCCGCAGATCTGGACGCGCTTTTGGGCAGCGGCCATCTGGTTCTGGATCACAATGTCGTCGTTTAGCCGACCTTTCTGCTTGCGTACCGGAAGGCTGAGAATCGCGAGGCCATCCCACCCGGCCTCGCGATTTTCTTTGCCCTTCAATATCCTTCAAACCGTGCTGGTGAGTGTGCTATAAGGCGGAATGAAAGCAAAAACGAACGCAAAAAGGCCGGGTCCCATCCTGTCCAAACCCATCCACAAAAAACGTGCGGCGGATGCCGCGATGCTGGCCCTGCTGCACCCTTTCGTGCGCGGTGATCTGGCCGTGGATGAAAACGCCCCGGTATTGCTGGTGAACGCTGTGGTGGTTGATGGATTGTCCGCTTTATCGCATGCGGATTTATCGGCCTGGCAATGCTGGCGCGGTGCAGCCGATGATTTAACGACATCGGGGGTTCGCGTTTCTGTTGAAACAACTCCTGCCGAACATGATGCGGTTTTGGTGCGCTTGCCGCGCCAGCGCGAAGAGGCCCGCTATATGATGGCGACCGCGTGGGATCGCTTGCGTGTCGGTGGGTTCTTCGTCGTGGCGGCGGCCAATGATTCCGGTGGCGGGCGTCTTTATGATGATCTGTCGCCGCATTTACCCGGCTTGCAGGAAATGGTCAAACATAAATGCCGCATCGTCTGGGTTGAAAAGACAGATAGTATGACCCTGCCCGCCGCATGGATTGAGGGCGGCAAAATTCAACGCCAGAAAGAAACCGGCTATTGGACGCAACCGGGCCTGTTCAGCTGGGACCGCGTTGATAACGCGACTATTTTGTTACTGCCGCTCTTGCCCAATAACCTCAGCGGCATTGTGGCTGATCTCGGGTGCGGCACAGGTGTGATTGCCGATTATATGTTGGCCAAGAATGCCGACCTGCGCCGGGTTTTGTGTTTTGATGCTGATGCGCGGGCCGTTGAAATTGCCCGCATGAATCTGGCGGAACGTCATCCGGGGCGTGAGGTCGAATGTATTTGGGCTGATTTATCAAAGCCCCATGCGATAAAGCCCGTTGATCTGGTGGTCATGAACCCCCCATTCCACGTTGAAAAGGCACAGGCGATTACCTTGGGGCAGGCCTTCATCGCCAATGCCGCGCAAATGTTGAAACAAAACGGGGTATTGTTTATGGTGGCCAACGCGCATTTGCCCTATGAGCAGGATTTGGCCAAACATTTCCGCAATGTACAAAAATTGCACGAAGGCCACGGCTTTAAAATTATCACCGCACAAAAATGAAAAGATGAATATGACCGCCGATTTGAAAACACCAGATTTAAGAACGCTCGATGAACGCTTTGCCCTGTTAAACGGGGCGTTGTGGGATCTGGATAATACGCTTTACCGTTTGGACGGGGCGCTGGAAAAGACCTTTAACATGGCGATTGCGCGCGCCGCCCTTGAATGGGGTGTTGATATGACGCTGGAAGACGCGATTGCGCTGGCGGAACAATCCTATCAGCGTCACCGCTATAGCGGTCTTGAATTCATGATGCGGTTTAATATTCCCAATGCCGATATGCATCATCTGACCGATAAGCATCTGGATCACACCGTCGTTGTGAAATGTGATGAAACGCGTGATTTATTTGCACGGGCGGGACATGCCGCACACGCATTGATTACGCATTCTGCCCGTCCATGGGCGTTGAATGTTTTGCGCCGCTTGGAATTGACGCCGTATTTCCCGGATAAACAAGTCTTCGCCTTTGAAAACTATGATTTCCAAAGCAAGGCCCATAGCCGCAAACCCTTTGAAATGGCGCTGTCCTCCATCAACCGTAATCCCGGTGATGTAATGATGGTCGAAGACACCATTGAAAACTTACGGATTCCCCATGAAATGGGCATGGTCACGGTTTATTTGCATCATGGCCGCCCGGTTGAAGATCTGCCAGATTTTGTCACGCACCACACCGCTAATGCGCGTGATTTGTTGCAGACCGTTTATCGCTAGGGTGTGATTATTCGAGGGCGTCCTTGTGCAGGCTCGCCTCTTTCGAAATCATGTAATAAACCGAATCCTTGGTCAGGGTCTGGCCGCGCCCAAAATTTTTGACGTGGTATGCGCAGGCCGCATCCATCATCACGATGGATTTATCGGGCTGGAAACGGCGACGCAAATGTTCTTCGGTCAATTTAATGACGCGGTCCAGCTCTTCATCGGGAATCGTGATGCCGTGGTGCTTTTCATAGCCCGGGCGCAGCGCCTTCAAAATGTGTAATGTTTCTTCGGCATTTGGCACCTTTAAATTCACGCGCTGGAAACGGCGATCCATGGCGGGGTCGATGGCGCAGTAAATGCGATATTCATCCAGTGTGGTCGCGCCAATAACATGCAGGTCACCGACCGTCAGATAAGGCTTCAACACTTCCGATAAACCCTTATACGAACTGCCCAGACAGCTTGGCATGATGGTGTGCATCTCGTCGATGAACATGATCATTTTTGGGTATGACGGATCGTGGTAACGCTCCGCTACCGCCTTGCACAGGGGAATAAAACGCCCCTGGAATTCTGAAATGGATTCTGTCCCGGCGGCCATGCTGGCCAAATCAATTTCTAAAACGCGGGCATTTTTTAGATAATCAGGCACCGCTTCGCGCACAACCGTTTGCGCCAGACCCACCACCAACGCTGTCTTACCAACCCCGGCAGGGGCTTGCAGCACGGCGTTCTTACGGCCCTTTTGCAGCAGGATCAAAACGACCTGATCGATTTCCTCATCACGGCCCGTAATCGGATCAAACCGCCCCAACCGCGCCAGCGCCGTATAGTCGCGGCAATAGCTATGGATCAGCTCTTCCATCTTCTCATCGGAAACAACGAATTTCTGTGTCATGGGTTTTTGTCCTGAAACGGGCGTCGGAATTGGTCGAAATAATAATGCAGTCTAAACGATAGCGCGAAAATGCTTAAATGTTTCTGAATCAATGGCTTAATATGAAAAGAAGCGTTGTTTAATTGGGTGCTAAACCTTGGGCGTAAAGGGCTGCGGTCAGGTCACCATAAAGAATAAGGTTATCAAGTGATTCGATCAAAAGCGGCTTGGGTTGGAACCCGATGCCAAGCCCGGCGGCTTGCAACATCAATAAATCATTCGACCCATCACCAATCGCCATGATGTCTTCTGGCTGAAGATCAAGATCCTTCATATAAAATTCCAAAAACGCCAGCTTTGCACCGCGGTCTAAAACCGGGCCGTTCACTTTGCCGCTCAATTTGCCATCTTGAATATCAAGCACATTGCCGTGGTGGTGATGAAACCCGACACGCTTGGCTACCGCACTTGTAAAAAATGTAAAGCCGCCAGAAACCAGCACGCAGGTCGCGCCCTTTTCCCGCATCCCGCCGACTAATGTTTCAGCCCCCCTCATCAGGGTCATCTTATCCATCGTGTCTTGTAAAACAGATTCTGGCAGGCCCTTTAACAACGCCACGCGTTCATGCAGGGACGCTGTGAAATCGAGTTCCCCACGCATGGTTTTTTCGGTGATGGCTGCGGTTTCTGCTTTCCGGCCAATAAAATCGGCCAGCTCATCCAGTGTTTCGCCGTCAATAATGGTCGCATCCATATCGGCCAGTAACAGGCGCTTTTTACGCCCCCGCGTACGGTTGATCAGGACATCAATGCGGTCGGTGGACAGGGCATCACGAATGGCTCTGATCTGTTGTGCATTGGGGCGAAATGGAACGTATAGGTCTGCGGCCTTATGCGGGCGCAACCAGCGCGGGTCATGCGACAACGGCAATCCTTGCGAATCCAAAAACCGTGTCACCCCGGCCAGATGAGCGGTGGTCAGTGGTTTTTCAGAGGCAATCAGGGTCAAAACAAATTCCATGGCCCATCATAAGCTTTGCCCCGCATAAAATATACGGGGCAAAAGAAAATTACGGGCGGCACTCCGGGAATTACATGCCGGTGCCGGATGGCGGCTTTGACCGGATGCCCAGATTTGGAACAGATGCTTCTATAGCAGCCTGTTGCTTCTGCAATAATTGGTCCATGTCATGGCCTTCTTCCTTAAACGGCAGACTACTCATGGCCTTAAAATCTAATCCGGCGAATTTTGTGCGGAAAGCTGCCTCATTCAGGCGCTCTTCATGCGGGAATGGTGTAAGGCGGTTTTGGATGCTGCCATCTTCGCCCCAATACCGTTTGTGCCGTGTGGCTTCAGGGAAATCGACCACGGCGACTAAAGTGTCGTCTGCTTTTTCAAAACCTTTAAAAACTGGCATTCATGCTCCCCTTATTCGTATGACAAGCCCACTCTACGGCATCGGGCTTAAGAAAAAGTAAAAAATTATGGGAACTTATATTTCGCAGTTGCAACAGGTTGAAAACACGCAGAAAATAGGCATTCGACGCGTCCACCACCTCAAGAGGGAGAGCCAATATGACCAGCAAACCAACCCAAAAACCCGCTAATCCCTCTTTTTCCTCTGGTCCTTGTGCCAAACGCCCGGGCTGGTCCTTGGCGGCGCTGGAGAATGCGTTTTTGGGCCGATCCCACCGTGCCGCAGAGGGTAAAGCGCGTTTGAATGATATCATCGAACGTCACCGCGCCCTTTTAAACATCCCGGCCGATTACCGCGTGGCGATTGTGCCGGCATCCGATACCGGTGCTTTGGAAATGGCCATGTGGTCGATGTTGGGCCAACGCCCGGTCGATGTGTTCGCTTGGGAAGTGTTCGGCAATGAATGGCTGACCGATATTACCAAGCAATTGAAAATTGATTCCCGTACCTTTACCGCCCCTTTTGGTGAATTGCCGGATTTGACACAGGCACATCCTGAACACGATATTGTCTTCCCGTGGAACGGTACCACCAGTGGCGTGCGCGTGCCCGATGCAAACTGGATCGCAGCCGACCGCAAGGGTTTGACCTTCTGTGATGCGACCTCCGCCGTCTTCGCCTATGACATGCCGTGGGACAAGCTCGATATCATTACATGGTCATGGCAGAAGGTTCTGGGCGGTGAAGCTGCGCACGGCATGTTGGTGTTATCGCCACGCGCCGTTGAACGCTTGTTGACCTATAAACCAGAACGCCCTTTGCCAAAAATCTTTCGCATGACCAGCGGCGGAAAATTGATTGAAGGACTGTTTCAGGGAGAAACCCTCAATACACCGTCCATGCTGGCCGTTGAAGATTGCCTTGATGCTTTGAAATGGGTGGAATCACTGGGGGGTGTTGGCGCGCTTCAACGTCGCATTACTGCCAATTTTGATACACTTTCGGGTTGGGTTGGAAAGACGGAATGGCTTGATTTCCTGTGCGATGTTTCTGCCTCCCGCTCCAAAACTTCCGTCTGTCTTAAGATTGTTGACCCTTGGTTCACCGCGAAAAGCGAGGAAGACCGCCAAGCCTTCATCAAAACAATGGAAAAGAAATTGGGCAAAGAAGAAGCCGCCTATGACGTCGCCGCCCACAAACTCGCCCCGGCCGGTCTTCGCATTTGGTGCGGCGCCACTGTGGAACAAAGCGACATTGCTGCTTTGCTGCCATGGCTCGAATGGGCTTACGCCGAAACAAAGGCTGCTTGAAGAGTATTGGGGTGAAGGGGGGGGAATCCCCCTTTCATACTACCCCTTACTTTTTCTTGTTATTCTTGAAAATCAGGCAATGCGTGTGGGTGGGGTTTAATGCCTGCGGCGCGGGTATTTTCCACGTCACGATAATTTCGTTTTCAAGGGTCAAATGTTTGCTGATCACTTGAATAAAATCGGCGACGAGGGGGGTGTAGGTTTTTCCGGCGATATTATCGGCCTGAACAATCACGGTGGCGTTGCGCTTCATGACGAGCGGCAGTTTTGAAAAGATTGTTCCCATGCGGCGCAGATACGCGTCATACCCCTTATATTTCGGGTCGCCTGCATAAAGCGGGTTCCATGTATCTGTGCGCTTCATATAAGGCGGGCAGGTGATGCAAAAATCCTGTTTAGGAAAATTGAGCTTATCCATCTTTCCGGCGTCCTGATGGATCAGGTGGGTCCAGTGTTCCAATTGTCCAGCGACCCAGTCGCGGCGATCACCGTCGGCTTCGATGCCGTAAGGGGTGCGGCCCATGGCTTCGGCCACGAATAAGGTTGTGCCCAGTCCTGCGAAGGGGTCAAAGACCTTGTCGCCACGCTTTGTGTATTCACCGACAAAATGGCGCGCCAATGTGTCGGGTGATTGTAATCCTTCCCCGGCAAAGGGTGGGGCGGCGCGTTCAATTTTATAGGGCAGGGTGATCATGTTTGAATTCTTGTTTGTCATACGGCTTTCTTCCTTCAAAGGTTTTTGAGTTTACGCTGGCGGCTGATATAAATCGAGTGGGTGTAACGCATATAACAAAACAAATAGAGGGCCTGCCATCATGCCAAAAGTTCTGATCGCCGATAAAATGGATCCGCTTGCCGAACAGATTTTCAAAAACAACGGCATTGAGGTTGATATTAAGGTAGGCTTGTCCCCCGAAGAAATCGCTGCCATTGCGGGTCAATATGACGGCATTGCTGCGCGTTCATCCGCGAAAATTACCGAAGACGTCATTCAGGCGGGGCTGCCGCGCTTGAAAGTTGTGGGACGCGCCGGGATCGGCGTTGATACCATTGATGTGGCAGCGGCAACGGCGGCGGGTGTTGTGGTCATGAATACACCTTTTGGCAATTCCATTACCACGGCGGAACATGCGCTTGCGATGATGTTCGCGCTGGCGCGTCAGATTCCAGAAGCCAACCAATCCACCCATGCTGGGAAATGGGAAAAATCAAAATTCATGGGGGTTGAGCTATACGGCAAAACCCTTGGTATTATTGGCTGCGGTAATATCGGGTCGATCGTGGCGGCACGCGCTGTGGGCTTGCAGATGAAGGTTGTGGCCTTTGATCCGTTCTTGTCTGCTGACCGCGCCCGCGATATGGGCATTGAGAAAGTTGAAACGCTGGATGAATTATATCCACGCGCTGATTTTATCACGTTGCACACACCGCTGGTGGATTCCACGCGCAACCTGATTGATGCAGCGGCAATCGCCAAAATGAAACCGGGTATTCGCATCATTAACTGCGCGCGCGGTGGTTTGATTGTGGAGGCCGATTTGAAACTGGCGCTGGATAGCGGTCATGTTGCCGGGGCGGCGCTGGATGTGTTTGAAGAAGAACCGGCCAAGACAAATATTTTGTTCGGACATCCGAATGTTGTCTGCACACCACATCTGGGCGCATCGACCGCCGAAGCGCAGGTAAATGTCGCCATTCAGGTGGCGGAACAAATGTCTGAATTCCTGCTGAGCGGCGCGGTGACCAATGCGATCAATATGCCGTCCATTTCGGCGGAAGACGCCCCGCGCCTGAAGCCCTATATGGATCTGGCAACATTGCTGGGCGGGTTCGCTGGGCAGGTTGTTGATGATGCCTTCAGCAAAATCGATATTGCCTATCAGGGGCATGTCGCAACGCTGAATACGCGGCCTTTGACGGCGGCGGTGCTGGCGGCGTTATTCCGCCCGACCTTAAGCGGCATTAACATGGTGAACGCGCCAGAGGCGGCCAAGTCACGCGGCATTGCGATTTCTGAAACACGTACGGAATCGTGTGAAGATTTCCACACCGCCATCATCGTCACTGTGACGACCAAGGACGGCGCACGGTCCATCACCGGGACATTATTCGCGGGCCGCGAAGCCCGGATCATGGATATTGAAGGTGTGCCAATTGAAACGGGTGCATCGGGTCAGATGTTATTTATCCGCAATGACGATACGCCCGGTTTGATCGGGGCTGTTGGGATGCTGCTGGGCGATGCCGGTGTGAATATTGCCGATTTCCGTCTGGGCCGCATCCCCGGTGGTTCAAGTGCGATTGCGCTTGTCTCCATCGATGATGCCATCCCATCAAGCGTGTTTGACAAGATCGCATCGTTAAAACAGGTGCGTCAGGCCAAACTGCTTAGCTTTTAAAAAACGCACTTTTAGTAAAAACGCCCGGTACTGCGCGGATAACCCTTGTGCTTTGACGGGCGCGAAGGTGGCGCGAAGCCATGGGCTTTGCCGGTGACGCATTTATAGCGGGCGGCATGATTATAATGCGCGGCGGTCGTGTCGCGGTATTGCCGTGCCTTGAACGGAGGGTAGTCATTGGCTGGCGGGTTTACCAATTGAGCAATGCGGAAGGCGGTCCCCAGCGACAATGTGCTGCGCGCCACACCCATCGAAAGACCAATCGCTAAAAGAAGACCGCAACGGCTGGAAAGACCCATAATTGTATAACCCCGGTTTGTTTTTAAGAGGGGGGATCAATACGCCATTTCTGGAGGGGGCGTCAAGAATTGCAGGAATTATTCAACGAAAACAGCCTCGGTGCCGCGTTTGGTGAAATAACGCTTACAGGCATCCTTCAGCTCTGCTTCGATTTTCTGGCCGTATTCGCCACCCGTGCCCATCATTTTGCTTTTTACGATGATGCTGAGGGTTTTCTGGTGGGCATCGACAATTTCAATGACGGTTTTATCAATGCCTTCGATGTTCTCCAAAAAGTTCAAAACGATATTGGCCAGATTGCCGACCAGCTGGTAATCAAACATTGCGGCATTGGCTTTGATCTGCATGACTGGTTCGGTCATGGCGGCGATCACGGCATCGGTGCTTTTGCTGGTGGCGTCGGTCATGGTGCGTGCTTGTGAAATCGCTACGGCCAGTTCATTCAGGAAAATATTTGCCATGGGTGCAAAATCGACTTTTGCTTCTTCCATGGTTTTTTCCATCTTTTGAATTTTTTCTTCTTCGATGGTTCCTGATCCGACCTTGGCTTGCAGCATCAGGTTGGCTTTAATAACGCGGGCTTTTTCAGCGGATGTTGAGGACATAGTCTTATACCTTGTGTGCGGTTATTTTTTTATCAACGGGCGACGGATTGCGCGGGTGCTGAATCCGCCTGACGGCGCAGCGGCCCGCTATAACCTGGTGTTACACGGCGGCGGCGATCTGGTCCGAAATAGGTGCTAAGATCAATAAAATCACGCGGCTTGTTGATGACATAAGCAATACGCTTTGCCAGATCATTCGCGGAAAAAGGTTTGATCAAAAATTCTGTGACACCCGCATCGCGTGCTTCGGAGACGCGGCTCATCGCGCTATACCCCGTCACCAGAATGATGGGGGCGGTCCGGTTAGGGGACGCTGGATTTTTACGGATTTCCAATGTCAGATCAATGCCGGTCAATGGTTTCATGTGCCAATCGGAAATCACGATGTCTGGATTGACGCGCTTGAAGGTTTCAAAACCGCGTTCGCCATTATCGGCGGAATAGACCTGCCCGACACCCAGAGATTCCAGAACCGATACGATCAATTTCAACATCGGCCCTGTGTCTTCGACAACAAGGATGGAAAGTTTTTCAAATTTAAATGCCATCGTATGAAAATCCTCGGTGTTGCCGCAGCGGGTGCCGAACGGCGAAAAGCCTAAAATACCAAGACAGGCTATAACGGATCGTGCCGCAATAAAAGCGGATCTGCGGCCTTTGGGCAGATTTTATTAAGGATTCAGGGCGGCAACCGACGCACTCAGATAAAGTGCGAAGCATAACCACCCGAGATAGGGGATCAGCAAAAGTGCCGCGCCCTTGCATACCGGCCACGCCCGCACTATGAAAAATAAAACAATTGCACCCAGCACCACAACCCAGGCCGTGGCCAGCCACAATAAATGCAGCTGGAAAAACACGAAGCTCCACGCCAGATTTAAAACCAATTGCCCGACAAAGAGGAGCTGCAGGAATTGTTTATGCGGGTTGGATTCTGGCAAACGCCACAGCAGGGCAAAGGCCAGACCCATCATGACGTAAAGAAGGCTCCACACCACCCCAAAGACCCAGTCCGGCGGGTTCAGCGCGGCTTTTTCCGCATTCTGGTACCACCCGTCAATATCGGGCCGCGTCGCATTCCCGACAAACGCGCCCAACAGGACGAACAGCGTCGGAAACAAAACAAAAGGGGACAGGCGAAAGATGGGTTTTTCTGTGCTCATACATCAATATTAGTTCGCCGTGCCCTGCTTGCCAATGGGGGGTCTGCGGCCTAATCTCTTTTTCCTGACTTTTGAATCTGATGAATAGGGAATCACTATGGCGGCCTTCCAAGACTATTTACGCGACAAAACCTACATCAACGGTCTGTGGGTGGGTGCTGATAATGGTGCGACATTCCCGGTAACAAATCCGGCCACGGGCGCGGTGCTGGGGCATGTGCCGAATATGGGTGCTGCTGAAACAAAACGCGCGATTGAGGCGGCATCGGCGGCCTTCCCCCTTTGGCGTAAAGTGCTGGCCAAGGACCGCGCAAAAATTTTGCGCAAATGGTCGGACCTGATTATTGCCAATGCCGATGCGCTGGCTTCCTTGCTGAGTGCGGAACAGGGTAAACCCTTCGCCGAAGCGCGCGGTGAAGTTCTGGGCGGCGCAGCCTTTGTTGACTGGTATGCCGAAGAGGGGCGCCGTATTTACGGTGATACCATCCCGTCCCATAAATCCGATGCGCGGATTATCGTGACGAAAGAACCGATTGGCGTGGTTGGCGCGATTACGCCGTGGAATTTCCCAAGCTCGATGATCACCCGGAAACTCGCCCCGGCCCTTGCGGCGGGCTGTACAGCGGTTTTGAAACCGGCGGAAGATACACCGTTCTCCGCCCTGGCTTTGGCGGTGCTGGCTGAACAAGCGGGCATTCCGGCAGGTGTTTTTAACATCGTGACCGGCGATCTGCACGCCGCCCCGGCAATTGGTGAAATGCTAACCACGCATGAAGATGTGCGGAAGATTTCTTTCACCGGGTCCACGGAGGTGGGCAAAATTTTGATGAAGCAATCTTCATCGACCGTGAAAAAAGTTTCACTGGAGCTGGGCGGCAATGCCCCCTTCATCGTTTTTGAATCGGCAGATCTGGATAAGGCAGCGGATGGTGCGATCATCAGCAAATTCCGCAATGCCGGGCAAACTTGTATCTGCGCCAACCGCATCTATGTCCAAGACAGCGTCTATGACGCCTTCACCAAAAAACTGGTGGAGCGCGTAGCCGCATTGAAGATTGGTCCCGGTGATCGTGACGGTGTTCAGATCGGCCCGATGATAAACGAAGACGGTATCGCCAAGGTTCGCAACCATATCGCCGATGCGCTGAAGCAAGGGGCCAAGGTCGCCCATGGTGGTGAGGGCGATGCACAAGGCCCATTATTCTTCACACCGACCGTGCTGACCGGGGTGACTCCCGACATGTTGATCAGCCGCGAAGAAACATTTGGCCCTGTCGCCGGGTTGTTCCGGTTCAAGACAGAAGAAGATGTGATTGCGCTGGCCAATGACACACGGTTTGGTCTGGCGTCCTATTTCTTTACGCGTGAACTCGGGCAGGCCTTCCGCGTTGCCGAAGCGCTGGAATATGGAATGGTCGCGATTAACGAATCGCTCCTGTCCTATGAAGGTGCGCCATTTGGTGGCGTTAAGGAATCGGGGATTGGGCGCGAAGGATCCAAATACGGGATCGATGACTTTATTACCATAAAGTACATGCTGATTGGAGGGGTATAGGAATCCCGGCTCGAGGCGTAAAAAAACCTGACCCTTCATAACCTCTTGGTAACCACTTGCCCGTATGATGCCAACAATGGCCCTATAGAGTGATGGGGGTCTGCCGTGCGGGGTGCAATGCCATCGCGGCGATGCTTATCAGGGCCAGACCATACAGGATTTAGACCATAATGCATTGAAAACAATGCATATTTTTAGAAGGCGACGGGGTGTAATATGAACCAGTTTCAACCAGACAGAATTGCAAGGGTGGATGGCGTGGATGCGGTCAAAAAGGCTGCCGGCAAAAACCCGGATATTTTCAGTAAAATCAGGACGATGAATCCTGCACTTCTCTAGGGGCATTAACATAATAAAGTTTGACTCCGGACGGCGGAACATATAAAACATCGCCATTCCGTTTCGTTTAAGAAAGCGTTATTAACACACGGTTCAAATCAACATACGGCTCGCCCTGGCGGGGGGCAGTTTTCAAGGAGAAGCAAGACATGGCAAAGCAAGATGCAGCAGCAGTCAACACAGCAGGTTCCGGCACACAAGCCCCAACCCTGAATTTCACGACGGCTGATATTAAGGGCATGTCCCTGACCAGCGGCGGTGCTCTTGTCATCACCAAGACGGACGGCTCCTCCGTCACCATCGAAAATTTCAAGGATCTGAGCCAGCAAGGCGCGAAATTGACGCTTGCTGATGGTCAGACCATCGACACACAAAAACTGTTTGATACCCTGTCCGCCACAGGGCCTTTGGCAGAAACAAGCAACAGCTTCGCCATTCCAAATGTTGATGTGAAAGTCGTAACACTCGGCCTCCCGCAAGCCGGTCAAACAACACAAGTGACACTTGAGCCAGGCCAGACCTATGTTCTGGGCTTTGATCCCACCGCCGCACAAACCAGCATGGAAGGTGGCAATCTCGTCATCAGCTTTGCCGATGGCGCGAAACTGATTATCGCTGGCTTTGCTGATGTGATGAGCGGTTCCAACCCGCCTGTTCTGACACTGGCAGAGGGCCGCGTTATTGACGGCATCAAATTGCTGGATATGGCCCGCATGAACGACATGCAGGAACAAAAAGAAGCCGCTGCCGAAAAACAAGAGCAACAAAACATTGCCCAGATCGCTGAAGAACTGGCCAAGGTTGAACCTGCTGCCGGTGAAGCCGGTGGTGCGGCTGCTGGAAACCGTGGTGGTTTCGGTTATCAATCCGCTGTTGAAGCTGCACCGCTGGGCGCGCCTGCGCCTGTTGGTCCGCTCGGCCCGACAGCCTTGGCGTTTGGTCTGCCAGAATTTGATTACGCTCCGGCGGCTGATGTGCGTGTTGCGACACCATCAACAGCCCCATCTTTTGAAACAGAAGACGTTCAGGTGAAGGAAGACGGCAGCGTCTTGCTGGCCATTGAAGTGTCCTCGAACGGCGTTCCAAACGTCAACACAACGGCGACCATTACCGGTATCCCGTCCACTTGGACCGTTGATCCGGGCCTTGGCACATACGATCCTGCAACAGGCACATGGACAATCACCCTGCTGGGTGGCGGTACATTCTCCGGCGGCCCAATCCTGCACCCGCCAGGCGACAGCGACGTTGACCTGCCAAATCTGGTGGTCACGGTTACAAACACCAACATCACAACAGGCGCACAAACATCCGTCACAGGCACAGTTGATGTGATCGTTGATGCAGTTGCTGATGCGCCGAATGTTGATGGTAAAGACAATGTTGGTCTTGAAAATACGACACTGGCTGTGAACATCACAGGCGGCGTAACCGACAATGACGGTTCAGAAACCATCGTGAAATATGTTGTTTCCGGCATCAAGGACGGTATTACGTTCTCGAGCGGGACAGATCTGGGCAATGGTTCATGGGAATTCACCCCGAACCAGTTGCTTGGCTTGACCGCAACCGCACCAAAAGATTACTTCGGCAGCGTTCCTTTGACCGTGACTGTCTTCTCGAAAGACTCACCAACCGATAATGAATTTGATCTGACCGACAATACAAATCAGGCGACTGATCCGTTCACGCTGACATGGAAACCTGTCGTCAACACACCGTCCATCGAGGCCAATCTGGGCGTTGATGATGCGTTCGTGAAAGAAGATGGCAGCATCTTCGTGGCGATCAAGGCCGCGCTGGACCCGGAAGGGTCAGGCAATGAAATCCTGACCGTAAAAGTCACCGGCATTTCTGCTGATTGGACCATCACCAATGCTGACGGCACCTATGACGCCGCCACAGGCACATGGACGATTACGCTGCCAGCTGGCCAAAACTATAATGGTGGTCTGACCTTCGCACCGCCAGCCAACAGCGATGTTGATTTGACAGGTCTGGTTGCAACGGCAACCGCCTTTGAGCCGGCATCGGGTACATCCGCACAGGCAACAGACGATTTCCGTGTCATCACCGATGCGGTGATTGATGAACCAACGCTGACCGTTTCCAATTCAACGGGTTCGGATAACGCACCGATTGCGCTGAACATTGCAACACAAGTGGGCGAGCTGGATGGTTCCGAAACCATCACGCATCTGACCATCACCGGTGTTCCTGCTGGCGCGACCTTGTCTGCCGGGACGTACAATGCCGGGACAGATACCTGGACACTCAGCCGCGCTGAGCTGACCGGTCTGACCATGACACCTGTTCGCGGTGTTTCGGACGTTTACACCTTGACCGTCACAACATTCGCGCAGGAAACAAACCTGTCCGGTATTGAATACGACCTGACCGACAACAACGCGCAAAAATCCGCGACGCTGACTGTCACAGTGCGTGATGATCTTCCAAAAGACTTGAACGCTCCGGCGGTGTCTGTTGATGAAACAACATTGCACACAGCACCGACTGTGACCGTGACCAACACCCTTACAGCCAATTTCGGTTCCGATACACCGGGCAGCTTCGCCTTCACCGGTACAGGCCCAACAGGTCTGACATCGGGTGGTAAACCTGTCACCGTGGCGTTGTCTGGTACAACCTACACAGCGACCGCAGATGGCAAAACCATCTTCACAATGACCTTGAACGCGACAACGGGTAAATATGACTTCAAACTGGTTGGCACACTGGATCATTCCAACACGGCCGATCATGACGATGTCATGACCCTCAATTTCGGCGTGAAAGCAACTGATGCCGATGGCGATGCCATCACCGGAACAGTTGCGGTTAAGGTCTATGATGATGGTCTGACAGCGAATGATGATTTTGCATCGGTTGATGCAAGCATCCGTGTCGTTTCAGGCACCGTGACGCCAAACGACAGCTTCAGCCAGGATGTTGCCAACAAGGTATCGGCAATCGCCTTCGGTTCTGAAAGCAAGGCTGTGTCTGCAAATGGTGAAACCACAATCAACGGTGCCAACGGCACATTGGTGATCAAGGCTGATGGTACTTACACCTATACCTTGCATGCGAATGCAGGTTCGGGTTCGACCACAAACATCGCACTGAAATCGACCGATGTTGCTGGCACACAAAACAGCGTCACGCTGAATGGTGTGACAATCAGCATCGGAACACCGGAATATGGTGTTCAAGGTGGTGGTGATCTGGTCTGGGTTAACCAGTCAACAGGTCAGGGCGTTGGTATCAGCTCTGGCGGCAGTGACAAGGTATGGCCAGTCGGTGAAAAACTGGTTGTGAATCCAGCCGATCTGGCGTCAACGATGAAGCTGACCCTGTCTGATCTGGGCAACAATGTTGGCGACACCATCAACCTGCGCGTCTTTACAGCCGATGGTCAGTCCGTTGTGAAATCCTTCACTGTCTCAGCGGCGGAAATCACCAATAACAACCAGACCTTCACCATCAACAGCACTGATGTTGGCGGGAAACTGATTGACCGTGTTGAAGTCTACAGCCCGAACTCTTCCTTCATGCTGAAGGATGTTGGTGTGACATATCCAGGTTCCATTGCGGGTCCGGATCAGTTCACCTACACACTGAAAGACGGCGACGGCGACACCGATACGGCAGTTCTGACCTTCAATGTTTTGAAACCAACACTGATCGTTGGTGAAAACGTTGATGACAAACCAGGCTCCACCACACCGTACGAAGTTGGTACCGGCACCGGCACCATCACAGGCGGCGCGGCTGGTGACATTCTGGTTGGTGACGTTGGTGGTTCATCCATGCAGAACGTCAACAAGGACTACAACATCGTCATGATGCTGGACGTATCCGGCTCGATGGGCAGCAAAAATAATCCGCAGGATCGGATGTACAAGCTGATCCAGGCGGTAAAGAATCTGGCTGCTGATCTGGATCAATATCAAGGTGGTGTTGTAAAAATCCACTTTGTTCCTTTCAGCACTGGTGTCGGCCAGGAAAGAACCTTTGATCTGAGCGTGGATTCGTTGGAGAGCATCTACAACTACATTGGTAACCTGGATGGCAATGGCTACACCAACTATGAAGCACCGATGCAAGCTGCAATTGAGTGGATGGAAGATGCAAAAGCGGCCAATCCGAATGCAGACCGCATCAGCTACTTCATCTCTGATGGTGAGCCGAATCGTATGGTGGATAACAACGGAAACGTGATTTCTACGAATTATGGTTCAGGTGAGGCTATGGATCATATCCGTGGTGATGCCGATTATCCAGGTTCATCCAATGACGACAACGTCAGCGAAATTGATAAGCTGCAAACCTTGAGCGAAGTGATCGGTGTTGGTATTGCCTTGGGCAGCAACAGCACAAACTTCGGCTATCTCAAGGAAATCGACTCCGATGGCGTTGCGATTAACGTCCAGGATTCTGATGACTTGTACAAGGATCTGGATGGCGCAAGTCCGCTGAACAATCTGGCAGATGTCGGAAATGATGTTCTTAATGGCGGCAATGGCGTTGATTATATCTTTGGTGACTCGATCAACACTGACAATCTGGCGCGCACCTATGGTGTGGACTTGCCGGAAGGGTCGGGCTGGGCTGTCTTTAATCAGTTGATCACTCAAGACAACTGGACCGAAGCACGTATTGTTGACCACATCAGAACTCATGCGGCTGAGTTGGCTCATGAATCGGTTGGTGATAATGGTCAGACACGCGGCGGCGGTAATGACACCATTTATGGTGGTGATGGCAATGACTTCATCTTCGGTCAGGAAGGTAACGACCATATTTATGGTGGTGCCGGGAACGATACGCTGTATGGCGGCTCGGGCGAGAATACTTTCCATTATGTTGGCAATGATGGCCATGACACCATTAAGGACTTCAAGATTGGGGAAGGTGACGTTCTCGATTTGTCGGAATTGCTGGGCGATATTAATGGCTTTACACAAGCGGCCATTAACGACTTCGTCTTTGCCACAACCCAAAACGGCAACACGGTCATTTCCGTGGACGTAACGGGTTCAGGCAACGTGGCGAACGCACAGGCGATTGCAACCCTTCAGGGGGTCGCGACAACCGACCTCAACGACCTGCTGAATGCGCATACGCTGCAAACCAACGTATAAGACATAAAACGACTTTGAATAAACAGGGGGGGCCTCCAAGCCCCCCTGTTTTATTATAATTCGGGCTGTTCTGCCGCCCGTTTTCAGGGGTAATAATTATGGCAATACATCCCCGGGCCACCACCCTTGCCCGAACCTGCAATTAAGTTCATAAAGTATGGAACAAAAAATGACTGGAATACATTAGCTTTTCAGGCTAAAAATCCTGTCTATTGAGGGCGATAGCCAAATACCGAAAATTTATCAAATTTGATCCTTTAAGGGGGAAGTGCCAATGTCCGCAAACCTGTTTAGAAGCCTCGCGCTCAGCGCGTCCATCGCTGTTATGATGATGGGTGCTGCCAGTGCCGCGCACGCTGCGGATGGTGCCGGTATGCCGGCAATGCCTGCTCCTGCTGTTGTTCAGTCCGGTGGTTCCACAACCGCACCACTGACCATCGTGCAAGCGGGTTCAGCGCAACAAGCCGCGCCGATGCGCAACAATGATGCTGTGTTCGTAACCCCTGAACCATCCAGACAACAGGCTGCTGCGATTGCCTCGCCAAACGCAGTCTCCGGTAAATCGGCTGGTGGTCTTCCGGGCCGCGTAACCATTGCTGAAACAGTGGCTTTCGGTGTTGCAACAAACCCTGAATATACACGCAACGCCAACAACCGCCGCGCCACCGATGAAGAATTGAATCAGGCAAAAGGTCTGTATCGTCCATCGATCGATTTGCAAGGTGATATGGGTGCTGAATATTCCGACAACGCCAACACCCGTAACCGTATCGGTCAGGATGATGATGAAACATTGTTCCGTCGTCAGGCTGGTTTGACACTGACACAATTGCTGTTTGATGGTTACGAAACCAAGTATGAAAACAAACGCCAACAGGCCCGCGTACTGTCTGCAGCGCACCGCGTTCGTGAAGCATCCGAACTGGTTGGTGTTGCGATCGTTGAATCCTACCTCGATGTTCTGCGCCAGCGCGAATTGCTGCGTATTTCCCGTCAGAACGTTGCAGATCACCTGACCATCATGGAACAAATTGCTGACAGCGCGAATGCTGGCCGTTCCACCGATGCCGATAACGAACAAGTTAAAGCCCGTCTGGCGGCAGCACGCGCTGGTGAAGCCAGCACCCGTGAAGCCCTGCGCGTTGCAGAAGCCGGTTTCATCCAGCAAGTCGGCGATCCTGCACAGGATCTGGTGATGCCGCTGGTTCCGGTTGATGCTTTGTCCGCAAACGTTGATGAAGAAATCAAAAAGGCCCTGACACAATCCCCGACACTGGATATCTATGAAGCCGACATTAAAGTCGCGCATCAGGAATTCCAGGGTTCCAAATCCACCTTCTACCCGCAAGTCGATTTGCAGCTGAACGCACGCCGTGCGGAAGAAGTTGCCGGTGTTGAAGATGGCGAAGACACTTCCGCTTCGGCGCTTGTGGTCATGAACTGGAACCTGTATCGCGGTGGTATTGATACCGCCCGTGTCCGCGAAGCGAAAAACCGCGAAGCACAGACCAAAGAAGAACGCGCAAAAGCCGCTCGCCAAGTTGAAAACGAAGTTCGCACCACATGGGCGCGGATGGTTTCAGCCGGTGAACGGGCCCGCGAATTCGCAACCCAGGCTGCTGCCAACACCGAAACAGTCAAGGCGTATAAAGATCAGTTCGATCTGAGCCGCCGTACATTGCTCGACGTTCTCGATGCGCAAAACGAATTGTTCGTATCGCAAAGTAACGCGGTCAACGCTGAATTCGTTGAAATGTTCGCTGTGTACCGCTTGCTCGGTCTGAAGGGTGAATTGCTGCCAACACTCGGCATCGCCTATCCACGCGAATCCGATCCGATGAAAATGTAATTTTTTCGGAAAATCATAATTTGAAAAGCCCGCCTTTCTTGATGAAATGGCGGGCTTTTTGTTTGTTGTTATCCCTCTCCTTCCTTGTCATCCCCGCGCGATGTGGTAGCCATTATAACTATTTGAAATTAAACAGATAAAATGCACCACTTTCGCCTGTGTAGATATTGTGCAGGACTTTCCTGCATAAATCATAAAATATGTTCCTGAATATGCCCCGATTGCGGGGCTTTGTCCATGCGTTCACGGCCTGTAATCAGGGTCGTGGTTCTGTGAGGGTTTATCATCTGGCGGCACGGCAGCGCGATTGAACGCGCCGGACATTTTCGCGCTTTTGGGCGTGTCTTCGGGGTAAGGTTCGGCCTTATGCTCCGGCGGCATTTTTTCCCTGATTGTTGCCGCTTCTTCTCTGACCTTCTCGCGGACATATTCGCTTGTTGTGAATTTCTCCGGTGGCCTGTTCTGGCTTGCGCTGTTGAATATGCTTCGCAAAGGCGAAAATTCCTTATTCGGTGGCGGCTCGTGAGTCTGCACCCGTCTGTTTGCCAGTTCCCTTTCTATGTGTTCCTGCAAGCCGCGTGTTTTGTCTGTCGCGGGAATAAACCAGTCCTTGCGCTCCGGGCTTGGTGGCGCGGTGTTTTTTCGTGGTGTGGGTTTTTCTGTATCGGGTTTTGTTGGTGTTGTAACGGAAATGGTTGCAGGGCGTGAGTCTGGCTCCTGTGTTTTGGTTGGCGGGATAGTGCTTTGTTTATTGATCGGTTCTGTTATGCGGATTGTTTCTTTTGTTGGCTTGAATATCTCCGGTATGCCTTCGCGCAGCAGTCCGGCTTTCAGTTTAATTCTGATAGAGAATTCTAAATCAGTGATTGTTTTCGGTATGGCGCTTTCGGTGAATATAATGGCGGGATTTGCCGCTAGCGTCTTTTCGATCTTATCCACGAATGACTTATATTTGCGGCATTGGTCATGGGTTTCTTCCAGCAGGGAAAGTCGGGTTTTCATGGTTTGCATCTGTTCATGAATCCCGGCCCGGTATGATTGCCCGTAACGAAAATTTTGCCTGATACCACGCGCTTGCGATTCCTGTTCTGACAGGTGCAAAGATTCACAATTCAGGATGCGGGTAAATAAAAGCTCTTTTGAGAATCTGACAATATCGACAATGGCCTTTTTAATAATATTGGGAAGGCTGGTTTTCGCATAGATGTTTTCAAAATGCCGGACACGATGGTCAAGCCTGACCATTTCTTTTTCCAGTGTTCGGATTTGTTCTGCTAATGGCAGTTCAGGCCATTTGCTGCGCTCGGCATTGACCCGTTTGATTTCCTCAACCAGTTCGGCGCGGGTTTGTCCTTGGTCTATGGATTTATAATCAATGTCCCGTTTTTGGCTGGCGGCTTCTTTTTCCGTGGCTGCTTCTTTGGCTGGCGCGGGGGCCGGGCCGCTATCGCCGGAACCGCCGCCCTGCTTGCCGCTTTTATCGCCGGACTTGCCTTCATCTTCGCCGTCTTTATCGCCCTCATCCTCTTCATCGTCCTTGTCGTCCTCGCGGCGTTTTTCGCTGGCGGCTTTCCCTTCCGGCCCGATATGGATTTGCGGGATACGGTCTATGCCCTGATCGTCCAGCGTCCGGCGGTCGATTTTGGCATGGGACAGGCCCGCTTGCTCCAAGGCGTCATTGGCAAGCGTTTCCCAGATGGTGCGGATTAACTCAACCTCCTGCGGCCCTTGCTCCCGGTCGTCAAGGATGCGGGTTTTCTTGCCAAGCCCGTCTTTTGTGACTTCGCGGGTGGTAAACAAAAGATGGGCATGATGGTTGCGCGGGTCGTAACCATCCCCGGCAACGGGGCTATGCAGGGACGTATCAACGGCCACGTTGTACCGCTCCACCAGCCACAAGGACATATCGCGGGCTAAAGTTTCACGGGCCGGGGCTGGCAATTCATGCGGCAGGGCCAGAATAATCTCCCGCGCCACGCGGGAGTTTTTGCGGGTTTCTGCTGCTTCGACCGCGTTCCACAATAAAACGCGGTCGCGGGTGGTTTCAGGGGCTTGCGGTGGTGTGAGAATGAACGCGGCCACAACGCCCTTGCGGTTGTGGTAGCGGTGCGTAAAGCCTCGCCGTTCATCATGCAGCACCGCCCCGGCGCGGTACGCGGCGGCGGCCACGGCGGAGTGGCCATCAGCACGGGAAAACACCCGCAACGAACAATGATAAATCGCCAAGGCGGTAACGCCTTTCTTTCCCTATGGGCGATTTATTGTTGTTCTTGTGTTGTTGATTCGCCCGGTTCCCAAATTGCCGGGCTAATCGACAACACAGGGCGGCGTAAGCCGCCCCAAGGCCCGGCAGGGCCGCACCCTTAGGCACTGCAAACGCAGTTTGCGTAAGTGCGCTCTTAAGCCCTTATTGTTCAGGATAGCAGGGGAAGGTTAAAGGAAGATTGCAGGGCTGTTTGCCCTCTCGAATCTTACACTTCGGACGTTAAAGGGATTCTCGCTGTCGGAATAGGGGCATTTTTGTTTTTATCACGAACGCAATACAGCCATTTTATTGACGCTCACCTTTGGTTCGGCTAATATAAACTGTAACTTTGGATTAGACGATATGTCTCAAAACATTAAACGTACTCTTAGGAACGCCATTCTTGATGCCAGTGCCAGCTTCAAGGTTGTTTTGCTGACCGGGCCGCGCCAAGTCGGGAAAACCACGCTTTTGCAGGATGTGCAAAAGGATTCCCGTTCTTATGTCACGCTGGATGATTTAAACATGCGAGGGGCCGCGCAACAAGACCCCGCCAGTTTTTTGGACAGGTTGCAATTACCTGTATTGATAGATGAAGTGCAGTATGCCCCCAACATCTTCTCCTATATTAAAATGACGGTTGATAAGGCCAAACAGAATGGCTTGTTCTGGCTTACCGGATCGCAGCAATTCGACATGATGCAGAATGTGACAGAGTCTCTGGCTGGCCGTGTGGCGATCTTGCATCTGCAAGGAATTTCATTGTCGGAAGAACAGGGGCGTCCTGATGATGCTCCTTTTCTACCAGAACTGGCTTTACTAAAATCCCGCCAGAAAACCGCCAGGACTTTAACCCTGCCGGAAGTGTATCACAAGATTTGGCGGGGGTCTTACCCCGATATGGTGACACAGGATTCAGACAACCACTGGGAGCGGTTTTACAGTTCTTATGTGGCAACTTATATACAGCGCGATGTGCGGGAATACCTGAATATTAACGATTCTGCTGCCTTCCATAAATTCATGCAAGTTGCCGCCGCCCGGACGGGCCAGCTGATCAACTATGCGGATATGGCGCGGGATGTGGGCGTGAGTGAGGTCACTGTTAAAACATGGCTGAATGTGCTTCATGCTTCCGGCGTTATTTACCTGCTCCAACCTTATTTTAACAACCGCACCAAGCGGCTGGTGAAAACGCCAAAACTGTATTTTATGGACACGGGTCTGTGCGCGTATCTGACAGGGTGGCTGAACCCCGATGTGCTGGAGCGCGGAGCCATGTCCGGGCCGATGCTGGAAACATGGGTCATATCGGAAATCATCAAATCCTATTTGCATCATGGGCGTATTCCCCGCGTCTATTTTTACCGCGATAAGGACAAGAGGGAGGTTGATTTGCTGATTGAGGAAAACGGAACGCTTTACCCTATCGAGATCAAGAAAACAGCCTCTATCCAAAATGCAGGGTTTAAGGGGTTTGATATGTTGGTAAACCTGAATATGCCTATCGGGCATGGCGGGGTTCTTTGTATGGTGGGTGCCTTAACGCCCATTGGCAATAATGTGGATGCCATACCTGTTGGGTATATATAGACCAACCTGTCTTCCCCCCCTTTGCATAGAAGCTGACCCCATCTTTAACCCCCTTTTAAAGAGGGGGCGTGTATTGTATAGGTGGAATAGTCCCTATTTTTAACAAGAAAGAAGCAACAGGCATGATTGATATTTTCCAGAATCCAGGAGGGGGTAAAACCACTCCGCTAAGCAAAGGGATTATGGCACGGTCATGGACCGTGACTGGTTGTTTGATAACGGGCCGTTGGAAGACGGGCCTGTTTTTTTGTGCGTTTTTTGTGGGCGTGCTGGGTGCATCCCCTGTCCTGTATGCGGAAGAAAAGGCCGTGACATCGCCCCCCACCACCGAAACCGTTCAAATCGTGACAGATCAGGACAAGGGCACGATCACCTTTATGATTGACGGTAAAGCGGTTGTTCAAATCAACCGCGACGGTCTGCATGTGGTGGAAAGCATCAATTATGGCGGTGTCCTGACGGATACCGGTTCTGCCCATGTCGAAAAGATCATCGCAGGTGACGGCCATGCAGAATAAAACCCGTATGCTTGTCGGCGCGTTGTTATGCGTCTGTGCCATGCCGCCCTTTGCCGCCCATGCCCAATTGGTGGGCACGGACAATGTGCCGGGAACGGCGTGTTCGGCCAAGGGGTCTGTCCAGATGACGGCCAATGCCGCCGGACCGGGGGCGTATATNNGTTTGCACCGATAATTACGCCAGCCTCTGCGCCCTCGAAACCAACCGCGCTGGGAATGATCCTGAGTTCACAGCGGGTAATATTGTCAGTGGAGTCAATATTCTCGGTGTGACAGGAAGTTTCACGGGCGGCGGCAGTCCCTCAGGCCCTGCGGATTGCCCTGCGATTGGTGATAAATGTACGGATACAACTATTTTCGTTGGGTTTAGCGCGGATGGGGACGCTTTATTTATTCCGCCGACGGATCAGGGAACGACCAGCGCATGGAAAACAGCGACAGGCACAAATGATATAGCGAATGATTCCTTTATTGATGGGAGCATTAACCAAAGTCAGGTTGCGGCAAGCACGACAACCTTTCCAGCCTTTAAGCTGTGCAATGATTTAACGCTTGCCGGTAAAAGCTGGTATTTGCCGAGTATCGGAGAGCTCAATACTTTATATGGCGTACGCTCACTTCTTCTTGCGAAAGCACCGGGCAATGGCTTTACTAATTTCCAGAACGCCTATTACTGGTCCTCTACGGAGNNTGAGGTGTGTGGGGCGTTGAGGTAGGCGGAGCCGTCGGCTCGTCCCTGCCCGGAGATGCTTAATCATTTAGTTATTTAATCATTTTCTTTCTGCCGCGAAGCGGCAGAAAATTTAAAAATGGGGTAAAGGGTTTATAAGTTATGGCGCAATATCAGCATTTACCGATTTATAAGCTGACTTATGATGTTTTGTTGCGGACGATGAGCGCGACCAAGGACTTCCCGCGTGAATATAAATATTCACTGGGGCAGAAAATCAAGGATGAACTGATCGAACTTGTTGTCATGATTTATCGCGCCAATAGCGCGGTGGATAAGGCACAACATATTCAATCGATATTGGAGCGGATACAGGCGATTCAATTGATGATGCGCTTATCACACGATATGCAGATTTTACCGCGCCGCCATTATGCGGCGTTGTCGGAAATGACCGACACCTTGGCGCGTCAGGCGCAGGGTTGGTTAAAGGGAACAACAGCAGGTTCGGAAAGGAGGAAGCCGGAACGGGTGACAGGTTAAGGCCTGCCCCGGTGAGCATATTCATCTCGGCTGGCGGCGGTATTTATTCATGATGAGCAGGATTTATACCAAAGCAGATCGTTCTTTTGCAGCGATGCAAAAGAGTGTGAAGGCGAGGGCCATGAAAATCGTGACCCCCGACCATAAGATCGCCAGCGTTACGCCAATTACTGGTCCTCTACGGAGAACAATACTAACAATGCGTGGAACCAGAATTTCACCGACGGTAACATCAACAACAACAATAAGACAAATAGTTACCGGGTGAGGTGTGTGGGGCGTTGAGGTAGGCGGAGCCGTCGGCTCGTCCCTGCCCGGAGATGAGTCTTTCTTTCCGGACTTTCTTTTTTTGCGGGATGGCAATGGATGAATTAGCGATAGAAGATGTTTTTGACGCGTATTTCGATTGCCGGAAATGCAAGCGCAATTCGATCAACCAGCTGCGCTTTGAAGCCAATCTGGAAAGCAATCTGGTGTCTTTATACCGGGATTTAAAATCCGGTGATTATAAAATTGGACGCAGTATTGCCTTTGTCGTCACCCATCCAAAAATCCGTGAAATCTGGGCGGCTGATTTTCGTGACCGGGTCGTTCATCATGTTATTTATAATGCTATATCGGATCGTTATTATCGGCGTTTTATCCGTGATTCTTATGCCTGTATTCCGGGGCGAGGCACACATGACGGGCTGCGCCGGGTTAATGGTTTTGCGCGCTCCATAACCCGGAATTACACCCGGAAAGCATGGGTGCTAAAGGTTGATGTCGCTAATTTCTTTAACAGCATCGACAGGCGTATTTTATTATCGCTTTTGGAGCAGCAGGTGGATGATGGATGGCTGCTGGACTTAATCCGCCAAGTGACGTTGCACGATCCGCGCCCGAACGCTTTTTACAAATCGCGCCAAATATTATTCGACATGGTGCCGCCGCATAAGAGCCTGATCCGGGCCGGGGACGGTATCGGCCTGCCAATCGGCAATTTAACCAGCCAGTTTTTTGCCAATGTTTATATGAACGCGCTGGACCAGTTCGTAAAGCATCGGTTGAAGGCCCGGTATTATGGACGTTATGTTGATGATATGATCTTGTTTGATGATGATCCGGTGGTCTTGAACGGATGGGCGGTACAGATCGACCGTTTTTTACAGGAAAAACTGTCCATGCGACTGCATCCGAATAAAACACATATTAATCTGGTGCAAAACGGATTTGATTTTATCGGGTTTATGATTAAGCCGGGGCGTGTTTATTTGCGGCAGACTTCTTTGATTCGCTGCCAGCAGAAAATACGGGCTTGGGAGCGCAACGGTTCGCCAATGGATGCGGAGAGTTTGCAGGGATTATCCGATACGGTGACCTCCTATCTGGCGATGTTGCGGCAGGTGAGCGGGTATCGGGCGCGGCGCAGCCTGTGCCGCCGGGTCGGGAATAATTTATTCTTGCGTTCCGATGCCGGGTACACAAAAATGATCCCGTCCCTGAAGGTAAAAGATGCAAATGAATAAAGGGGCGTAATGCGGAATTTTTGCTTTCTCTTTATTGTAATTCTTTGGCTGTGCGACCCGGCATTTGCCGATGATTGTCCGGCGCGGCTTGTGACTATTCGCGGAGAATCGCTTTCGCCTTTGTTACATGATGGCGCATCGGTGATGATGGAGCCTGCATCCTGCGCCGGGGCTGTGCAGCGGGGTGATCTGGTGGTCTTCCGCACCGGGGCGCGTGACTTGCCTGTCATTAAAATTGCCAAGGCGGTGCCGGGGGATCGGTTTGCCGTGGCAGCAGACGGAACAATCCACGTCAATGGCGAGAATGCCCATAACAGCACAGGAACGCCCTATACCCTGCCGCCGTCCAGCCGCGCGGTGCTAGAATCCTATCAAAGAAATTATAAGGGCGTTCTTCCCGCCGGGACGTATCTGTTATTGGGTGATGGCGCAAACGGCACAATCGACAGCACCCGGATCGGGTTGATCCACCGCAGCGATTTTATCATGGTCGGGGGGCAGCCATAGAGCATGGCGGACCCTTGTGAATGCGAGGCTTAAATATATATAGAAACGCCGCCGCACCGGACCCGGTGCTTAAGTGCGGCGAGCATTGTTTCAAAGAACGCCACAAACCGGGGTGTATCGAGCTCGATCCCCCTGTTTCCGGTTGGTGGCTTGGCTCATTCCTCCGATTCAGTCGCGCCAGCGGCGCATCGGAGGAATGACCAAGATTGGACGGTTGGCGCTGCGGACCCGCCGCGCTGTTTCAACCGCGCCGATCATAATTATTCTATTACTTCTTGGGATTCTTCTTGTGGGATGGTTTAGGCGGTGCAGGCGGGGTTGTTCCTGCCTTGCCGCTTTTGCTGTTTTCCGGTTTGTCATTATCTCCCGGCAATGACTCCCAGCTCCCCATACCGTATAAGACGCGGTCCGCGTGTTTGACTGTGTTTACATGGCCGTAATGCTGTTCAATCATTTCAACCGATGTTCCCATCTGCTGCGCCAGAAAATAAACGTCAACGCCTTCGCTTAAACGGAAGGTCGCATAAGTATGGCGGAAGCTATAAGTCGAGCGCGGAATCCCTGACGGGCCTTCGCGCAATTTTGCTTCTATTAAAAGCTGCGTTACCAATTCGGCATAAAGGGATTTGGTTGCTTTTCCTATCTTGGTTGTAAAGACAGGGTCATCCGGATCGGTTGATTTTGACATTGTTTTAACCCGGTCAAGATATTCCCCGACACTAGGCGGGGCGACAAGATGGCGCGATTTGCCCTTGCCCCGCACAGACAGGATCACAAGATCACGCCCGTCTTTATCTTTTCCTTTCGATATATCGCGCCAGCGCAGATTTTTGGCTTCCGGTGGGCGCATCCCCGTATTGCACATGATAAGCACAAAATTATAGGTCATGGTGCGATACCAGATACTTGAATTTCTGACCGCTGCCTTGACCCATGCGCGGCCCCGCGTGTGCATGGTGCGGTATTCCTCAATGGAAAACGCATCCCGGCGCATCAGCTTGAATTGCGGTCTTCCTTCAAACCGTTTGTCGGCGGTGACGTAGCGTTTCTTGATGGCAAAATTCATGATGGCCCGGAAGATCATCATTTCAAACTTGATGGTGGAATCACTGACCTGCTCACGAAACTGGCCTTTCCCGCGTTCGCGCCGCCATGCGGGGTAATTGGCCCAGCGGTCTTGCCCGATCATACTGATTTGAATATTGCCGACATAGGGGTCTAAATGGTTCCTGACGGAAGATAGTAATTTCCTGACGCGCTCATGACCGATCTCACCCATGACAGCGCGTAGGCGTTGGGATTCAACGTATTCCTTGGACACATCACTAAAGGGTTTATCAAATATCGGGACTTCGTGCTTTATCCGGAATCTTATGTCTGCGTCATAGTCATAGGCGCGGTCGCGGGCTTCGTGGAGATCGGACGTTTTGAGGGAAACCGTCTTATAGCGGTCTGCCTTGGGCAGTTTGATGCGGCAATACCAGTTCTTATGCTCCACATCACCCCGGCGGAAGATAATCAAGCCGGGTTTCAGTTCCTCTTTGTCGATGATAAAGGCCATGCCCCTTGTCCTTTTTGTGCAGATTCCGTGCAGCTTTCAGCCGTAAGTCATTGATCTGTCATGGCTGTGCATACTATGTGTGGCCTATTATATAATAAAATAGTGAATAAAAACAGAAAGATAAGATGACTCTGTCATCCCCGGCTAAGCCGGGGATGACAATATGGGGCCGACAAACCAGCTTTCTCACAGAAAGGGCGGGCTTTTTTTATGCCTTGTTAAGCATTCAGGCGGACAATGGATCATATTTTTCACGCTGCCCCCGGTGGGTGTGCGTGGTAAACTTTACGTTGCATGATTCCTGTAAAACGGTTTGCCTCCGCTGGTGGGCCGTTCCTGCTGAAAGGTCCCTTCCCCGTGACGTCACCGAATGATCCGTCCTATTCCGATGCTCCTGAACAACCGGCGTCCGATACCGCTGCCCCGGCTGAAAACCCGTGGCCGTTACAGGTTGACCGTGTGGCCCTTGGCCATCCGCTGGTTGAGGCCTTGCGGATCATGGCAGGGCATTATGGCCGCCGCACCAGCCCGGCGGCATTGACTGCCGGTCTTCCGATTCCACCGACCGGTATTACACCGGCCCTGTTTATTCGCGCCGCGCAACGCGCTGATTTGAATGCGCGTCTGGTTGAACGCGCTTTGGACGCTTTGGCGATTGCGCCGATCTTGCCCTGCGTTCTGGTTTTGGAACGCGGCCATGCCTGTATTTTGTGGGATATCAAATATCCGCCGAAACACCCGCCGAAAAAAGAGCCCGGTCAGGCGATTGAAATTCACCCGGAAACATCCTTCGTCGTGCAGTTCCCGGAAACGGAAGATGAACGCCAGACGATCAAGCTGGGCGATCTCAAGGCCTTGTATACAGGCTATTCCTTCTATATCCGCCCGGTGGCGCGGATGGATGAACGGGCGGGTCCGGCGCGCATTGATACGGCGCGTGACTGGTTCTGGGCAGCCTTAAAAGAACATAAGAAAATTTATAAGGAAGTCTGCCTGGCGGCCATCGTCATCAACTTGTTTGCACTGGCCAGTCCGCTTTTCACGATGAACGTCTATGACCGCGTTATTCCCAATTCGGCGTTTGATACGCTGTGGGTGTTATCGGCGGGGATTTTGACTGTTTTTACCTTTGATTTCATTTTGAAAAATCTGCGCGCGCATTTTCTGGATTATGCGGGGAAAAAGGCAGATGTGAAAATGTCTGCCGCATTGTTTGAACAGATCATGGGCATGACCATGACGGCCCGTCCGGCCAGTGCCGGTGTTCTGGCCAGTAACGTGCGGGAATTTGAAGGCTTGCGTGACTTCTTTACCTCCGCCACGCTGACGGCGCTCATTGATCTACCTTTTGCCATTTTATTCGTGGTGATTATTGCGGTGATTGCCGGGCCGGTGGCGCTGGTGCCGCTTCTGGCGATGCCGATTGTGCTGTTTATCGGTTGGGCCCTGCAACGTCCGCTGGAAAAAATTATCAAAACATCGATGAACGAAAGTGCCCTGAAAAACGCGCTGTTGTTTGAAACCATTTCCGGCCTTGAAACCATCAAGGTGCAGGCTGCCGAGGGTCACACCCAACGCAAATGGGAAGAGCTGAATGAAAAAAGCTCCCATACCTCGATGAAGGCGCGCCGCGTTTCGTCATTCGCCCTCAACTTCGCCATGTATATCCAGCAAATTGCCGGGGTTGGCGTGGTGATTGTCGGTGTGTTCATGATTTCTGAAGGCTTGATGTCGATGGGGGCGTTGATCGCCGCCGTGATGTTGTCCAGCCGCGCGATGGCCCCATTGGGTCAGGTGGCGGGGCTTATGACCCGGATGAACCAATCGCGCCAGGCCCTGAAACAATTGGATGAATTGATGAAGCGCCCGGTTGAACGCCCGGTTGATAAACATTTCATCGCCATGCCGGCCATTCGCGGTGCCATCGAATTCCGCGATGTGGTGTTCCATTATCCGGGCCAATCTGTTCCGGCCCTCAACCATCTGGATTTCACGATTCAACAGGGTGAACATATCGGCATCATCGGTGCGGTGGGGTCGGGTAAGACCACCATTGAACGCTTGCTGTTGAATCTGTATCAACCCGATAGCGGTTCGGTGCAGATTGATAACACCGATGTGCGCCAGATTGATCCGGGCGATTTGCGCCGTGCTGTTGGTGCGGTTCAACAAAGCCCGCAATTATTCTATGGATCGGTGCGTGAAAACATCACCATGGGTCATGAAACTGCCCCTGATCGCGCTGTGCTGCGTGCCGCCGAAATGGCCGGGGTTATGGAGTTTTTACGCGATTCGCAGGCCGGCCTTGATACCATGGTCGGAGAGCGCGGCGAATCGCTCTCTGGTGGTCAACGTCAGGCGGTGGCTATTGCCCGCGCCCTTTTATATGACCCCAGTGTTCTGATCATGGATGAACCAACCGCCTCGCTTGATCCGGCATCCGAACAACGTTTGTTAAAGCGCATGAAAACTTTGTGCGAAGGGAAAACGACAATTCTCATCACGCATAAAGGCACCATGCTGACGCTGGTCGATAAAATCCTGCTGCTTGATCGTGGCCGGGTGGTCGATTTCGGGCCAAAAGACAAGGTGATCCAGAAATTGCAGTCCCGCCAATATGGCAGTTCCGCTGAAAATACAGACGCATAGGTTTTATCATGACACAAAAACCCGTTCAGAAACCGCCACAAAAGCCCGCTGGGCAACGTCCGCCCGCGCAAGGGGCCAAGCCAGCCCCCGGCGCACCCGCTGACCTTAACGTCAATAAACCGGGCGAATGGGCACAGCTGCAAAATGACTGGATGAAAGTCCAGATGGAAAAGGCACAGGCACAGGCCGATAAATTCTTCACCACCGATGAAGAATTGCCGCTCTCGGCGCATATTTTGCTGGTGACAATTATTGCTGTCTTCTTTGCCTTTATTATCTGGGCAAATTTCGCGACATTGGATGAGGTGACGCGCGGCGATGGAAAAATCATTCCATCCTCGCAAGTCCAGATCATTCAAAACCTGGAAGGCGGGATCATCGATGAATTCCTCGTCAAGGAAGGTCAGGAAGTTCAGGCCAACCAGATCATCATGCGCTTGCGGAATGTCGATGCGTCATCGAATCTGGGCGCGAATCAGTCGAAATATATGGGTTTAATGGCTTCCATCGCGCGGTTAAAGGCCGAAGCCGAAGGACAAATCACACCGGAATTCCCACCGGAAGTCATGGCTGCTGCCCCGCAAAACGTGTCGGAAGAAATGGATGCCTTCCGCGCTAACATGCAAAGCCTGAATTCCCAGTTGCAAGTGTTCCAGCAACAATTGAGCCAGCGTGAACAAGAGGTGCGAGAACTCAACACCCGCATTTCTGATTTGCGCGGGGTCATCAATTTGTCCCGTCAGGAACGCGATATGATTGCACCGCTGGTCGAGCGTGGTTCTGCCCCTAAAATCGAACTGATCCAGTTGGAGCGCGGCTTAAAAGAAAAGCAAAGCGAGCTGAACAGTCTGCAAGGCGCATTGCCGCGCTCTCAATCTGCGGTCAATGAAGCCAAGGCCAAGATTGCCGAAGTGACCAATACCGCACGGGCGCAGGCACAAACGGAACTCTCTGCCAAATCCGTGGAAATGAATTCCTTGAAACAAACCTTGGGTACATTGGAAGACCGCAAAACGCGGACCGAAGTGCGCTCGCCCGTGAACGGGACGGTGAAGGCGATCAAAGTCACGACTGTTGGTGGCGTTGTGAAGCCGGGTGAGGACATGATGGAAATCGTGCCGAAAGATGACCAGTTGCTGGTCGAAGCCCGCGTGCGCCCCTCTGACATCGCCTTCCTCTATCCGGGACAAAAGGCGGTTGTCAAAATCACCGCCTATGATTTTTCCATCTATGGTGGCTTGCGTGGTGAGCTGGTGGATATTTCCGCCGATACCATCACCAATGAAAAGGGCGAAAGTTTCTACCGTGTTCGTTTGCGCACCTATGAAAACACGCTGAAGCGTAAGGATGAAATCCTGCCGATTATTCCGGGGATGGTGGCATCTGTTGACATCATGACTGGAAAAAAATCGGTGATGGAATATATCTTGAAGCCGTTTATCAAAACGTTGAACAACGCGATGAGCGAGAGATGAAATAAAGAAGGGGGCTGAAATGGCCCCCTTCTTTTTATTTAATCTTCATTCGCCCATTTGACGGCCAGATCATATTCGCCGTTTTCAAAATACCGTATTGTGATACGAGGCATCACCAAGGACTTCATCTTCATTTGCGCAATGATAATCGGTGGCGGGTTTACCAGGGCAATTTTAGTTAAATAGGGGCCAAGTTCGACGCTTAAGCCCATATCAATTTTGGTTTCATCATCTTCCCAGCCATCAAAATTCTGGTAATCAATAACCATGCGGATTTCACCGCGGGCCTTGACCATGTCGCGCATGGCCGCACCGGCGCGCTCATAGCGCCCAGTCTGCATTTTTTCCAGCACACGGCAGCAGAAAACGCGGTCATTCGTCTCTGGCAGAAATAAAGGCTGCTCTGTATCTGGTTGTGTCATTGGTGTTGAACCTGTGTATCCCTTTGGCATTATGGCCCCCGTATCCAATCCAGTGCGATTTGCTGCTCGCCGTTGTTAAAATAACGCACATCGGCATTGGTGGTGATGGGGTTTAACAGTTTCATCATTAACAGGCGCTCTTGCGGCGGGTTGACATAGGCGCAGCGGCGCACCTTTGGCCCACAGGCGGTGATGCATTTGAAGCTGAGATCGGCGGCTTCGGGGCTCCATTTGATAAACGCGGGCGAGTAATCAATATACATGCTGTAATGGCCGTATTTTTCAATAATTTGCAGCAAGGGCTTTTCGTGTTCGTTGATAAAATCTTCTGCTGTAATGATTCCTGAAAAGCGCAGACACAAAACTGAATCTGCTGTCTCTGGAAGAATCTCAATCGTTTTGCCCATGGTGGCGGCCTGATCCTTATCAAAAAGGGTGTTTCATTCAAAATTATTCTTTAACCCATTCCAGCGCAGACGCATAATCGTCGCCATCGAAATAGCGAATTTCTGCATCCACGAGGAGGTCGTTTACCATACTCATCAGAAATATTTTACGCTTCTGCGGATTAACGTAGGCCAGCTTTCGTGCGTTCCCGGCCAGTTCCACAATAGATTTTAAATTGGCATCTGCTGCCGCAGGTTCCCACCCGTTATAGTCTTTATCATAGCATACCACCATGTTGAAATAACCGTTTTCGTTTGTGCGCTTCAGCAATTCTTGATGATGATAGCGATCAAAATCATCAAGGGTCACTGTCCCGGTGTAACGCACGCAAATGGTTTTTTCGGTGGTTTCTGGCAGGATAAAAACGGTTTGCATGATGGCCTCCTGAAATGCTTGCGACCCGTTTTGGCCGCCTGAAAAAATCGATAAAATAAAAAATCATATGCGCCGATTGAAAAATATAATCAGCCCGTAAAGTGAATATGGGGTGGACCGGGGGCCGCGTAAATGGAAACTATCCTAAAGCGTTAATTTATCACCCCGTCCCCCTTGCAAATCCCCCGAAATCCCTGCATTTTTAGGGGCTGGCGGGGGTTTGCCCGGCCTTTATGATCTTAACCCGGAACACACCATTATGTCTAATGCGGCTGCAGCACTGAATCAGATCACAATTACTTTACCCGATGGTTCGGCGCGCACCTACCCGTCCGGCACAACCGGATTGGCGATTGCGGATTCGATTGCAAAATCTTTGGCCAAAGCGGCGATTGCGATTGAAATCAACGGCGAGATTCGCGACCTGTCACGCGCCGTAGAAGAACATGCTAATATTAGAATATTCAAACGTGAGGACGCCCCGGCACTCGAAATGATTCGCCATGACTGTGCGCATGTTCTGGCCGAAGCCGTTCAGGAATTGTTTCCCGGCACGCAAGTCACCATCGGCCCCTCCATTGAAAATGGGTTCTACTACGACTTCGCCCGCAACGAACCTTTCACGCTCGAAGATCTGCCAAAGATCGAAGCCAAGATGAAAGAAATCATTGGTCGTGGTGCGGCGTTCGAACGCGAAGTCTGGGACCGTGAACAGGCTATCGAATATTTCACCAAAAAAGGTGAAATGTATAAGGCTGAATTGATCCGCGATCTGCCGGGCACAGAAACAATCACCGTCTATAGACAGGGCGATTGGCTTGATTTGTGCCGTGGCCCGCATATGCCAACGACAAAACATATCGGCACCGCGTTTAAATTGATGAAGGTTGCTGGCGCATATTGGCGCGGTGATTCATCGCGTGCGATGTTGACCCGCATCTATGGCACCGCATGGCGCAGCGAAGAAGAACTGCAAGCCTATCTGACACAAATCGAAGAAGCCGAAAAACGCGATCACCGTAAACTGGGCCGCGAAATGGATTTGTTCCATTTGCAAGACGAAGCGCAAGGTTCGGTCTTCTGGCATCCAAAGGGTTATTCGATCTGGCTGGCACTGGAAGGTTACGTGCGCCGCCGCTTGAATACCGCCGGTTATGTTGAGGTTAAAACACCACAGCTAATGGATAGCCGTTTCTGGGAAGCGTCCGGCCACTGGTCCAAATACCGCGAAAACATGTTCGTTGTTCCTGATGTCGTGCCCAACACCGAAGAAGGGCAAAAGATTTTCAAGGAAGAACCAAAACATTTCATGGCGTTAAAGCCAATGAACTGCCCGGCGCATGTTCAGGTCTTTAAACAGGGCATTAAATCCTACCGTGATTTGCCAATCCGCATGGCGGAATTTGGCTGCTGTCACCGCAACGAAGCCCACGGTGCTTTGCATGGTTTGATGCGCGTGCGTCAATTCACCCAAGATGATGCGCATATTTTCTGTCGCGAAGATCAGATCGCCAGTGAATCACTGGCCTTCTGCGAATTGCTGCGCACGATGTACACGGATCTGGGCTTCACCAATGTGAAGGTGAAGCTGGCAACCCGTCCTGAAAACCGTGTGGGTACCGAAGAAAGCTGGGACTTCGCTGAAAATGCGCTGCGCCAAGCATTGGACGCTGCTGGCCTTGATTACGAAGACGCACCGGGTGACGGGGCGTTCTATGGTCCGAAACTGGAATTCCACATCCAAGACGCGATTGGCCGTTCCTGGACCTGCGGCACGTTGCAGCTGGACCCGAACCTGCCAGAACGCCTTGATGCGACATACATTGGTGAAGACGGCGCACGTCATCGCCCATTGATGTTGCACCGTGCCATCCTTGGCTCCATTGAACGCTTTATCGGTATCTTGATTGAAAACTACGCCGGTAAATTGCCGTTATGGTTGGCGCCAACACAATGTGTTGTTTCCACCATCACATCCGAAGCCGATGGCTACGCGCAGGAAATCTACAATGAACTCTTGGCCGCAGGCCTGCGTGTTGAACTGGATGTCCGCAACGAAAAGATCAATTACAAGATCCGCGAACACTCACTGGCGAAGGTTCCGGTCATGTTCATCGTTGGCAAACGCGAAGCCGAGGAGGGCAAAGTCGCCATCCGCCGTATGGACAGCCAGGAGCAACCCGTTGAGGCCCGTGATTCCGCCATTGCTGCAATAATTGCACAATCCCAGCCGCCGTATTAAGATTGGCCCTATAAAGATAAAACACCCCGCATGAAAAATCCGGAATAACCGGGAATTGCGGGGTGGAATAAAGCGAACAGGGACGATAATGACGGCTTCAAACAACAACGCAGGCTCCGGCACGCCGGACCCCCAACCAGCCTTTCACGCGGCGGCTTCTGCAATGGCGGGTCTGTCATGGGCAGCGCTCAACGCCCGTCATCAGGCGGAACGCGATGCGTGGCTGGCACAGGCGATCCTTGATCTGGGTTCTTACTATAAACAAATCGGGCCTTTGGGCGATGCGTTCAGCCGCGAAGTGGCCCTGACGGGGTGCGGTGAATTTGTTGATCCTGAGCTGCCTGCGCGCGCGGCCTTTCATGCCCATCATCTGACTCAAGGGTTCAGCAATCAAATTTTCTACAGCCCCTCTGCTTTGCAAACCACGCAAGGTTTATTTTCATCCCGGACACATGAAGCCGTTCATGCGCTGCAATTCAGTCGCTGCGCCGCCACCCATGCCACACCTTATAACGGCGCATCAAAAATCATTTTATGCCCACGGGACGGGGTTTTATTGGATGAGCTGAAGGAACGCGATGCGTTTTCAAAACAGTGGCTTTTACAGCGTCTTTACGATGAACCCGGCTATAACACGCAATCTCCCGATCAATGGAAACAGGATCTGCGCCAGCATGCGGAAACTGTTTTAGAATCAATGAATTTGCGGCGCGGTTATAATTTCCGCGACTATTACCGCGACCGGGAAATCGAAAGTTATGAAGACTGCATGGTGTCCCGCCATCAACAGGAACAGGGTTTGACCTATGTGCGTCTTGATGCTGCAGATTTGTGGATGCTGGGCGGGGCGCTGGGCCTCAACACTTTCGGTGATACGCTGGGGGAGGCTTCCCGCTGGCGGGGTCTTCATCTATTAACGCCGGGACAAGAAGGGCGCATCGCTGTTTTGAACCAGCAACTGGGCATTATGCAAGAAAGCACCCTGCCGACCCTTCGTCAGGCCCTTATGGCGCAAGGAACCAGCCGTCCTCTCTTCATGCGGCAGGCGATTTGCGGGGTGGGGGTGAAAACCCCGGTGGCCGGGGCTGATCTTGGCCCGAAACTTCCCTGAATCTGCTCCAAATACTGCCAGAATCGGCCCACAACCCCTTGCCTGTCAGCCGGATTCACCGTAATAATAGCGGCTTGAAGACACTTACGTTAATCATTCCAGAGGTATAATGGCAATTCGTCCGTCCAATCCAACACTGCCCCCCCGTAACGAAGACGGGCCGCGCATCAATGGTCAAATCCGCGTTGAGAAGGTCCGCCTGATTGGGGCGGATGGTGAAATGGTCGGTGTGGTCACCACACGCGAAGCCCAAGCTGCCGCGGATGAAGTCGGTCTGGATCTGGTTGAGATCTCACCAAACGCCGAACCGCCTGTTGCGAAAATTCTCGACTACGGCAAGTTCAAATACGAAGAACAGAAAAAAGCCAACGAAGCCCGCAAGAAACAAAAAATCATCGACGTGAAGGAATTGAAACTCCGTCCGATGATTGGCGATCACGATTACGAAGTGAAAATGCGCGCTGCGCGTAAATTCCTCGAAGATGGCGACAAGGTGAAGTTCACCATGCGCTTCCGTGGCCGTGAATTGTCACACCAGGATCTGGGTTTGAAAGTTCTGCAGCAGGCAAAAATTGATCTGGCCGAATTGTCCAAAGTGGAAAGTGAACCACGCATGGAAGGCCGCCAGATGATTATGATGCTGGCTTCTAACAAGGTTTAAAGCCCCATGCATTCAATTCCTGAACCGGGTTATATTGACTGTTATTACAGCCGCACATTACCGGATGATACAAAATCCTATCCATCCCTGAACGGGGCGGAAGAAGCGGATGTGTGTGTTATTGGCGGCGGTCTGGCCGGTATCAATACGGCGCTGGGTCTGGTCTTACGCGGTAAATCCGTTGTGCTGGTTGAGGCAAAGCGCGTGGGTTGGGGCGCATCGGGCCGCAATGGCGGTTTCGTTGCCAAGGGCTACGCCGAAGATCACCACGCACTGGGTAAAAAGCTTGGTGTTGAGGCGGCAAGCGCCCTCATCAACCTGACCAAGGATGCGCGTCAGCTGATTAAAAAACGCATCACTGAATATAAAATTGATTGCGGTCCCTTAACGCATGGTGTCCTCACCGTTTCATGGCGCGATAACGCTGAAGCGATCCGCGAAGATATTAAACGTGCCAATGACCGCTATGGTATGGGCCTTGAATATTGGCCAACCGAAAAAGTGCGCACATTGTGCAAAACCGAACGCTATTATCAAGGCTCTTTCTCCCCCGATGATTTCCAGTTCCACCCGCTGCGCTATGTGCAAGGTTTGGCCAAGGTCATTACCGAGAAAAAAGGTCGCCTATTTGAAAACTCCCCCGTTACTGCCATCGAAAAAGACGGTCTGGGCTGGGTTGTCAAAACAGCTGAAGGACAAGTAAAGGCGCATGATGTCGTCATGTGCTGCGCTGTTTACAGCGAAGGGGTCAATCGCCGCCTCGAAAACGCATTATTTCCTGTGCAGACTTTTGTCACCGTCACCAATGCGCTGACCGATGAACAACTGCGCGGGTCCATCAACACCCACTACCCCATCTATGACATGCGCTATGCCTGCGATTATTACCGCGTGTTGTCCGATAACCGCATTTTATGGGGCGGTCGTGTTGCCGTTGGCAACCGCGTGAAGGATATTGCCGGGGCGATGATGGCCGACATGCTGAAAGTCTACCCGCAGTTAAAAGGTGTTGCGGATGCTGAAGTGGCGTGGTCGGGCCTGATGGCCTATGCCCCGCATAAAATGCCGCAAATCGGCAAACTGGCGCCGGGCTATTGGTACAATACCGGTTTTGGTGGTCATGGTCTGGCCCCAACGACTGTGGGCGGTGAAGCCATCGCTTCCGCCATTGCTGAAAATGACACCCGCTACGAACAATTCGCGCCCTTTGGTGTTGGCTATGCTGGCGGCAAGGCTGGCCGCTATGTCGCCCAACTCGCCTACTGGGTCTGGCGCGCCCGCGATCATTTTTCAGTTTAACGGAAGAAAATTAAGTGGGGTAGTTTGAAGGGGGCATTGCCCCCTTCGACCCCTTAATTCTTTCTATGCGCGTTCGACTGTTTCTTTGGCGGCGTCTTCATCGACGAAGCCCGATGATTGCAAGGCCCACATCGCGGCGAATTTTCCGCCCCGCTTGATCAGATCATCAAAGCTGCCCTGTTCAACAACGCGGCCCTCTTCCAAGACAACGATGCGGTCGGCAAAGCGCACTGTGGACAGGCGGTGGGCGATGATCAGCATGCTGCGCCCGGTAAACCCGGTCATCAGGGCGTTTTGGATGATTTGTTCCGACATACTATCCAGCGACGCGGTGGCTTCATCAAAAATCACCAGATCCGCTTGGCGGACAAGGGCGCGGGCAATCCCTAGACGCTGGCGTTGGCCACCGGATAGTTTAATACCCCGCTCTCCCACCATCGTGGCATCACCTTCCGGCAAGGATGCAATCAACTGGTCAAGGGCGGCATGTTTCAGGGCCTGTGTATAGGCGTCTTCCAGATCATCGCCGATGCGGTCCATCAGGATATTGTCGCGGATGCTCATATTAAACAGCTCGACATCCTGCGGCACGAAGCCGATTTTCCCCAGCCACTGCGCACTTGGAACGGAATTCAAATTTACATCATCCAATGAAATGGTGCCTGCTGATGGGATCACCTGTTTCATCAAAAGTTTGATGAGCGTTGATTTCCCCGCACCACTGCGGCCAATCAAAGCCAGCTTTTCACCGCGCCCAATTTCAAGGCTGATGTCATGCAAGGCTGGCGGTGCGCCTTCACCCGCACCGGAGTAAGCAAAATCGACGTTATGAAAGGCGATTTTTTTCCAATCAACAGGCAAATCATGCAACGGCGCGATGTCGTAAGTGACCGGGGGTTCTTTGAGTGTTTCGGTCAGGCGCATGAATCCGTTTCTGAACTCCATAAACTGATCCTGCAAATAAACCATCTCTTCCAGTCGGTTCCACAACGTGTTGGCGAGGAAGAAAATCGTCGCGAATGCCCCGGCGGATAACCAATGCTGATAAACGCCCATGGTGCAGGCGATAATGAAGACTGCCATCCAGAAGAACCCGACCAGATTGAGCATGACCCATTTCACATACCCGGCCTTTAACACGCGGTTCATCGCCCCGTGGCCTTCATGTTCATAACGCCGCGCCTCGCGGCCAATATAATCGCCAAGGTGGAAGGCTTTGACGGTGCGGACCGCACTGACAAATTCATAAACCCCCGCCATCAGGCGTTCCAACACCGCATTATGCTTGTTATGCAGGGCCGGGAGCGGTTTTGCCGCCCACCACGCGCAGACAAAGAAACTCAACACAAAGCCAATGAACAAAAGGCCAAAAAACGCTGGCGCATCCATCATCAAAATCGAAATGGTGATGGCAAAGCCACTGCCGATGAAGGGGACCAGTGACCATTTATAGATGCTGAACAATTGTTTCAGACTGTTGCGCGCCTGCATGATCCGCTGCAACTTGCTGCCTGACCCTTGCGCCTCATGCCAGGTGAGGGGCAGGGCATTCATATGCCCGACGCTGAACAGGGTCAGGGCCCGCACGGTCTTATCTTCCGCCCGCGCTTCATAGATAAAAAGAACGATGGAGGCGAGTGCTGCGCCGTATAGTGCCAAAAACCCGCCAATCATGACGATCAAACGGTCTGGGTCGTTAAACGCCCAGCCATCTTCAAACCCGTTGATAATCAAACCCATCATCAAAGGGAGCAGCGACAGGATCGTGTAGCGCACCACCCGGAAACTAAAGAAGGTGATAAAGGTTTTTTTACACGGTGATAGGAAAAACAGCAGCCAAGGGAAAAAATGGCTGCTGCCGACCGGCATTTTCTCTGCCGCGGGAAGACGAATTTCGCTATTCATAAATTTAGATCCTGCTGTGTGGTGCCGTTCTTTAATTACAGAACAGACTGGACCCACTCATTCAATTGGCCCTTGGACATGCTGCCGACGCGTGTATCGACGACTTGACCGTCACGGAACACCATAAAGGTTGGAATGCCGCGCACGCCGTATTTTGTCGGTGCGTTCGGGCTTTCATCGATGTTCACTTTGACGACTTTGATTTTTTCGCCCAGCTCAGTGGCCAGTTGATCGACCAGTGGGCTCATCGCCTTGCACGGGCCGCACCATTCTGCCCAGAAATCAACGACGACCGGGCCGGTTGCGCTCAGGACTTCGCTGTCAAAATTCTGGTCGGATACTTTATGGCTGATTGACATTGCGGGGTCCCCTTATGTGCGTTGCTGTCTGGTTTATATCAGGCTTCACTAAATATGGCGTTCTGGGCCGTGCGGTCAAGGCCGGGTTTGCGTCCAATCCCCTCTTTTTTTTGTCATCCCCGCCTTGTGCGGGGATCCGGGGCCAACATCGCAAAAGGCCAGACCCCCGCACAAGGCGGGGGTGACAATTGGAGATTTTAAACCTCAATTTCCATCATTCTTGGCCCATCCGTCCATAACAGGGCGCAGCGAATCGTGCGGCCCGGATAGATTTTGGCCAAGGTGTCCCGATAGGCGCGAAGCTGCGTCCGGTACAGGGCCGGAACGTCCTTCACATCGGTCGGGGCCGGACGGTTGGTTTTGTAATCAACAATCAGGATGGAATCCGGTGTGACCAGCAAACGGTCGATCTGGCCCGAAATCAGGGTTTTGTCGATCAGGGCGGTTATAGGCACCTCGGCCATTGATCCGGGACCAAAGACGGCGGTGAAGGCTGGGTCATTTAAAATGGCCATGGTTTCCGAAACAATTTCCGCCTGAATGGCCGGGCTTAAATCCTGACCCGATACATAGTGTGCGGCTGCGCGCTCCCATTCTGCCCTGTTCAGGCTCGGTAGGAATTGCAAAAGCGTATGGGTGACATTGCCGCGCCGGAATCTGTATTGGTCCTCACCGCCATGCAAAGGCGACCGGGCGGCGGGGGCCGGGTCGGATGGGCGGGACGGGGTCCATGGGCGCGGCGGCGAATCTTCTTCCGCTGGGGCGCGGTGCACCCATGACCAGTCGCTTTGCGCGGGCAGGGCGGGTTGGGGGGTAAATTGTTGCGCTGAAAGGGCCTCTGGCGGCGGTGATTTTGCTGCACGGTCTGGTGCAGCAATTTGCGCGTTGCTCAGGCGGAATCCGGGGATGGTTGCCCCTGTTTCTGCAGCCATGGCGGTCAAGGGTTCCAGCGTGAAATCGGGGTCCAGCCCCTGTTCAATCCGGGCGAAACCCGCCTCAACTAGCTTGTACCAGCATTGATCAGACGGGTCGTTTTTCTTCGCGCATCCTGCCACATAAAGACGGTCGGCGGCGCGGGTCAGGGCGACATAAAGCAGGCGGCGATATTCCTCGGCCAGCTTGGCTTTGCGGGCGGTCAAAAGTTCTCGCGCCACGGCACAATCGGCCTCGCTGCGCGGGGACCATAACGGAATGGCGGGGCCATTTTGCTGCGCCATCCATAAAATGCGGTCTGCCGTGCCGATCTTCTCAATCGACCCTGTGGTATGGGCGGTATCGGGCAGGATGACGATTGGCGCTTGCAGGCCCTTTGACCCGTGAACGGTCATAATGCGCACGCGACCGCCTGCGGCTTCCATTTCCCGTTTGATGGTGGTTTCGCCCTCCGCCTGCCAGCTTAAAAATTGCTGCAGCGATGCGATATGGTCGGTTTCATATTGCAGGGTCAGGTTCAGGAATTCTTCCAGCGGGTCCAGACATTCAACGCCTAAGCGGCGGATCATGGCATGCTGGCCGCTGCTGCCCGGGTTGGTCCCCGGATTGATATTATTGGCCGGGCAGGGCGCAGTTAAAATACGGTTGAAAAATTCGTAAGGGTGCAGCACGCCGCCCGTTGAAATCAGCTGTTCCAGCCAGCGCATGGTTTCAACCCCAGCACCGCCTTTCACCGCCTGCCACAAGGATTGCGGACGGTTTGTGGCCAGCTTGGCCAGCGCATCTCCATCCATCCCGATCAGGGGGGATTGCAGCAAACAGGCCAGCGATAAATCATCCTCCGGCAGCAGGGCAAATTGTGCGGCGGCCAGTAAATCCTGCACTGCGATCTGATCACCCAAGGTCATGCGGTCAATCCCGCTGACCGGGACATTGGCCGATTTTAAGGACCGGACCAATCGTTCGACCATGCTGCCGCGCGACCGCACCAAAATCATAATATCCCCGGCCTGAACGGCGCGGTTATAGGCGGGCAGGATTTCCCCGGATGTCAGCCAATGGCTGATTTTTGCTGCGATCTGGTCGCACAATAGGCCTTCGGCACTCGGCGCATCTTCAATCGTGATGGGCGGGGTCCATGGCTCTGGATCGGGGGCGGGATCAACGCGGATCAGCGGCCAGATTTCGACCAGTCCCGCCTGACCCTTGCGGTGGCTGATATGGCGGATATCGGTGCCGTGCGGCAAGCCCAGCATTTCCCCCGGTGCGAACCCTGTGCCTTCCGGTTCAAACGCCGCATCGGCCACGGCCAGAACGGCGGCGGTCGAGCGGAAGGAAATATTCATCGGTACGGAATCAAAACGCTGTTCGACCGAACGGGCCGTGTCCGCGTAATAACGCTCGGCTTCCCTGAATTTCTCCGGGGCGGCGCGTTGGAAGCCAAAGATTGATTGTTTTTCATCGCCGACCGCAAAAATGGTCCGGTCGGTCGGGGCTTCGCGGGCACTGGACCCTGCAAAAAACTCCCCGCACAAAGCGTGGATGATCGCCCATTGTTCCGGGTTGGTGTCTTGTGCTTCATCGACCAGAATATGGTCAATCCCTTGATCTAATTTGAACATCACCCATTGCGCGGCGGCGCGGGGGTTGGTGTTCATGCTTTCCCCCGATAACAGGGATAATGTGTGGGCAATCAGATCGTCATAATCCAATACCCCGTCGCGTTTCTTGGCGGCGGTGTAATGGCGCATCATCGCCGCGCCGATGCGCAGCAGGTTTTGGGTTTGGACGGCGGCACTGGCGGCTTTAATTCTGTCTTCCAAGGCGAAGACGCGTTCGGCTTCGATGCGCATAATATCCGCGACATCTTCGGGGATTTCCTTGGTGGTCAGCCTTTTTCTGATCTCTCCGTCAGCAGTCAGGAAGACGGCACTATACGCTTTATAAAAATCCGCTCGCTGTGGGGGTGGCGCATCAATGAGGGTTTGAAGCGGCAATGCTGCCTCTTGCATGCTTTTTGTCTTTGCCCCGGCCATGGCGGCCACGGCATGGCGCAAACCGCCCTCATTCAAAACATCACTGCTCAAACCCGCCAAAAGAATGGAGTCTGGCGTATCGCCGGGATTTAATCCCAGATGGCGGCAAAGCTGGTCATAGACGGAAATTGCATCCGGATAGGCCCGGAAAAGCGCAGAAATCCGTGCCCGTTCTCCCATCAACCCCATCAGCAGGGTCATCAAATCGCCCTCACCCTTTTCCGCCGATAGACGGTGCAAGGCGGCATGAAGTCCGGAATCGGGATTGTCCTCAGCCTCCGCCAGCACGGCAGCCATGGCGGCTTGTTGCAGGGGGCGGACGGTATTTTCATCGGCGACACTGACCTGTGGCGATAATCCGGCCTCTAACGGGAACCGCCCAAGGACGGATTGGCAGAAACTATGGATGGTCAGGATTTTAAGACCGCCGGGGGAATCGATCACTTGCGCGAACAGGCGCCGCGCCGCTTCCATTTCGACAGGCGCAGGGTTTCGGGACAGCAAATCGCCCAAGTTCTTATAAAGGTCTGCTTCCTCCATCACCGCCCAACTGCCCAAGGCCTTGGTGATCCGGGTGGACATTTCCGCCGCCCCCGCCTTGGTGAAGGTCAGGCAGAGGATTTTTTCCGCTGGTGTACCGGGGCGGAACTGGCCATCGGGCAGGGTCTGGGGCAGCAATAATCTTAAAACCCGGTCGGTCAGAACCTTGGTTTTCCCCGATCCGGCGGATGCCGCCACCCACACCGATTGCCCCGGATCCGCCGCGCGGGCCTGCAGGGCATTGGGGTCGTTTTCGGGGGCGGTGATGGTTTTACGGGCGGCGTTCTGGTCGATCATGTTTCACCCCCGTCATCATTATCTTCCAAAACGGACCATTCCTGAACGCGGGCCAGATGGGCATAGTCTTGGAATTTCGGTCGGAACGCTGGACGCGGCAGGCTGAGATAGGGGGTGTTTTCATTCGCAAACACCCGGACCAGATTTTCCAGACCCAGCAGGGCCTTTTCCGCCAGATCATTCGGGTCCGATTTCAGGGTCGTGGCCTTACCACCACCCCGGCCACCGGATAATTTCCAGTAACTCAAAACCGCTGGCTGTTCTCCGGGAACGCCGGGGAAGACCCCCTCCATCGCCATGGCGGCTTCCAGGGATAGTTGGGGGGATAATCCGGACACGATCTGTTTTTCGTTCGGGTGGGTTCCGGTTTTATAATCGATGATCGCCAGACCCGACCCGTCCTTCATCCGGTCGATCCGGTCGGCCTTAGCAGTTAGGGTAAATGGCATATTGGGCAGGGTTAGGTCGCCCTTGACCTCGGTGGCGACCGGGGTTGCCTGCGTACGCCACTGTACTTCATGGGGGAAGAACCACGATGCTGCCTGATCAAACCGTACGCCCCAGAAATGGCGGGTTTTGGGGTCTGCCACTTGTTCGTACAGGCGTGTATGTCCCATGGACAATAACTCATCATATGCCGTATGCGGTACGGTATGCGGGTACGCTTTGGTGAAGGATTCGAGGGTATCGTGCAAGATTGTCCCCCGGTCCGCCGCGTCCGGTTTCTGATCGACGGGGTCCAGTTTTCGTAAGGATAGAACATGCTTGGCATACACTGCATACGGGTCACGCATCCATGTTTCGATCTCGGTAACTGACAAACGTACGGGGCGGTCGGCCACGGACGGGGTTGGCGCAGGGCGTGGAAATGCAAGGGAATCTGCGGGGCGGTCAAGCGTACGGACCTGTTCTAGCCAGTCGGATTGGGGCAAGGTGAGACCGGCCGCTTGCAAGACGGTATCAAGACGCTGTAGCCACCGCGATGGGATGGTCGGGGCTGTGCCGGACCGTTCTGCCCGGGTTAAAATGGCCGTATGCGTACAAAGACACTGGACAAAATCATGGGCCGACAGGCCAATGCCACGGTCTGGGCCGGGCAGACCAAAGCTGGTCCGCATCGGCCGCGACATCCATGGGTCGGTCTTGGGAGCGGGCGGCCACGATCCCTCGTTCAACCCGCCTAAAATGACATAATCAGCTTGGATCAAGCGGGACTCGAGGGGGCCCATAATCATAAGTCTGGGATGAGCGCCATAGGCAGGCCGAACCGAAATACCCCGCATCAGGACATCGAGCATCGGTCCATAATGATTAACGCTAATGTCTGGCATCCCGTCCAAGGATCCGGAACTGCCCCCTGAATGATCACGCAGGTCGGACAGGAACAGGGCGGCATCTTCCCCCTCATCCCCCATCCACAGACGTTCCCCCCCGGCATGATCGAGGGTGCTGGCCAGTGCTTCGGCCACCCGGATATGGGCGGTCAGGATATTCAAGAAGGGATGGTAGGAATCAGGTTTTATGTCTAAAAGCGGGGCGAAGCATTCCTCAATCCGGTCGATCAGGGGCAACAGGCTATCCTGTTCCGCCATGACATGGGCGCGAAGCCCATCAATGCCCGGCCCCGGTCTGGGCCCGCGTAAAATTCGGTCAAGTTTCCGCACCCCTTGGCGGTACTGGCCATGATCCATCCCGGCGGCGGCGTGGGAATGTTTCAGCAGGGATAAAAGGGGAATGGGGGCCAGTTCGCTGGACCAGGCTTCGGCGACCAGACTTAAAAAACTGCCAATCCGGGTCGCACCCAGCGGAATCCCGGCTGTGTCATCAACCCGCACATCAAACCGGGCGCAATTGGCGGCGACGCGCCGGGCCAGATCGCGGTCAAAGGTAACAAGGGCGGCGGTTTTGCCGGGTTGGTGCTGAACATGGCGGAAAATCAGGGAAATCAGGCGGGCTTCTTCCTGCGCCGTGGCGCAGTCGAAACGCTGGAGGTTGTTGAGACCTTCTGCAATAGGCGCAGCATTTTTAGATAAGGCCCGCCAGTGTTCGGTGGTCGCCGCCGGGCGCATGATTTCGGTTGCCAGCTTGTTGCGGGGTGTTGTGGCAACATGACCCCCCTCAATCGGCCAAGGTTTTACATCATCCCGGCCTACACCCATTTTGTGCAGCAAATCTTTTAAGGTCGCCTGCGGGTGGGTGTCATCAATGGCATCCCAGCTGGCGGCGTCCATATCCTGATCCAGCCCCGGCAGGATTACAGACCCCATCGGCAGATTGGCAACAACGCGCAGCAAATCCCCGGATGCCGGGATCGACCCGGTGGACCCGGCGGCAATCACGCGGTGTTGCGGTGGGTTGGATTCCCAGTGTCTGGCCAATGCGCGCAGCAAAAGATTGCGCCGTTCGGTGGCATCAATACACCCATAAGCGGCCAGAATGGCGGGCCATTGCGTGCTGATAATGGTCAGGAAATCGACCGTAATCTGCCAATGTTCGGCAAAATCACCATCGACCAGACCGGGCAAGGCGGCCATATCCAACCCTTCGGTCTGGATGCGGTCCATCAGTTCGCCAAGCGCATCGGCCAGAGCCAAGGCTTGATCCGGCGGGTAAGCCTCCCCCGACCCCTTCGCCTTTTGTGCGGCCGCTTCGCGCTGTAAAATCAGGCGCATCAAAATCATCCGGCGGCGTAAGGGGGACAGGGCTGGCGGGATGTTCAGGCTGGCTTCCGCCACATCGCCCAGTGCTGCCATTTCAAGGCTTAAGGAATCCTCATCGACATCGCCCAAGGTCTGCATACGCGGCAACAACAACGCCACCCCGCCTGATTGGCGCAGGAACGCTTCGCGCACAATACGGCACGCCCGGCGGGTTGGTAAAAGGATCAGCGTTTCAGCCAGTTTTTCCGGGTTATCCTGATTTTGCTGCAGCAATGTTGCAGCAAAAATATCGGCAAAACCCACCCCGGCGGGAATGGTATAAAGGGTGGGGCTTGCGGAGGGTTGGGTCATGCCACTTTCGGGCCGCCGGGGCGGCGCGATGCGTAAAACGCATTGATCCGGTCCAGATCATCGGGGGCGGTGATATGGTGGCAAAGGCCGTCATGGACGAGGGCACCCAACCTTCCGGCCGCTTCGGCGCGGTCCATCAGATCAAGGAAGGAAAACTTCCCGTCCGGGGTGTTGTCAAACAGCCTTGGGTGCGCCATGCGGATGCTTGGCCAGAAATATTGGCCCTGACGGTTGCGGTTGCGCAGGGGTTTGCCGTTTGCGTCGATATCATAATCGCCCGTCCCGTGGGTCAGGGTCATGCGGTCAACCGGTTGCAGCAAAAGCAGCAAATCCATGGAATCATCCCAAGCGGAGGCAAGGCGCGACAGGGTATTGCCGGACGGGCCATCCTCCCACAGCGTATCGCCGCTGAAGATATAAAAGGGTTTACGGCCCATGGTGTAGAGGGCCTTTTTGATCCCGCCGCCCGTATCAAGGAGTTCGCGTTCCCACGAATAGGTCAGGCGGGGGGATGTACGTTGGCCCAGATGTTCTTGCATCTTATCGGCCATATAATGGATGTTGACCGTCACTTCGCGGATGCCAAGGGCGACCAGCTTATCCAGCGTGTGGTCGATCATCGACTTGCCGTTCACGGGAACCAGCGGTTTTGGCATGGTGTCGGTATAGGGGCGCAAACGGCTGCCCATGCCAGCGGCCAGAATAAAGGCATGATCGGGAAGGTTTCGTTTGGTCATGGCGAAAGGGCCTGTTCAAATGCGCTTTGATCCCACCGCTTTTTCCATGCACCCATGGGGGTGATGGTAATAATGCGGTTGTCGCTGCCTTGGTTGTCTTGTTGAAAGCCTAGCGCAAGGCGATTGGCGGGTGCAAGCCCAGAACCAAGCCGCGACGGCCATTCCACCAGAATTATATCCTGCAGCGCATCTTCCCACCCCAATTCCCAGACCTCTTCCGGGGTTTTGATGCGGTAGAGGTCGAAATGCCAGATCGGTGCCGTATCCGTGTCGTAAATCTGGACCAGCGTGAAAGTCGGGCTGGGGACATCCATATCCGGCATATCGGTCGCGGTGCGGATCAATTCGCGGGCAAAGACGCTTTTCCCCATCCCCAAATCCCCGTCTAAAAACACGGCGTCACCGGGCAACAGGAGGCTGGCCAGATAACGGGCCAGTTTTTCCGTATCAGCTTCAGACCGGGAAATATAAGGAATGGGTGTGTCCATTCCCCCTTTTACCCGGAATGGCACGGGGCTTGCAATGATCCCCTTAACAAGAAAACAAATTCTGACAGACAAGGGTGATTATAATGGATTTAGCCTCTTTGAAGGGCATGTTGGCCAATCGTCCGTCCCTGATTGACTATATGGGCGGGGGAAAAACCAACATTTTTGACACGCTGGCACAGGCAAGAACTGCCGGAAATGCAGCGACACAGGCTGCGATTGCCGCCGCACAGGAAAAAAATGGTGTCGATAATGTTTCCCTGTCTGCCGAGGCGCAGGCCATTTTGAACGCCAAAAACGCCGATGGCTCTGCCAACCCGACTTTGTCCGGGGTGCAAAAGGGGGCGCTGGATCTGTTCATGAGCTTCTTTGATGACAGCGACATCGATTTGACCAAATTATCCGGCGAAACGCTGGAATTAATTAAGGGTTTTCAATCTGTTATCGCCGATTCCGGGTCGGTCACCCGTGATGTCACCACCGATACGCTGGAAGAACGCTATCAAGAAGGCAAGCGTCAGGTTTACACCCTGACCGGAACCGGCAGCCGCCTGCGCATTGCCGTTGATTACAAGGACGGCAAACCATCCCAACTGGCCATCACCGATATTCTGAACGGCCAGGTCGAAATCGCCAATATTACTCTGGGCGAAAAAGACGGCAAAGCCGACACGGTTTTGCTGGAACGGTCCCAGCGGGAATACGTGAAAGGCAGTCTGGTCGACTCCGTCACCAAAATGCCGATGAGTCTGTCCCTCTACGCGTCTTAAAAAGGAATAGGGTCTAAGGGGGCAGTGCCCCCTTAAAACCCCTTTCAACTTTCCCCCCTTCCTTGTAAAAAGGGGCATGTCCGAAAATCAACTCAAAGATGTCGCCATTATTGGTGCTGGCCCGGTTGGGCTGTTTGCGGTGTTCCAGTGTGGGATGCTGGGGTTGTCGTCTTGTGTGATTGATTCCCTGTCCGATATTGGCGGGCAATGTACGGCCCTTTATCCTGAAAAGCCGATCTATGATATTCCGGGTTTGCCAAATGTCGCTGCCGGCGACCTGATTGCGAATTTAGAGGCGCAGGCTGCGCCCTTTGCGCCCATCTATTATCTGGGCCAAACGGTCAATGGTCTGGTGCGGGATGCGGGGGCTGGTCTTTGGACCCTGACCACATCCAAGGGGCAAAGCATACAGGCGCGTACGGTGGTGATTGCCGCAGGCGGCGGGGCTTTCGGCCCAAACCGTCCGCCGCTGAAAGACATTGAAACGTACGAAGGGACCAGCGTTTTTTATATGGTTCGCCGCCGGGAAGATTTCCGCGGCAAGCGCGTGGTCATTGCCGGTGGTGGTGATAGTGCTGTTGATTGGGCCTTGGCGCTGGCCGATGTGGCCGCGAAGGTCACTGTTGTTCACCGTCGCGACCAGTTCCGGGCCGCCCCGGAAAATATCGCGAAATTACGGGCGCTGGCGGCGGCAGGTACAGTTGAGCTGGCCATTCCGTTTCAGCTTCATGGGATTTTCGGTGATAAGGGCCAGATTTCTGCGGTTGAGGTCGCTGATCTGGATGGTCGTACGCGTACGATTGAGGCTGATATATTGCTGCCGTTCTTTGGTCTGGCCGCCAGTTTGGGGCCGATTGCCGATTGGGGTCTGGGGATTGAGCATCACCATATCACGGTTGACCCTGCCACGGCGGAAACATCAGTTCCTGGTATCTATGCAATTGGCGACATTGTTGCTTACAGCCACAAATTAAAACTGATTTTGACGGGCTTTGCCGAAGCCGCACAGGCATCGCACGCGATTTATCACCGCCTGAACCCAGGCAAGGAACTGCACATGGAATATTCGACCAGTAAGGGCGTGCCCGGTCGTTAAAGCTTCAGATCCATTTTTCGGATCATCTCATGCAATGTTTCTGGTGCGGCCAGCCAATGCGGACGATCCCGTTTCCCCAAAAGACCCGTCCGTGCGGTCACTTCATCATTCAGGGCGCGATATTCAGGATTATCCATGGTCAGGCCATAGGCTTGCCACGACCCGGTTTCCTGCTTGGCCTTGATAAAGAACTGGATGTCGGTCGGGTTCAACAGGGCTGCCGCGCCAAAAATGGCATCGTGCAAATCCATGGGTTCATCCATGCGCGGAGTGACCACGGCCAATTCCGGGTTTAGGGCCACAAGGCGATTCCATAAATTGCGGTTGACGCTCATGGCTGCTTCGCTGGGTTCTTTGATCCGGCGGATGCTGAAATCTTTCTCGGTGGGCATAGCATAGTATTGGTTGCTGCGAAAGATCCGGCAGGCGGCGTCTTCAAAGGCGGAGGCCAAGGTCCCGCGCGGAAACTGGTACAACCCGGCGATCCCATCCACGCCATAGGTCACTTCAAACGCCACGGCAGGTTTAAAGAAGCGGGATTGCAGGCTGCATTCCGGGTCTGAGACCGTGTAAAAATGGGGGGTGATTTTTCGTTTTGTCATGGCGCCCTGTTTTCATATTTTTATTATGGAATAATCTCTAGCATGACAGCCAGACCGCAAACCAGAAAAAACCTCCCTTTGACAGAAACACCGGAAAGGGCTTAATTGAGCCATCATAAAAAAATTTATTGTAGAGGTTTTCCCCATGTCCAGCGTTCACAGCATTCTTTCCCGCGCCCTCAATGACCGTTTTAATGAGGTTTCCAACGCTATCAGTCTGGCACAGGGGTTTGCCGACACAATGCGTGCCCTCGTCCGTGCGACCAACCGCGCTTTTGAACAAGGCGAGCACAGCGTCAGCGGTGCATGGCACTACATTCTGGATATTGAAGAAGGCACCAAGGGATCATCGCTGAAACCTGAAAAGGGCGATTCACTGGTCCTGATCTTGAACTTGCACGATACCTGCAAAAGCGATCTGCGCAGCAAATTCGTTACCCTGCCAGAGGCCGGCATGGCGCTGGTCTTCAAAAGCAATGGGGAAGTGACTGCCCTGACCAGCAAAGAATTGTTGCCGGAAAACGTCCCCGGCAAGATCAAGGCGGTGCGCGAAGAAACTTTCCGCATTCAGCGGCCAAACGATATTGAAAATTTTGTCGCGTCATGGCTGCGCGGCAATCTGGATGCGAAGACTTTGGTCGAAATCCAAAAGCAAATGGAACTGCAAGACCAGAAAGAAGCCGATGGTTTCTGGGCCTGGAGCCAGGAACAGCGCGATCGCCTGTATTTTCCTGAGAAATTGGCCCTGAAATAGGCGAATCGCCCCTTAATTGGCCATTAAATCCTGATATTCCTTGTGTTTGTGCAGCCAAGACGCCGCATAACCGCAAATTGGGTGCATTTTCAGGTTCCGGTCACGGGCGAATCCGCTCACACCCTCCATCAATCGTCCGGCCGTTCCGGTCCCGCGCAAGGCCGGGGGTGATTCAACGTGATCAATAAACATGATACCGCTCGCCACGCGGTAATTGGCAAAGGCAATCTCCCCGCCCTCTTCCAGTTCAAAACGCTGTTCGGCGGTATTGTCGGTGACGGTATGGCCCATGATCTGCGTCCTTGTTTGTTTTTTCTATCAAACATCAGACAATGATGTGGTGGTCGGCGTCTTCCCGGTCAAGGTACGGTTGTGGTATGATATGGGATGCGATTTTCATTGGTCTTCATCTTAACCTTGTGTCTGGTCCTGCCGAATGTGGCGGGGGCGCAAGGTGTGAAGTCTGATAATTCCCAATTATTGACCGCGCCGATTATGCTGGACCCGCCAAACCCCGATGGGTCGCGCTGTTTTAATATTATGAATACGGCCCCCTATACGGTGACAGGCAGTATGGTCACCGCCCTTTACCCGACAGCCGATGGCACCCAAGCCCGCCAACGTTTGAATTTCCGCCTTGGCCCCAAACAAAGCCAGCGGTCTTGCAGCTTTGGTCCGTTCTATCCGGGTGAACGCCTTGAACTGGTCCTGCGCACCATGATGCCAATCTTTTCCTGCTACACCGTTGCGCAGGGTGACATCATCATCAAGGGCGAAACCAACAAGGGCGTCAGCAAGACCTGGGCGATTTGCCATTAGGGACAATAGATGAAGGGAGGATTCCTCCCTTCAAACGACCCCGGTCTTTCATCGTCTCAACATAGGGCGGGTCGCGGGTTCAATCGTTCAAGTTCAAGTGCTAGGCCTAAGTAGTTGATAAGCATGATTCTATAATGGGGTGGAGGCATTAGTCGCCCAAGCTTAGGTTTTTTTGTGTGGCTTTAGCTTCTCTATAAACAAGGATTGGATAAACAAGGATCCTTGGGTATCGATTTGTTCTAATCATAGCCTCAAGGCCATCAAACCCTCTAAATATACCTCTGAACGCTCTTTCAATGCTTTCATCATCAGCCAGATTATTTTTATTCATTTCAGTGAGTGGATCAAAGCTCTCACCACCCATATTAGGAACGGATGTAATGATTCCAATCATTGTCATTTCTTCTGTGGGGAACGATCCGTATGTGAAATGAAAAGAATTGGAGCTCTGTATAAGAAAATTGTTTAATTCTAAATGCCCATAAATATGTTCATCGGGGTTCTTGATTGATGGATAAACTCTAATATTGGTAATCCCAGACATGAAAGAATCAATCCACGTTCTCATGCCCTCCAATACCCATGGCTCAACATTTTGTACTAGAACTGCATCATTAAGCATGCGCTCTAATTCTCTTTCCTTTTCTTTAATTAAACTCTTGTTCTTTGCCTGATTATTCCTATCAGACGAGGTAGATTGTATGGCTTGAATGTACCCTAAGGCCTCTTGGTACTCTGGCGTTTCCTTAAATGCTGCTTTTGTAGATGCGCTGATCAATTCAACAATGTCAGGAAAAGCGATGGAGATATTTTTAATTCGTTCATAATCTTCAATAACAACGCGTCCCGTACATTTTATACACAGCGCATTTTTTAGAGTTTCGCGCACACGATCATTTTTAAGAGATAATGCCTTTTTATCCTTAGATATGTCTATTAAGTATCCGTCGGATTCCAATTTTTCTTCAAGTTCTTGTAGAAATGAATGGTGAGGCTTCAAGGTTTCTCTTTCCCCACGATTTTTCTCAAGATTGTCAGCAGCATCATGCTTAAAGACCTTGAAGTCATAGTTTCTCTTATTTTCACGGACGCTGTTTTGGTCCCTATATTTCTCAATAACCTCAACAACGCCACCGGTAAGTTGGCTGTAGAGTGAAACCACTTTATCTAAATCTACGTAGATATAATCGTATAGGCTCATATTGGTTTCCTTGTCTCTTTCATAAAAAATCGTAATGCGACTATCGTAATTAGCTGTCTGTATTGGCTCTTTTGGGGGTCGTCTTGTGATCTGATATAAGAACACTCTATGCAATTGGGACTCGGAATATTTGGAATTATTTATGAATTTATTTTCAATTGCATACGCTTACCAAGCGGCCTATGTGAGGTACGGGCTTATTAAGCTAGGATTTTTTCAACGGGCAAATGAACATGCACTGTCGTGCCGCGGCCAAGGGTGGATTCCAGTGTAACCTTACCGCCGTGCAAGCCGACGATGTTGCGCACCAGGCTTAATCCCAACCCGGCGCCACGGTTATCCGGTTGGCCATCTGTAACTTTCAAAGGCGCGCGTTCGAAGGGTTCGAACAGGCGGGTCTGGTCGTCAGCGGAAATGCCGGGGCCGGTATCAACGACACTGAGCAGTAAATGATCGCCCTTTTGCGCGGCGCGCAGGGTAATCTTGCCGCCCTCTGGCGTAAAGGCGATGGCGTTTCTGATCAAATTGATCATGACCTGCTTTATGCGGCGTTCATCGGCGGTGATGGTGTTCAATGAGTCTGCAATGTCAATTTTAACGGTGATTTTGCGAGTTCCCGCCCAATCGCGGACCAGACCGTCCATGTCATTCAGCATCGCCCCGATATCCAATGGATGCAGGTCGAGGGCCATATACCCGGCCTCAATCGTTGATAGATCCAAGATGTTATCAATCAGGCTGACAAGGCGCGATCCGGCTTCTTGTAAGCCTTGGGTGTATTCGCGTTGTTTGTCATTCAGCGGCCCGAAATATTGTTTATCAAGAATTTCAGCAAAACCCATGATGGCGTTCAAGGGCGTGCGCAGCTGGTAAGATACGTTGGCAAGGAAATCGAGCTTCAACCGCTCCGCCGTTTCTAGGGCCGCATTGCGTTCGCGCAGGGCCGTTTGCACACGCACCGAACTGGTCACATCGCTTTGCGCCAGCAACACCCCGCCATCGGGCAAGGGGACGGTGGCGTAATCAATCAAGCGTTGGTCATTCAGGATAATCCGCCCATCACGCTCGACCCGCGCAATCCCCAAACCAATCAGGATTTCGCGTTGGTTTGGCCAGTCGGCTTCGGCGAAGCAGGGTTTCATTTTATCGACAATCCGGGTGATATGCGGCGCATCGGCCAGATCTTCCGGGTTTAAGTGCCACAAGCCCGCAAAGGGAGGATTCCATAGCTTTAAACGCCCGTCACTGCCAAAAACAGCCACCGATTCAGCCAGATTATCGAGGGTTTCTTTTTGAACCGCGATCAGCGTGTTGTAAGATGATTCCAGCTCCAGCGTGCTGGTCACATCTTCAAACGTCATCATCAACCCGCCCAAGGGGTGCGGCACGGCCAGAACGCGTAACGCCCGGCCATCGGGCAGATACATCATGTCTTCATGCGCAGCAATCAGGCTGGTGAACATGTTCAGCCAGGCTTGTTTGAATTTGCGGAAATCGGCCTGTTCGGGCAGGCGGCGCGTTTCGCGCAATTTTTCCATGATATCGCCAAGTTTTGGCGCAGCATTGAGCCAGCGATCTTCCAGCTGCCATAGCTGCGCAAAGGCGGAATTGAAGAACTCAATCTTCTGGTCGGCGTTAAAGATGGCAATGGCGCTGCCCAGATGTTCAAGGAGTTCCTTGTTGGCGGCCCCGTGGCGGCGTTGTTCGGTTTCCAGCTCCTCTTCCCGCGTCAAATCCTCAGCCATGCCGACTGTCAGATTGAGGGAGGAGAGCGGCGATTCCTGCACCTGCAGCAAACGCCGTGCGCCCGATAACACGACATGGGCTTGGGCGGTTTGTGCAGCATTATTATCAAGGGCGGCTTGCGCCAAAGCGCGGCCAATCGGGTGTAGCTTTTTGGGCGATGATTTGGATGATTGCGGCAATTCGCGTTGGTCCGCCACAACGCTGGCCGGGGTGGTTTCCAGTAACTGCGCATAGGCACGGTTGGCCCAGATAATATCGGTGCGGTTATCGCGCAGCCAGACAGGGGCGGGTAACAGATCAAAGGCGGCTTGCAGCCGCACCAGCTCCTGTTCGGCGTGAATTCTGGTTTCTTCGGCGCGGCGGGCCTCATTGGCAGTCGCCGTCATATCTTCCAGCCATAAAATATGGAAGGTGATGGAATCTTCCGTATCGCGCCCGCGCGTGCCGCACAGCTTCAATGTTTTGGTGCGGTCGGCGGTTTTGACGTTCATGCAGAACATATCGCCGGATTCTTGCAGGCGGGTAAACATTCCCTCTAGTGCCATCGCGTCACTGGGTGACAGGCGGTTTTGAATATCTTGCAGGGTTTGCAGATGATCAAGGCCCAAAAGCTTGGCAAAGCCTTCGCTATAAGCCAGCGTGCCATCAGGGGCCCAGCCGCAATATTCCCCCGGAAACGCCGCTAAAAACGCTTCCAGCCGCGCCTTTTCCGCGCGCAACTTATCCCCGCCCAAAAGGGCGGAAAACAGTTTGGTTTTTGTGGGTGCGGCTTTGACGTTGTTCACAAGGGCAGTTTAGGCATTCCGCGAGGGACAGGCAAGAGGGGCATGGGCTAGAAAAAGAATGGGGGTGAAGGGGGGAATCCCCCCTTCAAACAACCCCTTACTTTTTCTTTTATGCGATTTCCAACTGGCGCACTGGCATATCGTATTGGGCCAGTGAGATATAGCCGCGCCATGTCGCAATTTCGCCGCTGATGCGGGCGTAATCACTGTCGGTTTGCGGGTCCAGACCTGCCACGGTGTAATAATCGGCAATCATGCCTGCAACATTTTCCGGTTCTGCGTAGTGGCCATAGACCGGCAAGGACAGCAAAACCATGCCGCCTTCCTTACGCCACGGGGTTTGGACGGATGGGTAGCAATATTGCACCGGAACCTGCAACGCCTTCCAGCGGTGATAGATTTTCAGACGCACCGCCGGGGGCAGGCTGTCTTTGACCGCTTCGGCATGTTCGGGGTCGTGGGCTTCTGCGAACAGGCCCATAAGCGATGCGTTCAATGTTTGTGCATATAAATCCATCGCCGCTGTGACGGCATCGATCAGGCCGCTGGCAACACCGCCAGCACGGCAGTTTTTATCAACGCCGATATAGCAGATCAGGCCTGTTTGTGACGGCGCAAAATAGGTGCCAATCACAAAGCCGTGAATGGTGGCGGTGGCCGGATCATCCAGATTGGTTCCTGACAGGATGAAGAAGTTTTCATCCGGGTTTTTATCCAGATAGCCCATCCATTGTTCCCAGCTTTCGCGGTCGGACGCGTCCGGGAACAGTTCAGGGTAAATGGTGCTGTAAACAAGTTTCAAATAGGCGATCGACAGGGAATCAGCCCTGCGGACGCGTTTATAGTTTATGACGGGGGACATAGCCCAAAAATCTCTTCTGTTGTTGCATCGTAAGGTCTTTTGAAGCGGTGTCGGGCGGTGGTGTTGCCTTCAAGCCGTTCAGTCTGGCCTTGCTGTTCGAGCAAGGCCGTTAGACCGATGCAGAGAAACCTTTGGAGTAGAGCGATTTGGACAGCAAATTCCAGTCTTGCTTGCCAGCCGGTTCAAAAACCGGTGGGCGGGCGAGCTGTTTTACAGTCTTTTCAATGTGGATCGGGTGTTCCATCGTTCGTGCGGCTTTGTTTAAAAACCGCAATCCTTCTTGTGTGGATTTCTTTGGTATAAAAAAATTCCACCCCAACTATACCGCCGGGGTGGAATTTTCGCAAACTTTCTCAGCAAGTCGCTGATATTAATAGCGATATTGATCGTTTTTGAACGGGCCTTCTTGTGGCAGGCCGAGGTAATTGGCTTGTTTCGCGGTCAAGGTGGTCAGTTTCACGCCCAGTTTCGCAAGGTGCAGGGATGCCACTTTTTCATCCAGATGTTTTGGCAGAACGTAAACTTCACCCACTTTGTAAGCAGACGCGTTGTTCCACAGTTCAATCTGCGCCAGCACCTGATTGGTGAAGGATGCGGACATCACGAAGGACGGGTGACCGGTTGCACAGCCGAGATTGACCAAGCGGCCTTCGGCCAGAATGATGATGCGCTTGCCATCGGCAAATTCAACTTCATCCACTTGTGGTTTTACGTTGTGCCATTTGAAGTTCCGCAGGGCTTCGATCTGGATTTCAGAATCGAAGTGACCGATGTTGCAGACAATCGCACGGTCTTTCATGCTGCGCATGTGGTCCAGTGTGATGACATCAACATTGCCTGTGGTGGTGACGAAAATATCACCTGTTGCGGCAACATCTTCCAATGTTGTGACTTCGTACCCTTCCATCGCCGCTTGCAGGGCGCAGATTGGATCGATTTCAGTGACGATAACGCGTGCGCCTTGGGAACGCAGTGATTCAGCAGAACCCTTGCCCACATCGCCATAACCGCACACAACGGCAATTTTACCAGCAATCATGACGTCTGTTGCGCGGCGGATACCGTCAACCAGGCTCTCACGGCAGCCATATTTATTGTCGAATTTGGATTTGGTCACGGAATCATTCACGTTGATGGCGGGCACTTTCAATTCGCCCTTTTTCGCCATTTCGTGCAGGCGGTGAACGCCTGTGGTGGTTTCTTCGGACAGACCCTTCACGTCTTTCATCAGTTCCGGGTAGTCCTTGTGCATGATGGTGGTCAGATCGCCGCCATCATCCAAAATCATGTTCGCTGTCCAGCCATTCGGACCCTTGATGGTGTCGTGAATGCATTGTTCAGCATCTTCGTTGGACTGGCCTTTCCATGCAAAGACCGGAACGCCTGTGGCGGCAATCGCGGCGGCGGCGTGATCTTGGGTGGAGAAGATGTTGCAAGAGGACCAGCGAACTTCCGCGCCCAGCGCCGTCAGTGTTTCAATCAGCACTGCTGTTTGAATGGTCATGTGCAGGCAGCCCGCAATGCGTGCGCCCTTCAGCGGTTGCTTGGGACCGAATTCGCTGCGGATCGCCATCAGGCCCGGCATTTCGGTTTCAGCAATCGTAATTTCTTTACGGCCCCATTCGGCCAATGCGATGTCCTTGACCTTGTAATCGTTCTGTACGGCGTGGGGCTGAGCGCTCATCTTTGTATCTCTCCGGTTAAATAAAGGGAAAATTTACGTTTTCGCTGTATTACATAAGGGGTAATGGTGTTGAAAACAAGCAAACATTACCATGAAAACCGGGCAAAAAGACTCGTCAAAAACGATATTATAGGGGTGTCACATGACCGTATTCGTTGTTCAGCCAGAAAATCCGTTGAAATTCGGTGTTTTGATCGAATCTTTCCAAAACGGGGCGCGCGTTCCGGCAATTTTAGTGTCTGGTGCCCAGAATGATTGCCCGGTTGAGACCCATGGCCTGGCGGGTAATGTCGCCAGTTTGCTAAACGGGGCACCTGCCTCTGAAACACTTCATTCCGATGGCGCGGCCATTCATTTCCGCCGCCATGCGCACGGCGCAACATTACAGCACCGCGATCCGTCCGGTGGTGTCAGTGTTCCGGGTTTGAATATTACCGTGCTTGAATCCCTGCCAAAGGCTGACCGCGAAGCGGTCTTGGCGCAAATCACCCCGGCCTTTATGGCGTCATTGTGCAACAGCATTGATACACAATGCCGCGATACACAGCCATCAGGCCCGCAGCCTAAACAGGGTCTTCAGCCTTAATTTTATTGGGGTTTATTGTTCTTCGGTTCAATCCGCGTGGCGTATAACCGTATTGATTTTTGGCTCGGTGCAAAACGCTCTTGTAATACAGGCTCACCGGCCAGATTAAAGGCGGCATTCGATTTGAAAATACGGCGCAGCGCGTTGGTCCGGTCACGGCTTGATGGGTGTGTGGCATCGATAAAATTATCGTAGAGGCGCGTCATCAGCCCCGGTGTGTCATGTCCTTTATAAGCGCTTTTCGCTTGTTCAATTTGCGGGCCCAGGACTCTATCCGCAAAATCATGGGTGATAATCAAATCATCCGCACCAAAGATTTGTGCGCCATGAATATCGGCCAGATATTCATCATTTTTCAAATTTCGGCTACGCAGAACCAGTGTGGCGATGCTTGCTGTCGCACCAGCGGCGGCGGCCCCCATAAAGCCCAACCCCGTTGTGAAGCTGCCAAACAGCATCATGGCCCAGCCAATGCACATCGATACACCGGCCCCAAAACCATAAAGATGACTGGTGATGGTGGCGGTATGCTGGAAATAATTGGTGCCACGCGTGTGGGTGTGGCCCAGCTCATGCGCTAGAATACCGCGCAGGAATTGCTGTTCTTGTCCGGCTTCGATCAGGTCGAGATCTTGCAGCGGATCGCCTTGGAACAACAACGCAGCTTCATCGCGCCGATCCTGCAAGATCATGATGTTTTCAAAACACTTTTCGTCTGTCTTGTATAAATGAGTGAAGGTCACGCCGACTTCCTTCCCCATCTCATTGGCCATCAGAGCCAAGGGTGATGTTGATTCAAGGGGCTTAAATCCGCCCAGCTGAATTGCGCTGCGCAAGGCATGCTCCGGTGATTGGGTGCTGTGGTGGTATGTGATCTGCCCGGCAAGCATCGCAGGTAAAAACGCCAGCGGCGCGTTCAGTGCCCCCAAACCCGTCCACAGGGCTGTTTTTTCGGCATAGCGTTTGATCAGGAATGGGTGCATGACGCACCCCCGGACTGTGGGTTTAAGCCTGATTTTGCAGGGGTTTTATTCGAAACGGTATAACAGGCTGTTGTTCCAAAAACCGTGCGCAGGGCATCAATGCGGTCTTGCGGCTCAGGGTGGTCATCACCGTATAGGTTGATACAGGCGACCACAAAGCGCTGACCCAAGGCTTGCGGTTTTGGTTGTGTTTGTGGCTTTTGCTGCGCGCCGTGTTCCTGTCGCAACACTTTCAAATTATAATCGTGGCAGATGACCATGTCATCCGCACTGAAAAGGTCGGCACCGCGTAAATCGGCCAGATATTCCTCATTGCGGCTGAAGCGCTGATTAAGCGCCATGGTCAAAAACCCTGCCCCCGCGCTTAAGATTGCGCCACCAATCAACCCTGCCCCCAGTGCTAGGCCACCGCTCGCTATGGCGATAAGACCAGTAATGGTGCCAAGGCTGCTGCTCAGGCAATAGCAAAGGCCAGTCATGTACGCATTGTTTTTAAAGGTATTATCGCTGTTTGATAGCGCATGGCCCAGTTCATGTGCGATGACGCCGCGCATGACGGCTTCACCTTGCGGTGTCTGGTTCAAAACTGGATCTTGCAGTGGGTTGCCTTGAAAGATTAGCGATGTTGCTTTGCGGCTTTCACCAAATACCTCAGCATTTCTGAAGCGGTCATTGTTGCGCACTAAAACATGCTTGATTGTGATGCCGGCTTTCTGGCCCATATCCCGGGCGATACGTGAGAGCGTTTCTTGTTCGGGGATCGCTAAACTGCGGGTTTCTTTTGCGGCTTCTTTTGCCAGCACATCGTGAGACTGGGTCACGATGAACAGGCGTGATAGCCCCGTGATCGCTAGCGGTAAAAATGCCAAGGGCGCATTTAACGCCGTGAGCGTCCCCCATAGGGCGGTTTTTTCAACGTAACGGTTGCGCAGGAATTTATGCATGGGCGGTACTATATAATAGCCCCGCATTAATTTCCATAAATTTATGAGGCTTTGTTAAAAATCAGCGGCTTACATCACGGTGCAGGACCGATGTGGTGAAGCCTAAGGCCTTCAGGCCCGGGGCCAGACGCTCGACTGTGTAAACCGATCTGTGCCGCCCGCCGGTGCAACCAATGGCGATGGTCAGATAGCTTTTCCCCTCATGCGCGTAGCGCGGTAGCAAGGGGTCAATCAGGCTGCGAAAGCGCACCAGAAACGGTTCGAAATCGGGGTCACCGGAGACATATTCCCCGACGGCAACATCCAGCCCGGTTTGCGGACGCAGATGTTTGACCCAATGCGGGTTGGCCAGAAAGCGCACATCCATGACCAGATCGGCATCACGCGGCACGCCAAAACGGAAACCAAACGACATGAGGGTCAGGGTCAAATGCGCGCCCTTGGTCACATGGAATTGTTTTTCCAGCAAATGACGCAAATCGTGAATAGACAGATCGGTCGTATCGATCACCATATCCGCAGCGGCGCGCAACGGGTGCAACCATTCCTGTTCGCGTTTAATACCGGCTGTAACAGGGCGATCACGGGCCACCGGGTGGCGGCGGCGGGTTTCGGTGAAGCGCTTTTGTAAGACGGCCTCATCACAGAACAGGAAGACCAGACGGGCATCCAGACGCTCAACCGCTGTTAACAGGGCTTCGGGTTCAAAACCGCGTGTGCGGGAATCAAGCCCGACCGCAATCGGCATATCATCGCCGCGATTATCCCGCACCAGTGAATCGAGCAAATTAAGGGGGAAGTTGTCAAAAACCTCATACCCCATATCTTCCAGCGTTTTGAGAACAGATGACATGCCCGCCCCGGATAATCCGGTGACAATGATGGGCCGCTGTGACGGCGTGGGCGGCGAGCCTAAATTCGGAGAATCTGCTGTCATGATTTGCCTTGCTGGATTCAGCATAGCAAGGCAGGGCGCATGATGGAACCGCTCTGCGGCAAATTTTTTGTGACGATATTAAGGCAGGGGGCTTTTGTGGCTTTGAATCGCCGATTTTCCTGATCTTTATTTGGCTGGTTTGGCGTCGGCGTTGTTGAGGACGACCGTGAAGCGGGCCCCTTTGACGCTGCCATCCTGATTGCGGATATTTTCGGCATAGATAACGCCACCATGCGCCTTGATGATCTGGCGGGCGATAGACAGGCCAAGGCCTGAATGGCGGCCATAGCCCTCATGCTTGGGCCGCTGGCTGTAGAAGCGTTCAAAGATGTTCTCGAGCTTATTGTCAGGAATGCCCGGACCTTCATCGCTCACCGTGAAAATGGTGCGCTGGTTATGCGGTTCTGGTTTCACTTCCAGTATTACCGCACCAGCAGGGGGCGAAAAGGACAGGGCGTTGGTCAGCAGGTTTTCAAAGACCTGTGCCAGACGGTGTTCATTGCCGCGCACCAGATTGGCTTTGCCCGGCATGTCTTCGGGCAGGATCAGCAGCAATTTCTGCTCCGGTGGCAGGCGTGTGGGGTCCGGTTCCATCTTGCCTTGCTGGCGTTCCAAGGTCAGGCGATGGGCATCAACCAATGGTTTCAAAAGGCTGGCCGGGTCAAAGCTGCCCATTTCTTCGCGTGATAATTCCGCATCCAGACGCGATGCATTGGAAATATCGCTGATCAGGCGGTCAAGGCGGGTGACATCATGTTGCATAATATGCAACAGGCGCTCCAGATCAGCCTCGCGGCCTTTAACCAGAAACGCTGTTTCCACGGCGCTGCGCAAGGATGTCAGCGGGTTTTTAATTTCGTGGGACACATCGGCGGCAAAACGCTCAATCGTATCCATGCGATCCCACAAGGCGCGGGTCATATCGCGCAGGGCTGCTGATAATTCGCCGATTTCATCACGGCGGTGGGTCAGATCGGGAATATCGATTTGACGGCCCTGACCCATGCGAACGGCTTCTGCCGCGCGGGCCAGTTTTTTCAGTGGCTGGCCGATGAAACCGGCCAGATACATGGACAGGAAAATCGTAATCGACAACGCGCCCATGAAAATGGTCAGGATATCAAAGCGCATCTGATCGACGGCTTCCTTGATATCCTTGCCATCGCGCGATAACAAAACCACACCGATTTTCTGCCGTGATTTTTGCACCGGGGCGCTGGCCGTCAGGATCAATTGTCCTTGTTTGTTTTCCCATGCCGTGGCGGCAATGGTCCCCTTGATGGCAAGGGCCGCATCCGGATAATCGCCAACCTGATCGGAAATGGTTTCGGGATAGGTGGGCAGGTTGCTTTGCATTGGCATCAAGCGCAGCAATGTTTCGCCGATTCCCTTGATGTTGCTGGTGTTTTTAGGCTTCAGCGGCCCCATAAAATTCAGCTCTGCCAGCTGGCCTGCGCGCGCGGCCTCATCAGAATCACCGATCAATTGGCCCGTTGTGTCAAAAAGCTGTGTCCGCGTATCCATGGTTTCACCCAAGCGGCGCAGCATTCGGCGCGACAGCTCGGGGATCAGCATTTCAATTTCTTCAGGACGGGCAAAGAAAAGCGGCTTGCCGCGTTGGACCGGGCGCACGGCCCCTTCGGCAATCGCCCCGGCAAAAAGCTGGGATTGCAGAGTCAGGGTTTTTAATTCCGCCGCGATGAGACTGTCGCGATATTGCCCCAGATATAAAAGACCTGCCGCCAGAATCACCGGCGCAATCAGATTGACCGACAAAATACGCAGTGTCAGCCCACCGCCAATGCGCGGTAAACGAAAACGACGCTTTTTCAGCAACGCCCGTTTAGTCTTCTTTATAGCGGTATCCAACGCCATATAGGGTCTCAATCTGTGAGAATTCTGGGTCAATCACGCGGAACTTCTTACGAATACGCTTCACATGTGAATCAATCGTGCGGTCATCAACATAGATATTTTCGCCGTAAGCCATATCAATCAATTGGTCACGGTTTTTCACGTGGCCCGGACGCTGCGCCAGTGCCTTGACCAGCAAATATTCGGTCACGGTCAAATCAACCGGGCGCTGTTTCCACGCGCACAGGTGACGTGAATCGTCCAAAATCAAATCGCCGCGATCAATGCGGGCCTTTTCATCTTCCGGACCGCCGGCGGCAACATCCTTGCGGATCGCTTCCCGGCGCAGCAGCGAGCGAATGCGTTCAATCAGCAAACGCTGTGAAAACGGCTTGGTGATGTAATCATCCGCGCCCATGCGCAGGCCCAGAACTTCATCAATCTCATCATCTTTCGAGGTCAGGAAAATCACCGGCAAAGATGATTTTTCGCGCAAGCGCGATAATACTTCCATGCCGTCCATGCGCGGCATTTTAATATCCAGAACCGCCAGATCAGGCGGGGATGCGGTGATGCCCTTCAGGCCTTCTTCACCGTCTGTATAGGTGGTGACTTTGAACCCTTCCGCTTCCAATGCCATGGACACTGAGGCCAGAATATTCTGGTCGTCATCGACAAGTGCGATATTATTTTGTGCAGGTGTCTGGTTCATTAAAATCCCCTGAATTACCGTGTTTATCTTAATGTCTACCATCCGACAGAAATGTGAAGTGAACAAGGCGGATTCTAGGAAAAATCATGGTCACAGCACCATTTGCGCCAGATAAAGCGACCCGGTGAGCAGGATTCGACCCGGTTTTTCCCGTTCCATCAATGTGTCCAATATATCGTCCCAGTCGAGCGCGTCCGCAGCGGCCCGTTTGGCCCCCTGTTCCCGCCAGATACGGGCCAGTTCAAGGGCGGGGATGCATTGGGCTTCATGCCCGGGAATATCGATTGTGGTGACACTGGCCGCATGCGGGGCCAAGGCGCGGGCAAAGGGCACAGCATCCTTATTCCCCATCATCCCGGTGATGATGTGTAAGGGGCGGTCATCATGGGCCCAATCCTTCGCCTGTTCCGCCAGAACCAGACCGGCGCTGTCATTATGCCCACCGTCCAGCCATAATTCCCACCCGCTTGCCGATGGGGGCAGGGCGATTTTTTGTAACCGGGCCGGCCAGTGCGCGGATTTGATCCCGGCGGCAAAGGCGGATTCGGGGATATGAAATCGTTTCTGGGTCCGTAATGTTTCAACAGCCAGCATTGCATTGCCGATTTGGTGGGCACCGGGCAGGGCTGGGGTTGGCAGGATGAAATCCCCGTCCCAATCCTCAGGACTGGTCAGCGGGGCCTTAATCGCCGCCGCATGGGCCTTTAAAGTATCGCCCGCTGCCGGATAAATTTGCTTGCCGATCAGGCACGGAACCCCGGCGCGCATAATCCCGGCCTTCTCCGTTGCAATCTGTTCAATCGCCTTACCTAGATAATCAGTATGGTCAAAGGACAAGGTGGTAATGACGGTCGCCAAGGGTGCTGCCAAAATATTGGTGTGATCCAACCGTCCGCCCAAGCCCGTTTCCAATAACAACACATCGGCGCGGGTTCTGGCGAAGGCGGCGAAGGCCAAAGCCGGGGTTAATTCCAGAAAATGCAGATCAAGCCCGGCGGATTTTTCCATTACCTCATCCAGCAATGTTTCCAGACGTTCATCGTCGATCATCTGGCCGTTTAAAACGATGCGTTCGTTAAAGCGCAACAGATGCGGGGAGGTGTGGGTGTGAACGCTATAACCGGCTTCTTCCAGAATCGCGCGCATAAAGGCGATTGTTGAGCCCTTGCCATTGGTCCCGGCGACATGGATGACGGGTGGCAATTGGTGTTGCAATTGCGCCGCCGTATGGCCAAGCCGTTCCAGCAGGGTGAAATAGTCAGGATTGATGCGCGTTGAATCATAACGCTCACGCCGCAGGGCAAAGAGCGTTTCCAGCTTGTCCTGCAGTGTGGCGTGCGTTTGTGGCATTGCTGCTCTTTTTAGTGATGTTGTGTGCCTGTTTGGTTTTTTTAACCTCCTCTCCCATGGGGAGAGGGCGGGGGTGAGGGCTTAGGATGTTTGACATTGCACCCCCTCACCCTAACCCTCTCCCTATGGGAGATGGGACCAGTCGTCCTTTGGGCTTACTTGGCAGCGGCCTTACGAACAGGCGTGCTGGTATTGGCTGGCTTTTTCTTCTTCACGGTCGCCAGTTTCGGAGCCAGCTGTGCAATGTTACGGGCGGCGTTGGCGGCGGTGCGAACATCGGAACCACCTTTCGCCGGGGATTTCGGCGCAGAACCACCCTTATTGCTCCGGCCTGTGCCATGGGCATCAAACCCTGGACGCAGGATCAGGCCCAGCATGCGGCCCAGTGTCGCGCGCAATTCTTTACGTGGTACGACCATATCGACCATGCCATGATCAACCAGATATTCCGCTGTTTGGAAACGGGGCGGCAATTCTTCGCGGATGGTTTCTTGAATGACGCGTTTACCGGCAAAGCCGATCATGCAACCCGGTTCAGCCAGATGAATATCACCGACCATCGCGAAGGATGCGCTGACACCGCCCGTTGTTGGATCGGTCAGCAGAACGAAGTAAGGCAGACCTGCTTCTTTCACCATTTCAACGGCGATAATTGTGCGTGGCATTTGCATCAAGGACAAAGCCCCTTCTTGCATCCGCGCACCACCCGATGCCGGAATGGCCAGCAGGGCGGAATTTGTTTTAACCGCTTCTTCAGCGGCGCGCACAACACCCTCACCAACACCGGCACCCATGGATCCACCCATGAAGTCGAAATCAAAAGCGGCAATGACAACGGGAATGCCGGTGATCGTGCCCTTGGCAACGATAATGCCGTCATCGCGGCGGGATTTGGTTTGGGCAGCTTTTAAACGGTCAGCGTATTTTTTGCTGTCTTTGAATTTCAAAGGATCTTGGGCCACTTTGGCCAGGCGCACTTCATCCCATTTCGCGTCGTCGAATAACAGGCGCAAGCGCTCATCGACGGTGATCTTCATATGGTGGCCACAGTGATAGCAGACGTTCAGGTTTTCCGACAGATCGCGGTTGAACAACATGCCTTCGCAAGTCGCGCATTTCTGCCACAGATTATCCGGGACGTCTTTTTGCTGGGTGACCAGCGAGCGGATTTTTGGACGGATAAAGTTGTTCAGCCAGTTCATCTGTTGGTTCCTTAAATCTTATCCGGAATGGTTCCGATTTTACGCTTTTGTGGACGCTGTTCTTATCCCCCATGCAGGCAGGTATTGTCAAGGAAAGGGCCTGATTTTGGGGGTGTTTTTAAGCGTTTCAGCCGTTTTTGAGGCCCTGCATTATGTCATATGCAGCCCCACCGGGGTCGGCGGCCCCGGTGATGGGGCGGCCAATGACCAGATGGGTGGCGCCCGCTTGCATGGCATCAATTGGGGTCATGACCCGTTTTTGGTCCTGCGCGTCGGCCCCCTTGGGCCGAATGCCCGGCACCATCAGGATAAAATCTGGTCCCAAGGCGTTCCGCAGCGTTGCAATTTCATGTCCTGAACACACAACACCGCCAAGTCCGGCACGTTGCGTCAGGGTCGCCAGTGTCAGAACCTGTTTTCCGGCCGGGGTTTGTTGTCCGACTTCCACTAGGCCCACATCATCAAGGGCGGTCAGAACGGTGACGGCCAGCAAAGTGGGCGCGTCTTTTTGATCCTGCACGCAGTCTTGTGCTGCTTGCATCATCGCCAACCCACCCCCGGCATGTAATGTTATAAAGCGCGGGCGTAGCGGCAAGACATTGCGCAGCGCCCCGGCCACGGTATTGGGAATATCGTGCAGCTTCAGATCAAGAAAGAGCGGCAGGTCAGGATAGGCATCGCGTATCGCCGCAATCCCGGCGGGGCCATGGGCGCAGAAAAATTCGAGGCCGAGTTTAATCCCGCATTCCGCATCTTGCATCGCGGCGGCCAGATTTTTGGCTGCGCCAATATCAGCTGTATCGATAGCGCAAAAAATGACCGGGTGCTGTGGGCGGGTTTGATGAGTCATGAGGGTGCTTATCTTTTTTAAAGGGCGGCGCGGTGGCCAATGACACATTGGGATTGTTCGCAATAGGTCGGTGGAATGCTTTGGGCTTGCACATCGTTTAAAGGGGATTGAATGCACCGGACCAGCTTTGACAGCTGTTTGTAGTAATTGGCCGCGGCTTGCGTGGAGTGGATATTGACCGGGGCCCATTCGCCGCACGCTCCGATAATCGCGGTGCAGCTGGCATCGTCGCCAGTACACGAATACCATTCAGTATTATATTGGGTCGTCACACTGTCATCAGACAGGGCTGCATAAACAATACCACCCGTGATGATAACGAAAATTCCTGCCGCTGCCGCAATCGTGTGGCGTGGGTATTCCTTGATGATCAGATCAAGATTGAGATTAAAAATCTTCGCCGCCGGAAATGGTGAGACCGTTCAGGCGTTCGCGCAGGGCCTTGCCTGTTTTAAAGAAGGGCAGGCGTTTCGCATCGACAGACACGCTGGAGCCGGTGCGTGGGTTGCGGCCGATGCGGGCTTCGCGTTCCTTGACCGAGAACGCACCAAAGCCGCGCAGTTCAACACGGTCGCCGCGCACGAGGGCTGCAGTGATTTCTTCGAAGATGGTATCAACGATTTTTTCCACATCGCGCATATATAAATGCGGGTTGCGTTCAGCCAGCATCTGAATCAGTTCTGATTTTGTCATCGCCTATACCTCTGTGAAGCCATTATTATTGCCATTATTACAATCAGGGCATTCTTGCCGCTTGGACCCTGTGTTGTACGGGCTGAAGTCACAGTCGTACTTACCAGCACTTTCAAGGCCTTAGATTTTTTTCTCTATCTCCAGCATGCCTGATTCCGCCCGGCAACGTCAAGGGAAAGTCATTGATTGAAAAGGGTTTTTTCTGAAATTTCGA